>NZ_JADEWN010000054.1 GCF_015207655.1 Gloeocapsopsis crepidinum LEGE 06123 | reverse complement strand
AATTTCTCTACAAATCAAGTTTTCTGAATTACTCTCTGCCACAAAAGCGAATTTCCGCTTCTGCTGTCACTTTCTTACACTACTTATTCATGTATTAGTGGTTTTCCTGATAGGTGCAAGATGTGAGATAGGCAATATCAATATCATCATGCTCGCGCGTTATAAGATTTAATTTTGCATCTATAGCCCAACCACCTTGCAGCCATAAAGGCAGACCAACCTTGTCCGCTTCTGAGAATAGCTGATATATCAGATCAATATGGTGACAGTTCATTTCAATAGGTCAATCCAATGTAGACGAACATCCACAACAGAGAAACTCTCAACCATCCAGTCATCGTGAGTAGTAAATACAAGGGCTTCATCAGTTTGAATGAGTTTGTTTCAGGAACATTATTTGACTGCAACATCATGTTTTTTTGTGAATTGGTATGACAATTTTGTAGAATTGACACGAACCAACTAGCCTTGAATAAATGTCAGTAAATCGAGATTGAAACGATCCTTATGGGTAATGAACAAACCGTGTGCTGCACCTTCATAAAATTTGAGTTGACTATTCGGTATTAACTGCGCGGTCTTATATCCAGAAACTTCGATGGGTACGTACTTATCGCGATCGCCATGAATAATCAACGTCGGTACGGTGACGTTACGCAGATCAGCTCGAAAATCGGTTTCCGAAAGCGCACGAATCATGTCAATTGAAGCTTTTGGGGAAGCTTGAAGTGCCAGTCCTACTGCCCATTGCATCATTTCAGACGAAACAGAATTCGGCAGGTCTACACCGAAAAATGTGGGTGCAACGGTAGCAAGATAGTGCGGACGATCTTTGTTCACCTCGGCAATCATGTTATCGTAAAAGCTCTTGTCTATTCCATCTGGATTATCTGCCGTCTTCAAGAGGAAAGGAGTGGTCGCAGCAACGAACACAACGCGATCAATGCGATCGTCACCGTGACGCGACAGATAGCGAGCGATTTCGCCACCTCCCATCGAGTGAGCAATTAATGTCACCTTGTGTAAGTCAAGCTGTTCGATTAGTGCTGCCAGATCGTCAGCAAGTCTATCAAAATCGTAGCCTCCTCCAGGCTGGCTAGAGCGTCCACAACCACGCCTGTCGTAAGCGATGCAGCGCAGATTTCGGTTGACCAATTCGGTCATCTGATACTCCCAAATATCGGCATTAAGTGCCCAACCATGAATAAAGATAACGGGCTTACCTGTACCCCAGTCTTTGTAGAATAAACGAGTGCCATCATCGCATCGCAGGTTAAATAAACTAGGTAAAACTGTTTTTGCCGATCGATCAATTGACTGAATCATGTTTCTTCCCTGTGAGTACGTATGTCACGATCGTGTCAAAGGGAGATAATAAAAACAATTACTTCTAAGGTAATCAAATCCATTGTCTCAAGCTATTCCTACTATGCAACGACGTTCAATGGTTTCTAATTCCAGCGAAGCTCACTCGTTTGGAACACTTCTCAAACAATGGCGCGCTCAACGAGGGTTCAGTCAGCTCGATTTAGCTTTAGAAAGTGAAGTATCGCAGAGGCATATCAGTTTTCTTGAATCGGGTCGAGCTAAACCCAGTCGGGAGATGGTTCTAGAATTAGCGACTGTTTTAGAAATTCCCTTAAGGCAGCAAAATCTAATGTTGACGGTGGCGGGATTTGCTCCCATTCACACAGAAACTGATCTATCCGCTCCCGAAATGACCTCAATTCGCAAAGCACTCGATTTCTTGCTGGTACAGCAAGAACCATTACCTGCGATCGTGGTTGATCGCTACTGGAATTTACTACTGACCAACAATGGAGCCAATCGACTCCTCACTACTTTTATTAACCCAAGCAGATTACAAACCCTTTTCTGCATTGACGGAAAAATCAATTTGATGCGGGTGGTATTTCATTCACAGGGGCTACGTCCATTTATCGCCAACTGGCAAGAATTTGCAGGACATTTACTTGGGCGGATGCATCGAGAGGCAAACTCAGTCGGCGAGAGCGAACAGTCCACTTTGCTGTTCGACGAACTGATGAGTTATCCTGGTGTCTCTGAGATTTGGCACACCTCAAACCGAGCCGCACAGAATACTTTGCTCCTCACCATTCACCTCAAACAAAACGATCTCAGTTGGCAATTTTTCTCGACGATCGCAACGTTGGGTACTCCCTACGACATCACCCTTCAGGAACTACGAATTGAGTGTTTATTTCCAGCAGATGAGGCAACCGAGCAAAACTGGAAACACTCTTAAATTCCTTGCGCCTGACCGCTTGACCAACTAGATGCGATCGCCCTTTAACTTCTCTCACATTCCCACAGATTTAAACTGCCGCTGCGTGACTGATTCATGCAAGCTGCTCAAAAGAAGTCGTCTTCACTCTATTGAATCTCTTGCGCGTGAACACACTTTACTTCTGATAACCTCTGTTGCCTCATTTGAGAAAATTGGCATTAGATTCATCCCTGCCATATATTAATGACCTATAATCCTTGTCAAACACAGCTTTTTCTCTATCAAAAGCTTTCCTGCTTTGCAGAGAGCCACTCATACTCAGGAGTAGAGGAATTCTAAGGCTTTGTACATAAATTCGGAAATTAGAAACTCATGAACCGGACTCGATCTCAGACAGTGTTTCAAATTTAAAACCTAGAATTCAAAATTGTGTAACGCAGTTTACAGTAAGGGCAGGGGGATAAAAAGATGCAGCGATCGCGTTCAGTTCGAGAAGGTTCTGTAGGGTTGTTATTACTCCTAGGAGTAGGTTTATTTATTGGATTGGTTTTGTGGCTACGAGGAGTTACCCTCGGTAGACGCAGCTACAGTGCAATAATTGAGTTTGCAAATGTTGGTGGGATGCAAGAAGGCGCAGTTGTGCGCTATCGTGGCGTCAGCGTTGGTAACATTTCTGCGATTCGTCCTGGTCCTAATGGTGTCGAAGTCAGTGTAGAAATTACTCCAGCTAACTTGATTATTCCACGTGATGTCCAAATTGCTGCTAATCAATCAGGTTTGATTAGTGAAGTCAGCGTTGATATTACACCACAAAAAACACTGCCAACCGGCGCAGTTAGTGCGTTACCCCTCGATCCCAATTGCGATCGCACGTTAATTGTTTGTCATGGTGCTCGTTTACAAGGTGAAATTGGTATTAGTCTCGATCAACTGATCTCTGCTACTACCCGCTTTACAACGGCTTACAGCGATCCTAATTTCGTTAATACTGTTAACGAAGCAACCAAAAATGCTTCAGAAGCAGCAGCAGGAGTTGCACAACTGACACGCGAACTTTCTAGCTTGACACGCGCAACACAACAACAAATTGGCAGTTTATCAGCCACAGCCAACTCGGTACAACGAGCAGCAGATGAAATCACAGCTTCCACAACAAGAACTGCTGCACAGTTTGGTGCAACTGCCGACCAAATTCGCTTAACGACAACTCAAGTAAATCGCCTCGTTACTAATCTTGATGATTTAGTTACAACTAACCGCACAACACTGGTGAGAGTTTTAGAAAATATTGACCAAAGTAGCGAACAACTACGTCTTACTGTTGGTGCGCTTTCACCTACCGTTGATCGCTTCACGCAAGGAGAACTCATTCAAAATTTGGAAACATTATCAGCGAATGCAGCACAAGCATCCGCAAATTTACGTGATATCTCTGATGCTCTGAATACTCCTACCAATGTTCTCGTACTCCAACAAACTTTAGATTCTGCTAGAGTAACGTTTCAGAATGCACAGAAAATTACTTCTGATTTAGATGAACTAACAGGAGATCCAGCATTTCGTGAGAATGTGCGGCGGCTTATTAACGGGTTGAGTGGTTTGGTGTCTTCTAGCGATCAACTACAACAGCAAATCGAAGTCGCCCAAACTTTAGACTCTGTATCCAACACTGTGAAAAACGCAAACCTCAAAAATCCCGATCCGACAAAAAATGAAACTGTTCGGGTTGATCGTTCAACTGTGACAGCTTTACAAAGGCTTGAGGATTTATTAGATCGATCGCCTGATGCTGCAACAACAGCAGGTACACAAGCTTTACCTAATCCACAGAATTTTGATTCGCTCGAAAGTTCGCTTGACTTGTCAATAGAGTAGTCTAATGATGCCCACCTACTTAACTCCAGTCTTCTGTCTCGCTTTTATTGCCACGACTAACGTACACTGACTGAGTGGCATGAAGCTGACGAGTCTTTTCAAAAAGTTCTACTTCGGTTAGATTCCATCTTTGCATAACTTGATCCAAATCAGCTTGGAGATCTCGCGCCCCAGGAAAACCGTTATAACGAATGCGCATTCGTGAAAGTTCCGCTAAATTCAAATCACTTGGCGCCGCAGTCAGTAAAGAACTAATCAGGGCACGGTCTTGGTTATAGAGCGGATGCTGTTGATCTTTATTTTTTGATTCTGTCATAACTGCTACTGAGTCACTAGAGGAGAGTATGTGCTGTCATCTAGTCATTTCACTTACCCTTTTCAGATTTTTTTCTTATAAAGTTTTTATTTTTTTCTAGTTTAATAATCTTTAGTAGTAACTTTGCCTAAGTCAATTTACTTAATTTAACTGGAAATCCTAATAATAAAGCTGAAAAATAAATTATAACTA
Organism: Gloeocapsopsis crepidinum LEGE 06123; assembly: GCF_015207655.1. Lineage (GTDB taxonomy): Bacteria > Cyanobacteriota > Cyanobacteriia > Cyanobacteriales > Chroococcidiopsidaceae > Gloeocapsopsis > Gloeocapsopsis crepidinum. Next base: position 39,015 of record NZ_JADEWN010000054.1, on the reverse strand, counting down.
ACCACGAGCATTTCACTAGCCTTATCTTCTGACTCGAAATTTTATCTTTATCTGGAAGCAAAAATTGCACAAACCTAAACGATATCGAGGGACAGTCCTCACACATACAGGACTACAGAAGCTATACGCTCAAATTGAGCAGCTTACTACTGAAGATGGCGAAAAGATAACGCCGCGCCGAATTGCCGAAAAAACGCAACTCATCGAACCTCAAGGATTAAATGCTGCTACCGTGCGCAAAATCTTGCAAGCGCAAATTGGTGTAGATCAAGAATCGCTTCGTTTAGTTTTTCAAGCCCTGAATTTAACACTAGAGCCTTTAGACTTTAGCCTTTTTCATCACCATCAGGCTACACCTGTTGCCATCAAGCACCAACAGATTTTGGATGGCACAGGAGTATTTTTGTCTAATTCGATTGATCGCGATCGCTGCAGAGACGTGCGACAAGTAAGATCCAAAATTGATGTACCTCAGTATCCAGGTAGTCCACTTCCTTTGGACTCTAAATTCTATATTGAGCGTTTAGCTATCCAAACTCAAGCTTATGCAGAACTGCGCCAGCCTGGAAGTTTAATCTGGATTAAAGCCCCCCACAAAATGGGTAAAAGTTCTCTATTATTACGGATTCTGCATCAAGCTAAGCAACTCGGTTATCATACAGTACACCTTGATTTTCAACAAGCCGATCAAAGTATTCTGTCAAATTTAGACAGGTTGTTGCGTTGGATGTGTAAAACTATCAGTTTGCAGTTGCAAACTGAATGCTGTTTTGAGCGTTACTGGGACTGCGAACTTGGTTGTAAAGTTAGTTTTATTATTTACTTGCATCATCTTTTAGAGCAAATTAATCAGCCGTTGGTTTTGTCTTTGAACGAAATTAATTGCTTATTTGAATATCCTGATGTTTATCGCGAGTTCTTACCTTTGCTGCGATCGCTAAATGAAGAGGCTAGGTACGATCAAGTTTTACAAAACTTGCGGTTGGTTCTAGTATCCTCAACAGATACTTGTGTATCTCTCAATTTCCACCACCAGTTACGATTGAATACAGGACTTACACTTCGTCTTTCTGAATTTAGTCTTGAGGAAGTGCAAAGGCTGGCTTTATCCTATCAATTGCCTTGGGAAAATTCCTCTCTCGTTGAACAACTTATGGATTGGGTGGGGGGACATCCCTTTCTTATCCAACTTGCTTTTTATCACCTTGCGACTTCTATTCCTTCAGCGTCAACAGATGAGGTTTTCACTTACCAAGTACAACAATTGCTAAGAGAAGCAACAACACTAGCAGGAACTTATCAGAATCATTTACGATATATTTGGCTAGCTCTTCAAGCAGACAGTTCATTACTATTAACTATCGAGCAATTGATAAACTCTCAAGAGGCAATTGTTGTTGATTCTAGCGTTGCCTACAAGCTAGAAAGTTTAGGAATTGTAAGATTGGAAGGTGATTGTGCAACACTGCGTTGCCGTTTATACTACAACTTCTTTAAAAAGAAGAATTTAAGTCTCAAAAGCGTTGATTATTGTACGTACTGACTAAAAGCTGAGCAGTATTTTTCTTTTAGAATATTAAATTTTTTTCTTATAAATGCCTTATAACTTGCTTATCTTTCCGATTTAATCTGAAGCAAACTAAAGACATGTCAAACTTGAGTTAAGTAAGTTAATTGAATAAAATGTAAAGTTAGTTTCGGCTAGGCATCTTGCCTAGTCCATACTATATCTTATGTTTATTTTGATTAATTTACCTAGCTAAAAGAATATTCAACCTATACGAATGGTGCAATTTTTAACACTGCATTAGACAGACTTCTTAACTTTCCTATAGTAAATGCTGCCATTCTTATATTGCCTTCTTTGGTCGATTAAAGGAGTTCTACTAAATGAATCTGACAAAACGTTGTATTGCTGAATTTATAGGCACTTTTTGGCTTGTACTAGGCGGTTGTGGTAGTGCAGTACTTTCTGCAGCTTACACGGCTGATAGTTCTACAATTGGTGTCAACACAGCTTTTCCACTAGGAATTGGCTTTGTGGGAGTATCGCTTGCATTTGGTTTGACTGTATTGACGATGGCGTATGCGATCGGTCATATTTCAGGTTGTCATCTCAATCCAGCGGTTTCGTTTGGATTGTGGGCAAGTAAGCGCTTTCCTGGCTCTGAATTACTGCCATACATTATTGCGCAGGTATTTGGAGCGATTGTCGGAGCAGGAGTTGTTTATTTAATTGCTACTGGTAACTCAAACTTTACACTTACAGGTTCTAATCCACTAGCAACAAATGGATTCGGCGTGCATTCGCCAGGTGGCTATAATCTATGGGCAGCTTTTATCACCGAAGTTGTGATGACTTTCATGTTTTTAATGATTATCTTGGGTGCAACTGATAACCGCGCCCCTAAAGCACTCGCACCTATAGCAATTGGTTTTGGCTTGACACTCATTCACCTGATTAGCATTCCAGTGACTAATACCTCAGTTAACCCCGCACGCAGCTTAGGGCCAGCTATCTTTGCTGGTCGAGCGCTTCTTGGTCAAGCATGGTTATTCTGGGTTGCTCCTATTTTGGGAGCGTTACTTGCTGGCTGGCTTTATCTGACTGTTTTTAGTGAATCAGTTGTAGAAGAATCACCACGGGTTAGAGAACCTGTTTAGTTGTTGAGTCAGTAAGTTAGATTTTTTCTACAATTAGTTAACCAGAATTTACAGTACAAGCGGCGAAGTGATTCATCTCTGCCGTTTTTGCTTCTAATCAGTTCAGCATCGCGATAGATTTGGCTCTACTACTTGAGGAAAACTCTCAAAATTTCTGCGTACCCAATCTATTCCTACTTCATTGTTAAGCTTAATATGCTGTGCTGTGTTGGTATAAAGCTTTTCTAAAATGTCAGCATCCTGCCTGACAACGATTTCAGCCAATGGTAGAAATTTCTTCTTGATGAGATACGCCAAAGGATGATGAATTTTTGCAAACATGAGAACGTAAGTGCGAGTCACGCTTGAGGCTTCGGGAACAAATACGTGACACTCTCTGATACTTGCAATTGGACTTTCTACGTGAACAATGACTAAACAAGGGAAACAGTTTTCCAAGTGAACTTGAAGGACTTTTGGCAACACCAGAAGTGTAGGCTTTTTGAGAAGATCGCGCAGTTTAGGTTGAGTCCGAGGCATATCAAAGTAAGCGTGAGAGTGATGTCCGTTGTCAAGAAACTGCTTAAACTGTACTTCTTCGATCTCAAATAATGGGCGATGTGTACCGTTTTGATGATTGTAATCGTGCATATTGAGCAGCATACTGAGGAGGTTTGTTTTAACACTAAACTCTCCTGTATAGCCAATTAATTCAAATTCACCTGCTATCTGATTCAGGACAATTGGAATAGGAATTTTTGGCTCTTGTCCACCGTATGTCCAAATAAAGTTTTCTTGAATAATTAACTCTAGTGGCTGCAGCAAAGGTTTTGTTGGCTTGTTAGCACCTGGTAAAACTGTACAGCCTGTACTATCGAACTCTAACGCATGAAACGGACAAGCTACTGTACCACTACCATCAGATTTGGCAATACACCATCCTTCTGACAGCATTGCTCCCATATGCGGACAGGCATTTGGTAAACAACTTACTGTACCTAAACTATCTTGCCAGAGAACATAATCGTTGCCATAGAGCGAAACCTTCATTGGCTGATTTGGCTTAAGCATGGAGCGATGTGCTAATAGCCAGGGTGCGCCTTGCAGCATGGTCATATATAGCTTATTACTAATTAATTTTTTAATTAGTTTATAACTAAAGACATAACTGAGTCAATTGGGATATTCTCAACAACAAACTACTCTCTTGCTATCATAAACAAGCAAATTACGGATGTGATGCTGTGGCGCAGTCACCTAGAACTAAGCGTGTTACTAAATCTGTTCGTCAGATACGGGATGCTGAAGTAACACAGCAACAAATTCTTGATGCAGCAGAAGTTGAGTTTGCTAAGCATGGTTTACACGGTGCGCGATTGAGTGCGATCGCAACTCGTGCCAAGATTACAACTGCAATGATTCACTACTACTTTGATAACAAAGAGGGATTGTATAAAGCAGTTTTGCAGCGTCCGATTGATGAAGTTCACTCGATGGTGAATCAACTGGAACTCGATTATTTGCCACCAAAAGATGCCCTCAAACAAGTCATTCGTACTGCGATCGCCTATGAAGCTAAGAATCTGCACCGCCAAATGTTGTGGTTTCAAGAAGCAAGTCAAAATCAGGGTTTGTATTTCAAGCAAGCTAACGTATCGAGTTTGCACAAGTATTTACTTAATATTCTCGAACGTGGCATGGTAGAAGGGTGTTTTCGGACACTCGATCCCTTTCTAGCACTGACTCATATCTTAAGTGTTTGTATTTTCTACTTCACAGTGCAAGAAAACTGGAAGCACTTGACTCCAGAGGTCGATCGCCTGAGTTCAGAAATGGTAGAACAGCATACTCAAGCAGCAATTGAGTTTATTTTGGCAGCAGTGAGAAAAACGCCATAAATTGACGATTGCATAGCTGCAATTTCAATCACCATCATAAGATGAATATGTATGCTTAAGCGTTGACATCAATGCCTACTAAAAAAGATAAAGAGACTCCCCTTACTCAAGAAGCACTGATTAAAGAAGTTTGTCGTCGGATTCGTGTAGCGAGGAGTTATTGGGATGCACACAACAATGCAGCTTGTCGTCACGAACGCGATCGCGCTTTGCAACTCTACAACACTCTAACACCAGAGCAAAAAGACCAAATTCCCCAAGTATTAAGAGTTTGGCTGCGTTACCGCAGTGAAAAATATTTTGGCGCACATAGAACTCCTCCACAAAGTAAGTCAAAGCAGAGTCAGAAAAAGTGAAGCTTGAGGCGATCGCTAGTCAATATCAACATATCAAGAATGCTAGGTGAATGAATTCGCAGCTAAACAAATAAGGTCTACCTCTGTGGACTTACTTTTAAAAGTCTTATTGTCGTGCACGAAGGTACACTTAGTTTGAATAGCCCCGACTTCAGTCGGAGGGCATCTATAATTCATGCAGGAGGACTTTTATCAATTATGTAATTGTACAGCTGACGATTATCCAACTTTGAAATATCTTTGAATAACTATTATTTATATAGTTCTGCTTTGCGCCTTTATGAATAGCCTGATTAAGCAAATAAGTAGTTATTTTATTTTCTTAACTTTATTATTTACGACAAATCCAGTAATTGCTAAAACTGCAATTGATATAGACTATGATACTACTTCCTTCAAAAATGAAAAGTTAAGCTTAGACAAGCTAGAAGTTACTGTTAGCTATAACAAAAAAGAAGAATTTGATGAAATTGATAATTTACACTATCAAATTTCATACAATGGTGTTTCTCAATTAAGCTCTAGTGTTTTTACTCAATTTACTGGTGGTGTTTTTCTGAAAGATTTAGATGGTAATGGAACACCTGAGGTCATCGTTAGAACATTTAGTGGTGGCGCTCATTGTTGTACTAATTATATCATTTACACACAACAAAATAATCAACTCGTTAAGTCAGAAACAGGTTTTCTCGATAGTCGTGGAGGAAGCTTTCAAGATTTAAATAGAGATGGAAATTTTGAATTTGTGAGTGTAGATAATTCTTTTCTTTATGCCTTCAGTTCTTATGCTGGCTCTTTTCCGCCATCTCAAATTTATACGTTTACAAATGGCAAATTTGAAGATGTTACTCGTAGCTATACTCAGCACCTCAGGTCTCATGCTTGGGAAATGTATCAAGCATTTCTACAAAGTAAAAAAGAACAGTATGAAGTCAATGGAATTTTAGCTGGATATGTAGCACAAAAGTTACTTCTAGGAGAATACGAACAAGGCTGGAAATTTATGCTTGCTAACTACGATCGCACTTCTGATTGGGGCTTGACGATTTATCAAGAAGATCGAGAGATTGGTAAGTATCCTAATTTTCCAACGGCTTTAAAAGCATTTTTGACGCAACAGGGTTATTTAGATAAGAACGGTCAACCCCAGTAAAATCAAGCATTACCTGAAATTGCTACATCTATATCACAAACAAGTCATAGTATAATTACTCAGAGTTTGTCCGCACAAAGCAAACTCGTGTTGTAGGTTGTGGCTACGAACTTCTGTCTGACAGATAAAATAGTCAATAAATCTTGCGATGAAGCTGACTCATGACGCCGCCCTCAGAATTAGATAGTGCAACTATGCCCGATCCAACGACTGACTTGGAACAGGAAACCCAGCCTGAGATAGACAAGCAGGATTTGGCAGACTACGATAATGAGTTGCCTGATGAAGTAGAGATGTCGCTGTTCGATCACTTAGAGGAATTACGACAGCGGATTTTTTATTCGTTAATTGCTGTAGTGTTGGGTGTGATTGGCTGCTTTATAGCTGTTAAGCCGATTGTGCAGTTGCTTGAAGTTCCAGCGCAAGGAGTGAAGTTTCTGCAGCTAGCGCCAGGAGAATACTTTTTTGTCTCTATCAAAGTAGCGGGATATAGTGGGTTACTCTTAGCTAGCCCATTTGTGCTTTATCAGGTTATTCAGTTTGTCTTACCAGGGTTAACACGTCGCGAACGCCGCTTAGTTGCACCAATTGTTTTAGGTTCAACAGTGTTGTTTGCTGCTGGATTAGTTTTTGCTTACATAGCACTCATTCCTGCTGCATTGAAGTTTTTTATTAACTATGGTGCTGATGTTGTAGAACAATTGTGGTCGATTGACCGCTACTTTGAGTTCGTGCTGCTACTATTGTTTAGCACTGGTTTGGCTTTCCAAATTCCTGTGATTCAACTGTTGCTTGGGGCATTAGGCATTGTTTCTTCTCAACAGATGCTGTCAGGTTGGCGCTACGTTATTTTAGGTGGAGTCATCTTAGGCGCAGTATTAACACCCTCAACTGATCCTCTGACACAAAGCTTATTGGCTGGCGCAGTATTAGGGCTTTACTTTGGTGGCATTGGTGCTGTTAAGTTAATTGGAAAATGACAGAAATTACGTACAGCGATTTTGAGAAAGTAGAAATTCGCGTTGGTAAGGTGTTAGAAGTTGCAGATTTTCCAGAAGCTAAAAAACCAGCTTATAAACTGTGGATCGATTTTGGCGCGTTAGGAGTTAAGAAATCTAGCGCTCAAATCACAAAATATTGTCACGAAGAATTAATAGGTAAACAAGTTTTAGCTGTCACCAATTTTCCTGCGCGTCAAGTTGCAAATTTTATGTCAGAAGTGTTAGTTTTGGGCGTTGTCTTAGACGATGGGCAAGTTGTACTCATTCAGCCCGATCGCAATGTTCCTCTTGGTGACAGAGTTTTATAATTTCTTCCCTCGCCTGCCGCAGGCAAGATGCCTACATAAGCTTTTCGCCTACGGACTTTATATAGTAACAGTCAATATAGTTGGGACGTTATAGAGGAAACCAGAATCATTGCTTCAACTAAATTTTACTTGACCTCCGACCTCTTCTACAGTAGCCATTCCGAAGCACGTTCGCCCAGGTCTAAATCTAGAGGAATACTCACGGCTTTACCTAATCGAGGACGTTCGCGAGTTTGGGCAATAAATTGTTGGACTTGCTGCGTTCCACCTAAAGCATGAAGATAATTGGCGATCGCGTCCATATGCTCCTGATATTCTGCTTCAGTGAGAGGAAAAGACGCTTGTTCTAAGTACTTCCACATCACCTGCAAAAAAACTTTGCCCTGAACACGTCGTAGTTGGACGTCGTACGATCGCCCCCACTTATTCAACAATAGCTGGCGTAACTCTTTGCCTGTCATTTTGTTGCCAATGACCTTTTACATTTCGTTATAAAGTAAAGCTGCGTAACTCAGTTATGATACCAATATAAAGAAATGTAATGAGCCTCTGAAAAAAGCTGGAAAAACTCTTAAAAGAGGGACTTGAAAGTTGTAGTAAGTCGTGGTAGACCGACTTCAACAGAGGATAAGTGAGGTTCTGGGAGCAAATCTCAGCGTTGTTAACAAAGATACAAGCAAAGCGCAGAAATTATGGCTCAAATGTCTAAATCCATGGACGTACCCGATATGGGGCGTCGTCAATTCATGAACTTGCTCACCTTTGGTACGATCACCGGAACAGCTTTAGGAGCATTGTATCCGGTCGTGAAGTTCTTTATTCCGCCTAGCAGTGGTGGTGCTGGTGGTGGTGTAAAAGCAAAAGACGCGCTAGGTAACGATATTAGCGTCAGTAACTTCTTAGAAACGCACAATCCAGGCGATCGCGTACTCGCCCAAGGACTTAAAGGCGATCCGACTTACATAGTCGTTGAAAGTAAAGAAGCAATTGGCGATTATGGAATGAACGCGGTGTGCACCCACCTCGGTTGTGTTGTTCCTTGGAATGCAGCGGAAAACAAGTTTAAGTGCCCTTGTCATGGCTCGCAGTACGATGAAACTGGCAAAGTTGTCCGCGGTCCAGCACCACTATCGTTAGCACTCGTGCATGTCAAGCCAGAAGACGATAAAATTTCCATCACGCCTTGGACTGAAACAGATTTTCGTACTGGTGAATCGCCTTGGTGGACTTAAAAAAGTGCCGCGTTCTAGTGACTAGCCACTAAATACTAGCCACTGATCCATACATTTGCACCTTCGTCACAAATTAAGTGTTTGGTTACTGATGAAAAAAGTGTTATCAACAAAAGCGATTGTGAATACGCTAGTTATCGCGATCGCTACTGTCACCTTCCTGCTAGCAAGCGATCTGGTGCTTCCCCAGTCAGCTGCTGCTTATCCTTTTTGGGCACAGCAAACCTATCCTGAAACTCCTCGCGAACCTACAGGGAGAATTGTTTGTGCTAACTGTCACCTAGCTGCTAAAACCACAGAAGTAGAAATACCGCAATCTGTACTTCCCGACACTGTATTTGAAGCAGTTGTGAAAATTCCCTACGATACAAACACTCAGCAGGTACTCAGCGACGGTTCTCTGGGTGGCTTAAATGTAGGCGCAGTATTGATGTTACCGGAAGGCTTTAAGATTGCCCCTCCTGAACGCATTTCGGAGGAGATGAAAGAAAAAGTCGGCGATCTATACTTCCAGCCTTACAGCGAAGATAAAGACAATATTGTCATTGTTGGACCTTTACCAGGCGAGCAGTATCAAGAAATCGTCTTTCCAGTATTATCACCTGATCCAAGATCAGACAAAAATATTCACTTTGGCAAATATCCTGTTCATGTAGGTGGTAATCGCGGACGAGGTCAAGTTTATCCGACAGGCGAGAAAAGTAATAACTCGGTCTACAATGCCTCGGCAGCAGGGACAATTGCTAAAATTGCTCAAAGCACTGATGAAAACGGAACAACACAGTACCAAGTCACCATTAATGCTGATTCAGGTGAAACAGTAGTTGAGACAATTCCTCTAGGACCAAAACTGATTGTCTTTGAAGGACAAACAGTAGCAGCTGGCGATGCTTTGACTGATAACCCGAACGTGGGTGGCTTTGGTCAAGACGACGGTGAAATTGTGCTCCAAAGTGCCGCAAGAATTCAATGGTTGATGGCATTTTTAGCCGCAATTATGCTATGTCAAGTACTATTAGTACTGAAGAAAAAGCAAGTTGAGAAAGTCCAAGCAGCAGAAATGAATTTCTAAACTTGAGTTTAATTGAATTCTCCTTTGAGGACGGGTTTTGCCTGTCCTTTTTGTTTATTTCAGTAGTTTGAACTATAGCAGGAGTCAGAAGTTAGGACTAAAAGCTAGTTGAGGTATTGGCTCTAAGCTTCTAGAATGTCCTAAACTTTATTTCCATTACTCTAATTCTTAGACTTCTATAAACGGGTAGGAAGAGTTTTTAGTCTGTATATCAGAAGTCTTTTGTACCCATAAAACTTGATCGAAAAAAACACACAATGTTTGTCAGTAGGACGCTAACTTGAGATCGTTCAACTTTAATTTGGTTACAAACAAGTAGCTTCAGAAATAGGGACAAATTTATTGTTAGCTGCCATCTCGTGAAATGACATAACAAAATTTCTTAATGTAAAAAATCAGATGCGATCGCAAGTTTCGATAATTTTTTCTATATTTCAAGTGTGCTTAATGATAACTGCTCAATGTTTTGGGGAACTATAGTCTTGTGAAGGTATCTAAGTAGTTAACAAATGAAATACACACTATGGGGCAGGCAAGATACCTACCCCTACTCGACTTACTTGATAGCTAAAGTTTACATTGCGATCACAGCAGTTTATTAACAATGTTAAAAGTAGCGATTGGTCATAGTAGCGATCCTGATTCGCTAGAAGCTGTCAAGGAAGTTATACAACAGTGTCAGAGTACTCTAGCAGACCAGACACCACAAGCAGGACTTTTATTTGCTGCAATCGACTTCGATCATCATTTAATTCTGCAACAGATTAATGAAGCCTTTCCTAAGATTGAATTGATTGGAGGAACAACAGATGGTGAAATTTCCTCAGTTTTAGAATTTCAGCAAGACTCGCTGACACTGATGCTTTTTTGTGCAGACGATATAGAATTTCGAGCATCTATTGGGCGCAATGTGTCTCAAAACCCAGAGGCGATCGCTCGACAAGCAGTTGAAACGGCAAAACACCGCCTCACTTTACCTATTCAATTGTGTATTACTGTGCCAGAGAGTTTAACTACCTCCACAGTTTCGATTTTGCAAGGGCTAAAAGCAGCTTTAGGAACAATCCCGATCTTTGGTGGCGCTGCTGCAGATCAATGGCAATACAAACGTACTTATCAATTCTTCAACACAGAGGTTTTGAGTGACGCAGTTCCTGTACTTCTTGTTGCCGGAAAACTATTCTTTTCCTATGGTGTGGCGGGTGGGTGGCGTCCTATTGGCAAACGCAGTCTCATTACGAAAGTCAACAAAAATATTATTTATGAAATTGATGGTAAGCCCGCTCTAGATTTCTATCACTATTATTTAAACAATTCAGCGCCTGATGCTGTTTACCCACTTGCTGTGTTTCCACCTGGTCAAGAGCAATTTTTTTTAAGAGGATCAGTAGGTCACGATTTAGAACGAGGTAGCATTACTGTTTCAGGAGATATCCCTGAGCATTCGGTTGTGCAGATTACAGATGCTTCTATTGATGATGTTGTTATGGCTTCACAAACGGCTTCTACAGAAGCATGGGCAAAATATCCTGGTCAAGCACCAGACGCCGCAATATTTTTCTCGTGTGCTTGGCGACGGCACATTTTAGGTACACGGGCAAATGAAGAATACCAAGCGATCGCTCACTCCTCAAAACAAGTCATAACAGGGTGCGGTTTTTACACTTATGGAGAGATTGCACCACTGAGCGACACAGGACAAACTTTTTTCCACAATACGACATTTGTCACTTTATTGATTGGCAGCCAATGATAGCTTATGTCTCCAAAATTTGAGCTTGAGATTAAACAACTAAATAAAGAAATCCGCATTCTTAAAAAGAAGTTAGAACGTTCGGAAGTCGATCGCGCTAGGTTAGAAGCAACGAATCGTAGCAAGGAATTTCTGCTCAAACGTGTCATTTGCGACTTGCAAGAATATCAAAGTATTCTCGAAAAAAAGAGTAGTGATTTAGAACAAGCATTTAATGAACTGACGAAGATGAAAGATAAGCTAGTCGAAACTGAGAAAATGGCTGCTTTAGGTAGTTTGGTTGCAGGTGTTGCCCATGAAATTAGTACTCCAGTCGGAACTAGCGTCACCCTTGCCTCAACTTTAATGGATGAAACGCGATCGCTTATGATGACAGTCAAGACAGGACAACTCAAGCGTTCGACATTAAATAATTACTTAGATATTGCCAAAGAAAGTACTAACTTAATTTTAAATAACCTCAATCGTGCGGGTGAATTGGTGCAAAGCTTCAAACAAGTTGCTGTCGATCAATCAAGCCTAGAGCAACGCACGTTTTCTGTTAAGCATTACCTTGAGGAAGTAGCGATCAGTCTTTCTCCTCAATTTAGAAAAGACTTACACACCGTAACAATTGAAGGCAACGATGCGATCGCGATTCACAGCTATCCTGGTGCATTAGCTCAAGTAGTGACTAATTTAATGACAAATTCACTGATTCATGGCTACTCACAACAAGCAAAAGGTCATTTGCGTTTTGATGTGACAAAATATAACGACCAAATCGTGATTCAGTACCGCGACGACGGCTGTGGTATCCCTACACAAATCTTAGAAAAAATCTTTGAACCCTTTTTTACAACTGCCAGAGAGAAAGGAGGATCAGGATTAGGATTGCATATTACTTACAACCTAGTTACTCAAAAATTACAAGGCAGGATTGCTGTTCAAAGCGAGGTGGGGAAGGGCACGCTATTTACAATTGAACTTCCTACTTCAGTGACTTGAGCCTTCAACTTAACAATAGTAGCCATTGATGTTTCCTACCAACCCTAAATTGCAGAATCAATCTCAACAAGATGTCATTTTCTTGCAGGATGATGAGATCTGCTTTGGCGATGAAACTGGGACAGCGGCGCAGACGCCAATTCCAAATAGTTGGAATGTCATCATTGTAGACGACGAACCTGATGTGCATCGAGCAACGCAACTGGCACTCAATAACGTTCAGTTTGAGAACAGAAAACTCGCATTTTTGTCTGCGTACTCAGGTAAAGAGGCGAAAGAATTACTAGCGATCGCTCACTCTGATGCTGCGCTAATCTTGCTAGATGTAGTGATGGAAACGAACGATGCTGGATTGCAAGTTGTTCAGTATATTCGCGAAGAACTCAAAAATCAGCATGTCCGTATTATTTTGCGCACAGGACATCCTGGCGAAGCTCCTGAAGAATCTGTTATTTTAAATTACGATATCAATGACTATAAACTCAAAATAGAACTCACTCGTCAAAAACTATTAACAACAGTAATTGCAGCACTGCGTTCTTACCGAGACATCAACACAATTCAACAACAGCAACTTGAACTCGCCCACACTCTGGATCGCTTAGAGCAAGTTAAACTCCAGTTAGAAGAGTATACATACACCCTTGAGATGAAGGTTGCCCAACGAACAGCCGCCTTAGAAGAAGCAAATCGCGAACTACTCCGACTAGCAATTGTAGATAACTTAACACTCGTTGCCAACCGCCGTCGCTTTGATGAGTATTGGCAGCAACAGTGGCAGTTTTTGGCACACCAACAGCAATCTTTAGCGCTGATTTTAATTGATGTCGATCACTTCAAGCCTTATAACGATTACTATGGACATCAAGCAGGCGATGAATGTTTGTGGAAAATTGCTCAAGCAATTAGTTCTGTCTTAAACCGCCCCACAGACTTAGTTGCTCGATATGGAGGTGAAGAGTTTGCCGTCACATTGCCTTACACTTCAATCAAAGGAGCTAAAAAAGTTGCAGAAGCAATCGTAACTGAAATTTACAGCCTCAATATTCCCCACAACCAATCATTAGTGAGCGATCGCGTCACCTTAAGTCTAGGAATTACCTGCACCGTACCACAACTTGATACTTCATGGAAGACTGCAATTGCATTTGCAGATAAAGCGCTATATCAGGCGAAGCGGGAAGGACGCAATCGATACAGTGTTTATACGCCTTAGCACTGCTGATAGCGCATTCCAGGTAATTGAGACACTAGCCCGACAAGTTCTAGTTGTAGAAGTGCGCTCGAAACTTGACTCGCCGAGAAACCAGTTTGTTGTACAATCAAGTCGAATGGCATAGATTCAGCAGCGATTGCTCTAAAGACTGTCTCCAACTCTGGTGCTAATTCTGGTAGTTGTGTTGCTGGAGGTAGTGCCTGATCAATTTGTGGCATTGAGCCTAGCATTTCTAGTAAAGAATCTTCGCCTAAAATAACTCCAGCGCCTTTATGTAATAATTCCAAGCAGCCAAGCGATCGCGGATTATCTAAAGAACCTGGTAATGCGTAAACATCGCGACAAAATTCATTTGCATAATGTGCAGTAATTAATGCACCTGAACGTGTCGGTGCTTCTAGAACTAATACTGCACGAGTCAGACCTGCGATAATCCGATTACGACGAGGAAAGTGAGCGCGATCTGGTGGTGTCTTAGCAGGATACTCGCTCACAACTAACCCTTGATAGAGAATTTGCTGATAAAGATCGCGATTTCGGGATGGATACACAACATCAACACCAGTCCCCAATACCGCAATTGTTCTGCCTCCAGCTGCTAAGCAGCTGTGATGTGCTTCGGTATCAATTCCATCTGCTAAACCGGAAACAACTGTAAACCCATTTCTTGCTAAAGCAGTACTCAGTTTGCGCGTCCACCGCTTGCCATATTCTGAAGGATTGCGCGTACCGACAATACTAATCAGGGATTTTTGCCCAAAATTTTCCTGAAGCTCGACATTACCACGATAGTACAATATTGGTGGTGGACTAGGAATTTCTAACAATAATTGAGGGTAATCGGTATCAACAGGTGTCCAGAAATTGATGTTTTGTTGTTGGTGTTCGAGTAAAAGCTGTTCTGGGTGAAGATGCGATCGCCCTGCACTGACTGCTGCAATTGTCTGAACTCCAAAACCTTCAACTTGCTGTAACTCGTGTTCTTTCGCATCCCATGCTGTCGCTAAAGTTCCAAAATGCTGTTGCAATCGTTGCAACAAAACTGGACCAACTCCACTAATTTGTGACCAAGCAAGCCAGTAAGCACGTTCAGCTAACAATCTTTATTCCTCAAGGATAGAAGCTTAAAATAAATTAGGTTCAAAATTCCTACTCTCTATCTTTTCCTAGCCTCTATTTCCTTGTCACTATTCTTTTGTTTTCTTCATACTGTTTTTAAACATTGTGGGTTAATATCTGCGATCGCTTCATAAAGTACGGTATATTTTTAAGCCTTTACCAATCTGTACAAAGTTATGAATTCAATCCCATATATTTATCTACAGGGCTAACTCAAAACTCAGAACTTTTAAAACGCTGTTGTTTTAAATAAACAAAAACTGATTTATCTCCAATATCTGGAGGGATAGGTTGCATTATCTTACGCAAGGCAAATACAACAAACAGTGTTGCCCATCCTGCTAGCATTATTTGTTCCAACTGCACAGGCAAAACTTGTAATATATGACCCAATAATAAAATGGGTACTAATGGCGTTAAAATTTTTGTTTCTAAACGATCAAAACAAAAGGCTTCTTTAAAGTAAATGCCCGTCAAAGCAGCGAAAACGAAACCAACACCAAATAAACTCGTCGGATAATTGTAGATTGTGAGTGCCAAAGGTTCAACACTAGAAACTGCAAAAAACACAGCAGATAACGTGCCAATTGCCCAAAAAAATTGGAGTAATCGATGCAGTGCTGCTAAATAAATATGAATTGTAAACAGGCTTACGCCTAATGCTATGCAAAAACAAGCAAATAAAGGAGTTAAAATTTGTAAATTCACTGCGTTGTGATTCAGTAATACTAAAGCACTACCAAGTGCAAAACTCAATGCAGCTACCATTAACCCTGTGCGATAGACAATAACACCAGTGCGATCGCCCTCATTAATTGTGAATTCACCAAATTGACCTTGGTAAACGATTGATTCAGATACATGTTGAGTCATATGTCGTCGACCGTGATGTGTTCAATTCCACCCTAACTCAAAACAAGACTTGAACAGGATCTAAATAATCCAAGTGTAGCTGCGATCGCGCACTACCACCATTAACTGCAATTTCAATCCAACCATGACTACCAATAAGAGCGATCGCACTTCCCTGCGGTTGTTCGCTATACGTCCTACCTCCTGGTATTTCTACTCCTCCGGCGATAACAGCCCACTGTTTACCAACAATCTCATCGCCAGGAATATTAGTAATTGAATTACCAAAACCATCAATATATTGAATACAACCCTGAATACTTGTGTCCATAACAGTGGAGTTTGGTATTTCCAACTTTACCAATGATGCAACGTCAATGACGCCTCCCAAGTCATCAAGCGAAACTCCACTAGCAAGATGCGCTGCAACAGGTGCAAAGATATCTCTACCATGAAACGTTGCACTACTTCGGACAACTCGCCAGTAATCCGAGTTAGTTAACTCTACCGCGCTTAAGGCTGGAGTTTGACTTAATACACCACTAAATATTCCGTTATCAGGTCCAACTAAAAACCCTGTGGCAAATTCTACTGCGATCGCTCGTCTCGTACTACCCACACCAGGATCGACAACACCAAGATGAACAGTTCCACTAGGGAAGTAAGTATAAGCATTCATTAAGCAAAATCTTGCTGCTGCAATATTTTGAGGAGGAATTTGATGTGTAAGATCAATGACATTTATATGAGGGTTGATTTGAGTTATTATTCCCTTCATTACACCCACATATATATCAGTTAATCCAAAGTCAGTCAGCAATGTCAACATACACAGTATTTCTATTCGAGTTACGAGCATTCACTCCAGATTGCTAATTGTTCGCGAATATTAGCTAACAGCTATTTTTTTATGCTGGTGTTAAAGTTACGAATCACTTAGGAACAATATAGCAATTTCAAGCATCTTATGAAAATTCTTTTCACCTTTTTATTGAGCATTTCCTATAGCTCATTTTTCAAAAAATCTTTCTATTTAAAGAGTATTATATTTTTATAAGATTTACTTGCAATCAATTCTCAGTTTGCGAAACACGTTTTGAACTTTGCTGTCGTGACTTCATAAAACTGCGTTGTCGTAAAATAATTCCCAGGTTCAATTGTTTGGTAATCCAATATAAAATAGTAATTATAATAAAAGTGATTGCAATAATAATAAGTGGACGTTTACCTAATAAATCTTCTATTAGACTAGTAGCCACGACATCTAATTGCGTAACTAAGTCCCAGCTATTAAATCTCTGAAATCGACCTAAATACACTCCTACAGCACACAAAGCATGAGTAATTAATTCAGCACTAGTAATCCATCGAGTTTTTCCTATGCGATGTAGGTAGGAACCTAAGTTGATTAAAGATATAACATATGCTTCAAATCCTAGTGACATAAATAACAAGTACAAGGGGAATAGAATTAAAGTAATTAGCCATATAGAATCAACTCTACGAATATATGTAACTAAATGAATAATATCTGTTAAAACATAAGGTGCGTTTGGTAGAAAAGCAAAAAAGACAAGAAACCCTAACCACCAAGATAGAGAACGATTTAAACTTTTACGTCGAAATAAAAAAACGCTTAATCCTAATGGAGTAAAAGCCAAAAATAAATTCCAACTCATCCAACGACTATGAGCCTGTAATATGTATAGAAGGCTATTTAAAAACATTTCTACCATTACTATTTCCTTAAATAAAGTTCCTCTGTTTATTTGTTAAGGACTAGATTACTAGTAAGCGATATTTCTGTTTTAGCTCAGAAATATAGATATTGCCCAATTTGTGTTTGGTATGAAATCAACTAAAGGATTGGTAATTCTACACAAAACATTGTTTACTTTCAGCAAACTTATGGTAGATACTTTTGTTTAAATATCTGTGTTAAGTTTTTATCTTGCAGTCATAGTCAATTAGTAAATCAGGACACCAAAAAACTTAAGGGACATCATAAATGATGTCCCTCGCATTACGTTATATAAGCTATCACTTAGTGTTTAGCTAGTAGCTAATTCCTGGTTTAGTTAAAGTAATTGATTTCTGCTTCTAATTGTCGGATAAGCTTTTCATCACCTTGAGATTTTGCAACTTCTAATCTGTGCTGCAAGCTTCTTTGGATATTGATGCGGTGGGCTTCCGCTGCTTGTTTTGCGGCTTGTTGCTTTCTGTTCATAATCATTGTTCTCTGTAATTTGCAATTTATGTCCTGATATTCTAACAAAGACAGAATTCAGTAACAACTGCTACAGAATAAATTTATATTTCTTTTAATTAATCTGTCTTAAGAGGTACATTCAAGCTAATACTGTCATAAAAAAAATGGGGCTTTCGAGTGAATACCCCACAATACGCTAAAGATTATGAAAAATTCTGCGCAAACTCAAGACACGTTTAATTCTCAAACTTACTGAATTTTTGTGTAGCTTAGTTTACATTTTGCCTTTTTGCATAACTTCTTGCAGATGTTGACGAATCTCCTGTGCTTGCTCTACATCTGCTTGACGCAGCTTTTGAAATAGCTCAACACAAGGTTGCGATTGCATTTGCTGAGCATCTTGAATGTAAGTGTCGTAAGCTTTGACAGCTTCTGCTTTATTCTGTAACGCTGTCAGTAGATCGTACTCCAGATTGCTTAACGCCGTGTTATTTCCGTTGTCTGCCATGATCTATGTACACCCTCCTTGAACATTGCTATCTAAATTTGTACTGACAACTAAACAGCAGTTCATCTACCTAAAAGAGTATGACCTGTACAGAACTATGAGGTTTCAGAAGTGATGAAAGTACTAGCTAGTCCAGATTCAAGGCGCGATGTTTGAGGTCTTGTAGAGAGACAAAATTCAAAACTGCTTCATGCGTTGCAGATAGAATAACAGGAGGAGCAACCCCAGCATCTAGTGCTTCTTTCCAACGCGAGGCACAAAGACACCAGCGATCGCCTGATTTGAGTCCAGGAAAATTAAACGTTGGTCTAGGCGTACTGAGATCGTTACCTCTAGAACGAGTAAACGCTAAAAACTCTTCAGTGACTTGCGCGCAAACAACATGCGTTCCACTATCTTGCGGACCTGTTTCGCACACTCCGTTGCGATAAAACCCTGTCATAGGAGAGGTACAACAAGTTTCTAACTCTTCGCCTAGTACGTTTCGACAATTCATCGATATTAGCTTCCTCTGACTAAGAATTCAAAAACGGTAAAACTACCTCTGCAACTTCTGCTGCGTACTCTTCGTGCAAACCTAAAGTTCCTGGAAGTGTTTGTGTCTGAATTCCAGGAATTGCCGCAACAGCTTCCATTTCAGCAGTTGATGACGGCGGTGCTTGGCTACCAACAATCACCATGATAGGAAGCGATACTTGAAATAGTTGTAAGAAATCAGTACGGCTAGAGACAGGATCGAGTCTCCCAGTCACAAATGCTGCTGGTGCAAATCTTGCTCCTGGCTGCTGGGTAATTTGTCGCTTGTGCTGAATAAACTCTGGTGTTAAGCGGGCTTTATCTACATAAACATGCCTACCGTACATTAAGCGGAGAAATGCCGGAGTTGTGTTGGCTTGGTAAAGTGCTTGACCAAGAAGTGGCGATCGCACTAACTCTCGTACCATTCCCGCCACAGGTTTGCTTGCGCCCATGACTGTAAAAGGACCCCGCCAGGTTGGTGCAACTAATACAATGCGCGACCAAACATCAGGTTGTTGTGCTAATTGCATCACATAACCTGCAGCATGACCCGCAGCAACGACTGCGATGGGATGGGAAAATGTATCTCGGACAAAATCTTGCAGCAACTGATGATAGATTGCCGGTTTGTAATCTAACGGTGGGCGATCGGATTGCCCAAATCCTAACCAATCGAGGGCGACTACCTGATACTGAGTCGCCAGTTTTTCTGCTAAACCTCGCATTTCTGCCCGTGTAGAAACGGTGCTAAACGCTGGCAAAAGTAACACTGGAGTTCCTTCACCTTTTGTTTCATAAACCACAGTGAAGGTTTGTCCTTGCCAGATCCAATCATATTTTTGCACATTGCCACCGATATTTTGCCCCGCAGCGGTGGAGCGAGTAGCTGGGGTTTGAGTAAGTGCTGACATAATTTTTGCTAGCGCTATTCAAAAGTTTTGAATTTTGAGTTTTGAATTTTGAGTTAACTTCACAAACAAATCAAGGGAATTGAAATCAGGGGTTACTGCAAAAGTTTTGAATTCATCAAGAGTTTTGAATTCATCAAGAGTTTTCTTAACTCAACACTTCATGACTCTCTCAGGCTCAAAACTAACTGAGAACTGATAAAAGGCGTGGACTTCATACTAGAGATTATATACTCCTCAACACGGTGTATGTTGAAAGCTAGGAGCTAGTCGTCAAAACAGTGGACATTGATTCTCTTTTACAACCTTTTCAACGCTTCGGCGTTCACTTGGGATTAGAACGTATTGAGCAATTATTGGCAAATCTAGGTAATCCACAGCAGCGAGTACCGATAATTCATGTTGCTGGAACAAACGGTAAAGGATCGGTGTGTGCTTACTTATCTTCAGTATTGACTCAAGCTGGTTACTGTGTGGGGCGCTATACTTCCCCTCATCTCATTGATTGGACTGAGCGAATTTGCATTAATGAAAAACCTATTACTCAGGAAAAATTAGCAGAATTGTTGTTGCGGGTGCAACAGGCGATCGCCTTACAGCAAGAGACACCCACGCAATTTGAAGTTTTTACAGCAGCAGCTTGGCTATACTTTGCGCAACAGCAGGTCGATGTTGCAGTGGTAGAAGTGGGTTTGGGGGGGCGTTTGGATGCAACTAATGTTTGCGCGACACCACTTGTTAGTATTATTACTTCGATTAGTCGAGAACATTGGCAACAGTTAGGTCCTACTTTGACAGATATTGCGCGGGAAAAGGCAGGAATTTTGAAGCCTGGATGTGCAGCAGTTGTCGGACCTTTGCCACTAGAAGCAAAAGCGGTGGTGCAAAAGAGAATTCAGGAGTTGGGGTGCGTGGACGTGTGGGTAGAGGCTGCAAAGGTACGAACCACACAGACGCAGAGTCAAGAATGTGTAGAGTATGGGGGTGTTCAGTATCTTTTGCCGTTGTTGGGGGAGTTTCAGTTGGTGAATTCGGCGTTGGCGATCGCTGCTTTACAAATCTTACAAAAAAAAGGTTGGCAGATATCATCAGAAGCGATCGTGCAGGGCATGGCGAAAACTCAGTGGTTGGGGCGGTTGCAATGGTACACTTGGCAGGGTCGCGAGTTATTAATTGATGGAGCGCATAATCCGGCTGCGGCTCAAGTTTTACGGCAATTTGTGGATACTTTTGCTGTTGATTCAGTGAGTTGGGTAATGGGAATGCTATCGACAAAAGATCATAGTGAAATATTTGAGGCTTTGTTGCGATCGCACGATCGTTTATTGTTAGTTCCTGTTCCCGATCATAGTTCAGCCGATCCAGAACAATTGGCACGACTTGCCCAAAAAATCTGTCCTCAATTATCAGAGTGTTCTACTTATACAGATGTAGAATCTGCCCTAACATCTGCAATCGCCACATCTGACAAGCTCATTGTGCTGTGTGGTTCGCTCTATCTTGTTGGTCATTTTCTCAGCTCACTAGCTACTAATCACTAACCACTCCTCACCCCTGTTAAAATCCAGTTAATTTTTAGTTAAGCTCCCATAGTAAATCTTATGAGTAATGATGTCTTGGATGTTCGGAATCTGCAAATTGAATTTCTGGGTGATGAAAGGCAAGTGAAGGCTGTTGACGGAATTTCGTTTCAGGTGCAACGCGGTCAGACACTAGGAATTGTGGGAGAGTCGGGTTCAGGGAAATCTGTTACATCTTTGGCTGTCATGGGGTTGATTCCATCTCCAGGCGTGATTACAGGTGGCAAAGTTTGGTTTCGCGATCGCAATCACAGTAGTGAACTAATAAATTTATTGGAACTGCCACCCGAACGCATGCAACAATATCGTGGCGGAAAAATTGCGATGATTTTTCAAGAACCGATGAGTTCGCTTAACCCAGTCTATACAATCGGGTTTCAGTTAATAGAAGCACTGCGACAACATCAAAATATTTCCCAAAAAGAAGCAACAAGACAAGCGATCGCGGGTTTACAAGAAGTCAAATTATTGCCAAGTGATGACGAGTTACGTCAGCAGTACACGGATACAATGCAAGGTCATCGTGTTAATCAGCGTCAGCGCGAGTTATTTGTTCAACAGCAAAAGCAGGCAATTCTCGATCGCTATCCGCACGAACTTTCTGGCGGTCAATTACAGCGCGTAATGATCGCGATGGCAATTTCTTGTGACCCTGCACTATTAATTGCAGACGAACCAACAACTGCATTGGATGTCACAGTGCAAGCGACAATTTTAGACTTGCTTAGGGAATTGCGCGATCGCCGTCAAATGTCGATGATGTTTATTACTCATGACTTGGGAATTATTGCTGAAATTGCCGATTCAGTTGCTGTCATGTACCAAGGCAAAATTGTGGAGTATGGTTTAGCTGAGCAAATTTTTACACATCCTCAACATCCATACACCAAAGGTTTACTTGCGTGTCGTCCGAGTTTAGAAAAGCGATCGCAGTATCTTCTCACAGTCTCAGATTTTATGAGTGTGGGATTAACACGCGAAGGTGACGCCGAAATTCAAGCCAAAGAACCAACACTACCACCACAAGTCAGTTCAGAAACCTTAGCGCAACGCTTGACAAATTTAAAACAACAATCACCACTCCTTCAAGTTCAGAATTTGCAAGTGGGCTTTCCCATTCGTGGCGTCTTTGGTCGAACTAAACGCTACTTTCTTGCTGTGAATGGCGTTTCTTTTGTCGTGTACCCTGGTGAGACATTAGGATTAGTAGGTGAGTCGGGTTGTGGTAAAACAACGCTTGGTCGTACTTTATTGCGGCTTGTTGAGCCAATTGGGGGACAAGTTTTCTTTGAAGGACGGGATGTCACAAACCTAAAAGGACGTCTTCTGCAACAACTCCGGCGGGAGATGCAAATTATTTTTCAAAATCCCTTTAGTTCGCTCGATCCGCGCATGAAAATTGGTGATGCGGTGATGGAACCACTCGTGATTCATGCTGCAAGTCAATCATCTCGTCAACGCCGCGATCGCGCTGCTTATTTATTAGATCGGGTCGGCATTGATCCCAAACAAATGAATCGTTATCCACACCAATTTTCTGGAGGTCAACGGCAACGCATTTGTGTTGCTAGAGCACTCGCACTCAATCCCAAGTTTATTATTTGTGATGAGTCGGTGTCATCATTGGATGTCTCGGTACAAGCACAAGTCTTGAATTTATTGAAAGAACTACAAGCTGAGTTTAATCTTACCTATATTTTTATTTCGCACGACTTGAGTGTTGTCAAATTTATGAGCGATCGCATCTTAGTCATGAATCGCGGACAAATCGTTGAACAAGGTGCTGCTGAAGAAATTTATCGCGATCCGAAAGAAACATATACGCGATCGCTGATTGCTGCAATTCCTACAGGCAGTCGCGACCGAATTCAAACACGTCCTTCCTCACATTCTGCACTGAGCAGCTAATAATAGAGGTAAAAAGAATTCGTTTCGACTAGACTCATAACACTAGACGTAATAAAATCCTGCACGACTAGACATCTTAACTTCAGCTATACAGAATTTATCTCGCGTTGGGGAGTGAAAGGCGTGGCTTTTTTAGGTTTTTTTAATCGGTTGTCATTATCAAAAGATATGGGTATTGACCTTGGTACTGCCAATACCCTGGTATATGTATCTGGTAAAGGCATTGTCTTACAAGAGCCTTCTGTGATCGCGATTGACAAAAATGGCAAAATGCCTCCAGCAGTGGGTGAAGAAGCTAAACGCATGATGGGTCGTACACCTGGAAATGTGACTGTAACGCGCCCTTTACGCGATGGTGTCATTGCTGATTTTGATACGGCTGAACTGATGCTTAAGCATTTTATCCAACGCGTACATGAAGGTCGCATTGTCTCCCCGCGCATGGTTATTGGGATTCCTACAGGTGTCACAGGTGTAGAACGACGCGCGCTTATGGATGCAGCTACTCAAGCAGGTGCTAGAGATGTGTTTTTGATTGAAGAACCTATAGCCGCTGCAATTGGTGCTGGAATTCCTGTCACGGAAGCGGTTGGTAACATGATTATCGATATTGGTGGGGGAACAACTGAAGTCGCAGTGTTAAGTCTTTTTGGCACAGTTGTGAGTGAATCAGTACGAGTTGCTGGAGATGAACTCAATGAAGCGATCGTGCAGTACATGAAGAAAATCTACAACTTGGTCATTGGCGAACGTACTGCCGAAGAAATTAAAATTCGGATTGGTTCGGCATATCCTATGCGGAATGACGAAGAAAATGTCATGGAGGTACGCGGATTGCACTTGCTATCGGGTTTACCACGCACTGTGACAATTAAAGAACCCGAAATTCGCGAAAGTATGTCAGAACCATTGTCTACGATTATTGAAGCAGTGAAGCGAACGCTCGAACGAACACCTCCAGAACTTGCTGCTGATATTGTTGATCGCGGAATTGTTCTCGCCGGTGGTGGTGCTTTACTCAAAGGGATAGATACACTAATTAGCCATGAAACAGGTATTGCCACTCATATTGCAGCTGATCCCTTAAGCTGTGTTGTCTTAGGCACAGGTCGCGTTTTAGAAAAATTTAAACAAATGGAACCTGTATTTAGTGCACGATCGCGTACGATCTAAGTTAAGAGGGGTCAGAGATCAGAGGTCAGGGAAATTCCCTGATATGAAGCTTTGGGAAAAAATAATGGAAATATTGGAGGTTCGGATTTTTCTGTGACCCTAACCCCTGATTCCTAATTTCCGACCTTTTCTTTAGCAAAGTGTACACAGTAGCCACTCTGAAAGGATATAACAGAAAGCGTTTCTTCCTATAGCAATGGTCAATATGGTAAGGACATTAGTGGTTAGTTGCTAGTCACCCTCACTCACCATGTTAATTCAGTAATCAAGCGGATTGGATATAACTTTTACCCCTGACTTCCGAACCGTAGGTCTGCGTAAAGCGCGTCCTCTGACCACTGCTATACAACTGAATCACAAGCTAGAAGCTGACTGCAAAAACTATGTACATCATTCGTCGCTGGTGGGAGCGCTATGCTCTAACACTAGTGCTGGTAAGTTTGTCTTTCGGTACTGCCTGGGCAATTCGCCATACTCAGGGAGCAGTTGTTGTTGAAGTTTATCAAGTATTGACACGTCCATTTCAGTCTAGTTCCAATCAAGACATATACTTATACGATGCCAGAGTGCAAGAACTGGAAACACGCATAGTAGAACTAGAAAATAAAAACCAACAGCTTGAAGAGTTGTTAGGATATGTCAATCAGATTAATAACAATGTAAAAAATTCACCGCAGCAGGCAATTACAGTGCCAGTTATTGGTCGCAGTGCAGATCAGTGGTGGCAACAAATCACTTTAGGACGCGGCAGTCAAGCAGGAATTCAAGTTGGTGATATTGTAACTGCTCCTGGTGGGCTAGTTGGTAGAGTTACTAGTGTCTCTCCTCACACAAGCCGTGTATTGCTAATTAGCGATCCGACAAGTCAATTGGGTGTCACAATTAGCCGTAGCCGCTTTATGGGGTTCTTGCGCGGGCAATCTGCAAATTATGCTGTTATGCAGTTCTTTGATAAAGTTCCTGATGTCCGTCCAGGAGATGCGATCGCAACATCGCCTTATAGCCAAATTTTTCCCGCAGGTATACCTGTAGGAATTGTCGAATCGATCGACCTCAAAAAAAGTCCAGCTCCAGAAGCGCTAATTGCCCTTTCTGCACCAATGCCTCATCTAGAATGGGTCGTTGTTGCAACGAAGAAGGAACCAGGAATCGAGAATTAGAGTTATTCTCTGATCTCTAAACCGTAGGTCTGAGAAAATCGCGTCCTCCGATCCCTGATCTCTCCTAATCTGCCACAAGGAGATATAAAAATCTTGAACCGTATTTCTCTAAAGCATTTGTACAAACGTCAGGCGATCAATTGGCTTGTGACTGTTAGCTCAGTTTTGCTGTGCTTACTGCTATCACCAATGCGCTTACCTGGAATGGAATTAGCGGGGATTGCTCCTAATTGGCTATTAATCTGGGTTGTTGCTTGGAGCATTAAGCGTACAGCTGTTCAGGGAGCGATCGCCGGAGTTATTGTTGGTTTACTGCAAGATGGCATGACAGCACCTGTTCCCTCACATGCTCTAAGTTTGGCTTTAGTAGGAATTGTGACAGCTCGCTTACACAAGCAGCGCTATCTTCAGGAAGACTTTATTTCGGTTGCTTTGATTGTCTTTGTGATGGCAGCATTCACTGAAGTAATGACCGCAGCTCAATTTAGCATCTGGAGTGCGGCGATCGCAGGAAAATACACTGCGATAGTCAGTCATTTTGGCGGAATCTGGACATACTACCAGCGTGTTGCCTTAGCTTCTGCGATTGTGAGTAGCCTATGGGCACCAGTGGTATACTACCCCCTAAATCGTTGGTGGACAAAAATGAAAGATTGATTTAGAGCATTCCTGATTTTTTATAATATAAACCCAGAATCCTGAATACTTTCGCGCCCGATTTAATGAAATTACTGCAAGCACTATTCGAGAGGAAAATAACTTACAGGTGAAATCATTCTCCCAAGCAGATTTACAACCAGAGGGAACTGCTATCACCGATTTCGATCGAGTGATGATGCAGCGGTGTTTGCAGCTAGCGCGTCGTGCTTTAGGACGCACTGCACCAAATCCGTTGGTCGGTTCTGTGATTGTTCAAGCAGGAGAAGTTGTTGGTGAAGGATTTCATCCAGGTGCAGGTCAACCTCATGCTGAAGTTTTTGCTCTACAAGATGCAGGCGATCGCGCTTTTGGTGCTACTGTCTATGTCAATTTAGAGCCTTGCAATCATTATGGACGTACTCCCCCATGTTCTGAGGCTTTAGTTGCGGCAGGAGTGGCAAAAGTGGTGGTTGGAATGGTCGATCCGAACCCACTCGTTGCTGGAGGTGGAATTATGCGGTTACGCAATGCTGGAATAGAAGTTGTTGTCGGTGTGGAAGAAGACGATTGCCGTCAACTCAATGAAGGTTTTGTGCATCGCATTCTCTATCAACGACCGTTTGGTATTTTGAAGTACGCTATGACGCTGGATGGCAAAATTGCAACAAGTAGCGGTCATAGTGCTTGGATTAGTAACCAAAGTGCCCGAAACTTAGTTCATCAACTCCGAGCAGCGTGTGATGCGGTAATTGTAGGCGGGAATACAGTACGAAAAGATAATCCTCGGTTAACTAGTCGTCAGGCAGAAGCACATAACCCCTTACGAGTTGTGATGAGCCGCACTCTTGATTTACCTACTGAAGCTTATTTATGGCAAACTACAGAATTTCCCACGCTGGTGTTGACGCAAAAAGGCGCAAATCTCGATTTTCAACAGCTACTATGGCAAAAAAATGTTGAGGTGATAGAATTGCCATCACTCACACCAACTCGCGCAATGGCACACTTGTACGAGCGAGGTTTTTCATCAGTCTTGTGGGAATGTGGCGGAACATTGGCTGCACAAGCGATCGCTGAAGGCATGGTACAAAAAATTCTGGCGTTCATTGCGCCTAAAATTGTCGGTGGCAGCAACGCACCATCACCTATTGGTGACTTGGGCTTGACAAATATGACTCAAGCACTTGCTCTCGAACGAGTGCGCTGGCAAACTATAGATTCAGACTGCTTGGTTGAAGGTTATTTACCTCAAAAGAAGTAATTTTTTGATGCCGCGATCTTCCCCTTAATTGCAATAATAGACATTCAATATGCTCGAAATTGTACTTTACAGTTTGTTTGTCGGTAGTTTGGGTTTGCAGGCTGTGGCGCTTGGTGGCTGGATGCACTGGCAACAACATTTAAGAGCTAATCAAGAGGAGGAGGAAGAAATCTTGACGCAATACGAAACCAGAGAAAATTCCATAGTAGAGCCACTGCCAAATGGTGCTGCTAAACAACTTAAAGATCCTCGTCTAGTCGGCTGGGAATTTAAAATTGTCCGTGCTAACCGCAACGTATTCCGCAATTCACAAGTTCTGCAAAAGTTGTGTCAAGAAGAAGCTGAATCAGGCTGGATTTTGTTAGAAAAACTTGACGATCGCCGTGTTAGATTTAAGCGACCAATTGCTTTACGGGAAATTATTAAATCAGAATATCTCAAGCACGAACCTTATCGCAGCCATTACGGTTCTTCATGGCAACCGTGGAATTGGGTTGCTGCGATCGCTGTCTTGGTAGCGATGACTTTACCTGCTTATCTAGGTTATGCCTTAGTTTCTCGCACCTTTGCATCTTCGAGTCAAACGGAACCCACACCCGCCACGTTTCCTCCGCTTGAACCGTCATCTGAGCGTTGAGCTTTTTTCAAGAAGGTTGTCGATTTTCTGCTAAATCGCGAATTAAGTTGAGCCGCGAACGAATATAGTCGCTGAGAACATCGAGTTCATTTTGATTCAGCGACGTTTTCATCTTTGTTTGCTTGAGTAACCATTGGATTAAGTGTGCATCGTCAAGTCTTAACAAAGTGTGTGACTGAGTTGTTTCAACTACAGACCAAAGCTGACGCAGGACTGTGGGAGTCATAAGACCTCTGCTGAAAAATTAAGATTTCCTTTACTTTTAAGAGAATAGCGAATCAATCCGTTATTGCGGAAAAGAACACACAACACGATACAAGAGTTACAAATTACTTAACAAAGCGATGAATAACTTGACACAGTCTCATGCTTTAGTCTTATGGACTTGCGTTAAAAGTACATAATACGTTCGTTAAATTTGTTTGAGTTCCCTTGTGTATCGTTCAGGGGAGATTCAAATAACTCGTATAGGAATATTTTACTAGTTTGTGGCTAAAGTCATTTCAGGTTGGCAACACAAATCTTCTATTTAGGAAGCATATACCGCAATTTGCAAATATTGTTCAATAAAATAGGCACATTTGCAAGACAAATGTCAACTAAAGTAGTACTTTATATCTTATATAAATAAACTCAAGACGAACTCAATAAAAAATATCTTGCATGAATTACAGATATCCTACGACAGAAGTCGGTGCTACTTGCAACGGTTGATAAAGCCGATGAACATCTTAACTATGCAACGCAAGTTATGTCAATGACTCCACGCATCATTTAGACTTTGTTTAGAGGAATCATTGCTTTTTTCAAGCCGTAGTTGTTTCCACCTCATCTTTGCTACAAGTCACTCGCAGGATAGTATCTGCTTCTGGACAAGGTTTATTAGCATGACAGTTAGGGGGGGTTGCATCCACTTGTTGCACTTCTACACTAATATTCAAGCGTCCATAGCGCAGTGTAGTTGACATCCAAACCAACTCTTTCATCGAGCGCTCAAAGCGGCGAATGTAGGCATCTTTTTCTGCTTCGGTTATTTTGCCTGACTCATCAAAAAGTTTGTTAACATTACCAAAATTGAGGTCGTAAAAGGTAGTAACTAACCCCAACTCGCGCATCACGGGTAGTAAACTTTGAATAACTCGCGTTCCGCCAAATGGACTTGCAGAAACACCACAAATCCCAACAGCCTTGTGAATATATTCTTCGAGATTAGTATCAAGAACGTGCTTAAGCCAACCAGGAAAACTATGATTATACTCTGGAACAACAAGGATAAAACCATCTGCTCGTTCGCAGGTAGCAGAAAACTGAGGATCTTTAATTGCTTGCCCAGCATTATCAATAGGAAAATGTAGTTGGCGGATATCTATCAATTCAGTTTCAACACTGCTCCACTGCTTGACTTGTTCAACAATAAAATTCGCTACAGGTTCGCTCATGCGTCCTTGGCGAGTTGTACCGAGAATAACGGGAATAAATAGGTTTTTCACGAGTTCTTTTCCTGTAACATTGCTATAAACAATAAATGGAAAAAGCTCAGTTTTAAATACTCATAAAAATTAATCTCAAGTTCTATTAAATAACCATAACATCAAGTAGAAAGCAGATTTTTATTATAATTAATTGAATAAAATTAAATTTAAATTTGTTTTCATTCTAAATGACAAAATTAAGTATATCGCTGATAGACAATTCTTGTCTACCGTTACTATTACAGCTATTACAATTCGCAAAAAATTAGAGAAAGTAATGAAAACAGTAAACTTGCCAAGGTATCTGTCTTACGAACTGCCACTTCAGCTAAAACTAAAATGCCCACTAAAATAAACAAAATTCCCATACCCCGTTCTAAAAGTTTCTGTGGCAGTCGGTTAGCGACAATAGAGCCGAGTTGCGCACCAATAATAACACCAGGTGCAGTAAAGATTACTAAGCTTAAAACTGTATTAAGCACACCACCGCCTTCTTGGATAAACCCAATTGCATGACCAACTGAGGCAATGAGGGCAGTAATAGCTACAATAAAAACACTGGTAGCCACGGCAACTTTGCTAGGAACATGACAGCGCTGTAGTAAGAAGTAACCATTGAGTTCTCCTAAGCCTGTTGAAACCATTCCTAAAAACAACCCACCAATACCAATCAAAAGTCGCCCTTCTGTTCGATTACCAATGGTATAGCAGAAAGTTTCTCCAGCTTTAGTAGTAATGCAAGTTTGAGGTGCATTGTGGTGGGATTTGATATCTTTGTCTAAAAGTTTGACGGTTGCTGGTTCGGGAGAACGCAAAAAACTAGAGGCGATCGCGAACAATCCTACACTCAAGATTCCTTTAAGAACATCAGCGGGAATCATTCTCCCTAACCATGTTCCTAACAAGGCGGTGGGAATACTGATGGATAGTAGCATTACTCCTAGCTTGTAATCTATTAAGCCTTTGCGGGTATAAGCGTAAAGTCCACTGGCAAAGCCAAACACTTCAGTCATTAAACCTGTACCAATTGCAACCTCGGCAGGCAGACCAAGCCCCAAGATAAATATAGGCGTGAAAAATGTCGCTCCTTCCACACCCGATGCTAAAGCAATGGTAGCGATCGCAATAGCAATAGGAAACATAAACCAATATTCAAAACTCATAATTAATCTTTGAAAAAGTAAGTTTTTCTCAACTCCTTGATTTTGGTACTTTTATTTTCAATAACTATACAGCTATTTGATTTTCCTTCAATCGCCAAGTTTGAAATATTAATTAAACAAACTAAACATGAGAAGTAATGGAGATTGACTATCTGTACTCAATAAAGATGAAGTAAATGCTAGAGTGATTTGTCGAAAACTGTAACCAGTATTCGACGAAGAAGAAACACTAAGATCATCACCGATACCAGAAATACCTGTTTGATTGCTAGTAAAAGAATCTATTGCTGTAATTTGAAAGAAAAATAAACCATCTGCATTCAAACCACCTACTACAGTTTCTTGTTCTGTGTCAGATAGTTTTGTAAATAATTCGATAGTTTCGGATATGCGATCAAAAGTCATAATAATACCTGCTACTTTTAACAAAAAGAAAAAAACTTTAAATGTTCTCCGTGCTGATTGCGCAAACTTTCTAAAGAACCTTGTATTTTTACTTGACCTTTATCTAAAAGTACAATCCAATCAGAGCGCTCAATAACGCTGGGGCGGTGAGTAATTAGTATGGTAGTTTTACCTTTACGAAACTCTAATAGTCGCTCTAATACATGAGATTCGCTAACTGGATCAAGTCCAGCCGTAGATTCATCCAAGATGAGAATGGGCGGATCTGTGACAATTCCCCTGGCGATCGCTAGTCTTTGTCTTTGACCACCAGAAATATTAGCACCAAATTCTCCTAAAACCGTTTGATATTTATTTGGTAATTGACTGATAAATTCGTCTGCATCAGTAATTTGGCAAGCCTTGACAATTTGTTCAAAAGATATATAAGGTGTGCCTAAATGAAAGTTCTCTACAATGCTTCGGCTCCAAAAATGTGGTTCTTGAGGTACATAAACCACTTGTTGTCGAAGACAATCGAGACATAAATCTTCCTGGTTGTAATAGCCAATGCGGATATTACCGGACTGGGGTTGATATAAACCAGCTATCAATTTTGCTAAGGTACTTTTACCACAGCCAGATTGACCAATAAGTGCGATCGCGCATCCACCTGGGATACTCAGAGAAAAGTTCTCCATTAAATCAACTCTACCAGCATGGTGAAAGTTAATATCTTTACAAACAATGTTGGCATCACCTGGAATTTGAACAAAAGGTTTTTGTATACTAAAGCTTTCTTCTGGCGTAGCGTCAGTTATTTCCAATATCCGCTTAACTGCTGTTTGGGAACGAAAATATTCATCTACTAAGCTAATCAACGAGTTGATTAATGCTAGGATATTAGCCTGCATAACATTAAATGCTAGTAGTTGACCAATGCTCAATTCTTGAGCAATAACTAATAAACTGCCAAATCCTAGTAAAGAGATACTACCAATCTGGTGAACAAATTGAGCTAAAGTACCGTTGATAATACTGATTTGAGTAGTCTTAAAGGTGATATTAGCAAGCCGACCAAAACGAACTTGAAATTCCTCCCATAACTGAGGAGCAGCACTCGTAGCTTTAACCACTAATGCACCTTTAAATGTTTCTACTAAAACACCTTGATTTTCTGATGCTAAAACTAGAAGATTGCGGATAGCACGTCGTAGTATTGGTAGTAAAGGAAACGTTAATCCAGCCATCAATACGCCAATTAAAATCACTGCCAAAGTAAGTTTCCAGCTATAAAGCAACATCAAACAAAAAGAAATTAGAGCTACAAATAATTGGCTAGGCAGAAGTGCTACGACTTGAGAAAGTAACTGATTAATTTCATTAATATCTCGCAGTCGGCTGGCAATTTCACCACTGCGACGAGTTTCATAAAAATTGAGAGGAAGATGTAAAATCTTGTGCCCAAATTCTAAAACTAATCCTAATTGCAACCTTTGGCTAAATTGAGAAATCATAGTTGCTTGCAACAATTGCAAACTACTACTAAATAAGGTCATCATTACTACTCCAATGACCACAACGCCCAACAATTCGGTGTCTTGTCGAACTAATACATCATCAGTGAGTATTTGCAATAAAAAAGGGCTAGCTAGAGAAAGTACACCTAAAACGATATTAACTACTAAAACCCCAAAAATTAAATTGCGATAGGGTAAAATACGGTGTAAAAAGCGATTGAATCCTTCTTCTTTCTCAACTTTTTCTTGCTGAAAGAAAGTCTCTGGATTTATTTCTAGCACAAGCATAATCCCATCCCAAGCAGCCGCTATCTCTTTACGCTTGAGATAACGAATGCCCACAGCAGGGTCGCCAATAATGTAGTTTTTACCATGCTTGCCATATAAAACAACCCAGTGATAACCTTGCCAATGAATGACACTAGGCAAAGGAATTTTTTTGATATGGTCTAATATTTCTAAAGAAGCTTTAACAGCGCGTGTCTTAAAGCCCAGATGTTCAAATCCTCGTCTTAGACCCAACATTGTTGTTCCTAGTTGTCCAGTCCCTACGGCTTCTCGACTGCGAATCATGCTCAAAAAGCGTCCATGATACTTGCAAACTGAAGCTAAGCAGGCGGCTCCACAGTCTTCTTCGCTTGACTGCAAAACACACTGATAACTATTACGGCGAAATTGTGGTAGAGACATAAGCTTTGTGCTTGATTGCAGCACGGAAATTAACATTCTTGGAAAGAAAGTGAAAAACTCGGTTTTTGTACTAAATATTTGATATAAACCGAGCTTTACGGAAAATAAACTTCATTATTGTCTCTTTACGAGAAATAATGCTCGCGTTTCCATTCATTCCTGGTTGTAATTGACATCTAGAAGAACCGTTTTCCATCACCAAAGTCTGCGGTTCGATGCTAACTTCGTATATAGGTAAAGAAGGGCTGTTGGCTTGATTACTTGCCACTGGCAAAATATCTGGTGCTATCGTTTTCACTACACCGTTGAGAGTGCCATAGTCAGGATAAGGGCAAGCTGACACTTGCATTTGAACTTTCTGTCCTGTTTTTACTTTGTCAATATCTGGAATTGGGACTTGGGCTTTAATTAGCAAAGGTGCGTTAACTGGAGCAATATAAGCGATCGCTTCTCCAGGTTGCACAACCTGTTCTGAGTTGCGAAGATTGAGTTTTAGAACTGTTCCTGAAATAGGGGCGCGGACTAAACTTCGAGTCAGATCGTGTTCTAGCTGCTGTAATTCTTTTTGAGAATGTTTGAGTTGTGTTTGCAGTTCAAGTTGTTGTTGCAGTAGAACTTGGAGTTCTTTATTTAAAGCAGCTAAAGTAGCTTCTCCCTTCGCCCTTTCCTGCTTGATTCTTTCAGTTGCTATAACAATAGGTGCATCACTCGGATTAATTGCTGTTTTATACCTTGTTAATTTTAGTTGGGCGAGTCTTAAATCTTGCTGTTTTTCTTCCAAGAGATTCGCAGTACTAGCTTTTGCTTGTTCGAGTTTTGCTTGAGCAGATTTTACTGCTTGTTCTCTTTCTTCAAATAGATTGCGAGAAATTGCTCCTGATTGTAGTACCTGCAACAATCTATCCCGTTGCACTCTAGCTACCTGTAAAGCAGCTTGTGCTTCTTCCACAGTTGCTGTCAAAACTTTTTCCTGCTGTAATCGTTCTAGCTGCACTCTAGCTAACTCCAAGCTGGCTTGTGCTTCTGCGAGATCAGCTTGTACCTTAGTTGTTTGGTCTTGATAGTTGCGTTCGACACCTCTTAATTCGGCTTGTGCAGCTACAATATTGCGGTTTATTAAGCGAGTTTGTGCTTCTACTTGTGCCTGGAGTTCTTCAATCTGAGTATAAAATTTACTCAGTTGTAATTGAATTTGCCTAATCCTGCTTTGTAATTGACTTTTCTGAGTTTGCAGACGCGAGTCATCAATTCTAACTATGGTATCTCCACGTTTGACCACTTGATTTTCTTCTACTGCAATTTGCTCCACCGTCCCCTCAAATGCAGCTTCAACTAAACGCAGTTCTCCCGCCGGACGAATAGCCCCAGGTGCTTTGACAGCAACATTGTACTCCAGCACAGATGCAAGGATAACTCCACCACCAAGAATCACAACTATGAATCCCCCACCAGTAATTGCCCAAGGATTAATCCGAGGAAGAAATTCATTGCTACTGATAGTAGGAAGTTGTTCTGGAGTGGGATTACCTAGCATAGTTATTAAACCTAGAAACTTATCAAAGAACTAAAAACTAATAAACACAATTAATTTTTATGACATCTTACTAAACTGGGTAATTAATCTTAGATTAATTACCCAATCTTATTAGAAGATTAGAGAGTCAAATTGAGGTTTTGACCAGCACCAGTGAAAATATCACTAGCTCCAACTACTTGCGTTATCTCGCTACCATTTCTATTGGAAGATGAGCGTGTTGTAAATAATAGTGTTTCTTCAGAAAAGGTAGAGGAGACGATATCTCGAAGGCTAATACCGCCAGCAA
The DNA here is from genome assembly GCF_015207655.1 of Gloeocapsopsis crepidinum LEGE 06123. Classification (GTDB taxonomy): domain Bacteria; phylum Cyanobacteriota; class Cyanobacteriia; order Cyanobacteriales; family Chroococcidiopsidaceae; genus Gloeocapsopsis; species Gloeocapsopsis crepidinum. The sequence continues at coordinate 3,871 of NZ_JADEWN010000054.1, read as the reverse complement.
GAGATTCTTGTTGATCATTAGTCAACTCTATAATAAACTGGGATTGCATGATGGAATCAGACATAGTTTTACCTCAAACTTGTAATTAAAGGTGTTAATGTTCAGCTAAAACTCATTGTTATTTTGCAACCTTTTACTTGAGCTTTTCTTACAGATATAGTGTTGTCTGTATAGTCACGAGTAAATAAAACTCGTGACTAATAATCAGCCTTATTTGATTCGCAAAACTCAATTTGCTTTAACTTCCGACTTTACCAGTTGTAATAAAACTGGCATGAACTATCTTTTGTGTTACCTTCTCAAAGTGAATACTAACTGCTGGATCTTAACTAAGCAATTACGTTAATTTTGCCTAGTTAGAATAGCGAATTATATGTTCAAATTGACATCTTTAAGCGCCTCAGTGACAATATCTTCAGCTGCTAGAACCTGTGTTACATCACTACCATTTCTACCAGTTTTCGCTGTACTACCAAGTACTAACGCCTCTTGACTGAAGGCAGAAGAAACTAAATCTTGAAGACTGATACCGCCAGAAAGAGCTTCTTGTTGCTCTTCGCTTAGATTAGTCAATAACTTGGAGTGAATGTTTAGTTCTGACATAATTTTATACCTCTTGAAACTAGCTTTTATCGTTTTTTAAGCATTGTGCATTAAACAGATTGCATACTTTTATTTTTCTTGCCAGAACAGATGTATTTTAAATATATCTATTTCATTAACTCATGAACTGTTTATTATCAATAGCTCATGAATTATGACTGACTTTCTATAAAATCACACAATGTTCAATGCGTTTCTGCTTATTTGTATATTAACGAGAAATATAAGTTTCTAAATGCTCAGTTTTTGCTCAGTTTTGCTCAGTTGAGTACAAAACTATATAGAAAAGATTGGTCAAAGCATGAATATTGTCTCACCTGTAAGGGGATCTTTTAAAATTGGTATATCCTAAGCCTAAGCCTGTAACGAAATGGAAGTGCAACAACATGGCTTTATCATCCCCCTTAGGCTACTTTTCTTTAGTAAATGTTAAATGCTCTACGTGTTTTTACTTTTTTCAATTCTCTAATATTCCAAGGCGTTTATCTCAAGAAAAAAAAGTGACTTAAATAGATTTGGAAAAGTCAATCACGATGACTAAATAGTTGCTCGATGAGATTTTTGGTCATGTCTGATGTGGAACTATCATCTAAAATTAGCAAACAGCATGAAACGGATAAATGCTTAATTAATTGCAAGATTCTACTATTTAAGAAATTAGGCAAATTTGTTTTTTGTTCGCTTGAAATCAACTGAATTATTTCAAGTAGAATTTCTTGTATAGGCAGAAAATTTTCAATATTTTGAGTCTGCTTTGCTTCAATTTCAGTTTTGTTACAAAGCAGTGCTACTAAATGGTGATTCTCTCGTATGACAACTTGCTTGAGTCTGGTTGTTTCCTCGACATAGCTGGATGAAAATATATTGGCTTTCACTTTGTTATTACTGATATCATCTGCTTCTACAAGGTAAGGTAGAAGTAATTGCTCCTCTATAGAAGCTAAAGATGTTTCCTCGAAAATACTTTGGTCTGCAACTTCTTCCCAGTTCACACCAACAGCGTCACAAATAGAAAAAAAATTTTCACTACGGATTGCTTGACCTGCCCAAAATCGACGTAGTGTAGCTTGAGAAATAGACGCGCGATCGCACCAAATGTATGCTAGTTTATTCCATCCTTTCTTACGTCTTGCTCGCTCGACAATATTTAACCCTTGCTGAGATGCTTGAATGGAATCTGTCATGTCTAATTCCTCGCAGAATTTTAATATCTTTCATAGATTCATTAAATTAGGTATTATTATTTCAAATAATCTAATAGCGAAAAAATTAGATATCTTATAAAATTGTTTTTGTGATAGAAACTCCAAAATAACTTCTGTTAAGAATATACATAAGCTAAATACTTTGACATTGATCAATAAAAAATCATGTAGACCGGATATAAAAAAATAACCTAATCTACGGTATTGTGATGTTTAAGTTTATTTGCTTAGCTCAATTTCTCTCTAAAATTCTTCTTTTTCAGAAATATTGAGAAATTTAGGACGGCAATGATTAATTTCAACACTAACAGTAATTGCTCCTTTTTGAATCAAATCTTCTACATAGTATTCCTTTTTCAATTAAGCCTTTTTGACACTGGCAAAAGGATCAAATTAATACGTGTAATTCGGATTTCTAGTAACAACTTTAACCTACCAAGCTAATCCTAAAGTTTCGAGAATAACTACAACTTTTTTTCTAACATCTAGAGAAAATTTGGATTTTTGCTTTGGTAAACGTTGATAGTTTTCTTTTACGTCATTTGCAAATTCAAAAGCTATGTTCCCCATTTAAATCTACTCAATTTCAGAGTAATACTTATACTTGTACTTTAAAAAAAGGCTGGATAAACAAAAGCAAAAGCTGTTGAGCTAGGAATAGGCTTTCCATCTATTTCTTCTACAATAACAGTTTTCAATTCTTTATCCCAAATAGCTTTAATTTTGCGACCATTAAAATCTACAACCTTTGTACCAACTTTCTCTAGTTCTTGATGAGAAAACTGGTGGCTAACACCAGAAAAACGATTTTTTAGTGTTAGATGATCTGGTTCCCACACATAGTTGATAATTGCTTTGGGATGCAGTTGACGCTGGTTTTGATTGCGAACGGGAAAAAGAATCTCATTGTTCGTGTAATAACTACCATAGGGATATCGCAGGTAGTCGCGTTTGTAACCAGTCACTGTGGAAAGAATTTTGCTGCTAGGATGCTTAGCTAACCATGCACCCAAAGTTGTTTTAACCCCAGGTAATCTGTTTAAAGAACGATTATTTTTCGGACCAATAATACCAATAGCCCAAGGTTGAGAGTAAAGGGTATCATCGGCTCGGTCATACATAATCAAGCAACTTTGATAGAGCTTACCAGATACTCCATAAGTTGTGTTTCCTCGCTCAAAAACAACCGCAGTGTCACACAATGGACAATAGGAGACAGTAAGGTTAGTTCCACCGACGGTATCATTAACAATTTCGTGCCAGTTTAAAATCCCAAAAGGGTAGGCTTTGGCTTCACCATTAATGACCACACCAATAACTAATTCGTCTCGATCAAATGGCGTATTTTCGGCAGTATCAAAGCGAGGATTATCAATACTAGGAATACCATCTTTTGGTGGACCACCGTCTAAAAGTTCAGTTAAATCAATACGTGTATTCTTTGTAGGATCAATGTTCTGCTTGCGGAGGTCATCTAACTCTTGATTTTGATTATGAAAGTGCTTGGTAAGAGAGAAGTAACGCAGTTTAAAGTTATCTAATCCATCAGCTTGAATGACTAATGTACTTAATAATAAGCCAATGATAGAAATTTTAGTAATGGCAGTTGTAATTCTTTCCATAGGAAAAACCGATGAAATAATTGTTTCTAAATTTGTACTAGCAAAAATACAAATTTTTAGGAAAATGTGATGGAAAATATGAACACAGTAGGAGTTTATTTTCTACATCTGCGGCTTAACATACTCGTTAATTCAGTCTGTATTAGGTAATACGAAACTAAATCCAAAAAGGATGATCTCAATTTAAGTTTATTTAGAGAAGCTTAAAGGAGGCGATCGCAAAATTAATCTCTTCTTAATACTTTAACTAAGCTATTTTCTGGCTAAACAAGCATATCCTCACGTTTCTATGCTTAAACGTAAATTCTATTTTAAGAGGAGGTCTGAAAAGTAAAAAAGCTCTCGTTACAATAACCTGTCAATAGCAAAAAATGACAGAGAACGAGAGTCATGGGTCAATCATATCGTACCGATCTCACAGATGAACAATGGGAATTACTG
>NZ_JADEWN010000053.1 GCF_015207655.1 Gloeocapsopsis crepidinum LEGE 06123 | reverse complement strand
AGATTTAAATGAAATCGAGCATTATTGGTTTCCGATTAAAAATCGAGTGCGAAAATCTCAAGGGACAATAGAAGACTTTCGTGAACAAGTAGATACATCTGTTCGTTTAGCGTCCTAACCTATACTTCTCTTGCTATGTTAATTTTATAATCATATAGTAGTATGAATTTCCTGTTAAGTATCAATATTGATACAACCTATTGCATCATTGCCCAAACAGCAGTTTCAGGCAGGAACTCTTGACATTCCCACCTGAAAAGGCTTAACCCAGCTCTCATGATTGTCTCTGGCTTCTACTCGCGTTCGGGATTTCCGCACGTTTGTATAGCCTCGACTTCTGATCACCTGATGATCGGTTGAAGTTACACTTAGAAACTTCTCGAAGAGCTTTGCGCTAGGACTGAGCGAAGGTCATAGCGATCGAGGTTCATCACCTTGTCCCATGCCGCCACAAAGTCATTCACAAACTTCTGCTGCGAGTCTACACATCCGTAAACTTCCGCGAGGGCGCGGAGCTGAGAGTTTGAGCCGAAGATGAGATCGACACGGGTGGCAATCCACTTGAGTTCGCCAGTTTTGCGATCGCTCCCCTCAAACTCATATTCATCTTCAGAGGTCGCCTTCCACGTCGTGCCCAGGTTAAGCAGGTTCACGAAAAAGTCATTGGTCAATGTCTCTAGCCGATGGGTGAAGACACCATGCTTGGAGCCTCCATAGTTTGCACCCAAGACGCGCAAGCCGCCTACAAGAACCGTCATCTGAGGGGCTGACAGGGACAACAATTGCGCCCGATCCACCAGTAACTCTTCGAGTGATTCACTGTGTTTGCCGCTGGTGTAGTTGCGGAAACCGTCTGCGGTTGGCTCAAGCACGGCGAAGGATTCGACATCCGTTTTCTCTTGCAACGCATCTGTGCGTCCTGGCTTGAAGGGTACCGTCACGTCGTGACCCGCGTTCTTTGCCGCTTGTTCAACACCCGCGCACCCGCCCAGAACGATCAAGTCAGCCAGCGAAACCTGCTTTCCGCCAGACTGTGAGTTGTTGAACTCCTGCTGGATTGCCTCCAGGGTTTGCAGCACCGTTGCCAGTTGAGCCGGCTGGTTGACTTCCCAATCCTTCTGCGGCGCGAGACGAATGCGCGCCCCGTTGGCTCCACCACGCATATCAGAGCAGCGGAATGTTGATGCCGATGCCCAGGCGGTCGAAACCAGTTGGGAAACCGACAGTCCCGAAGCAAGAATCTTGGCTTTGAGAGCGGCGATGTCCTGCTCATCAATCAATTCATGATCGACTGCCGGGATGGGATCTTGCCACAGGAACTCTTCATCGGGAACTTCCGGACCGAGATAGCGCGATCGCGGCCCCATGTCGCGATGCGTTAGCTTGAACCATGCCTTGGCAAATGCGTCGGCGAACTCATCCGGGTTCTCAAGGTAATGCCGCGCAATTGGCTCGTAGATGGGGTCCATTTTCATGGACATGTCCGCTGTGGTCATCATGGGGGCATGCCGTTTTGATGGATCGTGCGCGTCGGGCACCGTATCCGCACCACCGCCATTCTTAGGCCTCCACTGCCACGCGCCAGCAGGACTCTTGGTCAGCTCCCAGTCGTATTTGAACAGGGTTTCGAGATAGCTGTTGTCCCACTGTGTCGGTGTGGGAGTCCATGCACCTTCGATACCGCTAGTGATTGCATCGACACCGACCCCCGTGTTATAGGTGTTCTTCCAGCCAAGACCCTGATCCACGATGGTAGCACCCCCAGGATCAGGACCTACGTGCGTCGCTTCAGATGCGCCATGACATTTGCCAAAGGTATGTCCGCCAGCGGTGAGTGCAACCGTTTCTGCATCGTTCATCGCCATCCGACCAAAGGTTTCGCGAATATCGCGCCCTGAGCCGACCGGATCAGGCTCGCCGTCTGGCCCTTCTGGGTTCACGTAGATTAGACCCATTTGAACGGCGGCGAGAGGATTCAGGAGCACGCGATCGCCCTCATAACGCTCATTGCCGAGCCAGGCTTTCTCAGATCCCCAGTAGATGTCTTCCTCTGGCTGCCAAACGTCCACACGCCCACCAGCAAAACCGAGCGTTTTGAAGCCCATCGACTCCAAAGCACAGTTGCCTGCAAAGATCATGAGGTCAGCCCACGAGATTTTCTTACCGTATTTCTGCTTGATGGGCCAAAGCAACATGCGCGCCTTGTCGAGGTTGGCATTGTCGGGCCAACTGTTGAGCGGCTCAAACCGCTGGCTACCCGAACCCGCGCCGCCACGACCGTCGCCAATCCGATACGTGCCTGCGCTGTGCCAAGCCATCCGGATGAAGAGCGGCCCATAGTGACCGTAGTCGGCTGGCCACCAGGACTGGGAGGTGGTCATTAGTTCAAAGATATCTGCCCTAAGGGCAGCTAAGTCGAGACTCTTGAACTCCTCAGCGTAGTTGAATGCCTCGCCCATAGGATTGGCTTGGGGTGAGTGCTGGTGGAGTATGTTCAGGTTTAGCTGATGCGGCCACCAGTCTCGGTTCCCCGTCACCTGACGAGGCTGATGTTTCTGACCGCTGCCAGCAAATGGGCATCCGCTTTCGCTCATGGTATCTCCTGTGGTGTGTTGTATCGTGTGTTGTGGTGTGCTTTTTCGTTGCTACGTCACTCTTTTTTTAGGCAGAAATCATCCGCCACATTTGCATAAGCACAGCCGTTTGCTCCGGTTTCTTGGCCTCCGGATTGATGTAGTTCAACATAGTTTCGGCATTAGAAACCATTGGCATTGCCTCAAAGCTATTTCGTTCGACAAACATTTTGTCGATAACTCCGTTTTTCATTAGCATGGAATAGCGCCAAGAGCGGTACCCCATTCCTAAATTAGAAAGGTTCACCATCATCAGTTAAACCCTTCTTAACTACGAGATTGATGAGTAAAAACGCCATCCTGGAACAGTAACTTGCCCTCACACCTTCCGTAGCGTCATCAACGTCATCAATTTTCTTGAGTTTGCGCTCATGATTCAACCTATTCAAGTCGTTCCAACAAATCCGAGGTTTACCAAACATGGATTATTGCGCTCAAGAACTCAAGCATTTCTAATAAGTCGTACTCGTCATGAGTTTGACTTAGTAAAAAGTGTACAGTAATTTTTTTCAAATTGTCAATTGCTATACAAAACGTTACGGTGGAACTATAGCCTCTGATAGCTTGCAGCTAAGTCACTGAACATCTATCCGTCTTCTACGTTGTGAGCAAGCTTATGAACAGTTTATTTCTAGCAAAATTGGCATAAACGGTTATTTGCCTGGGGCATGGCAAAAGCTAACAATGCTGATGATCAGGCAATCAAGCTACATGACTGTCAGGACTATGCGACGATCGCAGATCTGAAGCGATCGCTCCTCAGTCACTTGCAGGGCACTGTCTTAGAAATTGGGCCAGGGTAAATCTCTCCTATTACCCACCAGACATTCACTGGATTGGGGTAGAACCCAACCCATTTACGCACCCTTACATCCATCAGGAAGCTGAGCGTCACGGGCTTATAGAACCCATTTGAGATCTCAAGAAGGAGTTGCAAGCCGCTTTAACATTAGTCGCACAAAACAAAGGTCAATTTAGTTTTGGCATGAGCTAGAGTTCGCTCAAAGTTTTTCGTCAGACGCTTACAGCGTTCGATCCAGGCATTGGAGCGCTCAATCACCCAACGAGCAATGGCTGGAACAAATCCTGACTTTCCTGGCTCAGCCTTTTCCTGTTTTGAGGGCTTAGTTGAGCGCTCAAACCGGATCTTCGTCATGATCTGGGGATAAATCTTCTTTAACTCCCCGCTCAGATAATCGGGGTGATAACTGCGATCCAATAGGATGGTGATTTTGGGAATATTGACAGGCTTCGCCTTGAAATAGTCGATGTTGAGCTTCAGCATCTGGAGTAATCCCTCATCATCACAGACATTTGCTCTAGTGCAATGAGTGAAGAAGGGAAACCCAAGCGTATCAACCGCAAGATGCCGCTTAATTCGATTAGTTGCTTTGTAGAAACAAAACCCTTTCGAGTCTACACCCGCAGTGCAAGTGTTTTTTACCGCTTGAGAGTCAATGATGATTAAGCGTGTCCATTTGGGCTTTTTTTCACTTGTTCGCGCACTTGTTGGTGTAATACTTGCATCAGGCTATCTATTGCCCCTGCCGCCCGCCACTGCTTGTAGTGCCAATAGACACTTGAGTAAGGGGGGCGGTCTTTCGGTAGGTCTTCCCAGTTGCATCCATTCTTGAGTTGGTAGAGGATACCATCCAAAATCTCCCGTTTGCTCCACTTGGGCGGGCAAGTTTGCTTCTTCTGAGGTAATATCTCTTCCAACAAGGGAGCCAAGATTTCCCATTCTGAGTCGGTAAGGCTGCTGGAATATGCCATACTAACCCGCCTAAACTCTTCTCTCCACCTTAATTCACGTCCCAAAAGATCTCAAATGGGTTCTATAGCAATCGAACTGTATAGAGAACGGGCTGAGACATTACCCGTTGCAGACAACAGCATTGATACTGTAGTCAGCACCTATGTGCTTTGCTCAGTAACTGACATTGACGCAACCTTGAAGGACATTCAGCGAGTGCTGAAACCTGGCGGAACCTTCGTCTTCATCGAACACGTTGCAGCCTCAGAAAATACCTGCACACGTACCCTTCAAGATGGCATCACTCATGTATAGAAAACCGTGTTTGATCACTGTCACCCGAACCGAGAAACCTGACTCAGTCTTAAGAAGGTTGGATTTGAATCAGTCCATTATCAATCGTTTCGTCTATCTGTCCGCTGTTCAATTCGATCGATGAAGGGTAGGCCCTGCTCGAAATGATGTATGACGAAACGGGAAGGGCAGGTGCCTCCGGCAATGCGCCCCGCGCAACCAATTGGCGATATTTAGAAGTCAATCCGTCGTTCGAGCAGTTAACTGGATTTGTCGATCCAGTTGGCAAAACCACACTCGGACTCAATCCCACTGTTGAATCTTACTGGCTTGAGGCACTCGGCAATGTTGCCCAAACGGTATTGTCAAATTAATCGGAGTTGGCAGGAATTGCAGTCGATGAGATAAATTTCTACCATGACTGCAAAACCTAACTTGTACCACCGTCACCGTTTCCCACCAGAAATCATCAGCTACTGCATCTGGTTATATAATGCGTTTTCCCTCAGCTTTCGAGATATCGAGCGTGTTGATGCTGTATCGCGGCATCTGCGTTACTGACGAAGCAAGACGAAGAATGGTACTGGTGTCGTCAGTTTAGTCAGAATGAAAGCCAATCAAATGCGCCGCCGTCGCCCTCAACCAGGACGCAAGTGGCATTTGGACAGCAGCAAGCAGTCAACTCAATGCAAATCGGTACAAAGGTTGCACCACACTATTCATTAACTGTGGAAGTCGGTGAGACGCAAGTCCTGTGATTGCGGTTAACAAAAGCAACTCCAGCTCAAATTGGCGAGCCGATGGACGATTTTGATTCAATTTTTGCGACTCGTTTGCAAGAAGCAAATGAATTTTATGATTCGATTACTCCTAAATCTGTACGAGCCAACACTGATCGCTACAACATTTATTGGCAGGCATTAGCTGGAATGCTGTGGTCAAAACAGTACTTCTATTACGACTTGGATCAATGGCTAAAAGAGCATGGGATCACGCCCTGGATGGCATCTAAGCAGAAGCAACAAATTCGCAACAGCGAGTGGTTCCACATGTATAACGATGATGTGATCTCCATGCCAGACAAGTGGGAATATCCCTGGTTTGCAGCGTGGGATCTAGCGTTTCATATGGTTCCGCTTAGTTTAGTTGACCCCGATTTTGCCAAGCAGCAGCTTGAACTGATGCTGCGCGATGACTATTTGCATCCTAACGGACAGATTCCTGCTTACGAGTGGAACTTTAGCGATGTCAATCCTCCGGTTCATGCCTGGGCAACTTGGGAAACCTACACCCGCGATCGCGAACTCAACAACGGCAAGGGTGATATCGAATTTCTCAAATATGCCTTCTCGAAACTACTGATTAACTTCACCTGGTGGGTGAACCGTAAAGACGAAGGCGGTAACAACATCTTTGAGGGTGGTTTCCTCGGACTCGACAACATTGGCGTGTTCGATCGCAGTTCTCCACTACCTACAGGCGGATATTTAGAGCAAGCAGACGGCACTGTCTGGATGGTGTTCTTCAGTCAACGCATGCTGCAAATTGCGATCGTCTTTGCCGGAATTCTAGCACCACTGGAGTCGCTAGGTTGGTGGGCAGGTTGGTATGGCGACGATCTCGACACTGCAACTGGGAATTCTAGATCGGCAGCAGCACAACCTACTAGCCGCACAATCAATCGCTATGTTGTTTATTTGGATGGAATTGCCCAGTCGGGAGATAAATATACGCCAGATATTGAAGATTTTTTTGGCTGCGCTGCAACCTGCGCAGCCCAAAGGTGTGGAATTGATACAGGGTTTAATGATGTATTCAGTGCTGAACAAGCCTCTCGATCAAGACCGCCCATTGGCATTTTTGTGGAAAATGGCAGATAAAGTGCGATGGACAAATCCGGCAGCTTTGTTAGGACTCTTAGTGAACCTGCGAAACACGATCATTGTGGCGGTGTCTTCCGACAAGCGCTATGAACCTATCTACAATCAGGGCATCGCGCAAGTTGTTTTTGATGGCTTAGTCGAACGAGGCTATCAGCCTGGAAGCGGCTTACCAATTACGCTGATTGGTTATAGCGGTGGAGGAGAAATGTCAGTTGCCGCTGCTCCCTATTTGAAGCGATCAACTGGTGCATCCATTGATGTCATCTCTCTGAGTGGGGTAATGAGTGCTAACAATTTGGGCAGCACGCTAGAAGATCGTCCACTACAGAACTTGTGGACTGGGCTGGGTAGTTAGCAAACTATGCTACCGCGCAAAGCCAGTGACACAATCGTGCAGACTTTTCTGAAGTATGGTGCATCCATATGGGTTCTACGAACAAATCAAATTGGTGGATACGATCCAGACATTGAACCAATTGCACCCATCACACTGTAGTCGCGACCAGCAGTTTACTCAACAGTTACAGACTTTGCTAAATTTCGTGGTTGATCGACATCTAAGCCGCGACGTGCCGCGATGTGGTAAGCCAATAACTGTAAAGGAATCACACTAATAATGGGTGAAAGTAACTCTTCTATAGCAGGAACAGGAATCAAGTCATCAAAGGTCTCAACTGCTTCAGAATCATTCATTGAAGTTACCCCAACGAGCCGCGAATCACGTGCTTTGGCTTCTTGGGCGTTAGATATCACTTTTTCGTAAACACTACCAGGCATGGCGATCGCTACTACAGGCACCTTAGCATCTAATAACGCAATTGGACCATGTTTGAGTTCTCCGGCGGGATATCCTTCTGCATGAATATAACTGATTTCTTTTAGCTTCAGCGCTGCTTCTAAAGCAATGGGGAAATTAATACCGCGTCCAATAAAAATAAAGTCTTGTGTGTCGTTAAATTGATGCGTTAATTCTTGGATATAACGTTCTTGGCTTTCTAAAATTAACTCAATCTGTGCAGGTAGCTGACGTATTCCTGTAAGGATTTCATGCAAGCGATGTGGAGACAGTGTTTTGCGGCGAAATCCTAAATCTAATGCTAAGCAATAAAATGCTAACAACTGAGAAATAAAACTCTTCGTTGCCGCAACACCGATTTCAATACCTGCGTGAGTATCAATTAAATGAGAAGCAATTGTTGCAATTGAACTATCAAGACGGTTGGTAATTCCTAGTAATCTAACTTGATACTCTGGTGAGACATCTCTACGGCGTTCTTTTTCCATTGCCAACGCTGCTAGAGTATCGGCAGTTTCTCCTGATTGGGTGACGCCAATCATGAGTGTATTTGTTGTTAAAGGCGGTGGTGCATAGCGAAATTCTGAGGAGTATTGCACCATAGTCGGAATTCCTGCCAACTGTTCGAGTAAGTATTTCCCGATTAGGCTAGCGTGCCAGCTTGTACCACAAGCAACAATTTGAACTTGCTCTAAGTCAGCGTATAGATGTTCGGGTAGATTGAGTTTGATTGGTGTTTCTGTAGCGTTGTCAGGATTCCAGTTGTCTTTAAGATAAGCTTCAATAAATGTTCTGACGACTCCAGGTTGCTCGTAGATCTCCTTGAGCATGAAATGTCGGAATCCTTGTTTTTCTACCATGACCGGATTCCAGTTAAGCCTGCGGGGTTGTTTTTTCAAGCGATCGCCTGAAAAATTATACACTTCCACACCCAAGGGTGTTAACTTTGCCACTTCACCATTTTCTAATGCCAACACTGCGCGGGTGTGCGGTACTAAAGCCGGAGTATCAGAGGCACAGAAAAATTCTCCTTGACCGAAACCAATTGCTAGTGGTGCTTGTTGTCGGGCGATAACCAGTTCATCAGGGTAGTCTGCACAAATCACTGCGATCGCAAACGCCCCCTCAAGCTTATTGACTGCTTGTCTAACGGCTTCTAAAAAGGGCGAAGAATGTGAATTTTTGTTTTTGAGAAACTGTGCAATGAGGTGCGGAATTACTTCAGTATCAGTTTCTGAGCGAAACTCGTGTCCGAGTTGTTTGAGTTCCTCGCGTAACTCGCGATAGTTTTCAATAATACCGTTTTGGACAACTGCTACCCGCATTGCCATGTCCATATGTGGATGAGCGTTGTACTCTTCGGGCTTACCATGTGTTGCCCAACGCGTGTGTCCAATACCAATTTGGGCAGGATTCTCAGTTCGTTCTAATTTTTCTCGGAGATTGTGAAGTTTACCTTTTGCTCGTACACAATGAATTTCACCTTCAAAGATGGTGGCAATTCCTGCGGAATCATAGCCCCGATACTCTAGTTTTTCTAGACCAGAAAGTAAAATTTCTGTAGCTGCTTGAGTGCCAATATAGCCAACGATTCCGCACATTTACACCACCACTCTTGATTAATTGCTCTGTCTTGTCAAACCTACATAACCAATTTTAAATCGTCAAGAACTGAGTTTTTGCGATCGCCATGCTTTGTTTGAAGAAGCTTCTGTCTTAAGAAAGAAAAAGGGGAATAAAACTTCCCCAACTGTTGAATTGAATTTGGACAATTAAAATCAAGTAAAAGGTACTCTTGCTTAAGACGCTTGATATTAAACTTGATTTCGTTGCCAGAGAAATTCAAGGAAACTTCTCAATAGGCAAGTCCCATACTCCGTGTAGTTTCCGCATTACTGAGATAAACTCGAATGCTTAAAAAGTCTGTGGGACAAGCAGTTTCACACCGCTTGCAACCTACACAATCTTCTGTTCGCGGAGATGCAGCAATCTGACCAGCTTTGCAGCCGTCCCAGGGAACCATTTCCAACACATCTGTTGGGCAGGCACGGACACATTGAGTGCAGCCAATGCAGGTATCGTAAATTTTGACACTATGAGACATTGAATAAAGGCTCCAAACGAGTCGTTTTTTCTTACAAACTCATATTCAAGGCATAGTTTACCGCACTGATGAAGTCGGTTTCAGCAAAAGGCTACAGAACTTTAAATTCTGTAATAGAAAGGGGTCAGAGATCGGGATTGGGGTTCAGGAAATTGCTCGCAGCAAAAGTTGATGTCGGTAGGATCAGAACTCCTTACAGACATAGAGAAACTAGTGAATAACGATTTAGACTACCTATTACCCATTATCAAGTACTAGCTTTAATCAGATAACTTGTCTAGTCATGAGCTAATTAAAATTTGAATCGTTTTTGGCGGTAGTTGGCGACCGATTCAACAATACCAATTGCAATAAAGTTTGTGAGTAATGCCGATCGTCCGTAACTCAGCCAGGGCAAAGGAATTCCGGTGACAGGCGCAAGACCAATAGTCATCGCAATATTAACGATCGCCTGAAAAACAACCATTGATAAAACACCAATAGCCAACAAAGAACCGAAGTTATCTTTGGCAGTTTGAGCAATATGCACCAAGCGTAGACAAATTAACCAAAATATAAATAACACTGCTAAACCACCAACAAAGCCTAGTTCCTCTCCAATTGCCGAGAAAATAAAGTCTGTGTGTTGTTCTGGGACAAAATTAAGTTGTGTTTGCGTTCCTTGATATAAACCTTGTCCCCACAGTTGTCCTGCGCCAATAGTGATCCGCGATTGAATCAGATGATAGCCACCACCAAGCGGATCTTTTTCGGGATTAAGGAACAAAATTAAGCGATCTTTTTGGTAGTCTTGCAATAATCCCCAAAGAACATGACCTAATTGACCAGCCGCAAAATTAGTAGCGATCGCACATAATGATCCTAACCAGCGCCAAGGCAAAGTTCGCCAAGCTATAAAACTCACAGTTGCAGCCCAGACAAACCATGCAGGTAAATAGACACTAAACAAAATAACAGCAACGATGGGAGAAACGAGTAGCACCAACCAACCAGGATTGGCATTACCCCAATACAGCATTCCTAGCGTAATCGCACCAAAAACAAGTGATGTGCCTAAATCAGGTTGAATAAACACTAACAACCAAGGAATCGCGGTTACGGCTAACACTCTAATCACAGCCGGAATGGTTGCTGCAGTTCGTGAGTGTAGTAATGCTGCTAAAGTAATAATCACGCCAATTTTGGCAAACTCTGATGGCTGAATATTAAAGCTACCAATACTAATCCAACGTTGCGCCCCTTTAGCTGTAGTACCAATAAAAATCACAATCAATAGCGAGATATTGGTCAATGCATAAATTATCCAATGCCACTGAATTAAGTTTTCATAACGACAACGCGCAATAAATAGCGCTAGTACAAGACCAATGCCGCCTACTAGCCAATGTTGCCACCAATCAGTCAATCCTTGATTCAATTCTGCACTACGGATCATTATTCCACCGAACACAGTTAAGCCAACAACAACAACAAGTAACAACCAGTCAACTTGTTGCCACGCTGCTAGCAAATATTTCCAGCGCAGAGGAGATAAGATTCGTAGCATATGAGGGGTCAGAGGTCAGGGAATTCGGTAAAACCAAGTGTACTTATTTTTCATCCAAACGTCCTGATTTCTAAGTTAAGGCCGCGACAGAGACTTTACCAGCAATACTAAGTGCGATCGCCTTTAGAGCTTTTGCAGAGGCAGAATCGGGGTAAGCAACAACAATGGGGACACCGCGATCGCCACCTTGACGCAGCGAGATTTCTAACGGTACGCATCCGAGTAACGGTATGCCAAGTTCTGCTGCGGTTTTTTCTCCACCACCAGAACCAAAGATGTCGTATTGCTTTTCTGGCATATCTGGCGGGATAAAGTAGCTCATATTTTCTACAATACCTAACACTGGCACTTGCATTTGCTGGAACATCCGCAACCCTTTACGCGAATCAAGTAATGCTACAGTTTGGGGTGTGGTGACAATCACTGCACCTGCCATTGGTACGGCTTGAGTTAGTGTCAACTGGGCATCTCCTGTTCCTGGTGGCATATCAACAATCAGATAGTCAAGTTCTCCCCACTCAACTTGATACAAGAATTGGCGAATAATACCATTGAGCATTGGTCCGCGCCAAATCACGGGTTGGTCGCGATCAATTAGAAATCCCATTGATACCAGTTTTACACCATGATTGAATGCAGGTTCTAGCACTTCACCTTGTTGACCTTGCCGGACCATGACTTGAGTTTCTCCAAGTCCTAACATTGTTGGTGCATTTGGTCCATAAATATCAGCATCGAGTAATCCGACTTTTGCTCCTGTTTGGGCAAGCGCAACCGCAATATTAACTGCAACAGTACTTTTTCCTACTCCTCCTTTACCACTTGAAACTGCCAAAATATTTTTTACTCCCGTGATTCCAGTACGGTCAGGCAGACTTTTTTGTTGTGGGGTTTCGGCTGTGACATCAACAGCAACATCAGTTACACCAGGTAACTGCTTAACAGCTTTTTGACAGTCTTCAACAATGAATTCACGTAATGGACAAGCTGGAGTTGTTAAAACTAAGGTGAAGCTGACCTTGCCATTGTCAATCTTGACATTGCGAATCATATTCAGTTCCACCAAACTTTTGCGGAGTTCTGGATCTTGCACGGGGCGCAAAACTTCTAAGACGGAACTGGAGTTGAGTGTTTCTAACATAGTTGATTTACTCTCACGCAAGGCGCAACTGTGGCAATGAAATTGCCTCCTGCCTAGATCTTAACGGGCAAGTGCTTTACTCTGTGAGAAGCTGGGTATGAGAAACTGAAATATAAAATTCATAAGTTTGTGACTTTGTCAGGATCTGTAGCGGTATTTTAATTAATTGATAGGCAACTTTTACAAATTTTATAATTGTGTAGTTGCGGTAGTATGCTGCAAGACAATTCACAATATTGCTTAAAAGTCAAAACAACTATCTTTCAAAGACTTTGGTTCTGCTGATAATGCATTATTCGCTGCTTGTTCGGTAGCAGCTGCCAACGCCGCAGCGACTTTCGCTGCACGGGGTCGAATCAAAGACCATACCAAAGGTGATAACCAACCATTCAATGTTACAGAGTAAGATACACAAGTGCCGCATACTGTTGACTCTACGCGGTAAATGACTCGTTCTTCTACACCTGGAATAGACAACACTCTGACACTCATCATTTCTCCAGGATTTACGCGCTCCACAAAAATCTTAATGGGAATAGGACCAAGGCGCGTTACTGCTTGAAAAATCAAACCTGGTTTGGGTACTAAACCATTGGGAACATTAGTGCTAGTGAGCAACGGATGCCAAGAAACATCTGCTAAGTTTACGACTTTTTGCCAAAGTTCATCCACCGAGGCAGGACTAATTTCTCGGTATGTTCGCACTAAAGAACATTGAAACCGGCGACCTTTGCGGTGAATAATTTTGGACAACCAGCCTCGCATTTTTCTAATCCTCCTGTCTGTAGCGCTTTGCCAGCATATTCTTTGGCGATCGCTACTAAGTTTGAGCGCTCAGTGTAGCTTATCAAATAAGCTACTTCGCTAAAATCTAGTATGTTTATCGAGAAATTTCAATTGCTGCCTATTTCATCTGTAACAGTCAATTGACTAGTCAGACTGTCTGAGATAATTTAGCTGTTGTCTTCTCTCGAATGGTAGAACTTGATAAAAAACAAATAATGCGTGCTTAACCTTAGTATTTTTGATAGCAACAGCAGACGCATCTGACCTCGGTGTGCGAGTGCTGTGGAAAGAATTGTTGCATTTTAAAATTGAAAGGGCAGAACAAGGCACAATTGTTATTTGTGCCTCAGTTTATAAATGTGATAGCAAGACAAAACACCTTTATTGACTCGACTGGGCACAAATTTTGGAAATATCGCTTTTAAGATAAGTTGACTTATGACGACTGCTTTAAATCCTCAGATATCTTCTTTCCAATCTCCACCACCAGAAGATGCAAAAGCCAGAGTTAAACAGCTCATGCAGAATCTGCAAGATAACATCTGTCAGGAGTTAGAGCAACTAGATGGAGTTGGTAAGTTTCGCCAAGACTCTTGGGATCGCGAAGAAGGTGGCGGTGGGCGATCGCGTGTTATGCGTGATGGTGCAATCTTTGAACAAGGTGGTGTTGGTTTTTCAGAAGTGTGGGGTTCGCATCTGCCCCCTTCGATTTTGGCACAGCGTCCCGAAGCAGCAGGACATAAATGGTTTGCGACAGGCACTTCATTAGTGTTACACCCGCGAAATCCCTATGTCCCCACTGTTCACCTGAATTATCGTTACTTTGAAGCAGGTCCAGTATGGTGGTTTGGTGGTGGTGCAGACTTAACCCCTTACTATCCATTTGCTGAAGATGCTAGGCATTTTCACACAACTCTTAAGCAAGCCTGTGATACTCACCACTCAGAATATTACCCAACCTTTAAGCGGTGGTGTGATGAGTATTTTTATCTCAAGCATCGCCAGGAAACAAGAGGAGTTGGCGGTATCTTTTTTGACTACCAAGATGGGCAAGGACAGTTGTATCGCGGTCCTACTCCTGATGGCATAGCAGCTGCCTATAGTAACTCTCTCGGCGATTTACCGCGGCGCGGTTGGGAAGAACTTTTTGCTTTCGTGCAAGACTGTGGCAACGCTTTCATACCAGCATATATACCAATTGTCAAGTGGCGCAAAGATACAGAGTATGGCGATCGCGAACGTGATTTCCAGCTTTATCGTCGAGGTCGATACGTAGAGTTTAATTTGGTCTATGACCGAGGGACAATTTTTGGTCTACAAACGAATGGGCGTACCGAGTCAATTTTGATGTCGTTACCACCATTAGTACGTTGGGAATATTGTTACGAACCTGAACCAAATACTCCAGAAGCTGAGTTGTACGAAACTTTTTTGAAGCCGCAAGATTGGGCAAATTGGAAAAGTTAGGGAGGTATGAAGTGTTGAGTGTTGAGTTATGAAGTGTTGAGTTGAGAAAATCTTTAGAATTCAAAACGTGCTAAGGCACCGCTACGCTAACAAAACTTAAAATTCAAAACTAGCCAAAGCGCCACTAATCACTAGCTTCTCACTCTCCGAAAACGATATGGTCCAAGAATGGCTCCCCAGGTGGCTTTACCAGTTGTGGAGTCAATTCCTTTGTCGTAGCTTAAAAACTCTTCTGGAGTGGTTTCAAAGCCGATTGAAACTTGTACAGTGTTGCCAGCGTAGGAAAAACAGCAGCGACGGTCTGATGGTAGCGTAGCTTTAAAGTGATAGCAATCGCATTCTAAGTGGTTTGCAGTGACATCAAGAAGACAACCTGGAAGCAATTCAAAATCATTTGTTGTAAGAGATTTGAGAACTGTGGGGTTAGCACCTGCACCGCGTAAAGCAGTAGGATTTTTCGGCATATAGTATTGCACTTGTAATGATGTCTGATTGGGGTGCTTTTGAATGCGGATTAAGCGTTGTCGATAGGGTTGATCGAGTTTTAGTATATTGGCTTGTTCGGCAAATAGCGTAAAGCTGTCTTCAGTAAATAAGGATACTGGTTGATGCCAAAGACGTAAGTGAACGTACCAAGCTGGTTCGGCGATCGCTTGTTCTTGATTTGTAAATTCACCACTTAGGTATTGAGAGATCGCTGTAAGTTTAGATGATAAATTCATAGTTCTGGATAAGTAGAAGCAAACAAAAGTAGCTTAAAGGTTGGTAGCAATTACCTATTACCACTTACCACATTCAACCGAGATTCAATAACTGATGGCTGAAGATGACGCCCAATAAAGACTAATTTGGTTTGTTGCTGTTCTTCTGGTTGCCACATACGGTCATAAAATTGTTCAAAGCGTCCTCCTACTCCTTGCAGTACTAAGCGCATTGGTTTGTCCGGTACTGCAACAAAGCCTTTGATACGATAAATTTCTTGTTCTTGTACCAGATTTTGCAATTGCTGTTGTAGCTTTTGTGGTTCAAAGCTGCGGTTGAGGACAACATGAGTCGAAGTAATTTCGTCATCGTGGTTGTGTTCCTCAGTAGTATCATGATGACTAGGACGTGCAGCTAAATTATCTTCTACTGCGGCATTAAATCCAAGGAGAATATCGATCTCAAGTTGTCCGTGAGTTGCAGAAACAACTTTGACAACTCTAGGTAACTCTTGTTGCACTAAATCAGTAATTTCGGCTTGTGTTGTAGTGTCAACTAAGTCAGTTTTGTTGAGAATTACCAAGTCGGCACAGGCAAGCTGATCTTCAAATAATTCTTGTAGGGGAGTTTCGTGTTCTAAATTAGGATCGGCTTGGCGATCGCGTTCGACTGCTTCTGGATCGCTGGCGAAAGTTCCAGCGGCGACTGCGGCACAATCTACAACTGTAATGACTGCATCGACTGTCGCAGCATTGCGGATTTCATGCCAACGAAAAGCTTTAACTAGGGGTTTGGGTAGGGCTAAACCCGAAGTTTCAATTAAAATGCAATCAATGCGATCGCGCCGCTGTATTAGCTGCTGCATTGTCGGTAAAAACTCTTCTTGTACCGTACAGCACAAACAGCCATTTGTTAGTTCCACAATATTATCGGTGCTGTCATCAGGGCAAATCTGACAAGATTTCAATAACTCACCATCAATACCTAGTTCGCCAAATTCATTAACTAAAACAGCAATGCGTCTACCTTGGTTGTTTTGGAGTAGATTGCGAATTAAAGTTGTTTTACCGCTGCCTAAGAAACCAGTAATGATCGTAACAGGAATTTTGGATGTCATGCGTACTTCTGTTGAGATGATTGTGGGGCAATCTCCTTGCGATCGCCTGAATAAACATCCAAGGAACCCCAAGGCTACTGCCCCAAATAATTATGCTTGATTATTCTAGTTTACTCAGCAGTTGCTAATTCTGTGCTGCCACGAGTGCGACGGCGTGTTAGGGTGTTAAATAACATTTGACCAATTGCTTTGATCAAGTTGCCTTCTAGCTCGTTATACAGCTTCATGTTGAACCCAAACGCCGCATTTGCCTCATCAACAATTTGATTTGCGGTTGCTTCATCAATTGGAAGTTCATTTAAAGCTTGACGATATTTTGCTTTGAAGGCTTTTTCGTCAGGAATATCTTCAAACTCGTAGAAAGCAACACCTTGTTCTTCAGAAAGGTTCATCGCACGTTGTGCAATCTTCTTGAGAATTTGTCCCCCAGATAGATCGCCGATGTAACGGGTGTAAGAGTGGGCAATAAGAAGTTCAGGTGCGGTGTCGGAAACTTCGCGGATTCTCTTAACGTAAGCCTTGCCTGCTGGGGTAAGTTCAATTTGATCTTTCCAATTAGCACCGTAGTAGTAACTGAGATCTTGTTCCAAGCTACGCTGTCTGTTAAGTTCTTTAAAGTAAATCTTGGAGACAATGGGATGCTGGCGATGCCGTTCCATTTCCTCTTCCATCGCCGAGTAGACATAGTAAAAGTTGCCCACTAGCTTGCGATAAGAACTTTTCTCTACGACTCCTTTAAGAAAGCACTTCACGAAACCAACGTTCTCTGCCATTGTGTGTGCTTTTTTCGTACCCTCACGTAGCTTGGTCGCTAAATTATTGCTCATACTAAAAGTCCAGTCTTAAAATAATGCCACTAAATCGTTACATTAGACTGATTTGGCGAAGAAATTTGTTAAAATTTTTGAAGCTACAGTAAAAATTAGACTATACAAATAAATAAAACTAGGCGTGCCTCAAAGACAGTAATGGCATACTTAAATTTGAATATGCATTCAAACAAAATACTACAATCCTAATAGCCTTTGATAAAAAGGTAATTTTAAGATTGATAGATGTAGCGAAAGATTAGGAAGTATTAATAATACTCAACAGTGAGATAAGCTGAAGAAATTTTCATTGCATTAACAGGGCGATCTCTAAGTATTCCTTGACTTACGGAATACGTAGCCTGTAGTCCAGTATATGAACAAAGGTATAGTAACGATGTGGACTAAGAAAACGGTTGTAGCTACCCCAATAGCTTGCCCATGAATTCCAATGAATAAAGCAGCACTGAATATAGTAGTAAAGATTACATTCCAATATAAGTCTAAGTTAGGTTTACCTATTGCTACTAATAATAGCGATGCAGCATCTGCAAAAGCCCGTGGAATTGCAGATAAACAAATTAACATTAAAATTGGAATTGCTACTACCCATTTTTGTCCAAACACAATAGGGACATAGAAAGGAGCTAAACTTGTCTGCAGTAAAACTAAAGGGATAATAATTAAGGCAATAGCTTTAAGACTATGTAAATAATGCTTTTTAAGCTCAAATCGGTTTGAGCTTGCTGCACACAAATGAGGGAATAAAGCTGTGTTGAGAACAGAGATGAAACTTAAGCTAATTCCTAACCCTGCATTAAAACCAAAGAAATAGAGTCCTAATTCATTAATTCCTAAAAAGCGACCAATAATTAAATAATCTAAGTTGTTTCTTAATGTTTTTAAGAGATGAGTACCAAAAATGTTTTTACCAAAAAGAAAAAAACCTTTCCAATATTTTGTACTAATTTCTTTATTCGGACGCCATGAGTGATAATTATAGTAGATAAATACATCAATAGGAGCAACCAGAACCCAGGAGAGAACAAATGACCATACTCCCCAACCTAAAGCAGCAAATATTCCTAATAAAGTATAACTACTGAGATTTTTTATCGTATTACTAATTGCTAAAATCTTAAGATTATTTTCTTTCTGAATTAAAACGCATTGTATTGCAGCAATAGGCCAAATTAGATAGGGAATTGCTGCCACGCAAATTGGAAAAATTAACTGAGTGTCACGGTAAAACCAAGCAATAGGAAAAGCTGCTAAGCACTGAAATACAAAAATTCCTGTATAGATAATCCAGTTTAACCAATAAGCAGAATTACAAAACTGCTTCAAATCTTTAAAATCAGACTGAATAATTTTGGCACCAATACCTACCTCCATTAGAACTCTAGCAAATTCATTAATTGTCGTAATGATTGCTATTAACCCATAGTCATATGGCGTTAAAAATCGGGCAACAATAGCTGTAATTCCTACACGAAAAACTCGAGTAACTACTTCTGCGCTACTAAGCCAGCCTAAATTAGAAATAAACTGATTAGATAACTTTTGTTTTAGCTTACTGACAGGTTGTTCAATAAAACTCACTATCTCTCTAACCTCCAAAAGTTCTGATTTTCTTTAATTGGCACTACCGTATACTTTGTCTCCAGTTGATTTCGTAATTTTTGGGAAGGTCTATATAAAAAAATATTTTGGGCATCAGTAGAAATTTCTGTTACGCTTGGCTCTGTAAATAATTGCAACTTTACTTCCGGAGCCAGTAGATAACTAAGCGATAATACATAACCAAAACTCACGCCAGGATCGCTGATTAAGAGTGGACGATTAGCTTGATTAAGTGTGCGGGCTACTTGTGGATTATCGTAGCTATCGTATTTGTTCCACCACACCACTGATTGAGAACTAATTGCACAAGATAAAATCCCACATAAGATCAGCATAGCTGTAATTATTTGCCAGATCTTTCTTTGTGGAAAACTAGTAGAAGTTATTTGAGTAGCAATCAAGTAAGCAACAGATAGATGAATACCTAAATAGCAAGGTATGAAATATCGACTAACGCTCGATCTTCGCCCTCCCCAAAGTAAATCTGGTAAGACTAAAGCTATTGCTGTAACTCCTACTAATGTCAGAATAAATAGCCAAGCTTTTTGTGGAGATTTTTTACATACAAAATATATTGAATATATCTCCAAAATTAGAATAGGTAGAGTTAAGTAAACATTATTATGCCTGAAGTTTAGATCAAAAAAAATCGAACTGAAATTAATAAACCATTCTTTTATTAAAGATGATAAAGGTAAGTTAATAGCTGTCCAACCTGATATATCGCCTACCGCAAGTAAGTGAATGATAATAATTAAAATCCAGGGAGAAAAAGCTAAAAGTCCTATAAAACAGGCAAATAGAGACGCTTTAACTATTTTAGTCAATCTAAATTTTTCAGTAGTTATTATATATATGCTATGTCCAGTTACGATGAATAGAGAAAATGTAAATGAATAAAGCCCTGCTGCTATTGTTACTGCATATACTCTCCAACTCGACTTAGTCTTGAGTCGCATTGCACGAAGTAATGCTGTGCTTGAAAGTAAAGTTGTGACTGTCCACAAACTATATTCTCTTGCCTCTTGAGCATACAATACATGAAATGGCGAGACTGCTATTAATGCAATAGCCATCCATCCAGTCAGTGAAGATCCAAACAATTCTAGGCATAGCCAATAAAGACAGGGAAAAATGAGTATGCTAATCAACGCAGATAAACTTCTCATCGTTGTAACTGAATCACCTAGCCATTGCGTCCAGAATTGAGCAGCTAAGAAGTACAAAGGCGGGTGCTGTGGGGCTTCTGTTGCTAAAGAATAAGTTGTAGCAAGTAGCGTTGTTTTCGGATTAACTTTTTGATATTTCTGTAAAGTTTGAACGCTGATTTCCTTATCATCAAATATTTGCTGAACTACTTCAGTCTGTCTGTAGCCTGCAATTCTTAACGATGTTATAGTTTCATCATACCAGTAAACTTTTTGGTCGAGGTTAATAAATCGAAAAAAAGTTCCTATTAATAACAGGGCTATAACTAAAAAAAATATCTTTTGTGGGAGCAATAACTTAACTATTATTTTTTTAAAAAAATACAACTTCATACTTGCTTAAGCTTAAAGTGCATTATATAAGCTGTACTAAATTGACGAAGTTTTTTAGTAATATCAGGTGAAAAGAGTTGCATCAAAAACCATTTTACAAAGAAATACTGAGTTGTTTGGTTAAGTAAAATTTTTGGAGATAAACGTACTGCTATCTCTAGTTTTTTTCCGGCTTGTTGAACATCCTCAAGATTAGTAGCTTGAGCTAAATGTAGACCTGTTAGATATTGATAGAGATTAGCAAGACAATGAGATTTAAGTGAGAGAAACTGAGGAGGGGCAGCAGAGAAAACAGAGTCAATGACGAGGAGAAGACGTTGTTCCATCAAATCGACCTGTGCCGAAGCTGAAGTGGAAGATTGACGATAGAAAACTTGCCCAACAGGAACAACAACAAACTGGACAACAGCAGCCAAGCGGACAAACAACTCCCAGTCTTCACCATGAGTTAACGTAGGTTCAAACCCACCCACTAGGACAAGTGCATCACGGCGCACTAAAGGATTGGAACCACTGTAGAGGAAGTTGCGCACTAACAACTGCTGGTACACATCCCCCTCAAACCACACCCCTGGTGCAGCATGAATCGTTGTTGCCGTGGCATTCATGAAATATGTCCAACTATATGCCACTGCTGCATGAGGATATTGTTGTAAAGCAGCGGCTTGTAACTCAAGTTTGTCTGCACTCCACAAGTCATCTGCATCCAAGAATGCAATCAGTTCGCCCTGGGCTAGGGCAATGCCGCGATTACGTGCTACTGATACCCCCGCGTTGCTGTAGTGATACACTCGCATTCTTGGTTCTCTGATCCGCTTGAGTAGTTCTAGTGTGCGATCGCTACTCCCGTCATTTATCACAATCAGTTCCCAATCCTGATATGTTTGCTGTTGAACGCTGGCGATTGTGGCTACTATTGTTTGTTCAGCATTGTATGCTGGTACTATTACTGTTACTTTTGGCATTTGATTTTTGTAGTTAGCTAAAAATCGAGCATTTGAACTAAAAGTTTTTTCAATTGGATTGTGTCTACTATCATGTCGCTATCGTGATAACGAAGGGCAGTATGAGGCGACTGACATTGAATGTATCCGTACTGAAATCCTAAACCCCGTGCTAAGTTAGCAAAACACGGTGAAATAGATAAGCCAAATAATTCAATTAAAGTTAGACTTTGGGAAAAAATGATATTTGTTAAACCTGCACCATGAGGCGCAACAACTATTTTGGCTTGTGAAAATAATCTAACTTCATCTGCAAAGTTCATGTCTTCCAAAACATAAGTAATAAAACCAAACTCTGCTAAAGTTGCTATCACATCATTTTCATTAATGATTCGTCGTCCTCCAGCCTTCCGGCGAGAGATAAAGATTTTTGATGAAAAAGGCTTAATATCTTCGTTGTCAGAAAGATGACTAAGCATCCGTTCGCGAATCCAACAGCTTGCTGAAGGTGATTCTACACTATAGACTTTGTCATAATGACGTCGAAATGATGATATGATTAATTTGTTTACTCGCATTCGTGACTTGTTCCATTGAATGCAATCTTGTGGTTGATACCCCAAAAGCTTAAGAGAATCTACTTGCCATGAGGTAGGGTTGGCATCAATAATTAGTTGAGGTTTTATTCCAGTTTTTTGGTAATAAAATTCAATTCCTTCTAATCGGGTTAAACAATCTATAATCCAGTGCCAATAATTTTGGCTCCAAGCATTTAGTAAAGAACAAGCTATATCTATTTGAGGAGTATTATAATTGAATATTTTTTTGATAGCTAAAGAGCGTACAGATACACTTCCTTCTAAATGTTTTTTTCGACAATGTAGCGGAGTAGTTGTTTCTAAAATAACATTGTGACTTTCATCAAAACCAACGGCTGAAGGTCCTGCCAAGTAAATATTATCAATCTCACAGACAAAAGGTTGTTCGATATTAACAATAAATGGAAAAATTGTATTTTTAACGTTGTGTCCTTCTAAAAATTTTGGTTCACTAGCAACAACTAATTCTTGAGAACTAAAGCGTGAAAGCCTATACTTTTTAGGACTTTCTACTAACTCTTCTCTTGTTATAGCAGTTAAGCCAAATCTCTGATAAATATAAAATATTGGTTTGCGAAGAAAAGATTTTATTTGGACTCGATAGATCATTCTTAATCGAATCAAGAATTTATCTATTCCTACGTAAAAACAAATGAATATTAGCATTTGTAGATTTTTTTAAGTTTTTCTTACATACTTACGTAAAGTCAATAATCTTTTTAAGAGTTAAACGATATTTTAACAGCATGACTTCTACTAAAGGAGTGTAAAAGATAAATAGCAACTTTATACGAAAAAAATCTGAGGATTAATAGCTTAAATAATAAAGTCTGAGTGTGTCTGTTTAACAACATTTGCGGTCGTACAGAAATAGCTTTCCACAACATTTGTTTAGCTTGTTTAGTGCCATTAGGATGAGAAACACGCTTTAAGCATAGCTGTGTTAGATATTGATAGAGATTAGCAAGACAATGAGATTTAAGTGAGAGAAACTGAGGAGGGGCAGCAGAGAAAACAGAGTCAATGACGAGGAGAAGACGTTGTTCCATCAAATCGACCTGTGCCGAAGCTGAAGTGGAAGATTGACGATAGAAAACTTGCCCAACAGGAACAACAACAAACTGGACAACAGCAGCCAAGCGGACAAACAACTCCCAGTCTTCACCATGAGTTAACGTAGGTTCAAACCCACCCACTAGGACAAGTGCATCACGGCGCACTAAAGGATTGGAACCACTGTAGAGGAAGTTGCGCACTAACAACTGCTGGTACACATCCCCCTCAAACCACACCCCTGGTGCAGCATGAATCGTTGTTGCCGTGGCATTCATGAAATATGTCCAACTATATGCCACTGCTGCATGAGGATATTGTTGTAAAGCAGCGACTTGTAACTCAAGTTTGTCTGCACTCCACAAGTCATCTGCATCCAAGAATGCAATCAGTTCGCCCTGGGCTAGGGCAATACCGCGATTACGTGCTACTGATACCCCCGCGTTGCTGTAGTGATACACTCGCATTCTTGGTTCTCTGATCCGCTTGAGTAGTTCTAGTGTGCGATCGCTACTCCCGTCATTTATCACAATCAGTTCCCAATCCTGATATGTTTGCTGTTGAACGCTGGCGATTGTGGCTACTATTGTTTGTTCAGCATTGTATGCTGGTACTATTACTGTTACTTTTGGCATTTTACTTTTTATAACTTCAACAATTTACTTGAATAAATGCCTTAGAGATGCTCTTAAAAAAAGCTAATTATTGTATTAAGTACTACTTAATAACACTCAGTAGCGACTTTTCAATTTCATCGATCATGTTATCTAAATTAAACTTTGATAAAATATGTTGGCGACACCTGTTACCTAGATCAGAATCTCTATCTCGCCAATCAATTGTTTGAGTTAGAGTGTTTAACAAAGCTTGTTCATTTCCTGGTTCAAAAAGCTTTTTCTCAAACTCTTCTGTTAAAATTTCGGGGATTCCTCCAGTGCAGCTAGCTACTACGGGAGTTCCACAAGCCATTGACTCAATAATAACTCTACCAAAAGGTTCAGACCATAAGCTAGGCACAACTGTAACATCGCTAATTTGATAAATAGAAGTTGTATTTGTTACATGACCAAGAAAATTTACATATTCTGCTACACCTAAATCAATTGCTAACTGCTCTAAGGATTTCTTGTAAATTTCACCCTCTTCATGAGTGGAGTGGGCGACCGGTTTTCCAGCAATTAGTAACTTAGTATTAGTACTACTTTTAACAAGTAAAGCAAAAGCTTTAATTAATACTTCTATTCCTTTCTCTTTATCAATTCTGCCTACATATAAAATGACTCTAGTATTTTCAGAAACACCCCATTGTTTTTTCAGAGTAGATAAGCTGCTCGTAGGCTGATAAGTTTCCCAATTAATACCAACATGAACTATATCAATTTTTTTTTCTTTCAAGCCAACATCAAGCCAGTCTAATTTTGTTTGTTTTGAAAGCGCAATAAACTTATTTACACCTTTTAATCCAAGTGTATGCGGGCGACCAAATTTTTTTGTATGTGGAGGTAGTTGTAAGTAGCAGACAAAGGGAATCTGTTTAATCAATGACAACAGATACCCAAAAACAACATCATGATATCGATTACTATAAACTACACTATTTTTACTAATCGGCACTTTCCAAATATCAGTAAAGAATTTTAAGCTATTTTTAATCGTATTTCGATCGAGAAGAAAACTATTGACTTTAATTAAATGAGTACAGAACTCTTGGTATTGTTTAATTAAGTTGCCTTCCTCTAGATAAAGTAAACTGATTTGATGCCCGCGATCGGCTAAACCTTTACAAACATCTAGTAAAATTAGCTCTTGCCCACCGCGTTGCGAAGATGGTTGATTTTCTAAAACAATAACGTGCATACAGCAACCCTCAATTATGCAAAATTAACTCTTTTCTTTTTCTCAGTCTTGTTTACTATTTCTATGACAAAATCAGCAAAAAATAATTAATACTCTAGTTCTTCTTTAAGTGCAACACCTAGCATAATCAAGCCTAACCAATAAAGGTGAACTATGTAGGAAATATCTATAACAGAGCTAAAAATAAATAGGACTAAAACAATACCTAAACCAACTCTAGCAGTCGCATTTTTTTGAGCTTTATATAATAAATCAATGAAACTCCAAAATAAGGGAATTACAAAAGCACTTAAACCAACTATTCCTCGAATAAACAAAAGACCAACCCAAGTGTGATGAGTGCCAATTCCTGGAGTATTTAGCCAAGGAGTGACAATGCCATGTCCCCAAAGAGGAGCTTCATGCCAGCGATCTAATGCTAAGTTAACTAAAAGTCCTCTTACTTCTGAAGAACTTGCACGGAAACTATCGAATTGTTCGCGGGAAGTTTGAATGAAATTAAATAATTGAGGAGTAAATATACTGGTAATAAAACTTGCTATTGCTAAAGTGATATGAGTTGTAGGCTGAGTCAGCTTTCCTAATACCCAAACTAGTGCAAAAACAGTCGGTAAGCAGACTATAGCTGCGCGAGAGAAAGAGCCAATAACCATAGCGATCGCACCAATTACACCAATAATTCTCCATTTACTATTTTTTTCTTGAATAGCAAGAAGAAAATAAATATTAGCTATCATTCCTAACTCAGGACACCAGGGAGCTAACAATTTTAATCGCAATAAGTTAGTTCCATATTCAACTTCATAAAAAGCTACTGAGTAAAGCTCGTTTGAACCACCTCCTAAAATTGCTAAAGGAGAAACATATTCAATGTGAGGTAAAGGTGATATAAAAACTAAATAAGAAATAAAAGCAAAAATTAAGCTTTGTAAGCAAATAATACAAGCTGCACGATAAAGAATTTGAGGTCGAATATTAAGGCAGCCTACTAAGGGAAATAATGCTAAAAGGGCATATTGCCTAGCCCAATTGTTAATTGATGAAAAAATAGTTTTGATCAACCCTAAATCAAAATCTATGTGCCCCATAATTAAAGCAAACTCTAAAAGGAGCATAGCAATAATCCAGACCCAGATTGAAACAGGAATTGTAACTTTCTCAACTAGCAGATTTTGTATTTGTTGCCAAATTCGCTTACATAGGTAGAGTGTTAAAAGCCAGGCGATCGCAGGTATAAAAATATATTGTGCTCCAAGTAGATAAAGCCCATAGGTACCTATCGCCGAGTATAGTACTACTTTTTCTTCAAGATTTTGAGGCTTCATCCTAAAATTTAATGGTGTAGTGATAG
The DNA here is from genome assembly GCF_015207655.1 of Gloeocapsopsis crepidinum LEGE 06123. Lineage (GTDB taxonomy): Bacteria > Cyanobacteriota > Cyanobacteriia > Cyanobacteriales > Chroococcidiopsidaceae > Gloeocapsopsis > Gloeocapsopsis crepidinum. Next base: position 18,735 of record NZ_JADEWN010000053.1, on the reverse strand, counting down.
CTCAAATTTATGGTTTTTAAAACTTTGATTTTGGTTGCAGATCAACTGACTTTTGATAGCGATACATTCCAAACAATGCTATACTTATAGTTACAAAAATTGAAGCTAATACAGTACCAAATAAAACAAATTCTTTTTTTGGCCAACTTGTGGTTTGTGGTAAGTTAGGTTGTGTAACGAATTGAACAAGTGGATAAGAACCAAAAGTATCTGACTTACCTATATCTAGTCTAGTTAGTGTGGAAGAAAAGACGGCTTCAGTAACTTGTAAATCTCTCTGCAAAGCATCTAAGTCAGATTCTTTTTGTGCTAATTGGTTAAGTCTAATTTGAAGTTGGGTAATTTGCTCGTCAGTGGTTTGTGCTTGTGCTTGAAATCCTTTTTGTTCTGCTTGAGTCGTTACTAGTTGCTGAAAAAGACTTTCGCGTGCTGAATCCGAGTTAGTGCTATTGAGACTAAGTTGATGTATGGTTGCTTGGCTAATTGGTTTCCTTAAAAGATACTGACTGCGATTGAGTAATGCTGTTTGAGCAGCATTTTGTTTAGCCTGCTGTGCAACTAACTGAGGATTGCCAGGTAGAAACTTTGCGTCTAGAACACTTAGTGTAGCGCTAGCTTCACTATAATCTTTTAAATTTTGCTGAAATATTTGATCTGTTTGTAATGTGAAGGCATCTACAGCTTCTAAATCTGATAAATTTAAACTAGCTGATAATTGACTTAAACGAGCACTAGCTTGCTGCTGTTGAGCTAAAATCTCAACTTTTTGTTTGCGTAGCTGTTCAATATTATTAGAAAGATCTCTAAGTTGCTCGTTAGAACTCAAACCTGAACTAGTTTTGTAAGTGGAAAGTCGCTGTTGAGCAATTTCTAACTTTTTCCAAGAGTCACCTAGCGCGTTTTGAACACTTGACTCTCGGCGAATTGCTTCTTCACTTCTTAATTCATTAAGTTTAGCTTCAAAAGCATTATAGAAAGCTAAAGATTTGCTCCGCGCTTCTTCAGGACTCGCACCCTTAAAATCGACAGTCATAATTGTAGTGCCATCAATAATTCCAATTCGCGGCTTACCAAACTTTGCTACGGGTATATTTAGCTGATTAGCTGCTGCATTTAATACAGGTTCGCTTTGGGCAATAAACTTATAATTTTCTCTTGGATCTTGGGTTGTACTAGCGTAGAGAGAGGAATTTTCATAAGAAGCTTGTCCTATGTTTGGTAAGTTCACATTTGCCGCCGATCCGGCTTCTGGTAAAGTAATTGCTGAGTGACTTGTATAAGTTGGTGGCACTAGCTTTAAGTAAAGTAAAGCTAAAATCCCAAAGGTTGCGTTAGCTAATAATCCTAGAAGTAAATAACGCTGCCAATAGCTTTGCTTAAAACTTGTTTTGGGAAATGATTTGGGGAATATTACAGAACCAGCCATTAGAAATCCTCAATAAAAGTTTGAACTTGACTTAGTTGCAACTAACGGTAAGAGAATTTATTTGTAAGTTGAGTTTGTACGTTGAGCTTCTCAACTTTGTATGAATGCGACCGCCTAAAATTTATTCCTAAGTTAATAGCTGAAGTTGGTTTTGTCCAAGCTGAACGCTTTAGTTCAGTTCGATTCAAGCTATTTAAATTTTGATACTTATATTGAGTTGAATTAAATTGAAAAATATCGATTTCTTTTTTAGAATTAATGAGTTTTGTATTTGCCATACTTACTGTCTGATTATTTTGACAGTTAGAAAAATTAAGCTTTTGCTTCAAAATCAACCAGAAGAAAGGCAGATCGTCTACTAAATATCTTTGCCATAATCTTTGAGGCTCGCACAGTAATCTGTAAAACCACTCCAAACCAAAACTACTCATCCATTTTGGAGATCTTTTCAAATTACCTGCTTCAAAATCAATAGTAGCTCCTAAAGCTAAAAATATTTTAATTTTTGATAGCTTGCGTCTATATTTATAAATCCATTTTTCTTGCTTTGGTGCGCCTAGCCCTACTGCAAGAACTGTAGCATCTGTACCATTAATCATTTTTATAATTTCCTGGCACTCTTCTTCGTCTTTTTCAAATCCAAAAGATGGAGAATGTGCCCCTACAACTATATTTCTTGCCATTTTATTATTAATATTTTTTTGAGCTTGATTAGCTATTCCTTTACCTGCCCCTAACAAAAATATTTTAATATCTTCATTGGTTTTATGGTAATTATAAAAATCAGGGAAAAAATCAGAACCAGATATTTTTTCTTTAATCGGCGTACCTAAAAATTTAGATGCATACATGACTATTTGACTATCACAAACTTTGTAATCAGCTACATTGTAAGCCTCAACAAATTCTTTATCTTTTTGTAGTTTAATGAGATGATCTACATTAGTTGTAAAAACAATTCCTTTGTTTAATTCTTTTAAAAGTTTTGATGTGGGTAAATTATCAATTTCAACATTTAGCAAATTTATCTTTTGCATTTTTCTTCTCCAATTCATTAGCTAATTTGCTTATGGTTTTACATCGCTAATTGCTAACTGTTCATTACTAATAGAAAACTTATTCGTTGCGATTAGCTATTAGCCAATCGCCAGAACCAACTGATGTATCAATGAATTTTAGTTAACTTGTTACGCCTAATGCGATAAAACTGCGATCGCTTGATTAGTACAGTAATAGGTATCTAAAAACTTGAGCTGTCGGTAAAGCATGGCAAGTTGTGGAGTATCAAGCCCAGCTTGTTGAGCAGCACGTAAAGGTTTACCAAAGATTGCTTCTACCTCTAGCGAGCGCCTTTGATCAAAATCAATTTTTGTACTCGTGCGATAGGGTCCCATCTTGGCAATAAATTTGAGCCGTTTTTCGATATAGTCATCTGCGATCGCTCGACCATAAGCCGCCGCAACAGCTACCATCTCCTGCATCATCTGCTCGATCAAAGCCCGCGTATGTACGTCACTTATCAAGTCTTTGATAGTTGCATTGAGTACGACAGTCAGACCATTAAAGGGAATGTTGCAGATAAGTTTTTTCCAACGAGCCAAAAGCAGATCTTCAGCTAACTGAATGAGAACACCAGCACTCTCAAAGTCACTTTTGACTTGAAGCATGCGCTCGGTAATTCCACAAGTTAGATAATTACAAGCATATTCGGCGAGCGTAATCACGCCGTAACGAAGATGACGAATGTGACCTGGAGCAACTTTGTCATTGCAAGTAAAGCACAAACCACCCATTACGCGATTCGAGCCAACGATCGCCGCGACATCCTCTTCTACACCTAGACCATTTTGCAACACTAAGACAACACTGTTATCTTTGACTAAACTAGGTAGCATTTGTCGCAATAAATTATTTTGCGTTGTCTTTAGCGCAACGACAACAACATCACAAGGTGGTACATCGAGCACGTTGCGGTAGGCATTAACATGGGAGAGGCGGAAAGATCCATCTGGAGATTCGATAAATAAACCATGTTTCTTGACATACTCATAATCACTACGCAACAGAAAGTGAACATCGAGTCCAACCTGTTGTAAACGAGCACCATAAAACCCACCTAATGCTCCAGTGCCAAGAATTGCATAGCTGCGGTTTTCGCTCAGCCGCGTAGCAGGAGAATTGAACTTAGAGTCAGATAGTACTTCCACATCAATCCTCACCAATGATCTTGAGTAGGGACGCAGGATTGCTAGAGAAATGAGGCTTCAACTTTCCTGTGATTGAGATGCCGACACCAAGCGATCGCCCTTGACAAAATGCTGAATTTCAGCAGCAACTTTTGCCGGTTGTTCGACGTGCAAGTAGTGACCTGCATTAGGTATCGTAACCAAGCGCGAGTTTTCAATTTGCCACTGTAACATCTTAGATTTGCGTGGAGAGATAATCACGTCATCGTCTCCGGTGAGAATCAACGTCGGTAGCCGTAAAGCTGACACGGCACTACTGAGATCGACACGACTTACACCCATGAAATCAGAAGCATCTGCTTGCAATAAAGTATATTGAAATTCACTTAATACAAGATCTTTGACATTTTTAGGAATTTCAGCAGCAAAACTTTGACGGAGAGTTTCATAATTCCATTGCCCAGTTATCGCCTGCTGCAGAAAATCAGGATGAAGTTGAATGCGTGCAGAGGTTGCCATTAAGACCAATTGTGCAACCCGATCTGGGTAAGCAAGCGCAAATTGAAGTCCGATCAAGCCTCCCATCGATTGTCCTACATAACAAATAGGATGCTCAATGCCTAAGCGATTCAAAAAAACATTGAGAAATTCAACAACGGCATCAATTGAATCAGGTACATACCCCTCCGAAGCCCCATGTCCTGGTAAATCGAGCGCTACAGGGAATTCTGTTGCATCGAATTGAGCTAGCATTGGTTCCCAATGACGGCTGCTACCTCCAGCACCATGTACTAGCAACATTATTTTGCGATCGCCTTGGGACGGCAACCCAAAAGGTGCATTGTAATAAACTTTGCGATTTGCAACCTGAATAAAAGACATACTTGCAATGGGTAATGAGTAATTGGTAATTGGAAATTGGGAGTTATGAGTTAAAAAGATTTTTATTCAAAACTCTTTCCGCTGCATCGACTCAAGACTCCATCACGAGATTGGTTAGCATCGTATTCATCTTGTTAACCGATTCAACATATTCATTTTGAGGAACCGATTCAGCAACAATACCTGCACCTGCATTGAGGTGAACAGAGTCACCATATTGATAAACAGAGCGAATTGCGATCGCTAAATCTGCTGTACCACTGCTATCAATCCAACCAATACCACCAGCATAAATTCCTCTTGGTTCTTCCTCCAAGCGGTCAATCCATGCTAAAGCTTCGTGCTTATTAATTCCAGAGACTGTAATACCAGGAAATAACACTTTCAATGCATCCCATAGCGTCTTTCCTGATTTGAGTTGACCGCCTACCCGTGAAGATAAGTGTTGAACGCAACGGTACTGCTTAACTTGCATAAAATCAAAAATCTGTACGGTTTCAGGTGAGCAAACTGTGCTAATTTCACTTTGCGCTAACCAAACAGAAAGTGCGTGTTCCTTAACTTCTTTAGCATCAATAAATAACTCATCACTCAAACGCATATCTTCTTCTGAATCCGAACTACGCGGTCGTGTTCCTGCTAGAGGATTCGTTACAACAAAACCATCTGTGCTAACTTCCATCAAAATCTCAGGGCTAAACCCTACAGCGCAGACATCTCCCACACTCATACAATACGAACGCGCAGCGTTATTGCTCTTAGCTCCTAATATATAAGTGCCAAGCACGTCCATATTGCCCTTCACCTTTACTGATCGCGAGATAATCGCTTTATGCAGTTCGCCATTTTGAATTGCATCAATTAGAGTTGCAACTTGTTGTTCATACTGTTGGTTTTCAGTTGCAGCTACAACGGGAGGCGTTGGTACATATTCTGCTAATTTGCTATCAGCGGATAAGACTTCCAGCACTTTTGCAGGTGACTTAATACTTCTAATGTGTACTCCCTTCGTGGTGATGTAAAGTTCGGTTTCTGGAACCAAAAAATATAGTAGTGGCTGGTCAATTGCTTTGGAGTAGGAGTAATAAAAACGGGCAATGTCAAAGCCAACGTAACCATACGCTGTCCAGTTTTCTACTGGCAAAGATGCAAAAATTGACTCGACTTGCTTCAGTGGATCGGTGCAAATTTCTGAGTGCTTCTGGCTCATAAAGCGACTAGACACAGCTTCAGCACTAACCGAAACCTCAGCTAAAGCATTACCCGCAATCCGTACCTCGCTCTCACTTTCGTACATCACATATTCAGAAAAAACCCCAGTTTGCAATAAAGTTTGCAAGATAACGAGTGGGTCTTTTTGACCTGGAACAAACATTTCGTGATATGTTAAAAAATCACTTGCCAGCTGGTACATTGATAGTTACTCCTTGGGGTTGTCGCGGTAAGTATTAGACAGCGTTTGTTGTGAGAGTCTTAGCAGACCAAGCTTCAACTTTTTCTTTAATCGCTCGCATTTGAACGCGAGTATTTCGGTTGAGAAATGACTCCATCTGCTCAGTTGTCCACTTGCATTCGTCGTGGATCTCAAACTTTTGCATCCAAGTCATCACCACACCCACGCCTTGAGGTAACTCCTCATAAGTCCAGTGAATTTTCATGTCCTTAAATGGAAAGGCTTTTTCTACGCGTTCCGCTGTAGCTTGTTTGCCAGGCTTGTCAATCAGTCGCCGCGAAACCCAAGTTCGTGAAGGGCGATCGCCTTCAGGATAAGTCGTCAAACTAAACAAAACCTCGTTCCCATTGCGCTCTAGTACTTCTGCTTTCTCGTACTCAGTAAATAGTTGCGGCCAAAGTTCAATATCGTTCGTTAGGTCGAAAACGGTATCAAAATCTCGCAAAATAACAACATTATTCTCTGTGTAACCTGTCATACTTACACTCCGTAAAATCTATAAATTACTGTTGTGAAGTCGTTGGATGGTTAATTCAAAACTCAAAACTCATTAACTAGCCCAACTGCTCTTACCCAACTTGCATCTAATCCTTTAACACGCAAAGGAAAGCAAGCAACTTGAAATCCTGTATCGGGTAGCTGTTCGAGATTGACGAGACGTTCGATTTGAATGTATTCGCGTTCGCGACCGTAGAAGTGTGCTGGCCAAAGATAACTGCGATCGCCTGTTCGCCAAAAGTCTTCTAGCATCGTGACAAATGGACGGTCAAAACCGTAGGTGTCAATGCCGATAACTTTGATTTCCTGTTCTACTAACCACTCAGTCGCTTCTCGACTCATGCCTGGTGCATGGGAAAAATACTCACGCTTACCCCAAAGTTTATCGGTTCCTGTCCAAATTAGAACAATATCTAGAGGCTTGAGTTGGTGTTTAGTTACATCTAGAGCATTTTTGATGTCTGCAATGCTAATAAAGTCTTGTGGCTGTTTGTGGCGTAAGTCGAGTCGTACTCCATCACTGAAAAACCACTCTAGGGGTAATTCATCGACCGAACGTGCTGGAGAACCTGCACAATCTGAACCGTAATGAATCGGTGCGTCAATATGCGTCCCCATGTGTGTGGGTAAGGTGACAGTATCTAAAGTAATAAAGGCACCATTGGGAAAATCTTCAGGTTCAAGACGGCGATCGTCAGACTTAGCAGCATTTCTTGTTGCCACTTCAGCACAAAACTGCTTAGCACCATTGATGTGATCGAGTCGCTCAACGCGAATTTCCATCGGCTCTGAAGCCGAGTTTTCGACTAAGACACTCAAGTCAACCAGCCGTCGCACCCGTAACCTCCTTCGTCTTGGCTGTAGTGTCTGCGATCGTCTCCATTGCTTGATCCAATGCCATATTGACATCTGTAATGCCAACAATCGGTAATGCTAAGAGAATCGCAGCAATCACTTCTTCTTTAGTTGCTCCAGCTGCCATCGCGCGTTCTACGTGCGTGTTGATGCCTCGTAAACCCCGATGTGCGCTAAATATACCGATAATAACTAACTCATTAACCTTTTCATCAAGCGGAGAATACTGCTTCACCGATTTTGCCAGATCGAAGAAACTCTGGGCAACATCCGGCGCTTCTTGCATCATGTTCTTCATTTAATGTTCTCCTTCAAGAATAATGTGTCCGTCTTTGGGGGAAGGTGCTAAAGGAGCCGAGGCAAAGACAACTTGGATTTCCTCATTGCCAACGTTAACAATTGAATGTGCTGCACCTTGGGGAGTCAGTACTGCTTGTCCGGCTTGAAAGGACACGACACCAACGTCCGCAATCTCGATTTCACCTTGACCTTGCAGTACGTAAAAACACTCTTCACCATGTGGATGTGCGTGACATAATACTCTGCCGCCAACTGGTACGGTTGCTGTGCCCATAATTAATTTGGTGGACTGCACGCTGGTAGGAGAAATCAATACATGAATTTCACCACCTCTGTCAGCGATCGTCGGAACATCACTTGGTCCCATTACCAAGCGTCTTTGTTGCTGCGTTACCATTGAGTTATCCTTTCTTATTGAACCAATTGACTAGCTTTAAGTAATGCCTTGCGGTGAATTTTTCCTGTTGACGTACGCGGTAATCGTTCTAAAAATTGAATCTTTTTCGGAGCTTTAAATCGAGGCAATTGCATTTTGGTAAATCTACGAATGCTTTCTTCTAGTTCAGGCGACTCGGAAAAACCAGACTTCAGGCTAACGTAGGCTACAACTTGAGTTAAATTTTCACCACTTTCAGATTCTGGTACTACCGCAACATCAAGCACACTCTCATGTTGCAGCAACACGTCTTCAATTTCAAAGGGCGATACCCATTGCCCGTTAACCTTAAAAAGGTCGTCTTTGCGTCCCATAAACCAGAAATAGCCATCTTCATCACAGAGATATTTATCTCCAGTACGCATGGTCTTACCGTAGATCACTTGGCGTGTTTCTTGATGACGATTCCAATATCGCAGCATCAAACTATCGCCACCTACTTGCAAGTTGCCAATTTCGCCGGTAGGCATTGAGACACCATTCTCATCAATGATGCAGATATCGTAACCAGCAACAGGTTTACCTGAACTACCTGGACGGCATTCGCCTAAACGATTTGAAAGAAAGATATGTAAAAATTCAGTTGTGCCAATACCTTCACAAATTTCTTTACCGTAGATATTGCGCCATCTTTGCCAAATGCTTTTAGGTAATTGCTCAGCTGCTGATACACATAAGCGTAATGTTGCAGTCTCTAAAGGAGCAATATCTTGCACTGCAAGAATACTAGCATAGGTAGCAGGAATTGCAAACAAAATTGTTGGTTGATAGCGATGAATATCGGCAATGATGTCGAAGGCATTATTTGCATCCGATAAAATTGATGCTGCACCAACTGCCATTGGCATATACAAAGTGTTTCCTAGACCGTAGGCAAATGGCATCTTGGCGATTGAATAGGTAATATCGTTATGATGCAAACCAAGAGTCGCTTTACCATACTGCTCTGCGCAGACGATCATACTACGATGAATATGCATCGCGCCTTTGGGTCTACCTGTACTACCGGAAGTATAAAGCCAGAATGCTGGTTCGTCGGGTGATGTTTGTGCCGGCGATAGTTCTTGAGGAAATGAGTTTGAAAGTGTTCTAAAAGAGTTATCTCCATCTGTAAGGAGAATATTTTGTAAGAATGGAGACTGAATTGGAGAAAGCTTTTCTTGCCAGTCTTGAGTTGTGAGTAAGATTTTAGCGCGGCAATCTTGCAGAATGTACTCAATATCATTCAAGTTACACGCAGTGTTAATTGGTACAGGTACAGCACCCAACCAAATCGCACCCCAAAAGGCAAATACAAAATCTGGGCTATCGGGTAATAGGATTGCGATTCGATTTTCGCGTTCTAAACCTAACTCAGCGAGTAATCCAGCAGCAGCGCAAACTTCATTACTGACTTTACGATACGTGTACGTCTCATCGTGATAGTACAGAGCAATTTTTTCACCATATCCTTTATGCAAATTACCTTTGATAAAGTAAGCTGCCACATTAAAAATATCAGGTAATTGTTCGTACTGATTCATGCTTGTTCGCCCTTTGAAAGAACGTGAACCATCACATAGTCATCCCAATAGCACCAAGTTGCCAGCCATGCTTTCACTCCACACTGCAATGCTTTTTGTTGTGCTGCGCCGCGCAACTTAATTGTCAATCCCGACTGAACTATTACTGTTTCAATCTCATTCCAGTTGATATCAACTAATCCAGTTCCTAGGGCTTTTCCTACAGCTTCTTTAGCCGAAAAACAGACGGCGTAAGATCGACTAGAGTGCGGTGCGGACTGACACTGTTCAATTTCGTCGGGAGTAAAAAGTAGAGTAAGCGTTTCGCTGTTATAGCGACTTACTAAAGAGGCGATTTTACTAATAGATGCAATATCAATTCCTATTCCTTTAACTTCGGCAAGTCTTGGTTGGGCAAGTTGTAGATACATGAAATCTTGTGTTCCTTTGCAGGAAGTATTATGTAGCAGTAGCAGTAGCAGCGATCGCTTGGTTAACCATCTCGCAAACATCCCCTAATGTCATGTCCTTGCGTGATTCGAGTTTGACATTGACACCAAAGCGACGTTTTAATCCTAGAGAAATGTCTACTGTTTCTGTTGAGTCGAGTTGCAAGTCTTTGCGGAGGAGTGCTGCTTCTGTAATTTCTTGTTCAGGAATTCCTAAATCAAGCAAAATGTCTTTTAGCGCATCCATAACCATATCTAAGTACCTCAATCAAAAATCTAGTTTTCGTGGTATGGCAGATGTCAGAGGTCAAAGATCAGGGTGACAACAGGGGTAAAGCAATGCCTTGCCTGTAATTAGAGTAATAGTTTTGAGCCTCTTTATCGCCCTAACCACATTGACCTTTGCTGTAATTGGTTTGCTGCAAAGCACGATCGCAACAGCAACACGTCACTTGCCAATCACAAACGATGCATTGACTCCCTCGCGGGCGCGAGAATTCACTAGTGCATGGCGCACCGTATGACTTTGGGGTTGAGTGACAAAGTTGAGCCGACAGTCGGAATCTGGCTCAGTTTGGTTCATTGTCGGTAATTGTTCTGTTTCCATTGCCAAAAGGCTGCAAGCTACCTCAGTGACACAACTTGCACCATAAAGGTGTCCGTAGAGTGCTTTAGGAACTGAAACCGCGACATTTGGTGCTTGGGCAAAAACATTGGCGATCGCTCCGCCCTCAATGCGATCGCTTTGTTGCGTTCCGCATCCTTCGGCTAAGACAATATCAATATCTGTTGGTTGGAGTTGTGCAGATTGGATCGCGCGTGCCATACATCGCTCAAAGTTAGCACCGCTGGTAGGATCGGTATCAGTCGTCATACAACCGGAGACAACCTTGCCATAAACCTTCGCACCACGCCCAAGTGCGTGTTCTTCTGATTCTAGTACCAAAACGGTACTGCCTTCACCTAGTACTAAGCCTGAGCGATTGCGGTCAAATGGTAAATAAGCTTTTTCTGGATCACTCGCGGCACTAACTTCTCCTGTTTCGTAATAACACGTCATCCCAAAACGCGTGATTGGTGCTTCCGAACCGCCAGCAATAACGACATCATTAAATCCTTCTTGGATTGACTTGATGCCAAAATACAATCCACTTGCGCCACTAGCGCGATCGCAAACAAAACTCTTGCTGTACCCGCGAATACCGTAGCGGATTGTAACATACCCTTGAGCCGCTGTCGGAAACCACGCCGTTGCTTGCCAAGGATTAACCATCGTTGCGCCGTCGTTATACAGTTCGTAGAACCCACGTTCGCAGATATCCCAACCGCCTGCGTTGTTACCAAACCAAACACCAACGCGATAGGAATCTTCTTGTGTTAAATCAAGTGCTGCATCTTGCAGTGCCAATTCAGTTGCAGCCAAGGCGTAGTGCGTGAATCGATCTGTTTTGACAATGAAGCGACGCGGAATATAGTCTGCTGGTGCAAACTCTGCAATCTCACCAGCAACCTTGGTTGGAAAGTCTGTAGAATCAAAACGGCTAATCGCACGAATTGCAGATTTACCTGTACTGATATTGTGCCAAAACTCATCTTTGCCAGTGCCAGCAGGGTTAATAATACCAATGCCAGTAATGACTACATCGTGTTTACTCACCTAAAGATTCCTCCCGATACTTTTTGAAAATTGCTGCGGAATGGATGCCACCAAAGCCACTTGCAGTTAGTAGTGCAGTGTTGACATCTGTAGAACGTGCCTCGTTGGGTACGTAGTCAAGATCGCAATTAGGATCAGGAAACTCATAATTAGCTGTTGGGTGAACAACAGAAAGTTCAATTGCACCTAAAGTTGCCACAACTCCTACTAAACTGGCAGAAGAAAGCGAATGACCGATCATTGATTTAGTTGAGCTAATTGGCAAACGGTATGCTTTATCGCCTAGTACTTGCTTGTAAGCATTCGTTTCAAATAGATCATTTTGCGGTGTGGAACTGCCATGCGCATTGATATAGTCAAGCTCTTCTGGTTCAACATTACCTAGGTGTAGCGTCCGTTCCATGACTGCTGCCATTGGGACTCCGTGGTCGGGAAGATCAGTCATATGAAAGGCATTACTGACGCTGTAATAACTCACGACTTCGGCATAAATGTGGGCGTTACGCCCAAGTGCATGTTCTAACTCCTCTAGTACTAATACTGCACCAGCTTCGCTAATGACAAATCCACCGCGCTTCGCATCAAATGGACGTGATGCCTTTTCTGGTTCGCAATCTGCTACCGAAAGAGAACCAATGACGTCAAGCGTGGCATAAGTTAAACTAGTAAGCGGCGCTTCTGAGGCTCCTGCCAGCATCACCTGGCATTCTCCAGAACGAATCAATTCAAAACTCAGTCCTAATGCATCTAAGCCAGCAGTGCAACCTGTCGATAGCGAGGTACACGGTCCTTGAAATCCGTGCTTTCGTGCTAGAAGTGCCGCAGGATAGTTGAACATACCTGCGTTGTAAAAATTCTCACCAGTGGCAACGTGTCTTAAGGGTTGGCTGCCTTTTTCACTGCATCGCTCGAAGATTTTTTGAATTGTTGGCGTACCACCGATCGCAGAGGAAAAGATAATTCCTAGGGATTCGGGATCTTCTTGACTTAAGTCTAAACCTGAATCAGCGATCGCCGCCGTACCAGAAACAACACCAAACTGCACTACGCGATCTTGCTCAACCAAATGGTCAAATTCTGCTCCTGAACAGTAATCGGAAAGATCAAAATCAGCAACTCGACACACGACTTTGCTTTTAATACCCATTGCTTCCATTTCAGGGTCAGCTTGCAAATACGATTGTCCGCGAATTGCATTTTTCCAAAACTGCTCCTTACCGATTCCTAAAGGAGCCACAACACCAATGCCTGTAATTACTACTCGTTTCATTCTCTAATTCTTAGTAAGAAAAGTGTTTAGTTAGCTTTTAGCCAATTGCTAAGTGCTTTCAAGTGATTGTGCTGCGTTGGGCGAATTGCCGTAGTCCTGCTAATTCGACAATCTGAGAACAGTCACTAGAACCAATTAATCGCAAGTGAATACCGCGAATGCCTTCGATGGCTTGTATACCTTGAATTAACTCTAAAGTGACTTGAAGACTTTCCGACTTGCGATCGCTGCTGCGAATGCGCTCAATTACATCATTTGGGATGTTGAAACCTGGGATTGTTTGTAAAAACTCAAGTCCTTTCCAGCTACTAAAAGGAAAAACCGCTCCAATAAAATGAACTCGTTTGTGCCATCCTCGTTTCACAACTTCTGCCATCCATTGCTGCATTGTGGTCAGATCGAAAGTTGCTTGTAGCTGAATATAGCGTGCACCGCAATTAATCTTTGCCGCCAAAAGAGCCATGCTCTCATCTAATTTATCGGGCGCTGTGTAAGGAACTGCGATTGTACCTATATAAAAATCTGGGGCTGGCGCGATCGCATCTCCATTGAACATTTTGCCGTACGTTGTTAGGTTGTGAGTTGCGGCGATCGCATCAATTGCAGAGATGTCATTTACCTCCTTAGCATCTGGATCGCTACCAATTGAACAGGGATAACCCCCTAAAATCATGACATTACGAATTCCTAGTGCTGCTAGTCCTAATAAGTCACTCTGCAAAGCAATCCGGTTTTTGTGACGTAGTGTTAATTGCACAACAGGTTCAATTCCTATTTGCTGGATTAAGTGTGCAGCTACAACATTAGATAACCGGGCTTGTGAAAGCGCATTGTCATTTATGTGTACTACATCTACGTAGGCAGCAATCTTTTCCGCTTTGCTAATCAATGGCTTTATCTTGTAGTGTCGCGGCGGTGTTAACTCAGCTGACACAACAAAATGACCAGCATTTAACAATGTTTGTAACCTATTTGCAGCAATCATTGATTAAATTTAATGCTTGGATACCAACACGTCGCGAGAGATGTATCACCTGTTCAACACGTATTTAGAAATATCTAAATTAGCTATTGCTCTAATACTAAAATTACTTAATTAAACTACTTTTAAGCAATTAAAACCTTTCGCTTTATTGCCTTGCCAGTTATAGGATAAGTGTTTTTAGCAAAACTAGCTTATATGGCAATAATAATTCAATATTACAGTTAATTACTCCTATTTAATGTTTTAAACAAATTCAAATTTCTCAAATGATACAAAAAGCTACAGCTTAAGAGTTCTAATCCTTAAAACTAAAATCAAACGTCTTTATTTTTTAAAAGAACAAGAATGACTCATAAGCATTTAAACTCTTAACTCAATCAGGAAAAACCTTGGCTGCTTCATAACAGTTCATCTGAAAATTTCACCATCTATAACTAGATGAAAAAATCATTAAACTTTTTTCTATCAAGGTTGACACAAGAAGCATCATTTGCAAGTTGCTTTATAGTTTTGCATATCTGACAAATTAATCAAGCCCAGTAAGGGTTTAAAGATGTGTATTTTATGTGTTTTTTTTGTATAAAGTTAGTTTGAGTGGTTTTTTCTATAATCTGTTATTTCTAATACAATTTTTGTTTTTCTTAATACGAAAAACTTGTTTTTTATACTACAAATATCTTTTATATATTAATCCTCCTTAAGGGAGAGGAAAAAAAATGTTAAAGTAGGATAATTGTTATAATTTCAACCGTCAAGTTTTATGTAAACGATAAATAGTAACTTCATGAAATTAACGATTTGAGAGCTAAATAATAGCGAGTACCTGGTGTAAAAAATTACTAAAAACGGTTTAGCTCATTTGTTATGAATAGCTTGACTTATTAGATGAGCTTATTTTATATATATTTTGGGTCATGTTTAAGGTTGGATAGGTACGGAAAAATATTGATTGTTGTGGTGAATACAGACTGAATCAATTAGATTATTCTATAATCACAAAAAATTAGCTAATGTGAGTGATCTTCCCAAGCTAGTTTCCTGACTTTTTGAGTTAGCTCTAAATACTGTTAGACAAGTTCTATTCATTACAAACAGACATGAAAGTACAGGCAGGGCGATCGCTAAAAGCATCACCAGAAGGACTCAACCGTGCTAATCGGGCTATGTTGATGTTTGCAACTAAACTTGACTTGGCAGATGAGTTAGAAGTCTCTCGCTCAACAGTGCAAAAGTTTTTTGCTGGCAAACCAGTAGGGAGGGAAAATTTTCATAAAATCTGTCAAAGATTAGAATTACCTTGGCAAGATGTTGCTGAACTAGAGAATTGGGAGGAAGAAACTGCTGACTTAATTGAGGAAGTTGAACTTGTTCAGTTAGGGTTAGCTCACTTCAGTAGTAGGTGTGACCTAGACGTATTAGTACAAGACATACGCGATAAAGTGCGCACTACCATACAACAAAGGTGTGGGCTAATGCGGGTACTAGATATGTCCCAGCCCATCGAATTAAATAACATTTATACTAAGGTAAACCTACTCAAAAAAATTACAGGACGACGCCGATTAGAACTCACTGATTTGCTCAAAGTTTGCGCACCAGACGAATTTGAGCGTCCTAACTTTGGGGAAGTTACTCAAAACTCAATATCTGGTTTAGAAGCACTGCAAGAGTACACTAAGTTAGTCGTATTGGGTAAACCAGGCGCAGGTAAAACTACTTTTCTAAAACATATTGCCTTGCAGTGTATTAATGGCAAGCTAAAAGATAACCGAGTACCAATATTAATCGCGCTCAAAGACTTTGCTGAAGCACCAGAACAGCTAAGTCTGTTTGAGTACATAGCACAGCAGTTGACAACTTGCGGAGTGACGGATTCCACAGTCACTGCACAAATATTAAGTCATGGTAGGGCGCTAGTCTTACTTGATGGACTCGATGAAGTGCAGGAAAAAGATTGCTATCGCGTTGTTCAGGAGATCCGAAGTTTTTCAGCTAAGTTTCTTCATAGCCATTTTGTACTTACCTGTAGAATTGCAACACGCGAATATACCTTTGAAGAGTTTACTGAGGTAGAAATTGCTGATTTTGATGCAGATCAGATAAGTAGTTTTGCTTATAATTGGTTTGCTTCTCAAGAAGAGAGTCGAAGTTTTCTGCAGAAACTCCAGCAAAACTCTACAATTCGCGAACTAGCTACTAATCCGTTATTACTGACACTAATATGTCTAGTATTTGCAGAAACAGCTAGCTTTCCCATAAATCGCACCCAGTTTTACAAAGAAGGAATAAATTTACTACTAAAAAAATGGGATGCCAAGCGTAATATTGAACGCGAGCAGGTTTATAAAAACTTGTCAGTTAGACACAAGGAAGATCTACTCAGCCAGATTGCTTTACAGACATTTGAGCAAGGTGAATACTTCTTTAGACAGCAGCAATTAGAACAATACATTGCTGATTATATCCGTAGCTTGCCTAGTATTGTGACAGCTACTCAACCGTTGCAACTCGATAGTGAGATCGTGCTCAAATCAATCGAAGCTCAACATGGCTTGTTAGTCGAGCGTGCTAGAGGAATTTATTCGTTTTCCCACTTGACATTTCATGAATATTTCACTGCACGAACAATTGTTGATAATTCTGATGTTCAAGCTTTAAATCGAAGTTTACAACAGCTAGTGAGTCATGTTACGGAGAAACGCTGGCGGGAAGTATTTTTATTCAGCGTTAGTATGTTACAAAATGCTGACTACCTGCTTCAGTTAACGAAGCAACACGTCGATCAACTCCTAGTTGCAGATGAGCGATTACAAGAGTTTCTCACCTGGATTAGTCAAAAAGCCCGTAGTATGTATCTACAGAAGTCGGTACTTGTACGAGCTTTCTATTTTGACCTTGACTTAGCACGTACCTCTAATTTACTCAGTAGTACTTTAGATTTATCGCGTGCACTTGAGCCGACAATGACTCGAAAAATTAATGATGAGCTGGCGCTTGATCTGGCGCTTGATCGTACGCTTGCGCTTAACTACGTAACTAAAGACACTCCAAAATGTATTTTGACTTTTAAGCGGGTTCTTGAACGAGCAATTACCCGTGCTAGCGTTGTTGATCCCAATTTAGAGCAAGAATTGCAACAACTTAAACAAGTTTTCGGTTCACTTCAGGATAGTGAATTTGACCTGTGGTGGAAAGCTAACGGTGATACTTGGATGGAACAGTTAAAGCTAGTATCGATTTCCTACCGCAATTTTGGCTACGATTGGCAGTTTAGTACTCAGCAGATGGAAAAACTTAAACAGTACTACGATGCCAACCAATTATTGATAGATTGCCTGAATAATAGCTGTTATGTCAGTAATAGAGTGCAGCAGGAAATTCAAGATACTTTGTTACTGCCACTTGCCGAACTTCAATCATTGTCAACTTGGTACGATGCTTGTCAAGCAAGCTAAAAAATATTAAGTAGGAAATATAACCAATGGTAGAAAACGAGTTGATGAATCTTGCTCGCAACCAAGAGTATGAAAAGATTCTTAATCAGTATCAAGACTATGCGATCGCTTCTATTGCTGAAGTTGCAGATTTCTTACGCGCAGAAGATGTGTACAAAGTAACGACAAAACTATATCAACACTTATTAAAGTATAAAGAGACACCAGACTTTCACTATGGAATCGGTCAATGCTATGGCAAAACTTACAATTACGAAACTTCGCTTTATCATCTTGAACAAGCGTTCATTACAAATAGAAGCGAGGGAGCAAATTATTACGCCTACATTCTAGAACGAAATTTTCTGATGGATCGTGCTTATGAGTGGTATCACAAAGCTTTAAAGAATGGCTATGACGATGACCTATGGACTCTCTCACATTATGCTTACTTTCTAGAAAAATACAACCGTCTAGAAGAAGCAAAACAAGTTTACAATGATGTTCTTACCAAAAATCCTGCTTACACTTGGGCAGTCAAAAGGTATGCAGTTTTCTTACTGAAACAGAATGACTCTAATCGTTCTGTGCAGGTTATACAAGATGCATTGCAAAAATTCCCTAACAACCCTTTTGTAAAACTCAACTATTTAGAATATCTCATCATCAGAGGAATGCTAGAAGAATATGATGAGTATTCTCAAAGTTTAGGTTATGACGAACTAGTATTGCCATTTCAAATACTAATCGATCTATTTGACTATTTTTGCTATTTTCTACTCCAGGGCAAAACAGATAGTATGAGGGTGAAGTCTTATAAAGAGAAAGTCAAAAAGTTTAAGGATGGAATTCATCGAGATTTTGATGATTTAACTGACATTCTTGCAGCTAACAATGGCGATCTAGTTGAGTGGAAACGTTTACTTGAGGCGTTATTAGTTTAGTTTACTAATAGCCTTGATTTTAATTGAAGGATATCTGGGAGTCGTGTAGGAGGTTTTTTTAAGCTGCTAAATTACTATGAAAAAGCGGAATAAGCAAGTATTTCGAGTAGATCGAGAACATCGTAAGCGTTGCGGACAATATATTCCACCTGATAAGCAAACTAAGCTTTTAGCAGCATTTTACTTGTTTGAGAAACGCTTAGAAACTATTCTTGATTGGCTCAAAAACTTAGCCTTTATAGAAATTATTCAACTCATCGGAAATTTATCAATTCTTTCTGCTGTGATTTTTGTTGTTTTTAATGAGCGCCAACAGCGCAATACAGAAATTTACAGCCTATTGCAAGTTTATGAGGTACAGTAAGAGGAGTACACAAATGAAGTCTAATGAAACCGTACTCGCTCGACTTGCGAGAAAAAATAGTTAAGGCATACACACAAGGTGACACCTCAATCAG
>NZ_JADEWN010000052.1 GCF_015207655.1 Gloeocapsopsis crepidinum LEGE 06123 | reverse complement strand
AATTTCTCTACAAATCAAGTTTTCTGAATTACTCTCTGCCACAAAAGCGAATTTCCGCTTCTGCTGTCACTTTCTTACACTACTTATTCATGTATTAGTGGTTTTCCTGATAGGTGCAAGATGTGAGACTACCTGCAAGCCTGTTTCAGTTGCTTCCACACGCACATTCGTAATTTGCACTATCGATGCTTCGATTTGCGCGAGCCACTCGGCAACGGTTGTCGCGGGTTGGTTTCCAGTAAGCTGAGGTAAAGAAGATACCCGTTCTTTTGTGTTAACGTTCTCTGACGCATAAACTGCTGAAGTTAGCAATAGGGTAAAGGCGATCGCTCCCATTTCCGCTACGCCTTGAATTAGCCATAGAAATCTGCCCTGCAAACCCATACTAACCATGCCCCATACCAAAAGAGAATCTTTATCAACAAACCTAGATTGCAAGATTACAGGATTTGTATGAGAACCGCCACACGGTAGAACGCCAATTTTTTATCCCCAAAGCGTCATTGAGTGAGTTAATTTATGACAACTCTTTAATTACAATGCATTAACTTTCCCCATCTGACATTGTTTTGGTGTCATACCAAACTTACGCTTGAATGCCTCGGTGAAATGTCCCAAGTGAGAATAGCCTACCGCATGAGCTACTTCCGAGACTCGCATTTCTCGGCTTCGTAAAAGCTGTTCTGCTTGCTCCATGCGAAGATTGTGCAGGTAGCCAAACACTGTTGTACCGAATAGTTCGCCAAATCCACGCTGGAGGGTGCGATCGCTTACCCCTACTTGCTGTGCCAACTCCGATAGCGATGGCGGGTTCTCAAATTGTATCGTCAAAATTTCTTTAGCGTATTGCAAACGCGCGATTGTCTCAGGCTTTAGCTTTGGTAAGTTACGCAGCTTTTGCTCGGCTGCAATCAAGTCGAGATGCATTGCTAATAACTCAAGCACCTTTCCCTGAAGATACATCCGTCTTGCCACACCTCGATAGGGTACATTCCATAACTGTTGCGCCACTGATCGCATTTTCAAAGTTACTGTTGGATAAAGCGATGTTTTCCAGTCATCCCCTTTAAACAGTAGTTTCCGAATGCCACAATCGTATTGCTTATCCTCTTGTAAAAACGAGTCCAGCCATTCTGGCTCAATGTCTACACCTATAGTGATTAAACGCTCTCCGCATCGGTACTTTTCAACATACGCTGGTGAAATTCCGCTACCGGAAAAATAGCCACACATCCCGCCCAAATTTGGATGAACTGCCTCGAAGTAGATAAATCCTGAAAGATTAATCCAAATTTGGATATCATGCTCGTGAACAGGTGCTTTCACCATCAAGTCCTGATAGTATTCGCAATCATAGAAATTCACCCACAGCCCTGGTGATAGCTCTATTCTGTGATTGTAGCCGCGACCTATGTACTCAGGTACGCCTGTAATGTGCTCCACATCATCAAGTACTAGATTGTCAAGTTGAAGTCTGGGAGCCTGCTGTTGCAATTCATCCCAGTCTGCTTGGTTGAGGATGAGTGTCATGATGGAGCTAAAGTGCTAAGTCAATAAATTAACACTAGATGAGAATTATTTTAATTAACTCTATCACACTCTTGCTTGCCAACCACAGAAATTGTGCAAGGTCAATGTAGCCACGCCACAAGCGATCGCCGTTTTAGCAATACGTATTATGACCTAAGTTTCTATTTCATACAAATTGATAATTGCTGCTTGGTTTTTAATATTATTTGCAGGCTTTGTATACCACCATGCCCACGTAATTAAAACGGCTTGAAAAGGCAACCTCACAACTTGAAACCAAGGTGAATCAGGAATGCCATCAATATGAATATGATTTACAGCCATATTAATATTAGCAGGAAACACTGCAATAAAAAGTGCGATTAGTCCCCAAGCAGCAGCACGACTAACTGTAGGAACAAGTAATCCAAATCCTCCTAAAATTTCAAAAACACCACTAAGATAAACCAACTCTAAAGGATACGATAAAAAAGAAGGTACAATGCTGACAAATGTTTCAGGTACGGCAAAGTGAAGCATACCAACTACAACAATCGAAGCTGCAAGAATGACGCGTAAAAGTTCTTTGTTTTTAGAAATTATCTTAAGCATAAAACGATTTATCTTAAAAAAAATGCTTAGCTTGCTAATAAATTAAATATACATTTTTATTCATATATATTAACAAAAAAAAAGTATTTTGAGTAAATTAACTTAATTATCAAAGCAGAAAAAATACCTTGCTCTGTAACTAAGTTATAGTAGCAAAAATAACAAAGTAATAATTAAATCAACTGTTTAAATGGCTACAACTAATTTACCTCATCATTTACTCTCGAACTGACCTTGAGTAAGATTTGATCGCTACTATCGAGTGGATTGTAAAAAAATGAACCAGTTTGAGGTGGTAGTGTCGGATCAAACACAATTTCTGACAAACTCTTAACCACACCAGTAAGAGGAATTGCTAAAATTACTCCTAAGAATCCACCAAATTGTGCCCCTAATAGTAAAGATACAAAAATAATTACTGGAGATAAACCTGTCAGGTTTCCCATAATTCGGGGAGCAACTAAATTATCTTTGATTTGTTGCAACGCCACTGCTGTTGCTAAAACTTGCAATGCCAGCAACCAGTCAATAAATGCCACAACGATTGTTACCGTTGCAATTCCTAAAGTAGCCCCAATAAAGGGGATGACTTCCATAAAACCAATAAAAACAGCAAATAAAAGAAAGAATGGTACGTGCAACGCCCAAAAAGCAGGTGTAAGCGTCGCTGCCATAAATAAACCTAACAACAATTGACCAGAAACAAATCTCTGGAGGTTACGCTGAAGTGATTCTGTCAGTTTTTCACGAATTGTTGGTGCAAAAATGCGCGTTAACCCTTGCCACAATCGCTCTCCGTCAATGAGCATATAAAATGAGATCACTAAAACAAAAATCAGGTCTAATACCCAGTTAAAAGTTCCTAGTACTAAACCAAAACCTTTAGTGGCGATCGCCTCACTTAAAGTTTGTGCCCGTGCAAGCAACTGTGATGCCAAGATCCGAACATCAAACGGTAAGTTGTGTTCTACACTCCAAGTTTGAAACATTGTCAACTGCTGTTGTGCAGAGCCTACCAGCGATGGTAAATTTACGACTAACTGCCGTGCTTGATTGAATACTGGTGGTACTAATGTCACAGCAGTAAGAACGACAACGACTCCAGCTAATAAGTAAACCAGAACTGCGGCAATACTTCGAGGTAAAAACGATTGCAAGGCTGCAACCGCATAATTGAGTAAAAATGCAATCAACCCAGCAGTAATCAAAATGCTGAGTAGTTCTCCGATATATCTTAAGGCATTTAGCGTTACCCAACCTGTGATTAAAATCAGCAACCAGGTAATCAAAAATTGTTGCAGTGGCGAAAAGACACGATTCATTACTAAAGCTGTGTTCACAAGCTACTTTCCAAAATGTAGCAGTAAATAAACACTATAGTCAGCGCAAGTAGGCGGGCGGAATGATTGAGCGCATATTTTATACTGATTAATGGTTAATAGCTGCTTAACTGACTATTGACCGATCGTAGCCCTTAAGTTACATTTATTTTCACCCACTTACTTAGCAACAACGCTTGTTGAATTGAGCTGTTGGCTGATCTCATTACCAATTGCTAAATGCTCGTCGTTTTGCTAAGTTTTGTTTACAAGTGTTGTGGTTTCAATCCACTGCAGGATTTAGAGACTCTATTACGACGGCGTCGTACTATTCGTGTTATTGGCTTTGATGATGCACCGTTTTCCCGCCTGAACAAAAGCGGAAAAGTCTGTATTGCTGGTGTAGTTTGTGCAGATACTCGGTTTGAAGGTATGGTTTGGGGAGAAGTGCAGCAAGATGGCTTGGATGCGACGGAAATCATTTGTCAATTGCTATTAGGAAAAAAGTTTTTACCGCAATTGCACATTTTGCTGCTTGACGGTATCGCTTTTGGTGGATTTAATATTATTGATTTACCCTTGCTTTCGCAAACGCTTTTGCTTCCATGTGTTACTGTCATGCGACGCTTACCTAATCTTCAAGCAATGCAAGAAGCAATACAGCAGCTACCGCAATCTACCCAAAGATTACAGACACTACAACATGCTGGTACGATTTATCAGTATCCACCTTTTTTCTTTCAGGTATCTGGTGTGAGTCCAGAAGTAACGTTTGCTGTACTACAACGCTTGACAGATCGTGGTAAAGTCCCTGAGGCATTGCGTCTAGCACATCTCATTGGCGCTGCTGTAGTCAAAGGAGAAAGCGGAAAATCGGCTTAAGCTTGATTTGGAAGGTTTTCCTACAGATTATCTAATTGCTAGAACTGTTATTGAGGTGCGCCAAACGCGTTTGATTTGTAATGAAATCAGAAGCCGTTAATGTATTTGTTTATGGAACACTAAAGCCTGGAGAGATCAATTATCAACGGTATTGTGCAGATAAGGTCTTGACAGTGAAACGGGCGATCGCATTTGGTCAGCTTTATCATCTTCCTTTCGGTTATCCTGCTATGACTCTTGGCAGCGATTGCGTTAAAGGTTTTGTCCTTTCGTTCCCTAATGTAGAAGTTTTAAATTATCTTGATTTACTAGAGGATTATCATCCTAGGCGACCTATTGAGGAGAATGAGTACTATCGCCAGCAAATAGATACTTATAATTTAGACTTAACTTCTCTTAGCTCTGCTTGGGTTTACTTGATGACACCAAAACAAGTTAATACATTTGGTGGTCGGCGGCTACCTGATGGTTGGTGGAGTGGTTGTTTGCCATAATTCAACCACTCTTACTATTTGCTTACCTTATTCATGTCGGTAGTCGGCTTGATTAACAAAGTGCGGTTCCGGAGCCACTACTGCTGCTTTGGGAATTTCAATAACTGGACTATTCACCGCAACCATCAAAGTTTCGCTAACTTCAGGTACTGGTTGCAGCCCAGCGATTTGAAGCGAAGGACGACCAGTAAATATACCCGATAAAGCGCCGACAAACATTGCAGCAACCGCTGTTCCTCCCCAAATCGCTACCCGCCGCGATCTTCGCTGTTCAATTCGAGTAAAGACTTGCTGGACAGTTTGTTCTACAGGTTGTTGTGGTGGTATTGGTAGGGTTCTTATACCTTGACGTAGCTTGAGTAATCTAGCGTACAAACGCTGAATTTCCGCATCATTTGCTAGCCATTCTTCGACTTGCTGCCGTTCTGCTGCCGTTACCTCACCATCGAGAAAAGCACTTAATAACTCGAAGCGATCGCGCTGACATCTATCCATAGCACCCATTGGTTGATTAGTATAACCAGTGTGTATTGCTTGCATACCCCTGTTGCGGGGTTGCTTACGTGGCAACTTTACCTCAGACGTCATTTTAACACTACTACCAAATGTGATTAGGGGAACACACTAAATATTCACGCCAGCTAACTGCTGCTTTTATTAATCTTCAAAGACACTGATATTTTGGGAATCTCCTTTAAGACATAATCCTCCTCTATTTTTTTACCTGTCTTCATAAAGTCAAGGATTGCTAACCATCTAAGTACTGTTGGAGCTGTGATTGTAGTCTAGAGCGTGCTCGCGCAATTCGAGACTTCACAGTGCCCAAAGAAACACCAGTAATCTCGGCAATGTCTTCGTAAGCCATACCTTCAATTTCTCGCAAGACGATTGTGGTGCGAAAGACTTCTGGTAAGTCCGCGATCGCTTCTTTGAGTTGTTCGTAGAACTCTCGTGTTGTTAATTCCTCATCAGGACTGGGGTGATCTCCTGCTATTTCCCAATCCATATCTCCATCTTCCACAGTACGAGGTGCATCCAATGACAACGGGCTAGCATTCCGCTTGCGTTTCCGTAGCTCGTCATAGAAGAGGTTTGTAGCAATCCGACTCAGCCAGCCGCGAAATTTAACTGGGTCGTTTAAGCGCTTGATGTTGCGATAAACACGAATCCAAACTTCTTGGGCTAAATCTGCGCGATCTTGCCAGTCGGGAGCCAGATGATATAGAACTTTATCGACATGGGACTGATACCGACGCAGCAATTCAGCAAATGCATTCCGTTCTGGGCGTAACCCAGCTTGACAACGCAAAATTAAGTCGTAGTTAGATAAGTTATCGATTTGCACTGGTGTTTGAGGAATATTTGCCTCAACAGATGACCAGCTTACAGGAATTGATTGACTCATAAAAGCCACTGGCTCAACACATCCCTCACTATTAGACATCACTAATGCGGGGAAGTTCCCTACCTGAGTGCCAGATTTATCACTGGCTCATTAGAGGGGTCAGGGATCAGAGGTCAGGGATCAGAAAATATCAATTTCAGTTGTAGTGAAAACAATTTTTATATTTTCTCTACTTCGAGGTGAATTTCCTCTTTCTCTGACCTCCGACCTCTTGTTAGCTACCATGGAATTGAAGCAGCAGGCAAGGACGGTATTTTTGAGCGACTCGCAGCATTAACTAATCGCGTAGGTGTTTCTCCTATGCGATAACTCGGATAAGTAACAGTTTTATTTGGTAGGTTAACTCCCAAAAACAAATTAAGGCAAAACGTAGCTGTGACCGCTAATACAAGTTTTTCTAGCATCACTTTTCCTCACGCCACACTATTCTTGCTGAATCACAAATTTCGATACCTAAGTTTGCACTGCTAAACCAAGTACCAAAAAATATGACGGAACTCCTAACTATAATGTGCCTGTGTTAAGGCAAAAAATGCATAAAAAACTCGTGAAGCTTTGTTAAAGTTCTGTCTTAGAATCAAAGGACAAATCAGATTTTTCAGTAGCTATTTGTTCTTCGTAGTTAGGTGCATAAGCTTGAAGTAAGCTACTAACTTGTTTGAGGACTTCATTGCCAGTATTTTTACTAATAGCTTGCCGTTCAGGGAAGAACTCAGGTCGATCTAAACTACGAGCGATCGCAGCACTGACTTGCTCGCGAATTAAATCTTGTAGTTCTTCACTAGCACGCTGGCTTTGATATTTAGCACCTTCTTCTGTTGTGGCATACAAAGGAGGAAGGCGATTTAAAGCGTAAGCAGCAATGTCACCTACATCGATGGTGTGTACACTTGTCACTTGAATTTCTGCTACCCGTGCGATCGCTTCTGTTAGTACCAATTCTTCCATCACGTTGATGAATTGCTTGCGTGGTACTGCTACAACTTCTCCTGTTAATAGCGCTCCCATTAATTTGTCGAGTGCCATGTAATCTTCAATGGAAAGTTCCGCTGCAGTGTCACAAATTCGACCAACTTCGGCCTCCATTGCTGGTGTTAGATAACCATCATGCAAAGCTTGTTCTACTATTTTCTGAATACTCATAACACTTTCAGACTCCACGGCGCTTGCTCACATAGATCGCAGTAACCCTATTTTGATTTTTCCCCGTTCTACCAGCAAAACGATCAAGCTCAACTTGAATTAATTAAATCCTCGTTCGCGCCAAGGTACAGGATCGACCGATTCTCCATGAACGTATAGCCCCCAATGTAAGTGAGGACCTGTAACTGCACCTGTAGATCCTACTGCACCAATGACTTGACCTGGTTTAACCATATCTCCCTGTTTAACATCAATTCTGCTTAGGTGTAAGAAAGCACTCGTCACACCTTGACCGTGATCGATGCCAACAATATTGCCATGAATGCGAAAGCCTTGAGATACTGTTCCTACCAAAGCAACACGTCCTGATGCTGGAGCAAAGACAGGCGAACCAACACCACCAGCATAGTCAACACCACGATGGTAGTAGTCTTTGGCAAATTTGCCGTTGTAGTAGCGGCGAACACCGTAAATTGCACTAATACGCCCTTTATTTGGTCTTGTAAATGGACCATTCCAGTATTTTTGTGGCGTTACCAGCTTTTTAAACTCTGCCACGCGGTCAAGTTCGTACTGTGTTGCGCTAGTTCCTGCTTTTCCTGGGGGAAGATTGATCCGCTGGATAGGGAATGAGCGATTCTTTACTTGTACTGCTAAATTACGTACCTGATCGCCAGCATTGACTCGAATTTGACGTACTCCTGGTTGTTCTAGGGGTGTTGTCGGTAACATTGCCCGAAATCGATTTGGGGCAATTTCAAAGGTAGGGTAAGTTTTCTGATTGATTGTAACTGATGGCTCACCTGCTCCGCGATTTTGCTCAATCAGAAGTGTCAGTGTATCTCCCAAATGAGGATTAGTTGGTGATATCTGCACTTGCATAGCCTGACTTGGAGTTACCAAAGCAACCAGCAATACTATGATGCTGCTTAGTAACAAGATGCTTTTAAGAAAACGTGAGTTTAGTTTCATCGTTGCTAAGTGGCGATCGCACACTTGGTATAGTTATTGCAGTCAAGAAAATCAATAATAACAATATCAACATAGAGTAGCTTATCTTTTTTGATTTTCATTGACATTACTTTTTTAGGTGAAAGTAAGTATAAAACTCACTGAAATCCCTTTCTTTTTATATATAAAGATTTTTTATAAGAAATGCTAAACGTTACCCTAATAAAAAAACATGAAATATTTAATTAGCTTTTTATATTTTTATTAAGTTAATTTAAACATAAAGTCTTAAATAATTTCTAGCTTAAGAGAAGGCATGAGCCGTTGTAATTTTTTTAATGACTTTCCTTGCCAGGGAATTTCTTGAGAACCAATGATAATCATCTGACTATTTTTTTATTGCGGACATTAATTACAAATTTTAATTACATACTAATACCCGAACTGTTGAGAAACTCCAATTTCTGCAAGTTTAAGATTATGATAGATGGATCTTGAGCTGTTACACTATTAAGGATCTGCTCAATCGGAGCATATTCTTCTGCTCCACTGAGACGAAGTGAACCTTGAAATATCACTGTAGCAGTAGAGACATCATAGAGAACACTATAACTTTTACCTTCTATTTTCATTACATCTAGTATTTTTTTCATAGTTGATTAAGTAGTTTATACTATCAACTGCACTATAGTGGTGACAGTTACCTGATGTGAGTTATCTTGACCTTCCTCAAATTTCCAACCTAGCTTGGTTGTATGGTCGTTAAGGATCGTTAGTAAACCCAATCCAGAGCAACTAGGTTCTTTGTCTATACTTTTTTCTATTTGACGGATATATAAATCATCTAAATCTGAGGTCAGTAATATGTTTATATATGACTGGAAAAATTCAAATTGTTGATAACTAATACTATTAGAAATGACAAAAATGATTCTATCACTATGCAGATGTAATTGAATGCTGATAGGAGCAGAATTTTCATAACTAAACTTCATGGAATTTTCTAATAGCTCGTTAGCAATATAGCTAACAGCCCTTTTTAGCTCAGTTTGCTTCTGGGCTATAATTGAACCATCATCATTGTCTGGAAAAAAAGTAGTTAAGTAATTGGCAAGAAAATCAGCCGAAATTCCGTTATTCCGCCATCTCTGCTGGAGTGAAGTATAACTGAGTGAAAAGCCAAAAATTAAATATTCTTGATTAAGAGGCAGGCAGGTTATAAAATCTCCAATTATTTGAGACATGACTTATTTATAGTAATTATTTTTATGATTAAGTAATAAGCTATTTCAAGCTATTTTTGTTTCAGAATTACTAAAGTGATATCGTCATAGACTTTATGCGAACCAATACGCCGGCAGACATCATCAAGAACAATTTTCCTAATTTCTTGAACTGATCTGTGCCAATTTTGTTTAACAACTTCACAAAGTCTTTCTAGTCCGTAGTGAACACCCAAACTATTTTCAGCTTCAGTAATACCATCGGTATATAGCACTACTACATCGCCAGCTTGTAACTGAATTTAAGTTTGGGAAACAAAGTTTTCAATGCTTTCCTCTAGCCCTATTGGAAAACCTAAATTTATAGTGTCAATGCATTCTAAAGTTTCATTAGAGCGGATGGCAATAATTTCTTCGTGTTGTCCGCTTAAATTTAATTTACAGTTATGAGAATTAACTAAAGAAAGAGTCAAATTCTTACTAGAATTCATGCGTTGAATATTATTATAAATTGTCCGGTTGAAAACTTCTAGAAATTTTATAGGGTCAGTTTCGTTGTTTTCTATAAGAGTTCTTACAGCAGTTTGCACCATGAGCATTAGAACTCCACTTTCTAACCCATGCCCAGTGACATCACCAATACCAATTTTGAACCCATTAGTTTGTAAAACGTCGTAATAGTCGCCGCCTACTTCGTCTGCTAGTTTCATATATCCAGCAATATCTAATCCTTCAATTTGACTTAACTCGCGATCTTTAGGTAAGATCATTTGCTGCAATTTACGTGTAACTTTGAGTTCAGCACTCAAGCGAAAGTTTTCAGCTTTAAGTCGTTCATTAAGAAAAGTTATTTCTTGATTAGCACTGTTAAGTTGAGCTAAATATTCTACTTCGCGATCGCGCAAGCGTTTTTTTCTAAGCAAGCCTCAAGGCGGGCGCGTAGCAAGATTGAATTAAAAGGCTTTGTCAGGTAGTCTTCTGCTCCCATTTCAATGCATTTAACAACACTATCAATTTCAGCCTTAGATGAAATTGCGATCGCTGGGATATGTCGAAATTGCTCGCGCAACCATTGTAATACCTCATATCCATTAACTTCTGGCATAAGGATATCGAGTAGAATCAGGTCATAGTTTGCTGTTTTAATCATTTGAATTGCTTGCAAACCATTAGCAGCAGTTGTGACAGTATAACCTTGCGCTATGATGAGTCTAGAAAGTAAGTCACGATTACTTTCATTGTCGTCAACAATTAAGATATGTCCTGAACGTTCTGCTGGCTTTTTCTGACGCTCTTCTAAATAAATCGCATCTGTAATAAAATCTTTTTTAATAGATGTAGTTAACTCTAAATAAGAATTCTTCCCCACAGTTTTAATATTGTGTAACTGGAAATAACGTTCAACTATACTAGTAATGTTATAAATTGTGCTTAGTAGCGATTGAGTAGCAGTACAAATTTTATCTACATCAGTTATTAGTTCTGCTGTAGCTTGTTTTAAGAGATGTTCGCAACAATCAATAACTATTTTTAAAGGAGGCTCTAATTCTAGAGGTAAAATTTCAATGACTGTAACTATAGTAAAATGTGAATTAGTAGCCAAATAAGCTGGATCGAGGTGTTTATTGATAAGTGTTAAAAGTTGACTGCCACAGCTAAAAATTTGTTTTAATTTAGAAGTTATGGATGAGTTAGAGTCAGTTGCTATTTCTTCAAGCAACATTTCACTATAACCAATGATGGCATTAATGGGCGTGCGTAATTTATGTTGCAGATATGAAATTAAAGCCAGTTGCGTAGAGTTATCGTTCTCCATGCTATTGATTCGTTTTCCTTAGAAGAACCTCAATTTTTTCTAGTAAACGTGGTAACTCGATTGGTTTAGTATCGTACTCGTCACATCCAGCAGTAAGTGCTTTCTCGCGATCGCCTGACATTGCATGTGCAGTCAAAGCAATGACTGGAATATTTTGAGTTTGAGGATTCACTTTTAGTTGTCGAGTTGCCTCCCAGCCATCAATTACTGGCAAACTCATATCCATTAAGATAATGTCAGGCTTTTCTGAAGAGGTCATTGATAAGCCTTGGGCACCATCAACGGCAAATACGATATCGTAACCTTTACGAGTTAACCGCCGAGAAAGCATATCTCGATTCATGTCATTGTCTTCGACTATCAGAATTTTGGTCATCGATTTCACCTAAAGCTTTGAATGTGACTGATTCGTAATCCTCGCGTGCACTCCTGCTGCTACTCAAGAAACTCCCGACTAATTACTAGCTATGCCACTATGACTGAGTAGTTATCAAAGTTTTTTGAAGATTGACCGCTTGTGACAACAGATAATGAACTTCTTTGAGCAAGGCTTGGCGATCGTAAGAACCTTTTTCAAAGACTTTGTAAACATGCTGTTGCAATCGTTGTTCTTCTGTCACTTCTTTCGCAGTAATAACAATGACTGGAATTGATGCCCACTGCGGAGTTTGACGGAGAATATGAATAAATTCAAAGCCATCCATTTCTGGCATCATTAAATCAGTAATAATTAGTCCTGGAGTATTCACTTGGAGAAGTTCTAGTGCTTTACGCCCGTTTTCGGCTTGAATAACTTGCCAGCCTTCTTTTTCAAGTTGACGACCGATCATCTGGCTGGTGACTTTATTATCTTCTACCATCATCACAGCCTTAAAAGATTGTGCTGCATGGTATTTGTGCAACATTGCCATCAAACGCTCGCGATCAATCGGTTTAAGAAGATAATCAGAAGCGCTCAGAGCATAGCCTAAATTTTTGTCATCGACAATAGTTGTCATAATGACTGGGATGTTAGCGACTTCAGGATCAGCTTTCAAGGAGGCTAACACTGTCCAACCATCCATACCAGGCATCATTACATCAAGAATAATTGCATCAGGTCGTATTTCTTTAGCCAGCGATAAGCCAGTAGCACCATTACTCGCGGCGATCGTCTGAAAACCCTCTTTATTGAGGTAGCGTTGGATCAAGTCCTTAATAGTTTGATCGTCATCAATCACAAGGATGGTGGTTAATTGGCAAGAAGAAGATTCCGCGATCGCAATTTTTTCAGTCGTTGCATCGTTAAAAGATTCAGGAATTTTAGTTGGTAACTCGATGATAAAGGTAGAGCCTTCACCTAGTGTACTACTTACGCTGATATCACCTTCCATTAGCTGACAAAATCTTTTAGTAATTGCTAGTCCTAAACCAGTGCCACCATATTTACGCGTTGTCGAAGCATCTGCTTGCGTAAAAGCTTGAAAGATTTTTTGTTGTTGTTCTAGAGTTAAGCCAATACCTGTATCTCTGACTTGAAAGCGAATCCAACCTTGGTTATCTTTCGTGTAGCGATTAACTGTCAGGACGATTTTGCCTTTCTCTGTAAATTTACAAGCGTTACTGAGAAGATTAAATAAACTTTGACGCACCTTTGTGAGATCGGCATACATTGTACCTGCGCGTTCAGGACAATTGACAATCAGGGCATTGTGATTTTTTTCAGCTAAAGGAGCGATCGTATTAATAACTTCATTAACAAGTGTCGTGATTTCAAAAGTTTCTTGATAAAGTTCCATCCGACCAGCCTCAATTTTAGACAAGTCAAGGATGTCGTTAATCAAGGACAATAAATGTTTACCTGCATTATGAATTTTGCGCAAGTCTGGGATAAACTCTTCTTGCTCCAAATCTTGTGCTTCTTCTTGCAACATTTCGCTGTAGCCAATGATTGCATTTAAGGGGGTCCGCAATTCATGGCTCATATTTGCTAAGAATTCACTTTTAGAACGGTTAGCAGCATCAGCAGTTTCTTTCGCTTCTTTAAGTTCAGCAGTTCTTGCTTCAACCCGCAATTCTAGTTCTTCGTTAGTCTTTGCTAGCTTCTGAAAAGATTCTCGTAACTGCTGTGCCATTTTGTTAAATAGGTAGGCTAAATGACCTAATTCATCTTGTCGAGATACATCTAGCTCAACGTTTAATTCACCTGCTGTAATAGTTTCAGTTGCCTCCATCATGTGAGTTAAGGGTTCAGAAATCTGCCGGCGTAAAATTAGAAAAATAATCGCAATTTCAATGGCTAGTGAGATAAGTCCTAAAAAAAGAATGAGCCGAGCACTAGAGAAGGCTTGCTGTTGAAGGAGACTTTTAGGATAAACTGTGACTAAATACCAATTAGGACCATCAATTTTAGTCACGGCTAGGTATTGATTATCCCTGTAATCATCAACAATGACTTGATTAGCTTGCTTATGCTTTACTAGTTTAAAAATATTACGTAAGTTAGCATTACCTGAGTGCGAAATGTTAAATTTTCCCTCTCCATCTTGAATTTCTTGCATAAAGTCAGGATGTGCTATCAAACGCCCATCTTCGCGAAAGATTATATTGTATGTTCCTTTTAAAGCATCTTGAATCGCGCGATCGCGTAATTCATCAATCAAAATATCGTGTCCAATTGTTGCGATGTGCTTACCATTTATATCTACTGGTGTAACGCAGGAAGCCATCCATCGCTTTGCAACTTTGTCGTAATATATACCAGACCAAACAGTTTGACGTTTTGGATTTTGGATTTTATTAGTAATATAAAAAGACTCATCATCAGTAACTCGAAATGATTTATCTGAAGGAGCACTTTGTGTCCAAGCATAACTAGGCATATAAATAGCAATTCCGTTTTCTGGAATTTGCATATAAGTGTTCACAAAGCGGTTGCGCCATGCAGGACCATAAGCACTAAGTAGCTCAAAGTAAGCAACCACCCGACGGCGTATGTCAGCATCAATATGAACATTGCTACCTAAGAACACTCCAGGAATCTTCTGTGGCTCAAAATTTTCAGGATGGTTGCGAGTAGTGCCATCAGGCATTTTGATAAATAGCTGTTCAAACTTGCTTTGAGGATCTTGTGTTTTCTCCTGAAGTGTTTCCAAAAGAGCCTGTTTGAGTATGACGTGATTATCTTCTGCCAAGCTAAAAATAGCTTCTTCTCTTTGTGCTCGCGAGAGAGCATACTTTTCAATTTGTGTTAGAGTCTGTGCTGTAATACGCGAAATCAACTGAAAGTATCCTACCCCAGTTGAGGCAACAATGACTGCGCCAATACTAAGTGCTGTTTTGATGAGGGTTTTGCGCGTTAATGATCCTGTATACTTACTTTGATTAGAAGCATCCCTCTGAGATGCACAAAAAGGGGTTTTTACTTTATTTATCCAATTTGCGTTCATTCACCAACTCTTGGACTTGCTTGGATGTTGTTTGGAGCAATCTACTAAGCCTGCCAACCTAGCAATTAGATTCAATTCAGTTAGAAGTCATAGAATCATCAGGGCAAGCTTAGTCGTACGTTATTAGTTTGCCCAAACCTGATTGCTAAACTCACCCTGATGAATAATCTGAGAGTAATAATTTTTATTGAATTTTCGTCAATCAAGCTAGACTGAGATCAAGCCTCCTGAGTGAGTAGTTAAGAGTTGCGACTTGCAGGAACCATGATACTTGAGTAAATGTGAAAAGTTATTAAGCAGTAACTCATCATCCACAGGAGGACACGTTAGATTGCTAGTAGCAAGAGTTTTTAAGGGTTCTTGTGAATCAAAGTAAAACGCTCCCAATAGTTTTTGAACTAAGTACTGATTAGCAAAAAGTCCTGCTAAGGGGGTTATGGTATTGTCTGAGGTCTGAGCAGCGAGCTTGAGTAGCTGAGAATACCAAGTAGTGTAAGAGTCTAAGTAAATTGAGTGACCCATCTTATTCAGCCATTCAATAAGTTGCTTCCACTCGATTGGTTCTGGATTGACTAGATGAAAAGCTTGAGTACAGGGTTCTTGCTTCTGTGACAGTAAAACAATTGCTTGACTGACATAATCTACTGGTACAAGATTCAACATTGCTTCTATGTCAGGAGCAACTCCCATCTCCAGACAACCCTTAAGCATTAAGGTAATGAATCCATCAGTTAGGCAAATGCCTGTTTTGCTATCTCCAACAATATTACTTGGTCGGTAAATGGAAATAGGTAAGCCTCTAGAAGCAGCCTCTATTAATAATTTCTCAGCCATGTACTTAGTTTGGGCATAGCCGTTACCAAGAGAAGATGTTGGACCTGCAACATCTTCTTCTTTGATTGTTCTAAGCGTATTGCTGCTAGTGACAGAAAAAACGTCGATTGTCGAAATAAAATGTACTGGTTTAGTTTTGGTTTGGCTTGCTAAGCGTAAAATCTCTTGAGTACCTAAAACGTTAGCGGCTTTCAAAGCTGAGTAAGGATATGCTACGTTAACCCAAGCTCCACAGTGGTAAATTAAGTCAATTTTTTCTGCTAGTCGAGCAAACTGTTCAGGTTTGATGCCTAGATAAGGCTGGCTTAAATCACCTAGAACAGGTATTATTCTTGTACTTAAGCGATCGCTCCAGAGTCCGTAACGCTTTAAAGCATTTTGAATTTTTGCCCGAACTTCCTCAATGCTACTAGCGCGAACAAGACAGTAGATGTCTGCACGAGTTTGCTGCAACAACTCATAAAGCAGATAAGCACCTAGAGTACCAGTAGCACCCGTTAGAAAAATTTCGGGAATAGGTTCAGTTAAGATATTTTCAGGATAAATAGCAGAATCTAGCTCTACTTCTGTTTCCTCATTTTTAGTTAATTGAGCAACATCTGCATGATAAAGCGACTCAATATTTTGAGCCATTCCCGCGATAGTTGGCATTTCTAAAAAACTTGCAAGGGGTAGCCTTATGTGAAAAATTTCATTAACCTGATGAACAAGTTGAATTGCCTGTAGGGAATGCCCGCCTAGTTCGCAGAAGTTGTCATGGATACTGGGTTGATCTACTCCAAGTAGTTGACTCCAAAGCTCAGCTAATTGTGTTTCTCTAGAGTTACGGGGTGCCAGATAAACTCCCTGTTCCATACAAGTCCACTTAGGGATAGGGAGTGCACGACGATCAATCTTACCGTTGAGAGTGAGTGGTAATTCTTCCAAAAAGACAAATGCTGCAGGAATCATAAAGTCAGGCAACTCCAGCTTAAGAAAATCACGCAAATCGCGGATCATCAAATTTTGTCGTGTTGGTTCTGAGGTAGAATTCGGAACTACATAGGCAACTAATCGTTTGTCGTTTGTAGAAACCTCACGGGCAACTACTACTGTCTGACTTACTTTAGGATGTTTTACCAAGACTGACTCAATCTCTCCTAATTCAATACGAAAGCCGCGAATTTTAACCTGGTGATCGATACGTCCTAAGTATTTGAGATTACCGTCAGGTAAACGAATTGCTAAATCTCCAGTTTTGTAGAGTCGCGAACCTGGCTCTTTACTGAGAGGATTGGGAATAAATTTCTCATCTGTCAAATCTGGACGATTGAGATAGCCTCTAGCTAAACCTGCCCCAGCAATATAGATCTCACCCTCCATTCCATCTGATACAGGTTTGAGTTGGGAGTCTAGCAGATAAATTTGGGTATTAGAAATTGGACGACCGATTGTCGGAGTTTCGGTGGCATCTTTTTGCATTAAAGCAACAGTGGAGTAGGTAGTGTCTTCAGAGGGACCATAAAGGTTAAATACTTGATGAACATGATCTAGCTGATAAAGTTGCTGTACTAAGCTATTTTGTAGCGGCTCTCCAGCAAGGTTGATCGTCTCAACAGAGGCAGGAATTCCCTTCATACGAAGTAAGGTAGCGATCGCTGAAGGTACTGTATTAATTAAAGTGACTTTTTGTGCTGCTGGTAGATCTGGTAATTGCAAGGCATTTTGTGCCAAGATTACCGTTCCTCCACAACTTAAAGTAACAAACAATTCAAAAACTGATAGGTCAAAGCAAAGTGAAGTAGAAGCTAACACTCCTTGTAGCTGCTTAGCGCTAAACCATTCTTTTGCCCAATCTATGAAAGCTACTGTATTACGATGTTCAATTGCTACTCCTTTTGGTTTACCTGTCGAACCTGATGTGTAAATGACATATGCAAGGTTGTGAGATTCGACCCCACTAAAAGAGTTATTTTCACTTTGTTGGGCAATTTTTTCCCAATCTGCGTCTATGTAGAGCGAATGTCCTTGATATAAAGGCAGCGAGCGTGCTAATTTTTGTTGTGTCAGTAATATAGGAATCTGAGTATCTTCAATAGTAAATGCTAGGCGATCTTTAGGATATGCAGGATCGAGAGGAACGTAGGCACCACCAGATTTGAGAATACCGAGTAGGGCAATAATCATCTCTATAGAGCGTTCAACGCAAACTCCTACTAAAACATCTGGTTTGACTCCTAATGATTTGAGGTAGTGAGCTAGTTGATTTGCTTTTTCGTTGAGTTCGCGGTAAGTTAATTGTTGATCTTGAAAAATAACAGCGATCGCATCGGGTGTTTTTGCTACTTGAATTTCTACGAGTTCGTGGATTAAAACGCCTTGATTAGAAAATGAGTTGCTTGACATTGTAATTTGCTTATTAATGTAAATAGTTAAATAGCTAGTTGAAATCTAGCCTCGAGTCAGGCTAAAGCTGTGTGTCGTAAAAAGACACAATCAGGTGATATGAAACCGATCAATCCTTAAGGTGTAAGGTTAGTAGGTAACGTCTGCAAGAACAAAGCGATCGCGTCCTTGGTTTTTGGCTGATACAGTGCTTTATCTGCTTTTGCCATCAATGCAACAGGTTCGCTGTCTGATGTCGGAATTGTGCTCGCAATTCCCAAACTCATCGTCACATAATCACTGATTACTGAGCCAGCATGGACAAGCTGAGAGTTTCTTAGTTGCATTTGAATCTTTTGGGCTACTTTAATTGCACCCTCAGCCTCAGTGTTGGGTAAGATGACTGCAAACTCTTCTCCCCCATACCGAGCAACTAAATCTCCAGGGCGCTCAAGCGTAGCACTAATGATTTGAGCTACTTGTTTTAAACAATGATCGCCTGCCTGATGGCCATAGTGGTCATTGTATGTTTTAAAGTAGTCAACATCGCAGAAAATTAAGGTTAAGGGTTGTTTTTCCCTTGCCATGCGCCACCATTCTTGAGCGATCGCTTGATCAAATTGGCGACGATTTGCTATTTGCGTTAAGCTATCGACGCAACTGAGGTTTTGCAGTCTTCTATTGACTTCTTGCAATGCAACTTCTGCTTTCAGGCGATCGCTAATTTCTCTATGTAATTCTAATTCTACAACGTCTAAATGTTCATTATTCGTCTCTAATAAAATTTCCAAATCGGTCTTTTCCTGCTTTAACTCTTCTAACTCTTGCTTAAGTCTTTCAATATGAATTAGTAACTACTCTCGAGAGAATTGCTCTTCTAAGTTACATTGAATTTTGTTTTTTTATGATGTTTTTGAACCAACAACTCAGACTCTATGAATGCCTCTATCCCCTGGCGTTCTAAAGCTTTGGAAAATAAAAAAACTTGACCATAAGTACACTTTAAAACTTTTAATTGAGCATATTGATGTGTTGTCTATATTCCTTCTGTAACTACTTCCATATCAAAGTTTAATGCATTATTTTTTATCTGAGATAAATGAATAAAGAGTGAACTAAATTTGAAGAATATTTGGTAATCAAAAGGCAAGAGAAATAGTTGCAACCAGCGCTCAGAAATTATTGTTGTGATATAGCAATCTCCAATATTTGATTTGCTGATACTACGAAATATGAGTTTTTTATTCTTTTGTTTAGTTGTAACTGCTCTTTTAATACCGTTTGAAGGTTTATCCAATTTTAGTTGGTTAGCTTTCTCGATAATTTCAATCATAAAATTACACCATAAACTCAGAACGCATTTCGCAGTAACCAATTTATAGCAAGGTTAAATTATTGATGAAAACCGTGAAAATATTGTCAGTGTTGGATTTTAGAAAAAGCTTTTTTTCTTAGAGATATACTGAAAATCGTTGAGGTTTGATAAAAATACGGAGAAAGTGAGTTTAGAGTTGAGTAAAGTAATTGCTATGTACTCAGTTAAGCTGACGCACTGGCTTTTAACTTAAAAAACCTTTATGGTGAAATTTATAGCTTTTATATAGTTCTGTTGAAGACTTGTGCAAGAAGATTTTCGGTTAATAGTTGATTTGGTGTTAGTTCTCGCGGTTGCAGCTGGTGGTGGGCTATTAGCCGCACTGTTGCGCCAACCAGTTCTCCTTGGTTATTTGCTTGGTGGTATGGTGGTTGGTCCTGCTGGACTAGGATTAATCAAGGAATTAATTCAAGTAGAAACGCTGGCGCAGTTTGGCGTTGCCTTTTTATTGTTTGCTTTGGGCGTTGAATTTTCTTTTGCAGAACTCAAAAAAGTCCAGGCGATCAGTTTAGGTGGTGGAGGCTTGCAAATTGCCCTCACTATTTTAGTGACAGCACTCGTATCGTTATTAGTAGGTTGGGTAAATTCTCCAGCACAAGGCGTATTCTTAGGTGCAATTTTATCTTTGTCTTCTACAGCAGTTGTACTCAAGTGCTTGATGGAACGCAATGAAACCGAAACTTCACACGGGCAAGTGATGCTGGGGATTTTGGTAGTTCAAGACTTAGCATTAGGGTTAATGCTTGCGGTGTTACCTGCGTTAGATCAACCTGCTGAAACAATTGGTATGGCAGTGTTGACTGCTTTGTTACGCATTGGATTATTTGCTGCAGGGGCTATAGCTGCGGGAATTTGGTTAATTCCACCTTTGTTGAAACTTTTGGCACGTACCGAAAGCCGTGAGTTATTTTTACTTGGTGTTGTGGCTTTATGTTTGGGTATTGCATTACTAACTGAACACTTGGGTTTATCGATTGAAATGGGGGCGTTTGTTGCTGGATTGATGATTTCGGAGGTAGAGTACGCCGATCAGACGTTGACTTATGTCGAACCGCTGCGAGATATCTTTGCGACATTATTTTTTGTAGCAATTGGCATGTTGATTGATCCTGTGTTTTTGTGGCAAAACCTAGAGTTGATTTTGGGGTTAGTAGCGCTGGTTTGGGTTGGTAAATTTTTGATTGTGACTCCATTAGTTAAAGCTTTTGGTTATTCAATAAAAACCGCGTTGCTGGCTGGTTTGGGTTTAGCCCAGATCGGGGAATTTTCATTTGTGTTAGCGAGTGAAGGGCAATCACTAGGGCTAGTTTCCCGCAGGGTATATTTACTAATTTTGGGAACAACTGCAGTCACGCTGGTTCTAACACCGTTTGTATTGCGGCTAGTTCCTTTATTTTTTAATTGGGCAGAATCGTTACCTTGGCTTAAGCCTTATTTGGACGCGGCTGATGTACCAAAAGAGGTTTCTCCAGAATTACCGATACAGGATCATTTGGTTGTTTGTGGTTATGGACAAATGGGACGTAACTTAGTTCGCTTGATGCAAGAACGCGGACTTTCTGTGGTAGTAGTAGATCAGTCGGAAAGTAAAATTCAACAGTTGCGTGAAGCTGGAGTGCCTTACGTGTATGGTAATGCCAGTAGTTTGCGAGTGTTAGAAACTGCTGGGGTGGATCGCGCGCGATCGCTAGCAATTGCTTTGCGAGATCCGATGAGTACCCGTTTGTGTCTTAAACGTGCATTAGAACTATCTCCTGAACTTGATACGGTAGTCTGTGCCAATAAAAATCAAGATATTGAATTGTTGTATCAACTAGGCGCAAGAGAAGTTGTACAACCTGAATTTGAAGCCAGTATCGAACTTTCCACACATTTATTAGCGCAAGTCGGCTTGGCGCTACCAGTAATTCAACAAGAAATGCAGCAAATCCGATCGCATCATTATCTCGAATTGCGCCCTGAACGATCGCCTGCACAAGTTTCGCGGGAGTTGCAGTTAGCAGCTAGAGATATGAATAGTCGCTGGTATAGTTTACCTAAGACATCTCCGCTTGCTGGTATGACGTTAGAAGAAGTAAATTTACGATATCTTACTGGTGTCAGTTTGATTGCAATTCGTCGAGCGAAAGGTGAAGAAGTTGATTATCCTGATGCAACGACAATTTTGCAGACAGGCGATCGCTTATTACTCGTTGGAACTGCTGAGGAACTCGCGGCGTTTGATGAATTGGCTAAAGGTGAAGTGGCAATTCATGATGAAAATATGTTGTGTCACTGGATTATGCTTGGAGTTAATAGCCCAGTGATTAATCAAACTTTGGCACAGTTAGATGTTTTCACTCGTTGCAGTGTGCAGGTACAAGCAATTCGACGCGATGGTAAATTCTTTTGGTTTCCTGATGTGAATATGAGCTTGCAAGCAGGCGACTTACTGTTATTATGCGGAGCTTACCCAGCTTTGAATCAACTCCAGGAGTGGTTGTCAACACAGGGCGTACAGGGTGTTTTTCCTATCTTGTCGTAAGTGTTTCTACTTGAACATTGCGGGTGGGAAATTGGGAATTGGGAATTGGTAATGGGTAATTGGTAATTAACTGGACTTGATATATAGCAATCCTAAATCATTTGTGAGAATCTCTCTCCTTCTCTTTTCTTTGTGTACTAGCCTAGCGCCTTCGGCTTCGCTACGCGCTTCGCTACGCTAACGGCAACCCTTACAGGAAATGTGTACTACCCTGCGGCATGCCGCTCCGCGTCTACGTTTGCCAAAAAATCTTACAACTCAAATAGGATCGCTATAGGTAGGATTTATGAATTAGGCTGACAGTATTAATAAAGTTCTGCAAAACTGGAGAGGAGTCTTGTTTTCGCCAGGCTAAAGCAATTTCAATCTCTGGCGTCGGTTCTTGAAGTGTTTTGTAGACAACACCTGATCTTTGTAAATTTTGGAGTGAAGCGGGTACAAGGGCTATACCTATACTTCCAGCTACTAAGCTAATTGTTGTTTGCAGTTGTGTCGCTTCTTGGAGAACGTTTGGTATGAAATTTGTCTGTTGAAAAAAGCGGAGAATTTGGTTGTATAATCCTCCTCCCAAGTGATGTGGAGGCATAATAAATGGTTCTTGAGTGAGTGCTTTGATAGATACTTCTGGTAGTGCTGCTAGGGGGTGAGTTGCTGCGAGCGCTAAAATAAGGCTTTCTTGTAAAATAGTCATAGTACTGAGGGTTTCACTTTCAATTGGTAAATAAAGAATTCCGACATCAATTTGGTTGTGGTGCAGGCGATCGCATTGTTGGCGGGTTGTTAATTCTTGCAAATCTAACTCTACATCTGGGCATTGCTCGCGAAAGACACGTAAAATCTTTGGCAAGATACTATACGTTGCTGAGCTATTAAAACCAATTACCAATCGACCAATTTCACCACGACTGGCTTTTTGAACTGCAATAACTGCTTGCTCAACTTGTTGTAGTGCTAGCCGCGACTTTTCTAAAAATACTTTTCCTGGAGTTGTTAATTCTACTCTGCGCTTGGTTCGCTCAAAAAGTTTGACTCCTAACTCTATTTCTAAGTCTCGGATTTGCTGACTTAATGGTGGTTGGGCAATATGCAATCGTTCTGCTGCACGGCTGAAATTTAGTTCTTCTGCAACTGTAATGAAGTAACGCAGGTGTCGCAGTTCCATTTGGGTAAATGGTAATAGGTAATGGGTAATGGGTGTTTGATTTATA
Organism: Gloeocapsopsis crepidinum LEGE 06123; assembly: GCF_015207655.1. Lineage (GTDB taxonomy): Bacteria > Cyanobacteriota > Cyanobacteriia > Cyanobacteriales > Chroococcidiopsidaceae > Gloeocapsopsis > Gloeocapsopsis crepidinum. Next base: position 22,055 of record NZ_JADEWN010000052.1, on the reverse strand, counting down.
TATTTTGAGTATAAATAAACTGCTAAAAATATATTGGACATTTAGAAATTGCTTCTCTACAGTGAGTAGTAGGCGTACTCAGGAAGCTGAAAATGGATGAAATTGATATAAAAATTCGCTTGGCAACAATTGAAGATCTAGAGTTAATTCTTGCGTTTATTTCACAAAAAGCAAAATTTGACAGGTATCCCCATTCTCTAGAAATCACGATTGATAAGTTAAAGCAAACTTTATTCACTCAACCTCCACTTGCACAAGTGTTGTTAGCCCAAGTCGATGAGGTTGCAGTTGGATTCGCGCTATTCTCCTACGCTTACTCCAGCTTTTTAGCACAGCCGACGCTTTGGGTAGGCGATTTGTATGTACAGCCACTGATGCGCGGTAAGGGAATTGGTACAGCGTTGTTGCAACGTTTGGCGCAAATCGCACAAGAGGCAGATTGTGGCAGGTTAGAATGGACGGTTGCGGATTGCAATACCCGTGCGATCGCTTTTTATCAAAAACACGGTACGCAAGTTTTAAATGTCCGGCTGTGTCGAATCGAGCGATCTACAATTTTGCAACTAGCAGGTAAACGGATAGACAAAAGATTTACTGCTTTTTACAAGTAATATCAAATCCAGTTGATTAGTGATGATAAAAATGGTGAGTAAAGTGACTAGTGACTAGTAACTAACCACTAATAACAGCGTAACGATACCAACATTCTGGTTATCTCAGCGGAGATGATATAAATAAGTAACATAAAATATGCACAAAGTAAAAATTAGCTATAAGGAGAATCATGATATTGATTGCCTCAGCATTCTTAATTTATATAAAGCGAATCACTGGTCTTCAGCTAACAAACCTGAGCAACTCTACAACGCACTGATGCACTCCCAACTGCTAATTTCTGCGTGGGATAAAAGTAAGCTAGTAGGTTTAGGCAATGCTATCTCTGATAACTTTTTAGTCGTTTACTATCCTCACTTACTTGTGCTGCCAGAGTACCAGAAACAAGGTATAGGTAGACAAATTATGAAGATTTTAACGTCTCGTTACCAAGGTTTTCATCAACATATTCTCCTTGCAGACCAACAGGCAATTGAGTTCTATAAAAAGTGTGGCTTTAAGCGCGCCGGAAAAACTGAGCCGATGTGGATATATGCTGAACAAGAGGATTAGTTTTCTTTAAACCACTACTATCAACTAGTTTATTGGTTTGAGATAGGCGATCGCATTTCTCCAGACGAGGATAGTTTGATTATTTGCATCGATAATACTTAAACAGTTCTGATCTTGCCAGCTAATTTTGCCAATGACTAAATCACCAGTAACAAGTTTCAACTCGACGCGGTTTGCTTGTTTAATTAATGTTTGAACTTGACGAATGCTAGGTAATGCTGGATCGAATTCGCTAGGCATAATTTTTGATTGTTTTTCCGCAATGGTAATGGGTAATGGGAAAAGGCATATACCAATGACCAGTTACCAGTTACCAATCTTTAGGTTACATTTATTTTCACTTACTTACTATAAAATCCTATGACGATTGAATTTGCCAAATATCACGGACTCGGAAACGATTTTATTTTGGTTGACAATCGCTTGTCATCACAGCCTGTTGCTACACCTGAACAAGCAATTAAGTTATGCGATCGCCACTTTGGGATTGGTGCAGATGGCGTAATTTTTGCACTACCAGGGCAGAATGGTACTGACTACACAATGCGGATCTTTAATTCTGATGGTTCAGAACCAGAGATGTGTGGTAATGGGATTCGGTGTTTGGCGGCATTTGTCGCAGAAATAGATGGCAATCAGCAAGAAAATAGCCAGAAACGCATTCATACGTTAGCTGGCACTATTACACCGCAAATTATGCCTGATGGTCAAGTCAAAGTTGATATGGGCGTCCCTCGGTTACTTGCCAGAGAGATTCCGACAACTTTATGTTCAGAAGACATGAAAGTTGTTGACCAACCGCTAGAAGTTGCCGGACAAAGTTGGAACGTTACGTGTGTCAGTATGGGAAATCCACACTGTATTACGTTTGTGGAAGATGTCGCAGCAATTCCTTTAGAAAGCATTGGTCCGCAATTTGAGCATCATGTCGTTTTTCCACAACGGACGAACACAGAATTTATTGAAGTGGTGCGTCGCGATTACTTAAAAATGCGCGTATGGGAACGCGGCGCAGGGGCTACTTTGGCGTGTGGTACAGGTGCTTGTGCGGCTTTAGTTGCAGGTGTATTGACAGGAAGATGCGATCGCACAGCTACAGTCGAACTTCCTGGGGGTTGCTTACAAATCGAATGGTTCCAAGTCGATCAGCGGTTGTGGATGACTGGATCTGCTGAAAGAGTTTTTACAGGTGTTGTAGAAATTTAAGCACAGAGGTTCTAAACAAGATGCAACGCAAACCGCTGCTTTAATCAACGGACTCTACAAGATTTACGCTCGCTTTCTAGCTGCGGTTCTTGCCAAGACAATGCAAAATGACTGACGCCTTGAAGTCGTGGTGCATAGGCACGGAGTGCTTGCATTTGGGCTTCTAAGGATGGACGATTGCTAATAGGTTTACCCCAAACTCCTGCGATCGCAGGAATTACCTGTGTCCCAGGTGGTGCGTACTGCAAAACTCGCTGTACTAAAGCTGCAATACAACTTGTATTATTGCAAGCTGCGTAAGACATGGGATGCCATTCTAAAGTTGTTGGAAAGCGATCCCAAGGCTGCAAACGCGAATCATAACCTTGACGACCGATTGCTTGGTTGGCATCAGGGAAAAACACTGCACCTGCTTTCATTCCTTGTCGCTGTACAGGCCAAGCTGCAACTGCTAAAAAGTCGATAATGCCTTGAATTGCATGAGCAACGCTTAATTGCCATAACTCCCACTGTAATTGGGGCTGTCTTTGTGCAGCAGTGAGTGGTTTGTTTGGTGGTTGTGGTGCTGGAGGAGGGGTGCGCCCTTGCCATAAAGGTTCACCTTCTTGCGGATAAAGCTGATCGATGAGTTCGATATCTCCAGCAGTGATATATCCTTTGCTAAGAAAGCGCTGAATCAAGTTAAGTCCTTTATAGTTGAGTGCCCGACGATGTAAAGCTTGTTGAGCAGCTTCACTATGAATCCATAAATCTTGTACTCTATTGACAACAGATCCAGCACCTGAGCCTCTAGGATAGCGCACATAGTCAAAGAGAACCCCATCAGGACGACGCCGTACGACTTCTAGAATAAGCTGATAATAATCTCTTTTGGCTTGCAAATTGTAAGGATCAATAAACACCTGACTGGCGTTGTCAACCACATACAAACTTGTATCTCCTTTACTGTTACGTGCTAGCACCGATTGGCGGTCTGGGCGCTGCCCGTAGGAGTAGCCAAAATTCATCATGAACATCCAAGCGTAGACCTTCAACCCGCGATCTCGTCCTTTTTGAATTGCTTGGGCTAGCAAATCTGTCCTTTCACTACCAGGGGTCCTAACTACAGAAGGCCAAACGGTAGGATTTGCGGCTGTGGGTAGCAAAACTTGACCGTCGTAGAATACTTCAATATACACCTGGTTATAGCCACGATTAACGACGCGATCCATCACTTTATCGAGGATTCCAGGCTGAAGATCGCAGGGATACAACCGCAACCATACTGCTTGAGTTTGAGGCCAAGTGCGGTTGCGACAATCGCGTAAAATTTGAGCGTGTTGATTTATAAGTGCTCTATAGCGGTTCTGAGCTTCTGTGTTGCCCTGCAGTGCAGATTGACGTAAGGTTTCTTTTTCTTGTGTTGCTGCTGCTGTTAGCTGGCAATACGCCGTTGTTTGTGCCTTAGCTGGAAGAGGGCTACCAAAATTAGTACTCACTAAGCTACCTGTTAACACGGTGGCAAGCAAGCGTTGCCAAGCAAAGCAAGAACGGGCAAATCTCAAACGATGGTTGGACATTACCGCAAACACAACATAACTACGAACAATGAATCTGGTAGCAAGGCTAATCATTAACTTATAAGTGACAGCCTCAACTAGCGTTGTTCAAAAACAGCGCCTTAGCTTTATGTAACAGTTGCACTAGAACAACGTACCAGAACACACTAATAGTTCACTAGTGAGAACTTTGGGTTACATAAGTCTTGACTAGTGTTAGGACTACAAAAGCTCTCATTCGGTTTCCTTAACGATCTAATTTCTTAAGTGTGGCAAATAAGAAACCGCTTCAAATATTAAATCAACTGCTCAAATCATTACACCTAATAGTTTTTGTCCATTGCGATCGCAAGATCATCTCCAGTTAACTTGACTATCAATCAGAATCATCAGCAATTAACCGGATTTGATATCAGTACATCACTTAGTAATATTTCCCACAAGTTAGGAAAATATTGCTAACTACGAGTTTAGCTGTTTCGGTTCAGCGCCATTTCTACTTGTTTGAATTCTTGCTCTAACCGTTTTTTGAGCTTTGCTGGTACTGGGCGATTGGGATAAGAACTATAGTGTCCTGCCAAGGAGTTTAATGCGGTTCGCATTGTGGTGAAGGAACTTAAACTAGCAACAGCACCATCGCGTTGGTAACGGGCAGCAAATTCATTAATTTTTTGACGTGCTTCTGTTTGCGCCTCAGCTTTTTCAGGAGCATCATCGGGTAAATCGAGGGCGTTTCTCAATGTATTTACCACAGCTAGTGTATCTTGGCGATAATCTCCACTCAGACCATCTGAGAAAGTAGTGCTAGAACAGCCCATCAAGCCAATGACAACAACCAACGCGAGGGCGAGTAGACGTGACCAATAGCGCTTCATAAGCATTAAGTGAGAAAAGACAGAAATTAACGTCCATCCTATCTCGGATTGGTACTGCGGGGATCATGTATTTGGAGCTGGGGGAGTGTTGAGTAGTGAAGTGTTGAGCTTAAGAGAGTTATGAGTTATGAATTAAGAAAATTCTTTAGAATTCAAAACTCTTTCACTAGCCACTAGTCACTAGTCACTACTCTTTAGAATTCAAAACTCAAAACTTAAAACTAGCCACTAACTGCTTGCTTTTCATCTTTTTTTAGAAGGTAGTAGAGAGTATCGCGTTGTGCATGGGGTCTTTTGACGGAACTAATTGCGGTATGTAGAGTTTCTACTTCCATACACGTACCACCGATCGCACCTGCCATTGTGGTAATGTGTTCTTCCATTAAAGTACCGCCAATATCGTTGCAACCCCACTTTAAAGCTTCTATTGCCCCTGTTAGCCCTAGTTTGACCCAGCTTGGTTGATGGTTAGATATTGCCTGTCCTAAAAAGATCCGTGCTACTGCTGTCAGTAATAGTGCATCAGCAAGTACTGGTTGATCTCTACCAACTTTACGGCGTAGAGGTTTGGGAGCTTCTTGACCGACAAATGGTAGCAAAATGAATTCAGTTATGGTGGCGGGGTAATTTCTATCGTATGCGGTTTGTTGTAGCGATCGCAATTGTTGCAGGTGATAGATCTGCTGTTGTGGTGTTTCAATGTGTCCAGAAAGCATTGTACTAGTTGTTGGTACGCCTAATTGATGGGCTGTACTGACAATTTCTAGCCAAGTGGCTGTGTTAATTTTTTCAGGACACAAAATCCGCCTGACTCGATCGTCTAAGATTTCAGCAGCGGTTCCTGGCATTGAACCGACTCCGGCATCGCGTAAAGCAGCAATGACTGAGGCATAGCTAATATCATCTTTTCTTGCGATAAATTCTACTTCTTGGGGAGAAAATGCATGTAAGTGCAATTGAGGGAATTGTGCTTTGATGATTTTTACTAATTCCAGGTAATATGGCAGAGAGCGTCCGCTAATTTTCGCTTGCGGGTTTAATCCTCCTTGCATACAAATTTCTGTTGCACCGCGCTGTACCGCATCACTCGTTTTTTCAAGAATTTGTGCCCAGTTTAGCCAGTAAGCTTCTTCTTCACCAGCATCGCGCCGAAATGCACAGAAACTACAGTGCTGTTCGCAAATATTAGTAAAGTTAATATTACGATTGATGACATATGTTACAGTATCACCTGCTTGCAAGCGGCGGAGTTGATCGGCTGTATCCTGAATTGCTGCGATCGCTTCGATATCGGTCTGCTGTAACAATATTACTCCCTCTTGGGAGGATAGCTCGTATCCGGTTAAGGCACGCTCAAGAATCTTTTCAACAGCTTTAGTAGTCACAGAGCATTGGATAATTAAGTGCACTTTCTCAATTGTGTCAGTAAATGAAGCAAGAGGGCAGAGCAGGCAAATGAAACAAGAAGGCAGGCATCGGATGCCTGCCCCACATTTACACATACAGATAGTGAAAAATCTATGAGTTATGAATTTAAAACTCAATCCAAAGACTAAATATCAAGATATATTGCTGCTGTTGGTATGGACTGCGATCGCTGTTGGTTTGCGGTTAATGCTACTAGCAAGTAAACCACCTTGGACAGATGAATTCTCAACGTTAGTCTTTAGCTTGGGCAATAGTTTTCTTGGCGTTCCGTTAAATCAGGCGATCGCGCTTGATACACTACTGCAACCGTTGCAACATAATCCAGATCGTGGAGTTGTACAAGTTATTCAAAACTTGGTGACAGAAAGCAATCATCCACCACTGTACTTTGTGGTAGCTCATTTATGGATGAATTTTTGGTCGCCACACTCAACTGACTTAGTTTCGGTATGGACAGCCCGATCTCTTCCGGCATTACTTGGTGCAGCATCGGTTCCTGCAATTTATGGGTTGGGTTGGCTGACTTTTCGTTCTCGTTTAATCGGTCATTTATCGGCAGCAATGATGGCGGTTTCGCCTTATGGAATATTTTTAGCGCAAGAAGCCCGACATTACACGCTGGCAATTCTATGGGTTATTGCTTCCTTTGGTTGTTTGGTTGTTGCAATTCGACGTCTTGAGTACCGTAAACCAATTCCGGTCTGGTTAGTTGTTGTTTGGATTGCTGCAAATTTCATAGGGATCGCAACGCACTATTTTTTTGTGTTGACTCTTGGTGCTGAAGCCGCTGTTCTATGTGTGTTGTGGTTGCGTCATTATACATCTCGCACTGAATACCCTAGGTCTGGTTTTTGGTGGCAAATTTTGATGGTTGCGGTAGGAACATTTCTCGGTGGCTTAGTGTGGGTACCTGTGTTTTTCCAAAACAATTATGGCAGCGATCTCACCGATTGGATTCAAAACGGCACGAATGGATTATTAGCATTACTTAACCCAATTTTTCAAGCTCTGGCTGCTTGGCTGACAATGATATCTTTACTACCAGTAGAAGCCCCACAACTACCGATTGTGATTGCTTCTGGTTTTGTCATGCTGATTTTCTTTTTGTGGGCACTGCCTCAGTTGTATCGTGGTATCAAAGTAAAGCTCACGCAACCTAAAACACGCTTAATGACTTGGGTTTTTGTGGGAATTACGTGTAGTGCGATCGCATTGTTCTTTTTCTTTACTTATGTTTTTGGTATTGATCTCACTCGTGGCGCGCGCTATAACTTTGTCTATTTTCCTGCAGTTATGATTTTAGTGGGAGCAAGTCTTGCAGTTTGTTGGCAGACTCCTCATCAACAAGGAAAACGTGTTGTTGCCTTAATTTGGCTAATGGGATTACTCAGCGCGATCACAGTAGTTTGTAATTTAGGTTATCAAAAATACTACCGCCCTGACTTGATGGTAGAAATTATTCAAAACAATACATTGCACTCACCAATGTTGATTGCTACAACTCATAAAACTCATGTGCAAATTGGCGAAATGATGGGTATAGGTAGAGAATTTAAACTTGCTGGAGTTAATACGCCGCGATTCCTGTTAGCGAGTGAAACAAATGAAGCCCCTGCAACTTTACAACAAACTTTAAATAATTTTCCCCGACCTCTAGACTTGTGGTTGATCAATTTTCATGCGCCAGTGAAAGTAGATAGCTGTATTGCTGAACCTCAAGCTTTGCCATACGTTAATGGTTACAACTACCAGCTATATCGCTGCTATTAAGAGAGTCGTGAAGTGTTGAGTTAAGAAAATTCAAAACTCTTTGTTTCTACTTAAGTACTTCTGGAATACTCACAGAGGATAAACCTGCGATCGCTCGTAAATTTTGACAACGGATGAGTTCGATAAAAGTTAAGCTAGGACGTTTTTCAAGTTTGGCGACGGCTTCTATTGCAGTTAACAAATGTTCTGCTGCTTCAGCTTCAATGTAGCTGCGTCTTTGGGCAATTTGAATAGCGGCTTCGTCTGCTTCAACTTCTAATTGCGTACTGCGATTGTTGCGCCAGATGCGATTAAGTGCGATCGCACTCAAACCTCCTGCAACTAAAACTCCGACAGCATCTTGCTGTACTAATTCAATTGTTGCGCCTATTAGTCCTGCAATGACAACACCTTGATAAATGTCTGGCTTTAACCACTTGACTTGGAGAAGCCAAGATACAGTTCGTAACAGCAGCAGATCTCTTTGTGGCTGCGAAAGACGACGCCACAAGTCAAAATTGATATATATTAAACGCTGCTGGTTCCAAGGTAGGGGAAACGAGCTATCAATTACTGCTGCTTGCTCTGGTTTATTCACAATTTTAGTCATCATGCGACCAGAAGCTGGCATGATTTCTACGAGGCGGCGAATTTCAATAGCTGGCTCCATTGACTTTAGTTCAGCGCAACAATACGATCGCAATAAAAACTAACAACTGACTTAATGTAAGTAAGCATATTTATAGATTACACGCCAATTGAGCACCTACATCTGATATTTAGTTTGGTCGCTCTCTTTAATTCCACCTGATATACATTATTACTCTGTGTTTAAACAGATAATAGTAAGAAGCAGTTGAAATAAGGATTCCTGCATGGATGCATTTGCTCCTGTTCCTCCCGAATGGACTAATAAGGCAATTCACGCTTATGAGTTTTGTTGTCCTACTTGTCGTGCTTCGAGTCGAGAAGCGGAAAATGTTTGGCTGAATCGGCGATCGCCTGTAATGACAGATAATTATCGCCGCAAGTGGCAAGAATTTTATCAATGTCGTTGCGGTTGTGTGTGGTGGGCTTGGAGTAGCGATCGCCCGCCTTCGGAGTTCTCTTCATCTGAACTGTCAACGTAACCTAAAAAATAATTGGGGCGATCGCACAAAGATCGCCCCAACATCAGTTATGTAATACTAATCATCCTTTTAGAAGGAGAAAGTAGTACGAAGAGTTCCGACATAAATTGTGTCGTTATCGTTGTTATGCTCTGGATTAAAGATGACTAAAACACCAGGAGTGATAGCAACGTTATCAGTAAGTTGTAGACGATACAATCCTTCCAAGTGGTAGGAAGTATCTGGATCTTCAACAAGAGCACTGTCTGTAACCTTAGGTGGCTGACCAAAGATAACACCCAACTGACTGCCTTCTCTACCAAAGTCTTGTACTGCTAGTCCAGCTGCCCAGTAGAACATATCAGCATCAGCACCCGCATTAGGACCAGCTAACGCATCAGCAGTTGAATAACCTGCCCAACCTGAGAGGTTTAAGGTAGTACCAAGTTGTAAGCTAGCCTGCACGCCATAGTGGTTTGCTTCCGTAGCAACTTCGCCAAAAGGTTGGTTGGCATTAGCGCTACCTGTAGAGCCAAACAGATTGATACCGCTTTCTGTATTTTGATAAGTACGTGCATAGGTAGCACCGATACTGAAAGCATCGCTAAGGCGGTAGGAAAGTTGACCTAGAGCGCCGTAAGCACCGTTAAAGAGTCCCACACCTGTGCCAGGACCTTCGGCATTAGGTGCGAGGAAAGCTCCCGATACGGTTAGGGGGCCTTCTGGGTTCAGCGTTACTGTTAAGCCAGCACCACCTTCGGCTTGACGATAGATAGGGCTGAATCGACCATAACGAGATATTGCACCACGACCACTGCTTTCAAACGCTGGGTTGAAGGTGAAGACGTTATCGTTAAATTCAACATTCGCGAAGTCAACTTGGACTAAAACTGCATCGCCAACTGGGAAACGGTAGTAGAAGTCATCAAGTACGATGTCGTTATCAGTATCTGTCTCAAAGCCTAAGCGGGTCATTGCAGTACCCGTCTCATCGCTGTTATTGTCGATATTCCCAGCTTGTAGACGAACTCTTAAGCGATCTTCACCGCTGAAGCTCGCATCAAAGTTTAAACGCGCGCGAGCAGCAGCGATGGTGTTGTACTCTAGGTCTTCTCCACCTACAGCTTCATCACTAAATACATCTGCTACACCGAAGACGACTTCACCATTGAGGACGGTTGTTGTCGAGAACTGATTTGCTTCAAGTTCTGCGGTTTGCGCTTCTAAGGCATCAACTCGACCGCGTAGTGTAGCAATTTCTGCTGCAAATTCTTCTTGTAAACGTTGAAGAGTAGCTAAGTCTTCTCTTGTAACTTGATCTGCTGTGGCTGTTGCAATTAGCTCGTTTACACGGTCTAAACACGCATTCAAACCAGCTGCAAATTCGTAGCGGGTCAAGGCACGATTACCGCGATAGGTTCCATCAGGATAACCAGCAATACAACCGTAGCGTTCAACTAAAGATTGCAAAGCTTGAAATGCCCAATCTGTTGGCTGGACGTCAGATAACTGAGATACTGATGTTACCTGAGCTAGGGAATTTGCCGGAACTTGACTAACTAAGGTTGGAGCTTGGCTTGTAACAATTTGAGGGGCTGGTTCTACAGCCGCAGCTTGGTCAGCGGTTGCAGTCGGAACAACTACATCTACTACTGGAGCTTCAGTAGCTTGAACGCGGTTGCCTAGAAGCAAGGTTGCTCCTAAAATGACTGGACTGAGCCTCAAAGCATTCCAGAAAAATTTTGTCATTGTTTATCTCACTCACACCGATGTTATGAACAGATTTCAGATTTTAGGTATATCTGCTGTCAACACTAAAATTATACAAGCTGATCTCGCTAAAAAATCAATAGTAATATTTCGGATTTTTATGAGATCTTTAGAGCGATCACCTTTCAAAAGCAAGTGTTTGTTGCCCAGAGTACACTGGTAAACATTGGACATTCTTCGCTTCTGTTTAAAGATATAGAATAACAGGTTTGTTGAGGTTACAAAAGTGCTATTTGACTAAACATAAAATTATGCGTCTTTGATGACGAAGTAACATTCCTTCCTCTTCAAAGTGCTGTAACAATCGAGTGACTGAAACTCTTGTTGTGTTAATGACTTCTGCCATTTCCTGGTGAGTAATAGCTAAATCAATTAACCGACCTTGCTCTACTTCTCGACCAAATTTCTCAGAGAGCCAGATCAAAAAGTGCCACAGTCTCATAGAAACTGGTTTTCGATGTACGATACTCAGAAGCTCTTCAGATTGCTGGATGTGAAGTAACATAGAATCTACTGCTTGATGCCATAAGCCTGCTGGCAAAAGACTCATTTCCACACTTGTTAGGCACTCTATCTGGTATGGATTTACCCGCGATAATGGGTAGCCTACGACATCATCTGCGCCCCAGTATCCTAATGTTATGAGTGTGCCTTGTTCGCTCCAGGTAAAGGTACGTACGGCTCCGCGTTCTATTTTCCACAAAAGGTCTTGGCGGGGTGGAATAAGCTCTTTGCGGCTAAATATCCGCTGGCTCAGTGGCGAGGGGAGTGGTGGGTTTGGAGCGGAGATAGTCATGGATATAACCGTTGTTTTTGTTGTTAGTGTGGTTATTTTTTGTATCTATTACTTTTCACTTGTTTGAGAATAAACTCTGCATTTGATTGGCTGCAAATTTAGAAAATAACAGATGATTCTTTCTAGATATTATGTCAATGAAACTTAGTTCTATGTCTCCCATTCACAGGGAAAATTACCACTCCTGCAATGGTGCAAATCAACATATAATATGTAGCACTCGCGTTTCATTATATTCAGCTTAAGTGCAATTTTAAAAGAAAGTGTCCTGGAGTTTTTATTGTGAGTTTAATACTAATAGTAAAGCTATAAGTTTAAGAACAGGTAAGCCTTTGTTAAAGATTGTGTTGTTGTATACAGCACACAACATATTTAGTAATAGTTTCGGCGAATTAGTTTGAGTAAATCAAGGATATAGGAGAAAAAGATGACGACAAACTCTTTGTACAAAAAAATAATCTTATTCTCTTGTGCCTCAACTTCATACTTGTTTGCCCTAGGTAGGCATCCCACATTGAGTATTAACCTACTTTCTATCTGTGAAGCTTGTAGAGTGAGATAGTTAAGATTAGGCTCTGTGTCCTGTGACGATGTATGCTACTCTTTGACCAATATTTGTTGCGTGATCTGCCATTCGTTCTATGTGGCGGATAACAAGTGCTAAAAGCAAGATTGGTTCTACTACTCCTTTGATGTCGCGCTCGGTTGCCAAAGTTTGGTAGAGTGTTTGGTAGGCATCATCGACAAAATCATCGAGCCGTTTGACTGTTTTTCCAGCATCAGCATCGAGATCGGCTAGTGCAACTAAGCTAGTTGCTAGCATGGCTTGGGCGTGATGAGACATTTCCTCAATTTGAGGAACACAACGATGAGGCGGATAGGGAAAAAGTTTGATGGCTATTTCAGCTAAGTCCTCTGCATAATCGCCAATGCGTTCTAAGTCGCGGACGAGTTGCATAAACGCACTTAACAAGCGCAAATCTTGTGCTACTGGTGATTCTGAGGTGAGTAGAGTAGCACACTCTATCTCAATTTGTTTGTAGAAGCGATCGATTTGTTTATCGAGTAGAGGTAGTTGTTTAGCTACTTCTAAGTCACGTGCAAACAACGCTTGATGACTGAGCCTAAAGGAATTTTCGACTAAAGCTCCCATCCTTAAAACGTCACGCTCTAAGCTTTTGAGGCGACGTTCAAAATGGCGGCGCTCAGAATTATAATTAATATTCACGCTTCGCAATTTTGCACCAAAGAGATTGGTTACTGTTGTCTCAATGTTAGTGCTAATTTTAAGGATTCGCTAATACCTCTGGAAGCACAACTTGTAACCAAGCACCACCACTTTGGGGATGATTCATTGCTTTTATTGTGCCGCCGTGAGCTAAAACAATTTGTCGCGCGATCGCTAAACCCAAACCGCAGCCTGCACTGATAGGACAATTGGGATGAGTTAACGGTTGTCGAGTGCGTGAGGGATCTCCTCGGTAAAGTCGATCGAACACATAAGGTAAATCAGCGCTAGGAAAGCCTGAACCAGAATCAATGATATCAATTTGTACTTGATCTACTGGGATTAGACTGAGTTTGACTTCAATTTTTCCTTCGGGAGGACTATATTTGATGCTGTTATCAAATAAATTCAGAAACAGGCGATAAAGTCGCGATTCATCGGCTTTAAGCCATACGGCTTCGAGTCCAGAATAGCTTAATTGCATCTTTTTGTTTCGGGACAAAGGTTCGAGGGTTTCCCACACAGTGCTCATTAGCGATCGCAGTTCCACACTTTGGCGATTTAATTTACTGTTATTTTCAAGTTGATTGAGTTCTAGCCAGCCTTGCACTAAGTTAATTAAGCGATCAATTTCAGGGAGAATGCGTTCAGCCCAGCGTTGGAGTGGTGGTTGTAACTGTTGCTCTAAAGTTTCAGCAATGAGACGAATTGAGGTTAGTGGCGTTTTTAATTCGTGGGCTAAATCGGAAAGTGTGCGATCGCGGGAAGCTGCTAAATCTACCAACGGTTGACGATTTTCAATAAATACACTAACTTTTCCTTCAGGTAAAGGATAGCTGTAGGCTTGCAAAGTACGCGGTTGAGATTCTCCAAGCGAAACAGCATTAGTAAAAGTTGGATGAAACACCCATTCTATTGCTTGTGGTTGTTGGCGATCGCGTGTTTGCTCAATGAGATGATCTAGTTCATAAGAACGTACAAGCTCTAAAAGTAGCCTAGCTTGTCCAACTTTCCACCTTTGTATATTTAATAATTGCTGTGCTTGAATGTTACAACACAAAAGTTGATTTTCTTCATCTACTTGTAGATAACCTACGGGTGCAACTTCTAAGAGGTATTCACACAAGTCAATTTTTGCTTGTAGCTGAGTGCTATATTCTTTTTGTTTGACAATTGCCCGCTGTAACAAATTGATGGAAGGTAGGGAAATTTCTGTAGCTTCAGCAGGAAGCCTGCGCAATACTTGCTGCAACCTTTTTTGGAATCGGGTATATTGCCAACACCAAATTCCAAGTCCTACAGCTAGCCCCAAAAAGAATTCCAACAACGCCATTAAGAGCCACGAGCTTTTGAATGCTATCAGCTACTAGCTTATCTATTTTGGCTAGGAAGGGATCAATTTGAGGAATCAGAGATCGAGAATCAGGGGACGGAGAGTCGTGAAGTGTTGAGTTATGAGTTAAGACACTTCTTTGTAATTCAAAACGTGCTAAGGCACCGCTACGCTAACAAAACTTAGAATTCAAAACTCTAAAATGAATTCAAAACTCACAACCAGTCACTAGCCACTAGCCACTCATCACTCACCCCTTTATCTTCCTACCCAAATCGGTAGCCGAAGCCGCGTACAGTAATGATGTATTCAGGATGGCTGGGATCTTTTTCTAATTTTTCCCGTAGCCAACGAATGTGAACATCAACAGTTTTACTATCTCCGACAAAATCTGCACCCCAAACTTGATCGAGTAATTGCTCGCGCGACCAAACTCGGCGGGGATATGTGATAAACAGTTCGAGTAGGCGAAACTCTTTAGGTGAAAGATTAACTTCTTCACCACGCACAGTAACGCGACACTCTTGAGAATAGAGCGTGACATCTTTGAACTGAAGCAGTGGCAGTTGAGGTAAGCTGTTGAAGCGTTGGCGACGCAACAAAGCCCGACAACGAGCCACGAGTTCCCTCATACTGAAGGGCTTGCTGATATAGTCGTCGGCTCCGACTTCTAGACCTAATACGCGATCTGTTTCGCTACCTTTTGCACTAAGAATGAGGATAGGTATTTGGTTTCCTTGATGACGCAGTAAGCGACAGACATCTAGACCATTAATTTGAGGTAGCATTAAGTCCAAAATTAATAGGTCAAAAGGTACTTCACCTTGAGTTGCATCGCTATTTTGCAACAAAGATAAGGCACTTCTGCCATCTGCAGCAGTTGCGATCGCATAACCTTCAGCCTCTAACGCGAGAACAAGCATTTCGCGGATTAGCTCTTCGTCCTCTACAACTAAGATGCGGCTCATTTGCCCAATTTCTGCCCTCGGAGGACACTTGGCTGGTTCAAGAGTAAACATCAATCAAAAATTTCGCGAGTAGGCTGCATAACTATTATCTACCTCTAATGGTATAGATGTTTGCCTTACTTATGAAATTATTGAAAATTAGTAGATAAATTTATTTTAAATCTTATGTAGAAGCATGGTAGTTATAACAGGGGTCGGAGGTCAGGGTTAAAAGCTGGATACTCTTCGACTAAAATTTTGGCTACTCAAGCAAAGTGCAGCTTCGCACACTTAGGACAAATCCACAGAGGTGGACTGGGTTTAGCTGGTTATTGGTAAGAAAAAGAGAGACTAGGTTTGTGTAGTGCTGGAACAATTCTTTCGCTTGCCATTCTCGCACCAGATAAATTACGGGCTACAGGTCCAACCTGAAGTGCGGCTAATCCTCCGGTAATGAACAATTCGCAACCTACCCAACGTAAGTGAGAATCTAAAACGGGCAAACCTTTAGCGGTAGAAATCGGATACCGTTCGATTACTTCTTTAAGTAAAGGTTCGGTGGTGATGTCGGTTTTTGTTCCTGTAGCAAGCCAAATGCGATCGCACTCGTGTTTACTGCCATCATCACAAGAAATCTGCCAAGAGTTAGATTGCCATGTAGCATAGAGTACTTGACAATTTTCCATTAATTTAACGCATGTGTGATGTTGGGCGCGGCGCAGTTGTGTCATTATTGCTGGTGTCATGGAACCGCCATTTCTTGCCTTTTGAATTAATTCAGCGCGGGTTTGCCAATCGGGTTCTGCCCAAAAGCTTTTAAGGTATTTTGGTCCTAGCCAACCAGGATCTGCATCGAATAATTTTTCTTGCAGGTTGCGGCGTGACATTAATATAACTTTGGCATCACGAGCGATCGCTCCTAAAGCTAAGTGTCCGCTTGTTAATCCACTACCGATAATTAGTATCGTTTCTCCGCGTAAGTGTAAATGACGCAGATCGACATGACAAGAATGGCAAAGTCTTTCTTGCGGATAGGGAGATGAAATTTGTTGCGCCCAAGCAGGAATTTGGGGTGTATTGCCACCAGTTGCGAGAATGACTCGTCGGGCGACAATTGATTGACTGTTGTGCAACCACAGGCGAAATCGCGATCGCAAGTTTTGTTTAATTGGTTCAATGCGAACAACTTTAGCAGTGACAATGTGGTTTTGTAATGACCAACGACGAATTAATTCTTGACAAAAATCTTGAAACAATAAGGTTCCTGGCAGATCGTAGGGAGGATAGAGTTCGTGCGATCGCAAGTGGGCAAATTGTCTTAAAGCATAAGGGTTGGGATCGGGATGATGTACCGCAGGCGATCTTAAATGCGGAATCTCAAATGCAGCAAATTGATTTTGCCATTGTTGCATCCAAGTTCCACTAGGATCGAAGACTAATAACCGCTGACGTAGCTGCTGGCGTTTTTGTAATAAGTGTGTCACCACAGTCATCGCATGCGGTCCCGCGCCGATAACTGCAATATCTGTGTTATGAGGTAGTGAGCTTGCTACCATACTTAATGTTGAATTGTGTCATAATTTTTATACAATGATAATCATTATCACATCATGACGCAATTGATTACTGTTGTGGCTGGTCTTCTTGGTGTAGGAAAAACACACTGGATTCGCCAGCAATTTACTCAACAACCAACACTGTATTTTTCACCTGCAACGCGAATTAGCATCGACCAAACTCGTTTAGCAGCGGAGTTTCCTGATGTGCAATTTTTAGCTGACGACCAACAGACACAACTATGGAAGCTTGCTTCTGGAGTTAACACATACTTAGTCTTAGCCCAAATAGCGCCAATACTCGATACTCTCAACTGTCATCGTGTGGCGATTGTTCCTGCTGGAACGCAAGATTCTGATTGGGATGAATGGGCTGATGTAATTATTGCAGGGTCATTAGGTACAACTGATGCAACTGCGTTATGGCTTGCGAATACGACAGGTCATGTCATCGATCCTGATAGTTTAGAGGTTTTTTGGTACGAATTGACTCAAGGGGCTTACGAAGTCGTGTCGCGTACCAAGGGAATTTTTGAACTGGCGGATGGGTTATCCGTTGATGGTGACTTTGTTGCAGGGTTACAACCGAGGGAATTTGATGAATTAAATTTACCACGTTGGCTCGAAGGAAGACCGCAGCGCTTCACGTTAAATATTCCGACGTGTGCGGATTTCTGGGATGAAGATGTTGTAGAAGAACTCAATACTTGTGAATGTAGTTATCCTGATCAAATGCAATCAGGTTCAGTTACCGCAAGTGTCATGACGCTGGACGATCAAACATCACCGCGTGCGATCGCTTCGGATGCGCAATCGCCGCACAACCATGCCAAGTCGTTGGAGTAGGAAACGTAGGAAGGTTGCCAGAAATTGCTGTTTATACTTTGTTTGAACTAACTACTAATTCTGTATGGTTTGAAACAGTTAATTACTCAGTTGAAAAAAGTCGTTAAAGTGCTTTTCAAGCAAATAATCTTCTGTAAACGGGAGTTGTTAAGGTTTTGGTGTCATCTTCCTTTTGAAAGACTTTTCTATAAATATTTTTCTATATCTAAAATTAATTATTCCTTAATTGAGAATTATTTGCATTTAGGTTGCAATTTTAAGTCAACAAACCTATACTCAATTTCAAACAGTATCAGCACTCTTTAGTTTTTAATCCAAATGCTATGGCTTTTGTAACTCACACCCCAACGTCGCCTGCTAATTGGAGCCAGTATACTTTTAGCCGTGGTGATAAAATTCCACTCAAAGCAAACGTACTGCTGCGGATTGAGCGCGGGGCTGTACGTAGCCTAACCTGGAGTGAAGAAGGCACAACAGTAACTTTAGGCTATTGGGGTGCTGGGGATGTCGTAGGTCAACCTCTCTCAAAGATTCAGCCTTACCAGATTGAGTGCTTGACAAGTGTAGAAGCGACTTATGTTCCGGCTGTGCAGTGGTGTCAGGTCATTGATAGTATTTTACGGAACGTACAACAAGCAGAAGAATTGTTGTGCATTGTCCGCCACGAGAGAATTCCCAATCGTTTACTACAACTTCTGGCTTGGTTAGCTAGCAAGTTTGGGCGTAGTGTCGATCAAGGACAGTTGATTGATTTGCGTCTGACGCATCAAGAAATCGCTGAAGTTATTGGCACAACACGGGTGACTGTAACACGAATGCTTGCTCGTTTTGAGGAAGAAGGCATTATTTATCGTCCTCGGCGTCATTTTATTCTGTTGCGTCGGGTTTAGAATGCTCCGACTTTCTTTAGGGCTATACCAGCAAAGTGGATCTACGCGCACTCTTGTTAATGATTATCATTTTTATCAATTATCCTTATGACCTCACAAATTGTGCCAATCCACGAAATGTCTACAACAAATACATCGATAATTCGTCCACGGCGCTGGCAACGAACGCCTACATCGGCGGATGGTACGCGAAACACAATTAAGCGTGAATGATTCGTCCTCTGTTTGTGATGGAGGAAGCACGTAGAATTGAACTCTCTTCAATGCTAGGGTGTCGCTACTCGTTGAGGTTTGACGAGTATTAAACGGGCAGGTGTAAACTTGATTTTGACGTATTTTGCTAAGGAAGTTGCTTTCATTTTAGCTTTGTGAAAAGGTTACTCAATACAAATATTAGAGGCTTATGACTACTACAGCAAAAGAAGCTACAGATAAGATTTCTGGTGTTTCGGAAACTTTGATGATTACGCTGTATGCGCGGTATGTAGAGTCGCAACGTCATGATGCAATTCTTAAGGATAATAAAACAACAGAAATTGTCGAGAAGATTGATTATGATTTTTCAAAGTATGCTCAAGGATGGGCGTCGCAACTTGGATGTGTAATTCGTGCAGAAGTTTACGATCGCCTAGTTTCACAATTCATTCAAAATTATCCCAAAGCAACTATTATCAATTTAGGTGCAGGGCTTTGTACGCGTTTTTTTCGGGTTGACAATGGGGAAATAACTTGGTACGAGGTCGATTTTCCTGAAGTGATTGACCTGAAACGTAAGTTGATTGATGAAAGCGATCGCTACCGTTTTATTGCTAGTTCTATTTTAGAAGCTACTTGGATGGATGTTCAGCGCGTAGCACCAGTATTAATTATTATGGAAGGGGTATCAATGTATCTTACGGAAATAGAGATGAAAACTCTATTTCAAAACATTACTCGCGACCTTGCACCAGTCACAATACTTATGGATGTTATTGCTAGCAAAAGAGCAAAAAATACTCAGAAACATGATACTGTTTCTAAAACTAATGCAAAGTTTAAGTGGGGACTAGATAACTCCAAAGAATTGGAAAATTGGCAACAAGAACTTACAGTGACGGATGAAATTTACTATTTAACTCGCTTTGCAAATTATCCACATCGCTTACCTTGGTGGGGTAGATATTTGCGGTTCATTCTTGTTGCGGTGTTTAAAAACTTTGGGCGAGTAATTCAAGTGCAAATTAATCAATCAGTTTAACTCTTGATTAGCAAGTACATACAAGTAAACGAGGGTTTTTACAGAAACTGTTTCTGAAGATAGACGTACTTTAAATTATTCAATAGTATATCAGTAAGTACCTACCTTTAGCGAATAGCAGTAACTATGAGTCAGTTACAACCACGACTTGGGTTAGAAATAGAGGCGATCGCACCTCCTGTTGAACCTGATGCTGAGCCAATTCCGTCTCCTGAACCAGGTACTGAACCCGATCCAGAACCAACACCAGAAGAAGATCCGGATTTAGAGCCTGTTCCTGCTCCATCATAAACTTGCATATAAAACACAAGCACTAGTAAAATTTAATAAAATAATATCAGACTAAGCTTAGTTTTTAGCTGCAAAGAGTTGAAATAATGTTGGTAAAAAGAGCATTATCTAAAATTGAGCACTAAAATCAAGAGCATAAATTTAGCTATTTTTGATTGCAGCAAGTCAAAAATTAGAAAAAATATTAGTAGTCATTTCCCTATTTCTTCAGGTAGACGTCAGTTTGATAAGGCTGCTCTACTGTTTGATTAGCGTTTTTGGTTGCATATGTCTTCTACGTACAACACTCATCGCCGTAAGGAAATTCTTCGGGGTGTTCTTGCTGTATCTTTAGTTATTGTTGGTCTAACACATTTTATCCGACCTGAACAATATGCGCGTATTGTACCGCCACCATTTCCGCCCTTCGCCTCAGTCTATTTGAGTGGTATATTCGAGATCCTTGGTGGTATTGGGTTGTTGATTCCTGCGGTGAGTGTAACAGCAGCATGGTGTTTAATTGCTTTGTTTATCGGGGTGTTTCCGGCAAACATCTACATGACATTGCACAACATTAAAGTTGAGGGAATTCCCCACAGTCAACTGCTGTATTTGGCGAGACTACCACTACAGGGTGTGTTAATTGCCTGGGCGTATTGGTATACTCGAAACCCAGAAATACAATTAGAAACAACAGACGGGTAATTTGAACAAATGCGATCGGTTCGCGTGCTGCGCTACGCGCAATCGCTCCTAGATTTTTTAATCATGTTACTTGCAAAATGGAACAATGATAATCCTGATTGTTAGCAACTATGACTTCTACCGCAGCACCTCTACCAAATTCACTTGCGCGTGTTGTACAGCGCTTTCAACGACTTTCTAACCCGAAACAACGTTACGAACAGTTGATTTGGTATGCTAAACGGCTAAAAGAATTTCCTGAAGGCAATAAAGTGCCAGAAAATAAAGTTCCAGGTTGTGTTTCGCAGGTGTATATCACTGCGGGGCTAGACCAAGGAAAAGTTTGGTATCAAGGGGATTCAGATTCAGCACTTGTGAAAGGATTAGTTGCTCTTTTGGTTGAAGGTTTAAGTGGGTTGTCACCCGAAGAGATTTTGCAAGTGTCTCCAGAGTTTATCAAGGATACTGGATTGAATGCAAGTCTGACACCTTCGCGCAGTAATGGCTTTTACAACATCTTTCAGAAAATGAAGGAAAAAGCTTTGTTGTTGGCGAGCAAGTAAATTTTATGGGATGATGGGCAGGCAAGATGCCTACCCTACATGGCTAAACTCCTATTGACATCATGTTCAGATTGGTCAAGAAATTGATTGTGTGATATCAGTATCTACCAGTAGTGTTGCCGCTCCAGAAGCAAACTGATTGTACCTGATGCCATCAAGTGTAGTTGTGCCACCACGAAGCCATCCTTGACCAGTTGATGTTACTGAGTCACCCGCATTACCATTCACAATTAAACGATTAGTGGTATCAGAGAGATTGAGCAAGTTTAAGCGTGTCAGGATAAGGTTGTTGTCACCTGTACCAGTGAGGTCGATAATTTCAATAGAGCGAATTTGATTACGAGGGAGAGTAGTTAAGTCAATTGTGATGCCGCTAGTATCAACAGTGAGAGTATCTGTACCATTACCACCATCGAGACGGCGATCGCGCACGCCAAAGCTGAGAGTATCATCCCCAACACTACCGTAGAGAACATCAACACCACGCCCACCGATAAGGCGATCGTTCCCTCTGCCACCGATAAGGATGTCATCGCCATTAGTACCAGTGAGAGTATCATCGCCATCAGTACCAAGGTGAGTAACAGAATTTGTAAAGTCGCGACCAAAGATAACGTAGCTTTCTCCAGCGTAGATTTGACCATTGGGACTAGCATTAGGTGCGCTAATAATCAGGTCAGCAAAACCATCGCCATCAATATCTCCTGCACTGCTAACAGAACCGCCTGAAAAATCATACAGCCTATTGCAGTTTTATGAGGCACAGTAGCAACAGTGAGTAAACCAGTTTTTCAAATGCACGGGATTAATTAAATCGAGTGCAGTGGCAATGAGAAGATCAACCCTGAATGCAGTAGTTGGGG
>NZ_JADEWN010000051.1 GCF_015207655.1 Gloeocapsopsis crepidinum LEGE 06123 | reverse complement strand
CCCCAACTACTGCATTCAGGGTTGATCTTCTCATTGCCACTGCACTCGATTTAATTAATCCCGTGCATTTGAAAAACTGGTTTACTCACTGTTGCTACTGTGCCTCATAAAACTGCAATAGGCTGTAATTCTCGTCAGGCGTCAGCTATCTTAATAATTATAGCAGAGGTCAGGGTTAAAAGTTAGTCAGAGCAGCGGTTGAGGAAGCGTGCGAGGGTTTCCTCCGTTGAGCAAACTTTACAAGTCAATCGTTCTGAGTTTCAATAATGTCCTAACTCTATTGACCGTTACTATAAAAACTCAACGATTTTGTTTAATAACCAGAATTATCATCTGTCGTCTAGTTAGAAAAAGTCTAGACTACTTAATATTAATGACATTGATGTAGAAAATTAATTTATTATGCTACTAATCTTCTGATACGACTAATTAGCTGAAGTATTTTGTAGACGAAGTAACTCATTTTTAACTCTTCGTTCTAGATTAGCATCATTTTGCAAATTTACAGTAATTGCATTGAACCGATCAATAGGCAATCCATTACTTTCTACTATTTGTCTAGAACGCTTACAGAAGTCTACTGCAATATTCCTTGCATTCGTAGGAAGAGAACTAAAGCTTCGAGGTTGGTTACAGATAATCGACGGAACGTTGTCTGAAGCAATAATTTTCTTAATCTCGTTAAATGCTGTTTGACGCACTGGTTCCATAACTAACACAGAACGAGCATATTGTGTCACCTCTGCATTGCTAACAGCTTGTGCATAAGCAACAGAAGAAAACTCCAATAGTCGCGCTCCCACTAAATTAGGTATCCATCCAGAAAGCACACTTGCACTACTTAAAGTGGCGATAATTAGCGATCGCGACAGCATTTGGCTTAAGCGACTAGAGCTGTAGACTTTATCCCAATAAGATATCATACAACGAGAGACAACATACAGTACTTAAGGTAACAATTGTTTTGAAGTAGTTTATCCCTGAGAAGTTCCAGAAATAGAATTATTCTAGAGTCAATAGCTATAAAGGAATGCTGATATTAGGAAACTTATTCTCCTTCAATCTCCGTATTTACCCTTAACATCTCTGACCTTCTTTTGAGATGCTCCATTCTACCGATTTTTTTACTGACAATCAAATAACACTTCCTTTTACTGGCTTTAGCAAAAAATTTGGCAAAGTTCCATAATTTTTGTTTGTAGCATCAAAACTTCCTCAAATCCTTGTTTAAGGCTGACTTCGAGTTCAAGCAATATTGGCAATGTAGAAACAAGTTGTTGCACAGAAATCCTCTTCACTTCCTGTTGAAGGAAGTAAACGCGCTTGGGATTTGCAATTTCAGCAGCTTGGGCTATTGCTGCATTATCATGCTTTGCCTCACTCATTAACTTAATCCACAACCAGGTACGAAATTGCCCTATTAAAGTTGCAGTAATGCGCAAAGCCGGTTCATTTTGGTTAATTAGCTGTGTGACTAACTCCAGCGCCTTAGCTGAGTTTCCGTCTTTAATTGCGGCGGCAAGGTGCAAGCTGTTGTGAGTAGTATTGCTAACTAAGGCAGCTACAGCTACTACATCTATCGGTTGTGTATCAGAACTTTTAAAAGTCCGTAATTTCTCTAGTTCGTTATACATTTGTCGTGTATTGTTGCCGACAGCTTCTACTAGCATTTGGGTGCTTTGTGCGGTGAGTTTCATGTCTAGTTCTTGAGCTGCTTGTTGTACTCTGTGGATGAGTTGCTCAGTTTTCCACGGTGGAATGAGAGAAAATTCTTGAAGTTCACCCAACTTTTGGAGTAACTGAGTAGACTTGAGACGTCCATCAGGTTTGTTACGGCAACTAAAGAGTAAAATTGAATGATCCGGAATAACAGGTAGTGTTCGTTGCAATTGTGCTAATAAGTCTGAAGAACACTGCTGAAATATTGTTGGATCGACAAGCCAGACAAAACGACTTCCCGCACCAAAAGGAGGCGTCATAGTTTGAGTTAGTCCTTGGAGAACAACTTCTGGTTGAGAAGCCGGAAGTGCAGTATAGTTAAAACTAAGCCATTGGGAATCAACGAAGCGATCGCGCAGGCGAAGAATTGCTTTTTGCATCGCGAAATCATCTTCACCCCAGTAAACGTATATTGGCATAGGAATTACTTGTGCAGCGCAAACAAAGCGAAGGTATAGGATTAGTCCATCCAATTATGGAGCAAAGCTTTGCAGTCATCGATCGCGAAATCGGCGCACATAACTTGAGTTTTACAGAATATGCGATCGTCCGGCGTGTCATTCACACTACTGCTGACTTTGAATTTAAACATCTTGTTTCTTTTAGTCCAAATGCAATTGCCGCCGGAATAACGGCGCTGCGGTGTGGAGTTCCCATTGTGACTGATGTCAGCATGGTGAAACAAGGTATTGCCGGGATGGTAACAAAAACCTTTAATAATCCACTCATCAG
This sequence comes from Gloeocapsopsis crepidinum LEGE 06123, assembly GCF_015207655.1. Taxonomy (GTDB): domain Bacteria; phylum Cyanobacteriota; class Cyanobacteriia; order Cyanobacteriales; family Chroococcidiopsidaceae; genus Gloeocapsopsis; species Gloeocapsopsis crepidinum. The sequence goes on along the minus strand of NZ_JADEWN010000051.1, from coordinate 43,770 downwards.
TGCTGTTGAACAAGCGAGTATTGCCTTACCAGGAAAAACTCGTACAGAAACAGGGTTACTACAATGTTTGCAGAAATACCCTGACGCCGTTTATGTTATCGGTAATGCTCCTACCGCTTTACTTGCTTTGTGCAATCGCATCACGACTGATTCTATTTTACCTGCGTTGGTTATCGGTGCTCCCGTAGGCTTTATTTCAGTGTTGGAATCAAAAGCAGCATTAGCCCAAACACCAGTTGAGCAAATTCGCGTTGAAAGTCGTAAAGGTGGATCGTCTGTCGCCGCAGCAATTCTTAATGCCTTAATAATGTTAGCGCTAGAGAATTAGGAAGCAGAATAATTCATGAGTGTGGTTCATGTTGTCGGAATTGGTTTGGATGGAATAGGGCTGAGTCAGAAAGTACAGCAGATTATTGCACAGGCGACGTTGTTGATTGGAAGCGATCGCCATTTAAGCTATTTTCCCCAACATCCCGCTCAAAAACAAGTACTTGGCGATTTCACCGCAGCAATTGAATGCATTCGGCAGCAAGTAACTGGTGATGTTGTTGTCTTAGTCACAGGCGATCCACTGTTTTTTGGGTTGGGGCGATTACTACTAGCTGAGTTTCCGCCAGAAAAACTTGTCTTTCACCCACATTTAAGTTCAGTACAGTTAGCATTTAATGCAATTAAGGTTCCTTGGCAAGATGCTAAAGTAATTAGCGTTCACGGACGCTCGTTAGCAGAATTGATTCCAGTATTGCAGCAAGGCATTGAGAAAATTGCCATTTTAACAGATAACATTAATCATCCTGGTGCGATCGCTTGTTTACTGCAATCATTAGATTTACCCAATGAGTATCAGTTGTGGGTGTGTGAAAATTTAGGTAGCAAGCAAGAACGAGTTCAATCTTGGTCACTCGAACAAGTCCAGTTAGAAACGTTTGCACCTCTCAATATTGTTATTTTACTGCGTCAAAGTGAACTCAATAACTTAGACTTAGCAACACTACCACAATTAGGTTTACCCGATCGTGTTTTCTTGAGTTTTAGCGATCGCCCAGGATTAATGACAAAGCGCGAAGTCCGCATATTAGTTTTAGGACAATTGGCGCTACAACCTGGACAAATTGTGTGGGATATTGGTGCAGGTACAGGTTCAGTCGCAATTGAAATTGCCCGTTTATTTCCTACATCTCGCATCTATGCAGTCGAAAAAACAACAGCAGGTGCAACTCTTATTCAAAAAAACTGCGATCGCTTGCAAGTCAAAAACATTGTTACGGTTCATGGCAGTGCACCAGAAGTTCTATCCCAACTTCCAACACCAGATCGCGTGTTTATTGGTGGTAGTGGCGGTAATTTAGTTTCCATATTGGAAGCTTTACCCGTTTCTTCTCAAGCTATTGTTGTCTTGGCTCTAACAACTGTAGAGCATCTTACTATTGCTTTAGATTGGTTAAAACATCAACAATGGCATTATCAAATGTTACAAGTACAACTATCGCGATCTGTACCAATCGGGAACTTAACGCGGTTTACACCCCTCAATCCTGTGACAATTTTGAGTGCCACCCGTCTTGTTCAAAAGTTTTGAATTTTGAGTTTTGAGTTTTGAATTGAGAATACCAGTTAGCAATTACCACTGAGCCATAAAATACCCCCAGTTGCGAGTAAGAGGAAAATTCCTAGCATTCCAGCTAATGGTTTGCCATATTTGCCTGTCACCCATTCAGGGGCTTTTCCGGTGTAAGTTAATATCCCCGCCGTGTCGATAGATGCGATCGCCCAAACCCAACCACTGTGTAATCCCCAAGCTAAGCCCAAACTTCCACCATCGACGAGTCTTGCTAACACAAGAACAATTCCCATCAACCATAATCCGAAAAGTTGCGGTACTGTTTCGCGTTGTTCCCACACAAGATGCAGTACTGCAAAAATCACGCTAGAACCGATCGCAGCGATCGCAAGTGTGTAATCTTGCTGTAATTGGGTTAAGACAAAGCCACGAAAAATTAACTCTTCTGTTGCACTTACCCATAGCGCTAAAGCTAATGTAGGTAGCACGACACTTGTGATTTGCTGGGCAGATATTTTTTGCCATTTCACCCAACCCAAAATTGTTTGAATTGCGAATAAAATAATCAGGCTTAGCACTCCGATCGCTAAACCTACACTCAAAGAGCGGAGAATTGCAAAATTCCAGACTAAGCCATAATCTCGGAAACTGCTATTTGTTATTAAGCTAGCTATCCAAAGAATAATGGGAGCAAGTAGATACAGCGATCCTAATAAGGGAAGTTTCTGCGCTGGTTCTAAAGTTCCAATTTGCCAACCACGGGCGATCGCCAGCAGAATTGCTATTGGCAACCAACACCCAGCCCAAGTAAGAAAAAAACTTATTACTTGTAGCAATGACATTGGGGTAGCTGCCAAATTTATTAGCAAACTATATGCTGCATAGTTAAATCCGATCAAAACTGCTGTCAAATTGCCAGATTTTGTTGATTGAATAGTAAAAAGGTCAGACTAAAAGCTGATTTCCGATATTAAGGAATCAACCTTAATCCTTTTTTGGAAAAAATTATTCTTCATCTTCATCCGCGTCTTCATCCTGGTTAGCACTTTTATCACTATCTAGCTGAATCAAGTGAATGTGCTTGTATCCTAATTTAATTTCAAATTCATCTCCAGGTTTGAGTCCCATTGCTTCAGTATAGGTTGCACCGATGACAATTTGACCATTTTTATGAACACTAACACGATAGGTTGGTTCGCGACCGCGTCCATCTTTTGGTCCTTCTGGACTGAGGGGAATTCCCCTAGCTGCTAATAATGCATCATAAAAATCAGTGAGATTAACGCGAGTCTGTTTATTCTTAGTTACTGTGTAATAACCACAGCGCTTTGCTCTTTCTCGTCTTGGTAAGTCAGATAATTCTTTTACCTTTTGCAGTAATGCTTTTCCCGTTAATGGTGCAGTTGCAGTTTCTGTCATCGCACTTCTAAATCCTTACGTTCTCCAAGTTGCTTTCAATGTCTTTTACAACATTGACATTATAAAAAATATATCCTCTTATCTCTACTTTTTAGCAAAAGAATCTGGGAATATTTACATCTTATCCCTTGTTAATTTATATTTGCAATTTTTTTTTAAACGGTAAAGTATCAAGGCAAGAGTAAATTTTATTTGTCGTCTCCAGATATTTTTATCCTGCCAGCGATGATACTATATGTTACTCTTCTGAAAATATCAACCTAAACGCCTTTTAGATTAACTCTTTTGCTCTATGCGAAGCGTCTATGTTAATAAACAACTGGTAGCAGTTTATTGATTTATGCGATTACTCAATCCTAGCTAAGATATTATGTCAAGCTAGGACACATAATTCTTAAGACATATTTTTTGTAACATTTGCTGTTTATCTTCGACAAATCATTAGTCTCAATCCTGCTGAAGTAGTAGAAAGGCTAGCATAACTAAAGTTCCTCAATGTTTCTTAAACTAGATGCAACACCAAAATTAGCTGCCAAACGCAAAAGTGCAACAACAATAGCAATAGCTGAGGAAATAATAGTCTTAGTGAGTAAATATCAGCAAGATTATTAGACTCATCGGTATCCATCTAGAAAAGTGTAAGGCTTTGTAAGAATGCAAGTTATTTTCAAAGTTATTCGGCAAAAAGAAAATTCTCCAGTACAAGCTCAGGCGTATCATTTAGAGGTTGAACCAAGTAAGACCATTCTGGATTGCCTCAATCAAATTAAATGGGAGCAAGATGGTAGTTTAGCGTTTCGGAAGAATTGTCGCAATACTATCTGCGGTAGCTGTGCGATGCGAATTAACGGACGTTCAGCTTTGGCGTGCAAGGAAAATGTTGACTCCGAAGTTCAAAGACTACAAAATACTGGTATTGAGTCTCCAGTTCCAGAAATTATTCTTGCTCCTTTAGGAAATATGCCAGTTATTAAAGACCTGGTAGTAGATATGAGTAGTTTCTGGAACCATTTAGAGGCTGTAGAACCTTATGTAAGTAGCAGCGCCAGAAAAATACCAGAACGAGAATTTTTACAAACACCACAAGAGCGATCGCGTCTCGATCAAACTGGTAATTGTATTATGTGCGGTGCTTGCTATTCAGAATGTAACGCGCGAGAAATTAATCCAGATTTTGTTGGTCCTCATGCTCTTGCCAAAGCTTATCGCATGGTAGCAGATTCTCGCGATACTCAAACTGAAGCACGTTTAGAAAATTATAATATTGGAACTCAAGGTGTCTGGGGTTGTACGCGCTGTTTGTATTGCAACAGTGTGTGCCCGATGGATGTTGCACCCTTGGATCAAATTAGCAAAATCAAACAAGAAATCTTGGCTGATAAGGAAGTACCAGATAGTATTCCCATTCGCCATCGTAAGGGATTAATTGAACTTGTAAAACAGGGTGGCTGGATTAATGAACCAAAGTTTGTTTTTCAGGTAGTCGGTGATTACTTACGCGATCTTAGAGGTTTACTACGAATTGGACCACTGGGCTTAAGAATGCTGATTCGGGGTAAATTTCCGATTCATTTTGAACCCTCAACAGGTACCGAAGAAGTGCGATCGCTCATTGAGTCAGTGCAACGAAAGAAGGGTGAGGAGTAAGAATCCAATGACCTCAAAAATCATTTTTACAATTGGAATGATGCTATGGTTAATCGTCAGAATTCCTTACCAGCGAGAACAAAAGCAGAACACAATTATTGATGACCGAAAAAGCACTCAGGAAAAGGTGGTGCGCCTTCTATTATTAATTGGGATACTATTTCTTCCTTTGATTTATGTTCTATCGCCTTGGTTAAATTTCGCGAACTACCATCTACCAATCTGGGCAAACGGATTAGGTATCGGTACTCTTGTTCTTTCTCTTTGGTTATTTTGGCGCAGCCATCACGACTTAGGCAAAAATTGGTCATCAACGCTGCAAATTCGAGAAGGACACACATTGACAACTAGTGGTGTCTATCAAAACATTCGTCATCCAATGTACGCCTCTGTGTTGTTACTTTGCATTGCACAAGCACTATTGCTGCCAAACTTGATTGCAGGTCTATCTGGATTCATTGGCTTTAGTATTGCATATGCAACACGAGTTGACCGTGAGGAAATGCTTCTTAGCAGCTTCGGTGATGAGTATGAAGCCTATAGGCAACGCACAAAGCGATTAGTTCCGTACTTATTCTAAATTGTGTTACTTGTTGAAATGTAATCGTAGGTTGCGCGTCGTAACAACCCTAGTACAGGTGCTAATGATGCTCTTATAGCGCTTGATAGGACTTGATAGGAAGAGAGCGTTTCCTTGCCTCAACTCTCTTACTGAGGCTCAATCGAAACATTAATTGGTTGTCCAGAGCGGTTGTATACTAAAATATCCCACTGTCCGTTGATGCTTGATTCAAAAGCAATCCTACTACCATCAGCGCTAATTGTAGGGTTGCGAACTTCAGCTTGTAAGTTTTTTGTCAAGTTCCGTAATTGCCGCGTTTCTCGGTCATACAAAAAGATTCCAGATCTACCTTGGCGATTGCTAGAAAAGACAATGTACTGACCATTTTCTGATACTGCGGGACTTGAAGCGATCGCATCAAAAGAATTCAGCCCTGGTAAGTCAACTAAGCTACGACTGACCATATCAAATAAATAGATATCTTGACGCCCCAAGCGGTCGGAACTAAACACAATATATTTCCCAGAAACACGCGGAGTCATTTCAGCCGCAGGGCTATTGAGACTTTTTCCTCCTGAATCTGAGGGGAAGCTTAATAAACGGGCGGAGCTTCCATAACTACCTAATACTATTAAGATAGATGTTAGTGTTAAGACTATTGCCAAGAAAATAATGAAGCGTTTCACAACAGTGGTCAGGGGTCAGGGGTCAAAGATCGGGGAAATACTCTAAGACAATTGCCAGGAAAATAACGAAGCCTTAGACAAGCTAGGGAATAGGGACGCAGGAATTATAGTAGTGACGCAATAATTGATTACTTGTTAACAGGAACACCATCGGGAATATCTAACTCAACGTTAGAACCTCGGTCTAGCACTTCAATATCCCACTGACCGTGAAGGCTACTTTCAAATACGACATAACGACCATCAGGACTGATACTAGGATTACGAACCCATCCTTGATACCACTGATTTAATATCTGTGGGTGTTGCGTAACGCGGTCATAAAGTACTAAGTCTGGTTTACCGCGATCATTGACAATACAGACTATGTAGCGTCCTGTATAGCTAATGCTAGGGCTTTGAGCGATCGCGTCTGGACGATTTTGTAAGCGTGGTATGGGCAGAAACACCTGCTCTTGCAAGTCATACAAGAAGAGATTACGACTGCTATCGCGGTTAGAGATAAATGCTACGTAGCGACCATTGCCACTTAATGCTGGTTGTTCGTCAGTATAACGGCTGTTTAGACTGCCAGGACTGCTCATTAAGCGATCGCTAGGACTGCAAGCCATCACAAGAACCAATAACCCCAAGCTTAGACAAAGAAACCAATGCTGGAGCCACCATTTTGCTAAAAGTTTTCTCACCTCAGATTTGCTTTTATGCCCCTATCCAAGCTGACACATTCAGAATTTTAGTACTTTTGGGACATAAGACCTACAACTTTTTGGAGCTAGGGTTCGTCAAAGTTGCTATCTGATGGATCAATGGGTTTGTAATCTACATAGTCTGTTGGTGTTGCTTCGATGTCAGTTCCTCTTTTTCTCGAATCTTGTGAGGAACGCCGCTTTCTCGATCTAGGCACTGTATTAGAGGCATCTTTATCTTCCCATGAAGAATCACTACTTCTTGAAGAACGAGACTGTCTGTTAGCACTGCTACTTCCAGCATCCTCCCAGCTACTTTCTGATTGCTTAGAATAGCCCCATTCATCACTTGAGCGTTCTTCTCCTGGACGACTTGTCGGGCGAGAAGGACGACGCCGCTTAGTGGGTTTATCTGCTGCTGGCGCTAACCGTTCTGAATTACCTCCCCGATTCGAGTAACGACGCCGAGGTTCATCGTCGTATTCATCTATACTACGTCGAGGTTGATCTTCGTAGTCAGTTGTTCTTGCAGGACGTGTTTCTTTCGTTCCCTGAATTCTTCTTCTAGGATTAATGGTCGGACGCTCTTCATAAAGTGGTTCAAGTTCGTCTAACTCTGCTTGATATTCATAAACTGGGCTGACTGGTCTTTCTTCGTCAACAATTCGCGTATTACGTTTTGCTTGCTCAGTAGCAACGCCCCGTAGCCGAATACTTTCAACTGCAAAGAAGATTGCTGAACCACTCAGTAGTAACTGACCAAATTGCAAAATGGGATCTAACCGCCAGCCTTGAAACAGCAAAATGAAGCCACATAGCAGCCCGACAGCAGCAAAAAAGATGTCATGATCTCGCGATAGCTCTGGACGTACTGAGCGCAGGAAATACAACCCTGCACCAGCTACAGCTAAGAAAATGCCCAGGATACTCGCTGGGTTAAGTCCAAAGTTAACCATTTCTATTCTCTCAAGTATGTCTTATCCTAACGAGTTCAGCTTAAAATAACCATAGGAATCTCTGGGCATTCTAATACGTTGCATACTACTAGTTCACTATTGTTTATACAGATTGCTGTATGCAACTAACTTACACATCGTACAATTGTGGCACAAATCCAGCGCCGATCTCCATAGAGCGGGAGTCATTATGACTCCCACACAGATTTATGAACGCTCGACCTTATCTTTTTGACTAATAAAAATCAACCCAACAGTTGCCGGAACGACAACAATTAACAGTCCTGCCAGTAAACTGTAAAAGAAATTCATTAAAGAGGGTGTCATAGATTCGCAACCTTTTTGCACACTTCGATCTTAATTTTAATCTTCTGTTACACCGTTGAGAAGCTTGTCTAATAATGTTCTGAATTTACAGTTCGATAAATAACAAGCAGAAATAGCCCAGAATACCCAAAAGTCTTCTATGAGCTACAAGGATTTTTATACGTACTATTTATAAGCTTCTCTACAGTTAAAATAGAATAAAGTAATAAAACGTTTACAAAATTTAAAATACCAATTGCTGTATATGAAGAATCTATAGTTTAGAAGTTAGAAACACTTAAACTCCTTCACTCCAATTTCTGTTCTCCAAATTCTTGGTCACTTTTCTAGTTGTTTCACCGTTAACCTGATATGAGCGCTGTTACTCTTACTAGCTGGACTCTTGGTCTGATCTTTGGATTAATGATCTTGTTGTTTCTCTTTCGCATCGTTTTGACCTGGTATCCCCAAGTTGAACTTAAACGTCCGTTCAATGTAATTACTGTAACGACAGAACCATTTTTAGCTCCTTTGCGCAAGCTAATACCACCTATTGGTGGGGTCGATATTACTCCTGTTATTTGGCTGGGTGTTTTCAGCTTGTTGAGAGAATTGCTTTTAGGTCAGCAAGGGCTACTGACAATGGCTTCTCGCTTGCAATAAGGGAATGGTGAGTGGTTAGTGATTAGTGGGAGTGTGGGTAATAGAGTTTTGAGTTCTGAGTTTTGAGTTTTGTTAGCGTAGTGGTGCCTTAGCACGTTTTGAATTAAAAGAATTTTCTCAACTCTCTCAAACTCAACACTTAACCTCAACATTCATAACTCTCTTAGTCTCCCCGCCTACCTCAGCTTACCGAGTCTCTACTCTTCTGCTCTAGTTTTTCCTTGGAAACATAACGTGTTCAACAAAGTTTGTAAAGACTTCACCTTGAAGAAATTCTGGTGTTTCTAAAATCCTTTGGTGAAAGTTAATTGTTGTTGGTAAGCCAGTCAGTGCGCACTCGCGTAGAGCGCGTTTCATCCGTTTGATAGCACTAGGGCGATCGGGACCCCAAACGATTAATTTGGCAATTAACGAGTCGTAGTAGGGAGGAATCTGATAATCTGTGTAAACGTGGGAATCCATACGTACGCCTGGTCCACCTGGTGGTAAATAGCCGCTAATGCGACCAGGAGAAGGACGAAAATCGTGATCTGGATCTTCAGCGTTAATCCGACATTCGATCGCATGACCGCGTAGTACTACTTGATCCTGAGTCAGCTGGAGTTTTTCGCCTTGAGCAATGCGAATTTGCTCAGCAACTAAGTCAAGTCCAGTAATCATTTCTGTGACTGGATGCTCAACTTGAATCCGCGTGTTCATTTCCATAAAGTAGAACTCGCCGTTAGGGGCAAGCAAAAACTCAACAGTACCCGCACCGACATAGTCAATTGACTTGGCTGCCTGAACAGCGGCTTGTCCCATTTCTTCGCGGAGTGCTGAGTTCAGTGCTGGGCTTGGTGCTTCTTCCAACAATTTTTGATGACGACGTTGAATGGAACAATCACGTTCGCCGAGGTGAATCACATTACCGTAGCTATCTGCGAAAATTTGAAATTCAATATGACGAGGGCGTTCAATAAATTTTTCAAGATACAGCCCAGGATTACCAAAGGCAGCTTCCGCTTCGCCTTGAGCCGCTAAAAAGAATTTAGTGATTTCGTTGTCGTCGCGTACGAGGCGCATTCCACGTCCGCCACCACCTGCTGTGGCTTTAACGATGACAGGATAACCGATTTTACGAGCGATCGCCTGTGCTTCAAGTTCGTCTCTAAGCAACCCATCGCTACCAGGAACAGTTGGCACACCAGCTCGAATCATCGTTTCTTTGGCGGTTGATTTATCACCCATAGCACGAATTGCTTCGGGTGACGGACCAATAAAAGTAATTTGATGATCGGCACAAATTTCTGCAAATCGGGCATTCTCAGCTAAGAAGCCATAACCAGGATGTATTGCGGTAGCATTACGTGTTAAAGCTGCAGCAATAATTCGGGGAATATTAAGATAACTTTTGCTCCCTGGAGCTTCACCAATACACACGGCTTCATCCGCAAGTTGGACATGAAGAGAATCACGGTCAACCGTTGAATGAACTGCAACAGTAGCAATTCCCATCTCCTCACAAGCACGGATAATCCTGAGGGCAATTTCTCCCCGATTGGCGATTAGTATTTTAGAAAAATGCATTTGCCAGCAAATATACCAACAGCTAGAGTAAATGCTTTCGCTAACTCCTGAACATTTCTACAGCGGTAGTGCGATCGCGTAGCTTCAGCATACAGTAAATATAGGACGAAATTGCGCTTAATCTGCTACTATCTATAATTAGTCACAAGCGGATGTGGTGGAACTGGTAGACACGCACGTTTGAGGGGCGTGTGGCTTACGCCTTGCGAGTTCGAGTCTCGCCATCCGCATTTTACTGTTATGCCGTGAAGGAAGCAGGGGAGAAATTATTGATTTCTCTTTTAGCAAAATGGTACTAATAGAAATACTGTTTAACTTTTAGCTTAGTGCTTGAGGTGGTTCATTATTTTAATTGCCCAGAGAGCCAAGCAAGGTAAGTGCTAGAACCAGCGATAATAGGAAGTGCAATCACTTCTGGAACTTCGTAAGAGTGTAGCTCCTGAATTCTTGCTTCTAGAGCCGGAAACTGACTTAAATCTGTTTTAATAATTAACTGCCACTCTGGTTCTTGACAAAGTTCTCCTTGCCAAGTGTAAGTTGATGAAACTGGGACGATACTGACACAAGCAGCCAACCGAGATTTGACTAAAGAAGTGGCGATCGCCTCTGCCTCTTGCTGTGAACCAGTACTCACTAATACCACACTGTATTGAGTTACATCAGAAGCACTGCTCATGATTGACTCTATGTAACTATACTCAACTTATTTCCCATTATGTTTAAGTGTACACCACTTGTCTGTTGAACCTTTTGTGCAAATTAACGGCGCTGGTTGGCTTGACGGTTTTTCAAGGTCGCTCCAGTTTTGATATTTAAGTCTTTCAAGATTTCCTGTGCTGCAACTTCGCCCGTTTCACAGCCTCCTTCCATATACCCTTGATAGTCATAGGAGCAGTGTTCGCCGGCAAACAGGAGGTTTCCTACACGTTCTCCTTCTTTGCCATAAAACTGGGACCACTGTCCGACTAAATAGCAAGCATAAGAACCTGCACTATATTGCTCTTTTGTCCAGTAAGCTCGAATTGCTTCTCCTGTGCGTTGGCTAAAAAGTCCAGGAAAGACTTGTTCGATTTGTCCATAAAATTTTTGCGCTTGAGCTTGTGTAGTTCCTCTTCCTATTTCGACTCCGTAACGTCCGCCACAAAAATTAGTCATCAAGCCACTTTCTGTAGATGAATAACGTGTTGGTTCCCAAGTATTCTGAAAACCCAAATCAGTAAACACAGAAGCAGTGGCTTGGTAGCGATCGCGCCAAACTCTTTCTTTGTATGCAGTAATTAACTTAGAGTTTGTACCGTAACATAAACCATTAATTACCTGACGTTTTGCAGGTGGCAAATCAACAGCAAGGTGTACTGTACGTAAAACACTAAAAGGAATAGTGAGTAAAACTCGTTCGTAGTTACGCTCAAATACTCTAGTTCCTGCCCGAAAGCTGGCGCGATAACGACCATCTGATAGACTGCGGATTGCTTCTAATTCAGTTTCTGTTTCTATAAAACTTGTCAACGGCTGTGCCAATCGTTGCAGAAGTTGCTGATTACCTCCGATAATGTGATAACGCTCATCACTATCGCCATAAATGCCAAATTCATCTGTATTTGTGGTAATTAAGTAGATTAGGTTGAGACTTGACTGTTCTGCGGCTTCACGACCATATTCTACTGTGTAAGCAATTGCGATCAGTTTGCGTAAAGTTGGGCTAATTGGCTGTTGTGCTAAATACTGTGTAATTGAAGTTCGATCTAGTTTAATTGCTTCTGGAGATTCTAGATTTTCTGCGATCGCTGCATCTTTCTCTAGAATTGGCGCTAAGGGGATAAAATCTTGAACAATCTGTTCTAAGGGAATTTTTCTGCCCTCAAAGTACCAAGTATCCTCTATTAATCCTCGATCTACAGCTGATAAATCGCTAAGCTGCAAGCCTAGTTCAGCTGCAAGCGCTTGAATATTCTGATGATCTGAATCAATAAATTCTCCTCCTAACTCAACTGTTGTGGAGGTTCCTGCGGCGTTGGCAAGGCTGCGGATTCTTCCGCCAATATGATTTCTGGCTTCAACAATTTCAACACCTACTCCGGCTTGATGTAGTCGATACGCAGCTGTTAATCCTGCAATTCCTGCGCCAACAATTAGTACTTTAGAACTTGCACCAACAGCCATACTGTGCCGTTTATGACTTAAAGTGACTCCAGCGATCGCACTTGCAGCAAAAAGTCCACCTTGGAGTAACCGTCGCCGTGAAGTTTTCTGATGCAGTATTTCTATTAATTCATTTGTCGGAATTCTGCTTTTATGTGATAACCGAGCAATATTACAAGCACGACGCAATCTCTTAATTAAGGCGAATTTAGCCATTTGCTTACTGTCATACAACCTGCTGTCGATAGAACTACCTTGAGTATGAACTTGTTCGTTCGTCTGACAATGGCTGCACCCAGTTATCAAATTCCGCAATTTAAAGCTGTATATATTAGGACATCTGAAAAGTCAGTTGTTTTAGGTAGTTCTAGACAATTTAAATACTAAACAAAACTAGCGCCACCTTGGTTTATATGTCTATTCGAGAATCTACTGAGAGATTCTTAAACAAGAGTAAATACAGACTTAATTTCAGTACAATTACAGTTCCAAATTAGCTGAAGTACAATACTAAGTTATAGACAAGGAATAAACTTGACCGTCAACGAGTAGTCGTGTAATTCCTTTAGCTTGGAGATGCGATCGCGTTTTTTGCAGCAATCTGCTATCTGGAATTTTGATGACTTTGTCTCGTTTCGTTGAAAAACGACGTGCTACTCGATGGTTATCAAACACAGGTAAAGTTCTTTCCTGAGTTTCACCAGTAGGAATTTGTCCCAAATCGCCAAACTCTCTGAGGGGACGTGTAATTAACTCAGATGCTCGATCGATGACTAAATAGCAAGTTTTTGGTAAAGACGCTTCTGATAGTGGTAGAACTTGTACCGAGACTCTGCTATTTTTTATTGGTCTAGAAACTGTGAAAGGTTCTTCATCAAAATCGTCATCTAAGTCGAGATCGTCAAGATCGTCATCATCTAAATCATCTTCCAAGTCATCGACATCATCTTCATCTTCGTCAATTAAATCTTCCCCAAGGATTTCTGTAATTGTGTCAGTGTCCTCTTCGACATCTTCTGCGATCGCAGAAGGATTGTTGTCAATCGCAAGCTGAGGACTCTCTTCTTGATTTGGTGTTGAGTTGCTATCAACATCTGCACTCAATGTATCGAGTAGTTGCAGTTGGTGCGCTGCTGGTTTTTTGACTAATTTTGGCTGTGGCTTTGGTGTGGCGCGTCTACCTCTGCGACTAGAAGTACGGACTGGTTCGACTTGCTCAGACTGCGGTTGTGCTTTTACGATTTGGATTTCACTATCAACTGATTCCGGCGCATTAGGCTCATCTTGCGTACTTTCTGAGTGAGGAGTGCGTGCAGCTCGTTTTGAAGCGATTAAAGATTCATACTCAGCTTCTGGTAAGGTAACTTTTAGTAGACGGCTAATTGTCGAATTACTGACACCATATCGTTCTGCCAACGTCGAGGTTGTTTCTCCGGTTTCCCGATACAGTTTAAGAATTTCACTTTTGTCAGCATCCAATAGTTTTTTCACGGTCATACCATAGGTTTTCCACAGCCCGTTTCTGCTTGCCTGAGCTTGCAGCGAAATCGGATTAGTACTTTATGTTATATAGCAGCGCTTATTATACAGACAATACTGTATCAGAAATAGAAACAACTTCGTTGAAGTATACCTGTAAAAGCTTTTAATTTTGTTGGTGTAGTCAAGTCAATTGCCTATTGGCAAATTAGTAACGAGAACATTGTTTTTCAAAATTCTTTGTCAAGGCTTGGTACAACCTCCGCCTTAAACGCCACTGATCCCTATTGTAGCGACAATTTTCATCGTGTATTGAGTGGTGCCGTAGTTTTCCTTGGTAGTCAAAAGATCTATATGGAATTTTGATACTATAGGCTAAGCTTGATAAAAATCAAAAAAATGCTAAAGAACGAGTTCTAGTTGCTATCATAGCAAAGTAGATTTTTATCCTGCCGTGGCCGAGTGGATGAGGCAACAACCTTCTAAGTTGTATCACGGGGGTTCGAATCCCTCCGGCAGGGCTTTTAGTGTAGCCAACAGTATAAAAGTACCATTTTGAGATCGCAAGTAAAGTTACGGAACTAGACACAAAAAACTGAACATGTTTGGTTCAGCGATCGCACTCAAGCGATGCAGTGCAGTTTCCAGGCAAAATAAGGGCATATAAGTAAAACAATATGTTAACCAGCCCCCGCAAAGGGGGCTTACTATTGGTCTAGTAATTGATTGACAGGCAACGCGATCATAAATTTGGCTCCTTGCCCTGGCTGACTTTCTGCGGTAAGAGTGCCGCGGTGTCGCTCCACAATTTTACGGCAGATTGCTAATCCCATGCCGGTGCCTTCGTATTCACTGCGATTATGCAACCGTTGAAAAACTTGAAAAATGCGGTCGAGATATTTGGCGTCAAAGCCAATACCGTTATCTTCTACTGTAATTTGACAAAGAGCGGCACTGCCTGAATCTGTAGTGAATTGTAGTTGTTCAACAATCTGACTAGAGATCTTCACGCAAGGAGGTTCATTTGCTCGACGAAATTTGAGGGCGTTACCAATTAGATTCTGGAATAACTGACGCATTTGTAAAGGATCGGCACTTATAGTAGGCAACTCGCTTACCTCCACACGCCCCCCAGTTTGCTGAATTAGTACTTCCAAATCAGACAATACTTCTGCGATCACCTCAGCAAGAACAACCGAAACAAGGGGTTGCGCTCTAGTAGTGAGACGAGAGAATATTAATAAATCGTCAATCAAAGTTTGCATTCGGTGAGCTGCGTTCTGCATCCGCTGGATATAGTCACGTCCTTGTTCATTAAGTACATCGCGATATTTATCTTGTAGTCGGTTGCCAAATGCCTGAATTTTCCGTAGTGGTTCTTGCAGATCGTGAGACGCAATTGAGGCAAACTGTTGCAGTTCAGCATTAGAGCGGGCTAGCTGCTGCGAGAATCGGGTTTCTTGTTCTAAAAGTTGAGCTTGAGTTAAAGCTATGCCAATTTGATCTGCTAGCTGGCGCAGCAGTTCTGTTTCAAAGTCAGTCCAATATCGAGGGTTAGCACATTGATGGGCAACTAATAAACCCCAGAGTTCCTGCTTGATAATAATGGGAACAACGAGTTTTGCCTTAACACTAAATTGCTGAACAAACTCGACTAAACAAGGAGAGATGTTTTCTTCTTTTTCTACATCGGTAATTCGGCAAATGCGTCCCAGCAAGTATAACTGGCGGTAATCTTCTGGAAAAACTTCCTCAGGAAATTTTTGTCCTAAAATTGCAACCCAACCAGGAAGAACGGCTTCTGCAACTGAGCTACCAGTGCCATCTGACCAGAAACGATAAATTAAAACTCGATCTGCTTGGAGAATCTTCTGGACTTCAGCCACAGCAGTTTGTAGCACTTCTTTGAGTTGAAGAGATTGACGAATCTTGAATGTAACTTCAGCAAACAACTGCGATCGCTGATATTGGCGTTGGAGTTCTTGTTCAGCTTGCTTGCGTTCGGTAATGTCGCGTGTCACTTTTGAGAAGCCACGCAGTCCTTTTTCGTCTCGTAACGCTGCGATCGCAACATCAGCCCAAAATCGCGAACCATCTTTACGAACTCGCCATCCTTCATCTTTGACTTGACCTTCCTCCGCGGCTATTTGGAGTAATTGCTGAGGTTTACCAGACTGCAAATCTGCCTCAGGATAAAAGCAAGAAAAATGTCGTCCAATAATTTCTGTTGCTTGATAACCTTTAATGCGTTCTGCACCTGTGTTCCAACTGACAATACAACCTTCAGCGTCAAGCATAAAAATTGCGTAGTCCTTGATCCCTTCAATTGCCAAGCGAAATCGTTCCTCGCTTTGGCGCAGTGCTTCCTCTTGTTGCTGACGTTGTTTAATTTCTTGCTCTAGCTGTAGATTTTGTGCTTGTAGTTGCTTATTGAGATTGCGCAGACGCAGATGTGTTTGTACCCTAGCTAAAACTTCTTCATGTTGCAGCGGCTTGGTAATATAATCAACTGCTCCTACTTGTAATCCCTTAACCTTATCTACTGTTTCAGATAAAGCAGTCATAAAAATGACTGGAATGTCGCGCGTGGCTTCCTGTGCTTTGAGACGGCGACACGTTTCAAAACCATCTATGCCTGGCATCACAATATCAAGCAGGATCAGTTCAGGCGAGGCATATTCTGCTTTCTGAAGGGCACTTTCACCATCTTCTGCAATTAGTATCTTGAAACCGCAATCAGTTAAAAAACTAAACAACACCTCTAAATTAGCAGGCGTGTCATCAACAATTAGGATGATATATTCTGTTGTCGCCACACTCACTTAAACCCCTGCATATTTTTTGACAAACTCCAAAATTTGTCTCTCTTTATAACCTTTGGCAAGTTGACGGAGATGGAGGGCAAATGGTAGGTATCGCCGATCCAATGCTTCGATTTTAGCGGTTTGTTCAAGAATACTTTTAAGATCGCCCATCATTGCCAAATCAAGTAAAACTGTCATTTCCTCTGCTGGAGGAGGAATAATGTCTGCTATCAATTGCTGTTGGGAAGAAGCTAAATCTTGTGCTGTGGTTTCTTCTTCATACACCCAATTTAAACCTAAATAAATTTTTAATTTTTCTAGCAACTCTGTTTCTCGAATTGGCTTAGAGAGAAAATCGTCACAACCAACTGCTTGACTTTGCTGTCTGTCAAATTCAAAAACACTTGCTGAAATGGCAATCACAACAACATCTGCGAGATCTGGTAATGTCCTCAGGCGACGAGCCGTTTCAAAACCATCCATTGCAGGCATCACTAAGTCTATAAAAATACAATCAGGTTTAAATTTTTGGACTTTGGCAAGACAATCTAAGCCGTCTGTTGCTTCTACGACTTCAAACCCTAGTGGTTCTAGCATACTGACTAAGACAGAACGATTAGAGGGTTTGTCGTCTACGACGAGAATTCTTCGTTTTTTGCTTTCAAAACCAATAATTCTGCGGACATCTGGGCTAACAACTTGAGTCGATTGGCACCTGGGTAGATTTAATGCAAATGAAAAGACACTTCCTTGACCTAAAGTACTCTGTACCGTTATGTCACTACCCATCATTCGTACCAACTGCCGACTGATTGCTAAACCCAAGCCTGTGCCTTCTGTATAATGGCGATGTTCGCCTACCTGTTGAAATGGCAAAAAGATTTCTGACAATTGCTCTGCTGCTATGCCAACGCCTGTATCTGTGACTTGAAATAACAGTTGGCGATCGCGATTGCTGACTCGAAAATTCACGCTACCCTCTTCGGTAAACTTAATCGCATTACCTAATAAGTTGAGCAATATTTGGCGCAGTCGCTTTTCATCAGCTCGCACAAATTGAGGAAGTGTTGATGGTAATTCGGCTGTTAAAGAAATTTGTTTTTGTGCTGCACGAATTTGGCAGATTGCTACAATGTCCTCTAAAAACGAAGGAAAATGGAAATCATGGGGATCGAGTTCCATTTTCTGAGCTTCAATTTTGGACAAATCTAGAATATCGTTGATCAGAATTAGGAGATGCTCGCCACAGCGATGAATGATGTCCAACCCATTCTTTTGCTGCTCAGTTAAGGTTTTCTCTTTTTTGAGGATTTGAGCATAACCCAAAATACCATTGAGCGGTGTCCGTAGTTCGTGGCTCATATTGGCGAGAAATTGACTTTTGGCACGATTCGCTGATTCAGCAGCTTCCTCAGCTCGTTGGCGATCGCGAATTTCTTGTTGCAGTTGTGAATTCTTATCTTGTAACTCTAGGGTTCGTTCTGCTACTTTTGCTTCTAGTGTTCTGTTGTAATTCTCTAGATCTTCGTAGAGACGAGCATTTTCAATTGAGATGGCTGCTTGCGCTGCCAAAAGTTGCAAAACTTCTAGGCGATCGCGCGTAAAAGCTCCTACTGTCAGATTGTTCTCTAGGTAAAGAATACCCGTCAATCGACCTTGGTGGAGAATGGGCGTGCATAAAACCGATTTTGGTTTGTGTTCAATAATGTAAGGATCGGCAGCAAAGATTTCTTCTGTTGTTGCATTATTAAGAACGATCGCTTCTTGTGTTCTGACAACATAATTAATGACAGAGATAGGAAGTAGGCGATCGCATTCTACTGTTTCATCAACGACGCCTCCGGATGCTTTAATAACAAGTTCTCCAGCTTGATCTAAAAGTAAAAAGCCCTTTTGAGCACCTGCATTCTCCAGCACAATTTGGATCAGCTTTGTGAGTAAGTTGTTTAAGACAATTTCACTAGAAAGCGCTTGCGAGGCTTTGATTACCGTTGCTAAATCTAGGTTTCTTGATACCTCTTCACTGTTGCCTTGTTTCGTTTGTGCCAGAACGTAAGGATATTGAGTTGCTAGATCTTTAACTTTTGCGGTTGCTCCCCAACGCAGATAGCCGTAGTAAGCCTCAACTAAATAAACTTGAGCAACTTTGTTTCTACCTTGGGAAAAATAAAATTCTGCGGCTAATTCATTTGCCAAAGCTTCTTCTTGCAGATAACCTTGCTCTTTGGCTTGGGCGATCGCGCGATCGTAATACTCCATCGCTTGCCAATGTTGACTTAATACCCGTGCTTTCTCTGCTTCTACTAACTCATACTTATGCTGAAAATTCATGGGGGCGTGGTTCGCCCATCTTCGCATCTTTTCTTGGTTGTTCTCCACTCTTTGCAAAAGGTGTTCTTGCTGTGTAGGAGGTGCTGATGCATATAGGGCTAATTGTGTTAAAGAATCGTAGAAATGGAACACTGGTACAACAAGAAATGCTTTCACCCCGTCTAAATATTCTTCAGCGCCAACAGCATTGACTAACGCGCGATCGTATTTTCTAAATAAATAACAAAGAAGGAGCTTATTTAAATAAAAATAATGTAGTCCAGTTCGGTCATTGGCTTTTTCGAGCAGTGGTAATGATTGCTCCTCGTTGTATGCATCACCAATTAGGTAGCAATGGTTTTCAGATGAATCTAACAGATTAAGAATCGCTTGCTGAAAAATTTGATTCCAACTTAAGGCATTTTCTTGTTTAAGTTGAGCCAAAGTACTACTAGTAGTTGCCATTTCTTGTTCAAGTTTTGTCAATTCTTGACCGATAAGGTAAGAATATTGACTTTTTTGCATTCCAGCATAGCCACCATATTCAAAATGACCATTTTCTAGCCCGCTTTGATATCCATCAAGTAACAGTGGTAAAGTTTCCCTAGCATGAACTTTCCCATGAATTGTACACGCTCCAGCAACAAAGAATACGCTTGCCTTGAGTTCTAGGGCATTAAACTTTTCAACTAAACTGAAAGCCAACTTGCCAAACTTGTAGGCTGACTCAATATCTTGAACAACTCCGTTTAAAATGACACCATAACAGGCATATCCATAAGCAGAAAAAGGCGCATTGCCATATTTAAGTGATAAATTCACTTGTTCGCACACAATTAGCGGAAACAGTGTAGGTGCAGCTTGATAGGTAGGAGAACCCACACTTGTGAGCATGCGTATGGCTACTAGCTTATCTACCTCTGTCATCACAGGTAGATCGATCAAATCTTCAATATTCTTTCCAGTAAGATTTGTTGCTGTTTGATTTAATGTTTGCTCAATATCTGAAGGGTTAGGCTCCTCTATCAACTTTATCCCTAGTAGCTCCAGTGCTTGTAATCCAATTTTGACAGCTTCGAGTTGTTTAACTTGCGCCATGCAAGCTTGAATTTTAACTTCATAGACTTTCATCTTGTCAATATGAGCATTTGCATGTTGGAGAACATCTGTTATACATTTCTCCATTTGCTCGAAATCGCCGTTAAGATAAGCTGTTTCTGCTGCTAATTCATGAAGTGCTAGTGTTAGTTCATAATGATGAAGCCAGCTATCAACTGTTAATAACCCCAACCCTATATTGAGATACCGTGTTGCTGAATCATATGCCGTTGCTATTTTTGCTTTCCGACCTGCAATAAGATTAAGTTGGGCTAGCTCATATTTTTCTGATTCAGTACTAAGTAAGTCAGTACCATAATTGAGTTGATTTACTAAAGAAAAAATATTCTCTTCAATTTCTTCGGTTTTGGTATTTTGTAATAGTAACTGACCAATTTTTAAGTGAGTTAGTTTTTTTTGTGAATCTGGGATAAGTAAGTAAGCTGCTTGTTGTACGCGGTCGTGTAAAAATTTGTAGCTAATTTTTAAATATTCAAATTGTGCTACTGAGTTTAGATCGAGTACCAAGGGAATCTTGTAAGTTTCAGAAAGTGGCAAGATTAGACCTTTTTGTAGCGCTTCCCACAAATCGGTAGCTGTTTTTGATGGAGATTGTTCATTAACAATGGCTAAAACATCTAAAGTAAATTTATCTCCTATGCAAGCAGCAAATCTAAGAACGTTTTGTGTTTTCTGTGATAATTTTTGAATTTGACTAACCATTAATTCGACAACATTGTCAGCGATTTCAATACCTTGAAGTTGATCAATGTTCCATTGCCAGCAACCTTCACTGAAATTAAAAAATAAGAGATTGTCTTGATAAAGCGATTTGAGTAGCTGAGTTAAGAAAAAGGGATTTCCCTGTGTTTTGTGAAATACTAACTCAGCCAGTGATATTACTTGTCTCGTATGACTGCGGAGAGTATCGCTCACTAATTGGTTGACATGCCTAATTTGCAAAGGCTGGAGGACAATATTATTTACTGTCGCGTGTTGCACGTCGTTCAAAGTTGACATTAACGGATGTGTCGCACTAACTTCATTATCGCGATAAGCACCAATCAGCAACAGATATTGACTATCTGGATTACTAGCAATCAGTTGAATTAGTTTTAATGAAGCTAAATCTGCCCACTGCAAATCATCTAGAAAGATGACTAGTGGATGTTCTGGCTGAGTAAATACGCGAATAAATTGTTGGAATACTCGATTAAATCGGTTTTGAGATTCAGTTAAGCCTAAAATAGGAACTGCTGGTTGCGTGCCAATAATGCGTTCAACTTCAGGAATAACATCAATAATAATCTGACCATTAGAACCTAATGCTGTTAAAAGTTTTGTTTGCCATATGGCAATTGCATGGCTACTTTCTGTCAGTAACTGTCGGATTAATTCTTGAAATGCTTGAATGAGAGAAGCATAAGGAATATTACGTTTAAACTGATCGAATTTTCCTGTAATGAAATAACCCTGCGCTGCAACAATTGGTTTATGGACTTCATTAACTAGAGAAGATTTACCGATTCCAGAGTAACCACTGACTAACATTATTTCAGTTGCTCCCTGGCTGACTCGTTTAAAAGCGTTAATTAAGAGATCAACTTCTTGTTCGCGACCATAAAGTTTTTGTGGAATCAGAAATTGACTGTACGAATCTAGTTTTCCAGCAGCAAAGTCAGAAATTTCTCTATGTGTCTGTAGCATTCTCAGGCAAGTTTCTAGATCAGCCTTTAAACCCAAGGCACTTTGGTAGCGATCTTCTGCAGTTTTTGCCAACAACTTCATGACTATTTCTGAAATAACTTGAGGAATTTCGGGATTGATTTCTCTAGGTGGTAATGCTGTTTTTGCAATATGACTATGAACTAGTTCTAAGGGATTATTTGTTTGAAAAGGTCGCTGTCCTATCAGCATTTCATAAAAGATGACGCCCAAAGAATAAAAGTCAGTCCGGTAATCAATTGAGCGATTCATTCTTCCTGTTTGTTCAGGAGATATATAGATAAGATTGCCTTCAAGCAAATGGGGGTGTCGAGTGCTTTGATTTTCTCTTGATAAGCGTGAAGAATGACTAAGATCAATAATGAGAATTTGGTTACAGTTAACCAAGATATTGCCTGGTTGAAGATTTTTGTGAACAATACTATTTTGATGTAATTCAGCAACAGTTGTGACTATTTGGATAGCGATCGCTAAAAAATCTTTTAACTCAAAACGCTTTGTAACTAATTTCTCTAAAGATTCCCCAGCAAAATCTGTACATATGAGGGCTAAACCATTTTGATAGTTTTCCAAAGACAGTGGTTTAAGCAGTCCGTTTATGTCCAATTCTTGGAGAATTTTGTACTCGTGTTTTAAGTAAGTCAGTTCTGCAATGGATGGCTGCTCAGCATTAAGCGTTTTAATAATAACTGAGGTTTGGTCTAACTCTCGATAAGCGCGATAAGTAATCGTATCTGTACTTTGGCAAATAATGTCTAGCGGTGTATAACCAGCGATCGCAAGGCTCATATTCTTTCAACGCTTATGGAGTATGCCGTTTAATTGACTGTGTAAAATTGGCAGCTTTTCAAGGATATTTTCAAGTTACCTCAATTGAAGCGATCGTGCAGCAAGCAGGTTGTCAGGAGTCATATAGCTGAATACTATGAGATTTATGTTACTTGGCGATCGCACGAACGTTACAGAATTAGGCTTCAGCTATTCCATTAGCTCAGTTCTCAGCTCTGTGTACGATCAGAAAGCAGTGGAGAATAAATTGAAGAATGTCTGTGTTTGAAAGCGAATCAGTTAACGTGCTGGTTGTTGGTGCAAATCGAGGAATTGGACTAGGGTTTGTGCAAAATCTATTGCAAGGCGATCGCATAGGGCGAGTTTATGCTACCTATCGTAATTTAGCGAGTGCAGAATTAACGACACTCCAAGAACAATATCCGCAACGCCTCGGTTTAATCTCAATCGACATCACCAATGAATCGCAAATTGCCCAAGGTATAGCTCAAATTCAGCACCAAGTTGACAAATTACACCTTGTACTCTACTGCGTCGGTTTTCTCCATGAAGGCAGTATTCAACCAGAAAAAAGTTTACAGCAAATTCATGCGGAACATTTGCTACGTTACTTTCAAGTCAATAGCATTGGTGCAGTGTTAATTGCTAAACATGTACTACCATTACTCAAGCACGGCGATCGCAATGTGTTTGCTTGTATTTCTGCTAAGGTTGGTAGCATCGGAGATAATCACTTAGGGGGCTGGTATGGCTACCGCGCCTCAAAAGCAGCCTTGAATATGTTCGTACGCACGACAGCGATCGAATACAGTCGCAAAAGCCCTCGCACTCTTGTTGTTGTACTTCATCCTGGCACAACCGATACACGTTTGTCTCAGCCCTTCCAGCGTAGTGTACGCCCAGACAAGTTATTTTCTGTCGAACGAAGTGTAACCCAACTATTGAAAGTCATCGAGGCACTGCAACCAGATGATAGCGGGCAGTTTTTCTCTTGGGATGGTAGTCGTTTGCCTTGGTGAGGAGAGTTTTGAGTTTTGAGTTTAAGAAAGTTAAGAAAATTCTAATACCTCCGGCACCTTTCTTCGCAAAAAATGCACTAAACAAAGTCCACGGAGGCGGACTTACCTTTAAACCTTACTTTAGTGTACGAAGGTACACTTTGCTTGAGTAGCCCCGACTTCAGTCGAGGGCATCATTATTGAACAACTACCAAGAGGACACTTGACGAGTTAAACTTATGAGAGCTTTTAGATAACCTAAAAGCCCATGACGAGGATTGAACTCGTGACCTCTTCATTACCAATGAAGTGCTCTACCACTGAGCTACATGGGCAAAATTTGAGGTGGGCCGAGCTGGATTTGAACCAGCGTAGGTGTAAACCAGCGGATTTACAGTCCGCCCCCATTAACCACTCGGGCATCGACCCTTTTAACCCACGATTTATTATATTACCGTAACTTTTTCAAAAAAGAAAGTATTTTTTTACAATTATTTGCCTTTAAAGCTTGGTAATTGGAAAGAATATCCGTCACCTATTACCTATTACCTGACTTATGCTCATCTACTTAGGTTAAAAGTTCTCCAGTTTCCTGCAATGAGTGCAAACGACGGTAAATACCTCGTTGACGCAGTAATTCGTCGTGACTGCCGACTTCAACAATTTTACCTTGGTCAAGAACAACAATTTTGTCTGCTTCACGTACAGTACTAAGACGGTGAGCAATAATGATTGTAGTCCGCGTACCCAAAATTGAGCGCATGGCAAGTTGAATCGAACGTTCCGATTCGTAATCTAAACTTGAGGTTGCTTCATCAAATATCAAAACATCAGGATCGACTAACAGCGATCGCGCAATTCCTAACCTTTGTCTTTGTCCACCCGATAACCGCAAACCTCTTTCACCAACTACCGTATTGTATCCTTGCGGCATTTGTTGAATAACTTCATCTAATCTCGCAATCCGACAAGCCTCTTCAACTTGTGCGAAACTGACATGAGGATTACCGTAGGTCAGGTTATCAAGCAAAGTTCCATTAAAAACATCAACTTCTTGATGCACAATTGCCAAACGGCGGCGATATCCAGCAACATCTAGATCGTGAATATCGTGACCATCAATTAGAATTTGACCTTGATTAGGTTCAAAATAACGAAACAGTAGCTTCACTAAAGTCGATTTACCCGAACCTGAGCGTCCAACTAGTGCCACAGTTTGATAAGGTTCGATTAGTAAGTTAATATCCTTAAGAACTGGGCGATCGGGGTCATAACCAAAAGTTAGGTGAGAAAACTCGACTTTGCCTGTAAAGTCATACATTCTTATATTTGAGGATGCACTCACCAAACTTGCTGCATCTTTCCCCGTTGGTTGCTGCATAAACTCATGAAAACGCAGCATGGAAGCATAACGGCGTGCAAAAATCTCTGCTAAGTTACTGATTGGTTCGAGTTCAGCATACGCCATACTAGAAATTGTTAGTGTTGTAACAAAATGTCCAATGGAAATTTGTCCTCCTAGAGTAGCTGCAAGTGCTAAACCTAACACGGCAAAAACACAAAACTGAACGATAGTTCTTTGCCAAGTCGATAACTTGATGTAACCCAAGTGAATGCGATAAATAACGACTTGCAGTTCGCGATCTAAACGTTGTCGTTGGCGCTTTAACTCTGCGGCTTCAGTTGCAAAAGCTTTGACAGTTTTGATATTGGTAACAATTTCCGAGGTGCGGCTTTGGGTATTTTCCATATACCGATCTAGCCGTCGTTCTTGATCCATCAACTGCTTTAAGTCTTTAAGACTAAAACTGAGAATGAAGATGAAGGACACAAGAAACAACAACGCAATCCGCCACTCAATAAACCAAATAATTAAGAAAATGCCTAAGACTCTCAATAACTTGGGAATCAATTGTCCGGCAATTTCTGGATAAGTCCAAGTGTGATTTTCGAGTCCTCTTGCTACTCGTCCCGCAATTCTTCCAGGATTATTTTCGTCATAAAATTCTAGTGGTAGGGTGAGGATTTTTTCTAGTGTTTTTTGGGCATGATCGCGACGGGTACGTAAGGCAATATCCCAATGAAACCACCAGCTTAACCAAACTTGTAGTGGGGCACGTACTACAGTCACTAAGAAGACTAAGCCTAACAGTACTGCTAATGAAAAGAATTGATTGACAGGCAATCGCGTTATCTGGGAAATAGTTGCGATCGCATTTTGAACTATCCCATCTACAGGTTGATTTGAGAGTACATTTAAAATTTGTCCGATCGCATACGGCACAATCAGATCGATAATTTCAAATACGCTAGCTGCCGCAATACTAAAAATTGCGATCGCTCGATAATCTTTATAGTAATTGAGGATATCGCGCAAATTTGCCATATTGCTGTACCAACTAAACGGCTGCGATCGCAGCTTCTATAATACATAATACTACAAATAATACAAAAAATTACGTGACTTTCTTGTATAGATAGAACAAACTCATGGTGTAAAAACCTGTGAAGACAGGTTTTGTCTATGTAGCCGCGGTTTCAACCGTTGGCTTTCTTTTGTGTTTTTGGCACATTAACAGGACTAAATTCTAACCGATAGCGATAAAGTGCCACAGGTCGAGAAGCCGTAGCAAAGTAGTCTGGGTAGTCTGGGTCTTGAGGAGACAAAAAGACAGCAGTAACTTGATCAGCTTCAATCGTAGAAGGAAATTGTGGCAAGTATTGGTAAGCAGTTGTTGATTCAACTTCATTAAAATAAGGACGCGACTGGGCAGCACGAAAGAATTGCTGAAACACTTCGGTTGTGATAAATTGATCGTCTTTTGGTTTTTCAGTAGCACGACCAGAGACAATGGAAACTAACTGGCGATCGCCTTTCAGTAACGTAATCTGACGATTAGGAGACTTTGGATCGACTTTTACAGCAATGACTGTGTTACCCAGATATGCTTTTGCCAAACTCAACCCATTAAAAGCCCGATCTGCAACTATTGCAGAAGATTTAAATAACTTATCTTTCCCAAACCGAACTTGAAAACTAACTGGCTGCTGTAAATTTTGACGATTACTCTCAAAACCAGGAGTCACAATATCGGGTGCTAAAGGTGCAACCGCATCAATCAGAGTACTTTTTACATTCCAAGTCCCAGCCATCCAGTCTGGATAAACCAAGTCTCCTTTAGCTACCTGTACCACAGGCTTATCCCAATCAGGAAAACTTGCCAATCGCTCAGCTAATTGCCCAGCCACAGCCTCGTTACCGCCCAAAAACAAGGCAACAACGAGACACAAACCCCAAAAGATTTTCACTACTGGTATTCTCTGTACATTCTCTCTTCTCTATGTCCTCTGCACACGCCAGTTCTCTCAACGGAGGACACCTCCGCACGAGACTGGCTCTTGTGTGGTTCAATTCCCACTACAAACTCTCCACCGGAGTCGGTTCCCAAACTTCGCCATACTGCTCGCGTAAAGCTTGCCAAGCCTCGACTTGCCCTGGCTCGTACTCTCCTGGTTTACCCCATTGCAGAAATGCACTCAGTGCTGGTTTTCCTTCTTTATCTAAAAACCGAATTGCATAAGTTGTAAAGTTACCTCGCTTTGCCTCACCTGTTTCAAACTTTACTTGCTGAATTTCATCCATATTGAGATGAAATTCAAACCCTGCAGTATGCATATTTGCATATTTCCCTTTGGGCAACTCGGCATAAAATATCTTCTCTAGCTTGCCACGTGCTTCCAAAACAGCTGCACTACTCGTCACAATCAAACGCAGCGTTGATAACGTTTCACAAGCTTCCAAAAATTCTTTTAATGTCGCACTCATAATTATTTAAGAATAGGGATAGAGAGTAAAGGAGCTTCAGGTGCAGAGGAGAAATACTAAATATAAACTTCTTTTTGACTAGCAACTAGCCACTCTTTCACTATCCACTAGCAACTCACTCTTCTCTTGCCTCAGCATAGTAGCTTATTTTTCGTAGCGTTCGTAAGCTTCGACAATTCTTTGTACTAGAGGATGTCGCACAACGTCTTTTTGAGAAAATTCGCAAAAGCCGATACCTTCGACATGGCGCAAGAGATTGAGTGCGACAGCTAATCCTGACTCTTGGTGTCCTGGTAAGTCAGTTTGGGTCATATCTCCAGTAACTACCATACGCGAACGAAAACCAAGACGTGTTAGCACCATCTTCATCTGAGCGGGTGTCGTGTTTTGGGCTTCATCGACAATCACAAAAGCTTTGTTTAAAGTACGCCCGCGCATATAAGCTAAAGGAGCAACTTCAATCACACCTCGTTCCATCAAACTGGGCATTTTTTCTGGATCAATGAATTCATGTAAGGCATCATAAAGCGGACGCAAGAAAGGATTAACTTTTTGCTGCAAGTCTCCTGGTAAAAAGCCGAGTTTTTCTCCTGCTTCAACGGCTGGGCGCGTGAGAATTAGTCTCTCATATTGATTTGCTAAGAGTGCTTGTGCAGCAATCACAACCGCCAGAAAGGTTTTACCTGTACCTGCGGGTCCTGTACAAAAAGTCAAGTCATTTTTATGAATTGCTTGAATGTACTGTCGCTGTTTGAAGGTTTTAGCACGAACTTCCTCTCCTTGGCGGGTTCTTGCCAAAATATTACGCTGCAAATCTTGTAGATCGTTCTCGCGATGAGTATCTAACGCTTGACGTGCTGTGAGAATGTCAGCTAAAGCAATACTGTTTCCTTTGAGCCATAGATCAGATAGCGATCGCACTAATGTTTGGGCAAGTTCGATTTGCTTTTCGGTTCCGGAAATGTGTAGTTCTTGTCCGCGCAGCACAAATGTTGCGCCAGTTTGTCGCGATAGGGTTTTTAAATTTTCTTCATGCTCCCCAGAAAGTGCGATCGCACTTTCTGGACTCGGCAGTTGAATCGTTGATGCCTCTGCCATAAAATATCTTAAGTCTTGATAAATTTAATAACTAAACTTTAGGGGTTAGTTCGAGCTTCTGAACCAACCCCCAATCATTCACTTTGCGCTTTTCTGATCAAGTTCTTTAGTGAATCCTTGATATTGTCTATTGAACGCTGGAGCGCGATCGCAGTCTAACATTAGGTTTAGAAGTTGTTCTGCGCTTTTGCTGAGATGGTTTAGTTCCGATCTCTGCAGATGTATCCGCTGTCAAATCGCGCTCTTGAGCATCACCACCGTAGATATCTAGGTAGACTGATTGCTCTGCTATTGCACCGGCTGCTGCAATGACGGTTCTAATTGCTTGAATATTGCGTCCACCTCTACCATAAATTTTGCCTTTATCTTCACTTTCAAAGGCTACACGCACCCAAACTTTCCTATTACTTTGAGACACTTCGCAGTCTACACTCAAAGAGTCAGGATTTTCTAAAAATGGTTGAATGAGAAACTTGACCAATTTGGTGTAGTCAGGGGTACTAACCTGACTATAGCTTATCCTACTGGTTTGCTGAGGCACTGAGCTGTTCAAAGACATTTGCTTTTTCAAGGATGCGTCGCACGGTATCGGTGGGTTGAGCGCCCTGTTGAAGTCTTTTTACTATTCCAGGAACATCCAACTTTGTTTCATCAGTTCTTGGATTGTAGAATCCCACTTCTTCCAAGGGGCGACCATCACGGCGAGAGCGGCTATTAATGACAACAATCCGGTAACTCGCTTCCCGTTTTTTACCGAATCTCTTTAATCGCAGTTTGATCATGTTAGAAATTAATTACTCCTGTTCCTAGAAATAAGCTATCGATTGACATTTTATGATTAGCTGAATAAATTATAATACCACTTACTATCCTTCAGCTTCAAGCAGATAGCTGAGCAGACTTGTTTAAAGTTAAAGCAAAATCTTTACCTCGCTCCTTGGCGAAGCAGAATTGTTTATGATTTGATAAGAAGGTATGAAGTTTTGTAAAATAAATTGACTGCACTTTTTAAATCAGCCGATAACGTAAAAATCTCAACTGCCTGGCACTGCTTGACCCCACTGTGGCAAGGTGGAGAGGAAGCTGTACAGCAAGGCTTACCACATACTCAGTTAGCACCTGCTTGGCAACTACTATTGTTGGGCGATGGTTCTCCAACAAGACACCTGCAATTGTTAACAGGGGAACCGACAGAAGTCGATGTGATCGATATGTCTGCAGTTGGGATGGACTTGGATGGCGCACCGACGCAAATTCAAGCTGTGCCTGGACCTCGTTTGCGACGTCAAGTATGGCTGCGGACTGCTTCAGGACAAAGACTGGCGTATGCAACTTCTTGGTGGGAAGCAAGTCATGTAGATGAGTATTTACAGAACCGCAATCTACCAATCTGGGCTAGCTTAACTCGTCTACGTACTGAGTTGTATCGAGATGTCCAAGGACTTTACTACGGTCACTCAAAAGCTTTGGAGTCAGCTTTTTCTGAGTCAGGACCTTTTTGGGGTCGTCATTACTTATTTTGGCATCACGGACAGCCGCTAACGCTTATTTACGAGGTTTTCTCACCTTACCTGACAAAATATCTCGGAGCAACGCATTTAGATGGTGGCGATGACTAAAAGAACCGCTTAATGAGTGAAGTTGTAGCTAATCAGACTAAGATCGCGGAGTTGTCTAGTTGTTAAAACTAATCATGCAGCGTGCGCTTGTCACACTTTGTTTCTCTAGCTTCGGATGTTAGTCTATGGGCTTAAGAGGTCTAACAAAATAGCAATTTATGCTTTGAGGATTTGAGCTAAGTGCCACACACCTTCCTGAATCGCCTCTGAGTTGAGATCGGTACATCCCAACAAAAACTTTCCATTGCCATATTCAGCATTCATGTAGCAAGAACGAGCACTAATTAACTCCACACCCTTCTGTTCTGCTTGAGCGATAATCTCTTCATCGTTCTGATCAGTATGAAATTTTACAAGCGCATTCATCCCAGCATTCTCGCCGATAATTGTCACTCGATTTCCTAGATGTTGAGTTAAAGCTTGCACGAGCGTTCTCCGACGCTGTGCATACAGGATTCGCATGCGTCGAATATGGCTTTCCAAATGTCCTTCGTTGATGAAATCGGCTAAAGCGTGTTGCTCTAATAAGGGAGATTGGCGATCAACCAACCATTTCGCACGAGCGACTACCGAAATGAGTTGCTGCGGTATAACTAGATACCCCATTCGCAGTGAGGGAAACATGACTTTGGAAAAAGTGCCTATATAAATTACCGAGTCACTGTTTGTTAGCCCTTGCAGCGCAGGAATTGGGCGTTCGTCATAACGAAACTCACTATCGTAGTCGTCTTCTAGAATAATGGTACCTGTTTGTTGTGCCCAGGCTAAAAGCGCCAATCGTCTAGGCAACGACAACACTGCTCCTGTGGGAAACTGATGAGAAGGAGTGACATAAACTAACTTAACAGGCGTTGTCAGGGCTGAAAGTTGTTCCATGACCAATCCTGAGCGATCCACAGGAACAGCTAATAACTCTGCACCTTGTACTTGGAAGATGTACCGCGCCTCAGTGTAGCCAGGATCTTCCATGACAACGCGATCGCCTCGATTCAAAAATAGCCGAGCGATCAGATCTAAAGCTTGCTGAGAACCATTCACGATCGCTACTTGACTGGGTTCGCAACGCACTGCACGCGATTGAGTTAGATAGCGCGCGATCGCCTCTCGCAATGGTTTGTATCCCAACGGATCGGCAGGATAATCGAGTATGGCTGTGCTAGAGCAACAGGCGCGAGACAACAACCGCCGCCAGATTTGGATCGGAAATTCATCAAAGGCAGGTCTGCCATAGCAACTGAAATTGATCAGCGGTTTTTGTCCAGGTGGGGGTGGCAAATTCACTGTTGCCAAGGCTGCGCCATAGGTAGATAACTCAATACAAGATGGAGATGCGGGTGAAATTGGGGGCGAGGTTGCTTGCAGTAGTGCATCAGGTAGCTGACAAGCCACAAAGGTTCCAGAAGCAGGAATCGTTTGTAGATAACCTTCGCTGAGCAATTGATCGTAGCTGAATAAAACGGTTGCTCGTGAGAGGCCTAATGTCTTTGCCAACGCACGAGTTGAGGGCATCCGCTGTCCAGACTCTAACCGACCTGACAAAATCGCTTGGCGTATTTCTTCGTAAAGCTGTTTGTGTAATGGAATTGTCGAAGTCGTCTCCAGCTTGAGTGCGAGATCCATCATGAGTTGGCAAAACTGGTACGGAATAAAGTTATAAAACTGGTACTTGTGACATACCAGAATTCCTATTACTTTAACAAAAGAGTGAGTAATTAAACTCAGTTACTTCTAAATCTCGACCTACAACTGAGTGCGATCGCATCAGCTAATTCTGAGGGATATCTGATGAAACTGCTATTAGATGAAATAGATACCGCGATCGGGACGGTTTTATTAGTTGCCGATCAACAAGCACTCTGTGCCTTAGAATACGCCGATCAGCAAACGCAACTGATGCAGCGACTCACAAGACGCTTTGGGCAATTGCAACTGCAACGAGCCAAAAATCCGCATGGCTTCACAAACTTACTTGCAGCCTATTTTGTAGGAGATTACCAGGCGATCAATCGCATCCCTGTCAATCTTGGGGGAACACCCTTTCAACAACAGGTTTGGTCAGCACTCCGAGATATCTCTATAGGAAACACCATATCTTATGGAGAACTCGCAGCGAAATTCGGAAAACCAACGGCTGCCCGCGCGGTAGGAATGACAAATGCAATTAATCCTGTTGCGATCGTCGTGCCTTGTCATCGGGTGATTGGTGCAAATGCAACATTAGTGGGATATGGAGGCGGAATAGAACGCAAACAATGGCTACTAAGACATGAAGGAGTTAACCTGCTAGCAACTCAACGCATTTGACGAAAATCTTGAATTCAAATTTGTTTTCACTCTAAACGCTGTAATCAATCAGACTGCTCTACACGCATTCGATGGTACATCCATTGTTGCTGAATTTGTCGTGTTGTTTTTTTGAAAATTTATCATGACTTCAATTTCAGTTTCTCCAGTTCGAGCCGAAATCAGAGCATTTCTGAAACTCGCTGTTCCTCTAGTGAGTGCCCAAGTTGCTCAATCGGCTACAGGGTTTGTCGATACTGTAATGATGGGGCATTTAGGATGGAAAGTTTTAGCCGCAGGAGGATTAGCCTCGTTCACCTTTCAAGTTTTTCTAAATATTCTCAGCGGTGTTGTGATGGGAGTCAGTCCACTCGTTGCTGAAGCCTATAGCGCAGGAAGGAAAACTCGGATTGAGCAGGTTACGCAACAAGGATTGTGGCTAACAGTCGGGTTATCAATTTCAACCATGTGGATAATAGCCCATATGGATATTTTGATGCTGCGACTTGGGCAAATTCCTGAAACCGTTACATTAGCGAGTAGTTATCTCCATGTCATGCTTTGGGGATTGTTCCCTGCGGTTGGCTTTGCCATGCTCAGAGGAGTTGTCTCTGGATTGTCGCAAGCTCGTCCTATCATGTTTATTGTGATTGGGGGAACGCTCTTTAATATAGTAGGCAACTACGTTTTGGGTTTTGGTAAATTTGGCTTTCCGCGTATGGAGTTAGCAGGGTTGGCATTAGCTAGCACTCTATCGTGGTGGGGAATGTTTTTGGTGTTGGTTGTTTACTTGTTTAAACACCCACAGCTAAGAATCTACCGCTTGTTTCAGAAGTGGTATCAGCTTCGATTGAAGTTATTACGGGAACTGATCGTCGTTGGTGTACCGATTGGGGTTTCCATCGCCTTCGAGTATGGTTTGGTATTGGTAATGACGTATCTTATGGGAATCTTGGGAACCGATATTCTGGCGGCGCATCAAATTGCGTTGCAAACGGGAATGATTGTGTTTATGATTCCGCTAGGAATGTCGTTTGCCACTACGGCGCGTGTTGGTCAGTGGTTGGGGTGGCAAAACCTTGAAGGTATAAGACGGGCGGGATTTGTGAGTTCTGGCATTGTCATAGGGGCGACAACAGTGGTTGCGATCGCCCTACTAACCTTTCGTCAGCAAGTCGTCGGGTTGTATGTAGACATTAGTAATCCTGAGAATGCACAGTTGCTAAAACTTGTTATTCCTATGCTGAGTGTTGTTGCAGTTGGTCACGTTTTTGATGGACTACAAAAGACAGCGCTAGGGGCACTGTATGGGCTTCAAGATACTCGCATTCCCGTCCTGCTTGGTATTCTGTCTTTTATGGGAATTGGACTGGTCAGTGGCTATGTTTTAGGCTTTGCTGTTGGCTTAGGCGGTGTCGGACTGTGGGTGGGTTATTACCTTGGCAGTTTAATGGCAGCCACCGTCTATGTTTGGCGCTTTGGCAACCTAATTTCTAGGAAAATTGGAACTGACTAATTTAATTTGTTGAGACTGAGATTCTAATTAAGAACGTGTTGGCTTTAGTGAATGATACACTCTCAAAAACTGGTTGACTTCAATTACGAGATTGCAACTACTGCACTCAAACAGTCTGATGAGATATTAGCAACAATCATTGAGCGAGTTGGCGATTGTACTTTAGCGCAAGAACAACAGACAGGCGATTTGTTATTTAGCTTGTGCGAAGCGATCATTTATCAGCAACTTTCTGTCAAAGCAGCGTCAATTATTCACCAACGTTTTCTTGAATTATATTCGGAACTATCCGCACAGAGTATTCTTGAAACTTCTGATGAAACTCTCAGAAAAGCAGGAATTTCTCGTCCTAAAATTGTCTACCTCAAAGGACTGGCACAAAAAATTCTTGACGGATTACCGACACTAAATGACTTAGAAACAATGGATGATGAATCTATTATTCAGACGTTAACTCAAGTTAAAGGTATTGGTCGTTGGACAGTAGAAATGGTATTGATTTTTCGCCTGCATCGCTGGGATGTACTGCCTGCGGACGATTTAGGAATTCGAGCAGCAATTTATAAAGCATACAGCCTACCAGATTTACCACATAAGAAAACTGTAAATCAGCTTGGGCAGATTTGGCAGCCTTACCGTACAGTTGCATCCTGGTATCTGTGGCAAAGTTTAAAACTAAAAGCATAAATTACAGAGATTTACTACAAATATTGAGATGGAATATTTGTACCTGCTTGGTGTTATGATTCCTTCGTTCATGTAGCTGTGGTTTCTAAGCGCTAAGCTTTTTTGCTGATACATTTAATAGGAAGGGCTGCGGATCTATCTAAAATCAGCAGCCACATTTAGTAAGTTAAACGACAACTTTTTCGAGCATGAGTTTGGAACGCTTTACGAGTTCAGGAACAGGGATTGGGTAGTCACCATTGAAGCAAGCAGTACAGAAGGTATTTGTATCTTCTTGAGTTACTTTAAGCATTCCTTCTTGACTGAGATACGCTAGAGAGTCTACTTCAATTTGTGCTGCAATTTCTGCAACAGATTTAGTTGCGGCAATCAATTGGTCTTGGCTATCCGTGTCAATGCCGTAGAAACATGGGTGAGTGACTGGCGGCGAAGAGACGCGCATATGTACTTCAGTAGCCCCTGCATCGCGTAGTGTGCGGACAAGTTTACGGCTTGTTGTCCCGCGAACAATAGAGTCGTCCACGATGACAATTTTTTTGCCTGCGAGGACATCTTTGAGGGGATTGAGTTTCATCCGCAGACCTGATTCGCGCATTGTCTGTGTTGGTTGAATGAATGTGCGTCCGACGTAACGATTTTTAATTAACCCCTCGGCATAGGGAATTCCCGATGCTTGCGCAAAACCAATCGCTGCAGGAATACCCGAATCTGGGACACCAATAACAATATCCGCCTCAACCGGAGATTCTTGTGCGAGTTGGCGTCCGAGGCGGAGGCGGTAGGTATACAAACTCTCACTGTGCATCACGCTATCAGGTCGTGCAAAGTAGATCATCTCAAAGATACACAGCTTGCGTTGTGGCTGTTGTGCCCAATGAAACGAGGCGAGTCCTGCTTCGGTAATCCAGACTAGCTCTCCTGGTTCAACATCGCGAAGATAGTCAGCACCAATAATGTCTAAACCACAAGTTTCAGAGGCTAGTACGTAGCGTTGAGGATTATCAGCCAGAGTACCAATTACTAAAGGACGAATTCCGTTCGGATCGCGAACACCCATCACACCTGCTGGAGTGCCAATAACCAGGCTAAACGCGCCTTGACAGCGTTGAAAAGCTGCGATCGCTCCTTCTAACCATGCTTTACCACTATCGACTTCATCGGCGATCGCCAACGCAACTAATTCTGAGTCTGTAGTAGTAACTAAGTTACAATGCGCTTTTTGTAATTCTTCACGCAGTTGTACCGTATTGACTAAGTTGCCGTTATGTGCTAGAGCAAGTGAACCTAAGCGAGTGGCGACGACAGCAGGTTGGGCGTTAACAACACGACTGGAACCTGTCGTGGAATAGCGGGTATGACCTACAGCAATATCACCAGGTAATTCTTGCAGAATCGATTCGTTAAAAACTTGGGAGACTAATCCCATTTCTTTGTGCAAGTAGACTTTTTCCCTGGCAAAGGTAGCAATACCTGCTGATTCTTGACCGCGATGCTGTAGCGCATACAAACCAAAGTAAGTTAATTTTGCAACATCTTCCCCTGGTGCATAAATACCAAAAACGCCACAGGCTTCTTCAGGTTTATCAGGACGCGCTATGCTGTCAACGTCTACTGCTTCGGCATCAGGCAATAAATGGGAATGGTTGGGAATCATGCTGCTGCTTTGCTCCTGAGCGGGGTGTTGATTCAGTAAAGTTGGTCTCTAGCTGAAATTTCAGAATGTTTAACCGAGCTTAATAAATCGTTAACTATTCCTCTTACCACAGTAGCGTAAGAACGCTCATTGTAGAAGAGGTCAGGGGTCGGCGGTCAGGGTTATTTTTGAAACCTTCTGAGACTCGCGCATTGACTAAAGTCCTACTTGATCTAGACATCTAGACGTCTAGGAATCGCATTGCAGTAGCGATCGCGCATCAGTTCGATTGTAACTTCGATTAATAGCTGATCGGACGTAGAAATCCGTAAGAACGTGTCGGATTCGACCAAACCAACTTTTTGCCAGTTCGACGGTAAATGCTGTTGTAAATAAGATTCCCATTGCGTTTGTTGTTCTGGAGAGACAGAAACAAGAACTCTAGCGCCACCTTCGCCAAAAAGTAGTTCATCCCAGCGCAATTGAGTGTTTAGTGTTAGTGTAATGTTTGCGCCTAAGTTACTGCTAAGACAAGCTTCAGCCAAGGCGATCGCAATTCCACCCTCCGCACAATCATGTGCCGAATTTATCCGACCTTGAGAAACGCCTTGACGACAAACCGCTTGTACCTGACGTTCTAAATCAAAATCAACTTGCGGCGGTAATCCCGCAACTGTGTTGTGAATTGTGGCAAGATACTCGGAACCGCCTAAAGTAATTTGCGATTTTAGCGATGAGCCAAGAAGATAAATGATATCTCCTGCATTTTTCCAGCCTTGAGTGCAAATCTTCGTTAAATCAGGAATCAAGCCCACCATTCCCACTACAGGTGTCGGATAAATGGGTTGCGGGTTGCCATAGGAGTCGAGTGTTTCATTGTAAAGTGATACATTACCACCCGTAACAGGTGTTTGAAATTCTCGGCAAGCGTCTGCTAAACCACGACAAGCTTCCGCTAGTTGCCAATAGCCTATAGGTTTTTCTGGACTACCAAAATTCAAATTATCTGTTACTGCTAAAGGTTCTGCACCGACACAGCTAAGATTTCGCGCTGCTTCAGCGACAACGGCTTTTGCTCCTTCATAGGGATTTAGATAAACATAACGCGGGTTACAATCAACGGTTGCGGCAACTGCTGAATTTGAAGGCGCAGATTGTTCTTGAGAACGCAAGCGGACAACCGCCGCATCGGCGCCACCAGGAAGCATTACAGTATTATTTTGGACTTGATGATCGTACTGGCGATATACCCAGCGTTTTGAGGCGATCGTGGGCGTATCTAATAATGTAAGTAAAATCTCATTCCAAGTATAAAAACTGCCTTGGATTTCAATCCCAGATGCATTACATAGCGGCAGGCGATCGCTTGTCCATTCCCAAGCTTTACGGGCATATTCGGGTGGTTCGCTGAGTAATTCGCGGTGGTAAATCGGTGTATTTTCGGCTAAAGCTGTCGCGGGAATTTCTGCGGCAATTCTACCTTGAAATAAAATGCGCACGATTGGCTCGTTAATTACTTTACCAGCCACAACTGCGTGGAGTCCCCAACGGTGAAAAATATCAATTAGTTCTTGTTCTCTGCCTTTTTCTGCAACAAATAGCATTCTCTCTTGCGATTCGGAAAGCAGGTATTCATAGGGAACCATCCCCGTTTCGCGTACCGGAATTTCATTTAAGTCAAGTTCAATTCCTACTCCTCCTTTAGCAGCCATTTCCGATGTTGAACAGGTAATACCAGCTGCACCCATATCCTGCGCTGCTACAACTGCACCTGTCTTAAAAGCTTCCAAGCAAGCTTCAATTAAAGATTTCTCCAAAAAAGGATCGCCGACTTGCACTGCGGGACGATCTTTTTCAGATTCATCGCTGAGTTCTGCACTCGCAAAACTTGCACCACCCATGCCATCGCGTCCTGTGGTAGAACCAACATAAAGAACAGGATTTCCTAAGCCTGCAGCCCCAGATTTAACAATCTCCTCAGTTTCCATTAATCCTAATGCCATGACATTAACTAAGGGATTACCTGAGTAAGCCGGATCAAAATAAACTTCGCCGCCCACAGTAGGAACACCAACGCAATTGCCATAGTGACTAATCCCAGCAACGACGCCTGTAAATAAACGTCGTGTTTTGGCATCTTCTAGAGAACCAAAGCGGAGTGAGTTGAGTAATGCGATCGGACGCGCCCCCATCGTAAAAATATCGCGGAGAATACCTCCAACACCTGTCGCAGCCCCTTGAAAGGGTTCAACGGCTGAAGGGTGATTGTGCGATTCAATTTTGAAAGCAAGTTGCAGTCCGTTGCCTAAATCCACCACACCAGCATTTTCTCCAGGTCCAACCAAAATACGTGAACCTGTTGTGGGAAACTGTTTGAGGAGGGGGCGTGAATTTTTATAGCAGCAATGTTCTGACCACATAACGCCAAACATGCCTAATTCAGCTTTGTTTGGATGGCGTCCTAGCCGCCGCACAATTTCTTCGTATTCTTCAGGTTTTAAGCCTTCATTTGCGATTTCTTCAAGAGAAAAAGGTGCAGAAGAGAGGACGGACATAACTTAAATTAGAAACGCAATAAAGAATTATTTTATCGATATTGAGCGAATGCCTTCACGGAAGTTTTAACTTAGATTTGATTATTCGGTATCCAAATTTTGGAGAATGACATTAGCTCTAGGTATAAATCCATCTCCGTATTCTACTGGATAATGTGTAACGACATAGAACGCATTGCCTTGGGCTTCTCCAAGAAATACAGTACCTGTGATATTCTTTTCTGGTTGGTAAAAAATAATTTCTTCTTTAGCCCAGGGGTACGTGACTTCTTGTACAACCTCAATAATTCGCCAGCCATTTGAGGCAAATAAACCGCTTTCTCCTTCAACCCATTGTCTCAACTGGTCAATTGTATTAGCGTAGCTTGGAAAGAAGAATTGAATGTAAGCTGCTTCATTTTTTGTACCGCCAAAATTGGTATAGAACCAAACTGCTGTGCCTTCGCCAGAGGCAACCGATTCAGGGATGAAATCTTGGGCTGGGAAGTAGGTTGTAAAGCAAGGATTGCTGTATAGTTCCAAAAAAATAGTTGTTTTTTCTCCTTCAATATTGATACTGGCTGTCTTCGTTACTGGTTTTTGGATGCCTGTAGATTGAGAAACTTGATTTAAATTTCTTGTATTTATATCAGAATTACAATTGTTTGTATTTTTATTAATAGGAAAAGAACAAGCTGTTGCACTTAATAAAGATATACTAATTACTAAGTAAATAAGCTGATATAATGCCATTTTTTTAATTGAAAAACTGTTATAAATAATTAGGTTAATTCACTAGCTTTATATTTCACATAAAGTAGGCGATCGCCTACTTTAGTATCGCTTTACCTGTCTTAACTTCAGAAATAAACTTAATTTTAAATATAAACTATATAAGTTATGCTTTTACCACCTTTAGATGAAAAAATAGTTCTTCTGATTTAATTCATTTTATTCTAAATCCAAATGATCATCCCTGATTGATAAAACCTTTACTTAGAAAGATTCATGAAAGGATACAAATGCCCTAATTTTACTCTTTTGACCACCCAGAAAACCCTGAATATAAATTGCGTATCAATGAAAAAACCGTGATTATACTGGAGATTATGCAAGAACTTAAGAATTACAATCAACTCAGTTAACGCGATTCCTCTCCTGCTTCTAGATACACCGCCAGTTATCCTGCACTGGCGGATTTTTCAATATTAACTAGGTGCACTAATTTTGAAGTGATTGTTGCTAGTTGAGCTGGGTAATAGGGTGAGAACAGCTTGTATCATCAAATCTATTATAAGGAGCTGAACTTATCTTGTGTTAGCAACTGATATTCAATTTGAATCACAATTTTCGGTTATAAGTATCAAAACAGGTAAGCTTGACTTAGTGAGGGCAATAGACTAATAGTAAAGTGAATGCAATCGTGCTTCAAAATATTCTGATAGCCGCGTCTGAGTAATTTTTAGTGAATGCCACAATCTTGATACTTGCTGTCTTAATTTTTGCGGCAGCAGTGTTGTATTCT
This sequence comes from Gloeocapsopsis crepidinum LEGE 06123, assembly GCF_015207655.1. GTDB lineage: Bacteria > Cyanobacteriota > Cyanobacteriia > Cyanobacteriales > Chroococcidiopsidaceae > Gloeocapsopsis > Gloeocapsopsis crepidinum. The sequence goes on along the minus strand of NZ_JADEWN010000051.1, from coordinate 3,652 downwards.
TCGGTCGGTCATGCAGGTTCGTCAGGTTATCTGACAATTATGGCATTAATGGGTATCGCTCCAGAGGTGATGAAACCGACTGCTTTGACGCTGAATATTTTAGTTGCAGTTATTGCTACTGTGAAATTTTATCGCGCGGGATATTTTTCTTGGTCGTTATTTTTACCGTTAGCGATCGCTTCTATACCATGCTCTTTTATTGGGGGGTATCTAACGTTACCTACTGCTTTCTACAATCCAATTACAGGTAGTGCTTTGCTTGTTGCGGCGTACAAACTTTTTCGCACTCATCACACAATTGCCGTAACACATCAAGCGATTCCACTATTTGCTGCACTTTCGTCAGGCGCAGCGATCGGTTTCTTATCAGGAGTGACTGGTATCGGTGGAGGTATCTTTCTATCCCCTCTACTTCTACTGATGGGTTGGGCAAATCCGCAGCAATCTGCGGGAGTGTCTGCAGCATTTATCCTAGTCAACTCAACTGCAGGGTTGCTCGGACATCTTTCGCACGTAGCACTATTACCTAAAGCAATTGTGTTTTGGGCACCATCTGCAATTCTTGGTGGTTTGATTGGCGCTGAGTATGGCAGCAAGCACAAAAATGCAAATTTACAAAGGCTGCTATCAATTTTATTAGTTGTCGCTGGACTAAAACTTCTCTTTTCGTGGTGAAGTTGCTATCTCCCACTCTAGGTGCTCTACTCCTACAATACGCTACCAAAAATAAAAACTAGACTAGAGAAAGCAGCATATTCAAGTATTTATGAACTTACGAATTTTAGCAACAACGGTATTTTTATCTACTGCTAGTCTCATTACTCCTGTTAAAGCCCAAACACCCGCAACTGAATCGCCAACGACACCGACAACAAATCCAGTCGCCAACGCTTGTATTCAAAACCAAGCAGAAACCTTACCTGTACCTTTTAGCGATGTTTCGCCTGATCACTGGGCTTTTAAAGCTGTCATGACAATGTATTATTGTGGTGCCTTCCGTCAGGCTGCACCACCGTCTTTGTTTCAGCAATCAACACCAACACAAAGTCAGCAGTCTAACCCCACAGAAAGCACCATCGAGTTTACCGCACCAGTCGCACCTAATAGTTAGGCAGCAGCCAGTTCGTCAGACACGTCTGCGGGTGCAGCATCTTGTACAAGTGAAGGCATTTGCCCAGTACGTTGTAGAAAACCACTAACCATTGCTAATAAAGCGTTAACTTTACGGGTTCGCCACTCATCAACGAGTTGTTGTACTTCAATAACTGACATTTTACGGGTCATTGCTTCGTATAAATATGCGGCATGACCTGTTTCATCTTGGGCAATGCTGAGCATTCCTTTTTTGAGGTTTCGCGCAGTTGCGTCATCTTCTGGTAGCACATTTGCCATCCGCGCAAAGTCTTTACTCGCGTCTAGCTCTAAGATATAGGTGCTAGCCATGAAAACTTTCCAGTCAATATTATCTGGCTTTAGCTGTTCGGGAGAATACCCTTCAAAGTAAGCTGCGAAAAAAGGACTACGCCGCTTATTTGGCTTGTCATCAGACGGTTTGGAAAGGTTTTTGAAGTCAATAACTTGTTTGTCGAGTTGTTTTAAGGCATGAGCAAAAATATGACCGTGTCTTGTTTCATCTGCGGCGTGTTTCTTCAGTTTTTCTGCTAACCAAGAATCGCCCTCAGCGGCTGCTCGTTTACTCAGTGCTTCTAAAAACGGAACTGAACCTGATTCTGCAAGTTGAAACCCAGCAAGAACATTGGGGCGTGTTAAGGGATCGCGAATTTGCTGCGCTGCGACAAACGCTGCAGCACTTGAGCCAGCTAAGTGTAGAACGTGTGTGAGAAAGTTCATGAGCTACTTGTGCTGTGTAAGGAGATTACATCTTTGATCCTAGTCGCTAATTTTTGATTAGGGTTGCAAGATGTGATACATCAGAAATTTATATTTGGCAGTATTTTGAATGTTATGCAAAATTAAGAACAATCTGGAACAACTTTCTACCGCAGAACATTATGAAACCAAGTCATTTAATTACCCTTGTCTCGGTTGCGGCGATCGTAGGTACTACTTTCGTTACTTCTAGTCCGGCTCAAGCATGTCCCTTTAGCTCTAAGCTTTCGGCTAATTCTGTAAATCAGTCATCACCAAGTATCAATCCGACAACAACAAATAATTCCAACTTAGCAGGATTCACTCTACTCTCAGGCTTACTTGCAGTAGGTGGTATCTATCTGTCACGCCGTTCGCGTCAATCCGATCCTGTTATTGATCGCGCTGAGTACGAAGCACTAGAAATGATTGATACTCCAGCAGTTGAACAAGTAGTAGAAGAACGCGAGTTAGTCGGTAGCCGCAAGTAAGGAAAGCTGGGGAAGATGGGAAGCAGAGGGAAATTAGGAGTTATGAGTTAAAAAAACTCAAAATTCAAAACTCAAAACTAATCACTCGTCCCTCGCCCCTCACTCCTTACCCCTCATATTTGCTAATATCGCACGGGTGACAATTTTGTTTTGAGTTTGTGAAACGACTTGTGCGATCGCTTCTTCTGATCTACGCGATTATTATTTTATTCGGGTTAAGTGGGTGTCAATTTCTGATTCCACGCGAACAATACACTGTACAAAAAGTCAGTGATGGCGACACGATTACTGTGACTGATACCAAAGGAGCTAAAATTCACGTCCGCTTCGCGTGTGTTGATGCTCCAGAAATCCCGCATTCTAATCAAGAAAAATACACGAAAAATAAGATTGCGCGTAATCAATTCAACTGGGGTATCAAAGCGCAACAGCGTGTACAGCAACTGATCGATCAGGAAGGCGATCGCGTTACTTTAAAGATTACGGATAGCGATCGCTATGGTCGCCAAATTGGTGAAGTGCGTCTTAGTAATGGAACTTTGATTCAAGAAGTTTTGGCACGTGAAGGACTCGCACTCGTTTACCGTCCCTATCTTAAAAATTGTCCGAGTGCTACTGCTGTTGAACAAGCAGAAGCTAAAGCTAAAAGTCAACGCACAGGTGTATGGAGTGATGCGCGTTTTGTCGAGCCTTGGCAGTACCGTAGCCGAAAATGAAGGAAGTAGAAATTGTTGCGCTAAATGGCATCCACCTCATTTTGATGCACTCGCTCTAACGTGGTATGGAATGTATTGATATCAGCAATTAAACTGGTAGATTGAAGGGCTGCAAGCGAAGTTGTCCGATTCTGCTCTGAGAATGAATAACAGGCATCGCTAATTAACACTGGGACATATCCTAAATCTGCGGCATGACGCACCGTTGGTTCAATGCCGAATTCGAGAACGGCTCCAATGATCGCGATCGCTTCAATTCGAGCATCCCGCAGCGCTAGATCCAGATACGATCCAACAAATGCTGACATTGTTAGTTTGTCAAACGCGACTTCTGACGGTAGCGGTGCTAAATCTGGAACGACAGCATGAGCAGCAGAATCAGGTAAAAAATTGGGCTGAACTTCTGCAACCGTTGTCACGCGCTGGAGTGCCATTGCTCCCTTGATACTAAACCGCGTTCTAAAGAACAATTCTCAGATGAGGGAAGTAGGTCATGGAAGACAGCTTTGCAGGAGCTAGCATTAACTCCTGCAAGCCTTGGCAAAGGACATCTGTAACAGCATCAAGTGAGTCGAA
>NZ_JADEWN010000050.1 GCF_015207655.1 Gloeocapsopsis crepidinum LEGE 06123 | reverse complement strand
CGGCTTCATTGAACATTCCGGCAGCGTAGTCCCAGCGACTAACATAAGGAACGTACATGATATTGGTGCGGTTTTCCGCGATTTTTTCCATTCCACGGTGCAGATAGCCAATGACTGGCTCGCAATCTACTACATCTTCGCCATCCAAGGTGACGATGAGTCGTAGTACGCCATGCATCGAAGGATGGTGCGGACCCATGTTCAGCACCATAGGTTCCGTTCTCGTTTCAATTCTTGGCATAGAGCAGCAAGTTTAAGTTTTGTAGCGTTGTCTTCATTATCACTGACGGCGATGTTTTTGTGTATTGGGAATTAGCGATTAGCAGTTAAAAAGTTACTCGTTAAGAGTGTTGAGTTATGAGTTAAAGAGAGTTTTGAGTTAAGAAAATTCTAATGCCTCCGGCACCTTTGTTCGCTTTCCAAAACTAATCACTCTTCCACTAGCCACTGATTACTCGCTCTTCACTTTTTGACAAATCCTTAACAACTCTACTACAATAGTAGATTGTGCTGTCTAAACCCTGCTCGGATCAGGTGAATGATTAGCAAAAGTTGGTAGCTTATCAGCAAAGCTTACCAGCTACCTGTACGGCAAAGTTACAAAATATCCCATGACTTACGCAATTATTGAAACTGGCGGCAAGCAATTAAGAGTAGAGCCTGGTCGCTTTTACGATATTGAACGCTTGAGCGTTGAACAAGATGAAAAAGTTACTTTGGACTCAGTTTTATTTGTACAACACGACGACGGCATTGCGATTGGACAGCCGTTTGTGGATGGAGCGACAGTAGAAGGCACAGTGTTACGTCATCTACGCGATCGCAAAATTCTTGTGTACAAAATGAAACCCAAGAAGAAAACACGCAAAAAGCGGGGACATCGTCAGGAAATCACGCGGTTGATGATTAATTCCATCAGCTTGAATGGTTCGGTGTTTACTTCCGACGCAGCACAACCAAATGCGAGCGCAGCTGCTTCATCTGACAAACCTGAGGTAGAATCCTCTGCTGAAACTGCTGATGAAGCACAATAGAAAGACAGAGATCAGAGGAAATTATGGCTCACAAAAAAGGAACTGGTAGTACCCGCAACGGTCGTGATTCAAATGCCCAACGCCTAGGTGTAAAACGCTTCGGTGGCGAAAAAGTTCGTGCTGGTAACATAATAGTGCGCCAGCGCGGTACTAAATTTCACCCTGGCAATAATGTAGGCATTGGCAGCGACGACACCTTATTCGCTTTAATTGATGGGGTGGTGACTTTTGAAAGAAAGGACAGAACCCGCAAAAAAGTTAGTATATATCCGGCTGCCGTACAAGAAGCTGTGGCAGCAACAGGATCGTAACAGGCGATCTTCTAGGTCAGGAAGGCTACTTGCTTAAGGCGGTAGCCTTTTAATTTGCTTATTCACTCAATTACAGCCACCAGTAAATCCAAGTTTGTGCTACTCCACCTATCACCAAACCAACAATCGAAACAGCAGTTAATATCCAAAATATTTGCATTTCACTCCATCCGGCTCTTTGTGCATCCAAGCGAAATAATGTAGCAGAAGACACAGCAACTAATCCATGTGCAAATATATGAAACCAGGAGATAATCAGGACGGTTAAAAAAGCTCCGACGACAGCGACAAAAAAAGCTCTGGTGTCAGACTTAAATAAAAGTCCTAGATCATTTTTTAATTGAGACCACGGAGAAGCCAGGAGGGTGGAGAGGAAGACAATACACGCGATCGCAACTACCCAAGCTGCTATGGGATCGTCGAATGCTTCTAACAACCAGCCTAAGGAAATGTACGTTAATAGCAGTAAGGTGAAAGATAGCCAAGGAATTTTGAAACTTAGCATTGAACTGGTAAGTTACTCATTTAACACGTCGGTGAGGGTAGTAGAGGTAACAACAAAATTTGCTTAACAGCTCTGTTCATAATTGTCTTTATGTGCAACAAATTGGATAAAACTTCTATCTAGCTGTAGTTTTATGCCAAATTCCTACTTAAGCAGTCGTATTGTAACTCGGCTATAGCTTTACTCGTACTGCACTACCTGTCTTAGGAGTTTTACACCTTCACAAAGACTTTATGATTGAGGCTTACACCAGCAGAACCAGTATGAGATATCTTTATCTTCTACACTCTGCGCTTTATACTTAGCCTTTTAGCAAGTCAGTTAACTATCTTCCTTATGAACAAAAAACTTATTCGCTGTATTCGTAAACATTTGTAAACTATTATGAGTGACATTTATCCAGTGTCAGATTGTCTCAAGGAACTCTCATGAAGCAACTTGTTATTGCTGAACGCTACTGCTTGATTGGTCATATTTTGGCAAAGACTTTTGGACTTGCAGGGTTGATCCTAGTCGTACCGCATGCTGACGCCATCTTACATTTACTGCCAGAGGGAAGCACTTTATTTCAGTGGAGTGTAGAAAAGTCTATGGCTGGAGGTGGTGTAACTGACATCCTGTTAGGATTAGTCGCTGTCTCAATTTTTGCCTACCGCACGGTTGGAGTACGACTAACATTAGCATTTATGCTGCCAGCCATTTTTATATCTTTGGCGAGTGAATTATTAGGAACAGGTACTGGGTTTCCGTTTGGAGATTACAGCTACCTTAGTGGATTGGGTTACAAGATTGCAGGGCTAGTGCCTTTTACTATCCCTTTGTCTTGGTTCTATATGGGTTTTTCTTCCTATTTAATTGCTAATGTTGCTTTGAATACTGCTAAGTCTAGTTGGTTGCGCCAATTGGGTGCTGTGCTGCTAGGTGCAATGCTGTTTACAGCTTGGGATTTTGCACTGGAACCAGCAATGAGTCAAACAACTTTTCCTTTTTGGTATTGGGCAGAACCAGGAGCTTTCTTTGGTACACCCTATCGTAATTATTTGGGCTGGTATGGCACGAGTGCCTTATTTATGAGTGTGGCTGCATTGTTATGGAAAAATCCCCCATTAAACTTAAACCGCTCGCAGCTAGTTGTGCCATTGATTGTTTATTTAAGTAACGTTGCGTTTGCTGCTGCTATTAGCTTAGCTTCTGGATTTTGGATTCCAGTAGCTATAGGTTTAATCTTGGGTGTCATTCCAGTTATTTTTCTATGGTGGATGGCACAACCCAGTACAGAAAATACTCCTGTCACAGAAGCAACGACAGGTGTTGTTAACAACCCTTCTGTCAAAGTTGCTTTAAAGTAAACCGTGCAGGGAGTTGATGTGGTCAGCTGGTTAATATTTCAAGGCGCTATCGCATTGTTGCTACTGATTCAAATTCCAGCAACAGCAGTTTTGCTATCGCGCTTACTCAAAGGTCCTCGTCGCCATCCTCCCTTAGAACCTACCTTGGCTACACCAGAACTTGTAGGTAGTGTGAGTGTTGTGGTTCCCACTTTAAATGAGGCTGACCGCATTAGTCCCTGTTTAGCTGGGTTGAGTCGGCAAAGTTACGAAGTTCGAGAAGTTATTGTTGTAGACAGCAACTCTCAGGATGGGACACCAGATTTAGTAAAGGCGGCACAAAAACACGACCCGCGCTTTCATTTGATGACAGATGACCCTTTACCTTCCGGTTGGGTAGGTCGTCCGTGGGCATTACATAATGGGTTTTTACATAGTTCGGAAGATAGTGAATGGTTTTTAGGGATGGACGCGGATACTCAACCTCATCCTGGTTTAGTTGCTAGCTTGGTGAAAACTGCACAAGATGAAGGCTATGACTTGGTCTCTTTATCACCGCAATTCATTCTCAAGTCTCCTGGCGAATGCTGGTTACAACCTGCGTTATTAATGACCCTGCTGTATAGATTTGACAGTGCTGGTGTCGATGCTGCAGTTGCCGAAAGAGTCATGGCGAATGGACAGTGCTTTTTGTGCCGTCGTGCGGTATTGGCTCAAGTGGGTGGCTATAGTAGCGCTAAAAGCTCTTTTTGTGATGATGTAACATTGGCACGAAATATTTCATCTCAGGGCTTCCGCGTAGGGTTTTTGGATGGTGCAAAGGTTTTTAAGGTAAGGATGTATGAAGGAGCAATCCAAACATGGCAAGAATGGGGGCGATCGCTTGATTTAAAAGATGCCTCCTCGTCTGCGGCTTTATGGTGGGATTTGTGGCTGCTATTTGCAGCTCAAGCTTTACCTTTGCCCATTGTCTTGAGCTACTTGCTGTTTTTACCGTCTACACCTACACCTTTTTTACTATCATTGCTGGGACTCAATGTCTTTGTGCTAATCATCCGCTTTGCTTTATTATTTGCGATCGCGCCTTCCTACGATCGCTCTCAAGCACAAGGAGGTTGGTTATTCTGGTTTTCACCTTTCGCCGATCCTTTAGCAGTGTTACGGATTTTCTTATCTGCTTTTCACACTCCTACTCAGTGGCGGGGTCGCCACTACGATCGTCCGAGTTAACTTGATCTGCGCGTTCTAATTCCCAAAGAATTTGGTTTCCTTCGCGTCGGACGCGTGACACAATCCAGTTGCGCCAGCGCCACTCGTCACCACGACTAGTTACTGCGCTGGCGTGTACGTCCATCAAATCGGCTAATTCAGAGCTTGTAATTAAGTAACCTTTTGCTGCGATTTCGTCAGCAATCCGTAAAGTTTCTACTAAGCTACGTAGCAGTGCCACTCTCGTCTCGCGGGGCATTTCTTCACTAGCGACAACGGAGTTTGGTGTGGTAGATTCCATCATGGTCATATCTGAGACAAGGTGGCTAGAAGTTGTAGTCTTTTCGTAAGTTATCGTAGAGTGTGGTACGCAATCAGATACTTCTGTTACCAGTACAGAATTTGATGTGAGTTGTTGCAGCGTTGGGTTTTTACCAATGGCAAATGCCCGCGCAATTTTGTCACAGCGCTCGTTACCCACATTACCTGCATGACCTCGCACATACTGCCATTGCACGCCTTGGTTATTTCTTTCATCCAGAATTTGCCAGAGATCTTGGTTAAGTACTGGTTTTCCTTGGGCAGTTTTCCAACCTTTCTTTTTCCAACCTTTTACCCATTGTGTGATGCCTTTAATTAGGTATTCACTATCGGTGAACAGCGTAATGGGTTCATGAGTCGGTACGGTTGCGAGCAATTCTAGCGCGGCGATCGCAGCTTGCATTTCCATGCGATTGTTAGTGGTTTGTGATTCGTAACCACCGAGTTCGTGAACTGAGCCATCAGCCAGGTAAGCAACAACAGCCCAACCACCAGGACCAGGGTTGCCAGTGCAGGCTCCATCAGTGTATATGCTTTTGATTGTGGAGTTAGAAGGCATATGAAAATTGACTGCTATACACGCCTCAAAAATAACTTCGCCTAAAGACAATACTGCTAAGTCTTGATAACAAAAAGGTGAAGGACTATTAAGGCTAGCATAATTGCGTTTGGTTCTACCTAAATTTTTGCTAGCAAGTTACCTTATTAGTATATTTGTTCTACTTTGCAACAGATCTCACTCGAATAAACCACGCTTCTTTTGACCTTCAAAGACAACACTCGCTCAAATGTATCACCTTTAAACCTTTTTGCATGTACGAGCCACTACATCACAAGTATCGACCCCAAAATTTTGCACAACTGGTGGGACAAGAGGCGATCGCCACAACGTTGAGTAATGCTGTTCGTACCAGCAGAATAGCTCCTGCGTACTTGTTTACAGGTCCGCGAGGGACAGGAAAAACATCTAGCGCTCGCATTTTGGCAAAATCGCTTAATTGTTTAACAAGCAACATGCCTACCGCAGATCCTTGTGGAGTGTGCGAGGTGTGTCGAGGAATTGCAAATGGTTCCGCGTTGGATGTAATTGAAATTGATGCTGCGAGTAATACAGGGGTAGACAACATTCGGGAAATTATCGAGCGATCGCAGTTTGCTCCAGTGCAGTGTCGCTACAAAGTATATGCGATCGACGAATGCCATATGCTGAGTACCGCAGCCTTTAACGCTTTACTGAAAACGCTCGAAGAGCCACCACCACACGTTGTTTTTGTATTAGCAACAACTGATCCCCAGCGAGTTTTACCAACAATTATTTCCCGCTGCCAGCGGTTTGATTTTCGCAGAATTCCCTTAGAAGCGATGGTGCAGCATCTCCAAGCGATCGCGGCACAAGAACAAATCCACATTACCAGTGAAGCCATAACACTAGTTGCACAACTATCTCAAGGAGGATTGCGAGATGCCGAAAGCCTTTTAGATCAACTGAGTTTGTTATCAGGCAGTGTCACAGTAGAGAGCGTTTGGGACTTAGTCGGTGCTGTTGCTGAACCAGATTTACTCGCATTACTAGAGGCGATCGCTCATAATAACGCTGAACAACTTTTAGACCGTACGCGTCAATTGTTAGAACGCGGTAGAGAACCTCTAACAATCTTGCAAAATCTCGCAAGTTGCTATCGCGATTTACTCATTGCCAAAACCGCCCCTCACCGTAACGATTTAGTTGCTTGTACTCCAACAACATGGCAAGCAATGTGTCACTTAGTGCAGCAGTGGGAAATAGCAACAATTCTCGAAGGACAAAAAAATCTCAAAACGAGTGAAGTACAAATTAAAACTTCTACGCAACCGCGACTGTGGTTAGAGGTCACACTACTTGGATTATTACCTATAACAAGTACGCATCAGATATCTCCGGTGAGCATCAATCGTAATATCAGTAACGCCAACGCATTACCCGTCAAAGACACTCCACAGCCCCAAACACCTTCTTCATCAACAGTCATTGCTGCGCCTGTACAAGCCGTACAACAAGAAGTCGTTGAACCATTACCTCCAGCGCCAGTTCATCAAAATAATCTAGAGTCCAGCAGTGAAGAAGATGAACTTGAAATTCAGACTGAAGAAGTTGTAGCAAATCACTCTGTTGATTTAGAACAAGTTTGGCAACAGATACTACAAAACCTACCATTGCCAAGTAAAGCACTGTTTAAAGAACATGGCAGCCTCGTCGCAATTTATGAGCAACAAGCTGTCATTGGGATTCGTTCGCCGAAATTACTCAAAATTGCTCAAACTAAAGTAACAGATTTGGAAGCGGCATTAGGAAAAATATCCGATCGCAAGATAAAAGTACAGCTAGAAGTTGCAGCAACTCATCAATCAAAATCTGCTCCTCAAGCAGTACCACAGCCTACAAGAAATTCTGCGGTAAGTACCGTCTCTTCTCCCCAAGCAACTGCATCAGCACCCACCACTACGTCTACGTTAGTCACACAAGGCGCGATTACCCAGAGTGCAGCACCAGAGACGATCGGACTTGAAGCTGTTCCGGAAACACCAATTAGCGAACCACTCTCAGCTTTTGAATCTGCTGATGCCACAGATGAAGTAGCGATCGCCGCTCAACGTTTAGCTGATTTTTTCAAGGGTGAGATTCTGCAACTCAATGATGGTTCGCTATTTACTCAACCAATGACAACAAGCAGCCTACCACCGCAGGCTGCCTTAGATTGGGATGATGCTGAAGATACCGATTTTGATTTCTAATTATTGCCTTGATGGACGGTTTTCACCCATTTTAGCCGCTTTGGTCGCACTGACATTCGTGCAGTGGTACTTGCCATCACCACCATCCAATGGCACATGTACAAAGTACCGCGCAGCGTTTGTAGAAAGATAACAAACAATGCTGACCAAGTGAGCTTATCTTCAAGCGTGCGAATGCGCTTTAAACCAAGGAACATCCAGAGCATAAATATGGTGACAGTAAAGCTTGTTAGCGGCGTGAGCACAGGTAATCGGTTGCGGGCGATCGCCATCAGTAGATCAGGAACTTGAGCGATCGGGACAATGTACTGAATCAGCAAAAACATCAACAAGTCGAATTTTTTACCAGCACCGATGCGGCTTTTGACAATTAACCGCCAATAATCTAAATATCTTTGATAGCCACCTTCTGACCAGCGATTACGTTGATGCCATAAGGCGATCGCATTTGTTACGCCTTCTTCTTCGACATCTGGGTAGCTGACAAATTCAATTTCCCAATTGTCTAAGTGCAAGCGTAAAGTGAGATCGAGATCGTCAGTAATTGTTTCTTCGTTCCAACCACCACAACGCTCAAGCGCTTGACGGCGTACGAATTGACCATTTCCGCGCAACTCACCGATTCCACCAACAGCTACGCGCTGCTGCTGAACGTAGCTATCTACAGCCATTTCTGCCATTTGTCCGCGAGTCCAGAAGTTCTCGCAAGAGTTGGCGATCGCTTTGCGTACTTGTACGGCTCCGACAGCGCGTCTGTGAAATATTGGCAATACACGCTGCAGCAAATCAGGCGTTACCTGTGCATCCGCATCAAATACTGCCAAAATCTCACCCTTAGTGAGTGGTAAAACTTGGTTCAATGCGCCTGACTTACCACCACCAGCACCTGTACCCCGTCGTAACACTTTTAACTTATGGTAAGTTTGCTGTAATTTTTCTAGAAGTGCTGGTGTTTGGTCGGAACTATTGTCATCAATCACCCAAACCTCGTAGCGGTCTACTGGATAATCGAGGCTACAAAGAGTCTTGACTAAATTACCAATGACTGCTTCTTCATTTTTAGCTGCAACTAGCAAAGAAACCGAAGGTAAATAATCAGCTGGCGCATTTCGCGTACGAGGACGAGCAAAAACCAACCGTAGGGTATGAATTCCCCACAAAGTCGTTAAACCTAGTACTAGCCAAAATCCAAAAGAAATTAAATGAAGGGCAATTGTGCCACTCCAAACTACGACTAACACAACAGCCGCTTTACGCCTGCGATTCTCGCCACAAGACTTGAGAGACGTTGTTTGCAACGTTTGTGACTCGTCCTCTGATAATTCAGATAACAAGGAGCCAAGAGCATCAAGCTCACTGTAAGAATCGTTTTCCGGCCAGGAATTCGCTGGCATAATTTACTTGATCAACCACCAGAATTTATTTACACACTTTAAAGAAGCTAGGATTGCCTTAATATCATGCATACTGACGTCTCAACGTAACTTTGTCTTGCGTTACCTAATTGTCTCAGACCGAGTATGGTAGCGCTAGCATCAGAAACAGATTTTGTTGTCAGGAAAAATCGCGATTGCTGCAACAACCGCTGAAGCACGAATTTCAATGCAATTTTTCTTAGCTCCAATAAAAGCAAGTGCAGCCCTATTGTACCCGACATTGAGAGGAGCAAGGGGGAAGTGTTAGTGGTGCTTTGGTTAATGTTGAGTTTTGAATGCGCGAGTTTTGGAAAGCGAAGAAAGGTGCCGGAGGCATTTATTGAAAAATTTTATCAACCCTCTTAAACTCATAACTTATTACTCCACACACCCGTGCTACAGAAGCTCAATATTTGGGAATACTAGGCGTAGGAGCTAATTTTATTGTTTTTACTCCTTATTGCCACGTATAAATATTTTCACAATCCCAATATGTCAATTGAGCAACTACAACCTGCTGTTTTGCAAGAAGTCAGAGTTTATCAACCGTATTTTCAGGGCAATAAACGCAATACACTCCCCTTAGCAATTAGTCTTTACAAACAAGGAGTGCTTCAAGGACAGCGCAATATAGAAGGTGGTGATGATATTCCTTTTGTTGCGACTTGGAACGTTTCTACTCTACCTGCCGATTTAACTCGCTATCGAATGCAGTTCGACGGTAAGGCAGATCTCAGTTATGAGGTGATGATGTCTAGTTCGGAACTCGTAGACTTTCTGATCGAGACGATTTTACATTTCAAACGGACTAATACAGTTGATTTCTCTAAGGGTTTTTACCGAAAACTACTCCGCTTCGACGATTAGATCAGAAAATCTTACTTCATTTTGTAACTTAAACTTCCAATCTGTTAGCCGTCTACCCTCAAACTACAAGAACTGCTGATGAGTCTTATCAAATAGCATGTTCAACCTAGAATATATAAATAATAAAAGTCGCGTGCGGCAAAATGTTGAGTTTAGGGAGTGGGGACGTGCCGAATGCTAAGTACTTGCTGATTGGATCAATGGAAGCTTACAGCGGTAAGTCGGCAACAGTGCTGGGGTTATCCGATCAGCTAAAGGATTCAAAACTCGATATTGCCTATGGCAAACCTTTGGGTAATTGGATGAATGACTCTGATGAATCGCTGATTGACGCAGATGTTCAGTTTATTAACCAAATACTTCAGCTACCAGAAAACAAACTGTTACCATCGCTCCTGACTTTAAATGAAGCAAACATTCAAAAGCGCCTGCGCGGTGAAGATACAAATGATTACCAATCGGCTGCAACACAATATCTGCAGTCAAAGGGAGATTTGGTGCTACTTGAAGGTCCAGGTACTTTAGAAGAAGGCAGCTTATTTGGTTTAAGCTTACTAGAGATTGCTGAAGTTGTTGATGCGAAAGTACTGCTTGTCGCACGATACAAACCAGTGTTTTTAGTAGAGGCACTTTTATCGGCGAAGCAGCGCTTGGGCGATCGCTTAATTGGTCTCTTAATCAATGATATTGCTCCAGAACAGATGGAGACTGTTAATACAGAAGTCCGCTCATTTTTGGAAAAACAAGGTGTTCCAGTCTTGGGAACACTACCAAAAAATAATTTATTGCGGAGCGTCAGCGTCGCTGAACTTGTTCAGCACTTAGGTGCAGAAGTATTGTGTCGTCCCGATCGCCTGGATTTAATGGTAGAAAGTCTGGCAATTGGCGCTATGAATGTCAATGCGGCACTAAAATATTTCCGCAGACGGCAGAACCTGGCAGTGGTAACAGGTGGCGATCGCGTCGAAATTCAACTTGCTGCTTTGGAAAGTTCGACGCAATGTTTAATTTTAACGGGACAACTACCACCACCACCATTTATTCTTTCCAAAGCTGAGGAACTAGAAATTCCCATTTTGTCGGTCGATCTCGATACACTCTCGACAGTAGAAATTATTGATCGCACTTTTGGACAAGTCCGTCTGCATGAACCGATTAAAGTACAATGTATCCGCGAGTTGATGCAGGAGCATTTTGATATCGAGCGCTTGTTGTCGCAATTAGACTTAAAGCCTGCAGTGGCATTGCCTCAGAATCTCATGAAGTAGTGGAAGTAGATTGATCGGTTTTTAACTGTTGCCGTGCATTTTCTCTGCGTCCTGTAATTGGAACATGCTTAGTTGCACTGGCTAAGCCAAATATTGGCATATTGCCATAAATGGCTTTATAGTTACCAGGTTCAATCAGGTAAGTTTCGTGCCAAATTCCTACACTGCCATCGTTCCCTATGGCGCGACTAAAATGTTGCCATGCCGCTAGATGAGGATCAGCAGGATTCCTGGCAAAACGCTCTAAATCCTCAAACGAGCGCCAGTATTGAATTAGCCCAGCACCCCGCCAATAGAAAAAGTTTTCTCCGCCTAAAAATCCTTTTTCTGGATGTTGGTAAAGCGTATTCAGCATTGGTGCCATTGCCCGTGCTGTGGGAATCCATTTGGAAAAAGCGAAGAATTGATTAATTCGCATTCCAATCAGAAATACGACAAAGGGTTCGTCAACTTGCGCTGTAAAGCGCCCTGGCATGATTTGAACCATGACTATCTTCCGTTGTATTGCAAGGTTTTACAAACAATTCGCTTAACTCGTCAGGTGCTGATAACGTATATGAACGCAAATCATACCCAACTGGAGATTTTTTGTGCAATTAATTTAATATGTGTTTAGTTGCATATATAAATTATATGCAACTGTTTGCATATGTCAAGGAAATAATTTCATGGCTTTAGCACACGCAATTTTGGCAGTTCTGGTTGATTGCCCCAATAGTGGTTACGACTTAGCAAAGCAATTCGATGGTTCTGTAGGGTTCTTTTGGGCAGCCAGTCATCAACAAATTTATCGGGAGTTATCGAAACTCGAAAAGCAAGGTTGGCTGAGTGGTGAAATCATTCCGCAAGAAGGACGTCCTGATAAAAAGCTGTACTACATTACCGAAGCAGGGAAACAAGAACTGCAAGCGTGGATCGCTCAACCTTGTGAGCCAGCAGCAATTAAAGACGATCTTTTAGTAAAAATCTTTGCAGGTTATATAGCTTCCCCAAAAATAATTTTGGATGAGTTACAGCAGCATCGCCAAGCGCATTTAGAGAAGTTATCGATATACAAAACTCTAGAACAGCGGTACTTCCAAAATCTACAAACGCTGTCTTTAGCCGAGAAGTTTCATTATCTAACGCTGCTTAAAGGTATTAGTTATGAAACCGACTGGGTGGCTTGGTGCGATCGCGCAATTGAAATACTTCGTTAATCGTAAATAACTGCGATCGCGCTGTCTGCTAGAATAGCTAGGTTGTTTAATCTGATTCCGTCTTTGAGTCAGTCTATAGATCTCGTCAACAACGTTGACACCTTAGCGCAAGAACTAGCAACGATTCAGCAAACAGGTGCTAAGCGAATCGCCTTATTAGGTTCTCGTCATGTTCCCCTTACTCATCAGCATCTGATCGAAATGATGAGTTATGCCCTCGTTTTATCTGGCAATCGATTGATCACCTCTGGCGCAACTGGAACGAACTCTGCTGCGATCCGAGGTGCAATGCGGGCTGATGCTAATTTATTAACGGTCATTCTTCCTCAAAGTCTAGAACGCCAACCACTGGAGTCACGACAACAGCTTGAGCAAGTAATGCACTTAGTAGAAAACCCCAGCAATGACAATTTGTCTTTGGCAGAAGCTAGTGCTATCTGTAACCAAGAAATTATCTCGCGCTGTCAGCAGTTGATTTGCTTTGCGTTTCACGATAGCCGTACTTTGCTACAAACTTGCCAAGAGGCAGAGGATCAGCGCAAGGTAGTGACGCTATTTTATTTAGACTAAGGCTGTTAGTTATTCGCTCTTTTCAACTGGTAAAATATGGATTTCTCACAACTACCAGCTTCTGTAGTCTTTTTATATTGCATTGTTGCGGCAGTCATCTTAATTTATCTGCCGTTCTTAGTCGTCGGTTATGCGCGGGTAAAAGTTGGCTATGATATTGCCGCTCCTCGCGCTATGTTTGATAAGTTGCCACCCTATGCACAACGGGCAACGTGGGCACATCAAAATTCTTTTGAAGCCTTTATGATTTTTGCTGCCGCAGCTTTGATGGCTTATGTCACAGGGGTGAATTCTAACTTAGCCGTCGGCGCAGCGATCGCATTCGTGATTGTTCGTTTCCTGTACTCGGTATTTTATGTTGCCGACATTCCTATTGGGCGATCGTTCATGTTCGCGATCGGTTCCCTCTGTTCTGGTACTCTATTTGTCCTAAGTCTTTTGCAAACTAATTAGGAGCGAGTGAATAGTGATTAGTAGTTAGTGAAAAGTTTTGAATTTTTAGTTTTGAGTTTTGGAAAGCGAACAAAGGTGCCGGAGGCAATTATTTTGAATTTTCTTAACTCATAACTCAACACTCAACACTTCTAGTCTCCCCCAGCTTCAACAAACCCTGACCCCTGACCCCTTGCTTATGGCTGCTACATACTCTTTTGATATCGTTAGTGATTTTGATCGTCAAGAGTTAGTCAATGCGGTAGATCAAACTGTACGGGACATTAAAAGTCGCTATGACTTAAAAGATACCCAAACTACTGTGGAACTTGGCGATGAAGTTATCACAGTGAACACTGATAGCGAATTTACTCTAGAGTCAGTACACACTGTCTTGCGAGAGAAAGCTGCGAAGCGTCAATTGTCGATGAAGATTTTTGATTTTGGCAAAGTTGAATCAGCAAGTGGAAACCGTGTTCGCCAAGAAATTAAGTTAAAAAAAGGCATCAGTCAAGAAATTGGTAAGCAAATCTCGAAGCTGATTCGCGATGAATTTAAGAAGGTACAAGCTTCGATTCAGGGCGATGCAGTGCGAGTTTCGAGTAAAACAAAGGATGACTTGCAAGCTGTCATGCAACGTCTGAAGCAAGAAGATTTTCCGGTAGCTTTGCAGTTTACTAACTACCGCTAGAGCGATCGCTAGTTCACCAAAGATTTTTGCTGTAAATTTTTTAAAAAATACATGAATATCTGTTCATATGTTATATTAATATTCAGAGCTAGGAGAAAAAAATGACAACTGTAACCCAAATGAAGTGTGCGTGCGAAAATTGTTTGTGTATTGTTTCGCTAGAAGACGCTATCCAGAAAGACGGTAAGCCTTATTGCAGCGAAGCTTGTGCTAATGGTCATACAAGTGGTTCAGGTTGCGGTCACAGTGGTTGTGGATGCAGCTAAGACTCAAGTTGTTCCTAAAGCATTGTAGAGTAACAGGGAGTAGGAGAGAAAAATGTTCCTACTCCTTTGTTGTTATGAAATTAACTTCTAATTCATTTTTTCGCGCATAAGAATCTATAGCCCACATCCAACTGATTAAGTTGCTTAAATTGCCCATATTTTGCATTCCATTGACCATTATTTAAATCGGCTTGAAGAAGATTTATTCCGGTTTGAACTGCATCAGGATTAGCTAGCGCAAAAGCTGACATACTTGCTCTAACTTGAGGATTTAAATAGATTTCAGGTCGTCTCCAGCCTGCGGCTAAGAACACATCTGATAAATCTGGTGGCAGCATAAAAGGATAAACATCAACGATTCCTTGGGTCATTTGTTTAAGGAGAGATACGACGTCTTTTAAAGATGAAAAGACTTGTTTGTCATACTCTCGAATACAAGGGAAATAATCATACAACCAGAATTTTTCACCTGCGATCGCGTCAAAAGTAAGAATAATAACTTTCTTTTAGCAATCCGGTTCATCTCGCAAAAGGCTTTTTTGAGATCAAAGAAGTGGTGAATTGCCAGAAGACAAATAACAGCATCTACTGCATCGTCAGGTAAATGAATTGCTTCAGCGTAATTGTTCAGCCATTGCACTTGTGGATGTGGTGTCGCCAGTGATTGACATCGCATCACGGCTGAAGGTTCGACCGCATAAAGATTAAATCCGCGTTCAGCAAGCATCCTACTATAGCTACCTGTTCCTGCACCAATGTCAGCAATAACACTTCCTGGATGCAACGCAAGTAACTGTACTAGCGAATCGACTATCCGAACATCTGGAAGGCGAGAGCAAGTATAGAATTGACCGATCGCATCATAGATAGGCATGATGGGTTTTTGTAGGACATTAGGTAATAAAAGGTAATTATTTCGATGCGATCGCCCCCTCTTGCGCAGAAATTTTGCAAAATATATAGAAGTTGAATATTCTTAACTTAATTCTCAGCAATCAGACAGTTCGTCCCATTTGCTAGCGATATTTATATATGAACAGCCCTTTTCTGACTCGCCTTCACAGTCCCGATCGCCCTGTCATCGTCTTTGATGGCGCAATGGGAACAAATTTGCAAACCCAAAATCTCAGCGCAGAGGACTTTGGAGGAGCGCAATACGAAGGATGTAACGAGTATTTAGTTCATACAAAACCCGAAGCTGTTGCCAAGGTACATCGTGACTTTTTAATGGCAGGTGCGGATGTTATCGAGACAGATACATTTGGTGCTGCATCAATTGTCCTAGCAGAGTACGACTTAGCAGACCAAGCTTACTATTTAAACAAAAAAGCAGCAGAACTCGCGCTTCAAGTTGCCGCAGAATTTTCTACTCCAGAAAAACCCCGCTTTGTTGCTGGTTCAATGGGACCCACAACCAAATTACCAACATTGGGACACATCGACTTTGATACGATGCAAGCGGCTTTTGCCGAACAAGCTGAAGGGTTATATGACGGTGGGGTTGATTTATTCATTGTTGAAACTTGTCAGGATGTGCTGCAAATCAAAGCAGCATTAAATGCAGTCGAATCAGTGTTTCATCGCAAGGGAGAACGACGTCCCCTGATGGTATCGGTGACAATGGAAACAACTGGTACGATGCTGGTAGGCTCCGATATTGGTGCTGCGTTGACAATTTTAGAGCCATACCCAATTGATATTCTCGGTCTAAACTGCGCTACGGGTCCAGACCGGATGGCAGAACATATTAAATATCTTTCGCAGCATTCGCCGTTTGTCGTTTCTTGTATTCCTAATGCAGGGCTACCAGAAAACGTAGGCGGTCAAGCGCACTATCGACTCACACCGATGGAATTGCGCATGGCGTTGATGCATTTCATTGAAGATTTGGGAGTGCAGGTGATTGGTGGCTGTTGCGGTACGCGTCCCGATCACATTCAACAATTAGCGGAAATTGCCACGACACTGAAGCCTAAAGAACGGCATCCTAGCTATGAGCCAGCAGCAGCATCAATTTACAGTGCGCAACCCTATGACCAAGATAATTCATTTTTGATTATCGGCGAACGATTAAATGCGAGTGGTTCCAAAAAATGCCGCGAATTGCTTAATGCGGAAGATTGGGATGGACTCGTGTCGATGGCTAAAGGACAGGTAAGAGAAGGCGCACATATTCTCGATGTCAACGTAGACTATGTAGGGCGTGATGGCGAACGGGATATGCATGAACTGGTATCTCGATTAGTAACGAATGTGACACTGCCGTTAATGCTCGACTCCACTGAATGGGAAAAGATGGAGGCAGGGTTAAAGGTAGCTGGTGGTAAATGTTTGCTCAACTCGACGAACTACGAGGATGGAGAGCCACGATTTTTTAAGGTATTGGAGTTAGCAAAACAATATGGTGCTGGTGTCGTTGTGGGCACGATTGATGAAGATGGAATGGCGCGAACTGCCGAAAAGAAATTTGAAATTGCCCAACGTGCTTACAATCAAGCTGTAGAATACGGTATTCCACCAGAAGAGATCTTTTTTGATACCTTAGCGCTACCGATTTCGACAGGAATTGAAGAAGATCGCGCTAATGGTAAAGCAACGATTGAAGCAATTCGTCGCATTCGCGAAGAACTACCAGGCTGTCATGTGGTTTTGGGGGTTTCCAATGTTTCGTTTGGCTTAAATCCCGCTGCGCGTGTGGTACTTAATTCGATGTTTCTCCACGAAGCAATGATGGCAGGAATGGATGCAGCAATTGTTAGTGCTAGCAAGATTTTGCCGTTAGCTAAGATTGAACCAGAACACCAGGAACTCTGTCGCAAGTTGATTTATGATGACCGGCAATTTGATGGAGATATTTGTGTTTACGATCCCTTGGCAAAGTTGACAACCTTGTTTGAAGGCGCAACAACTAAACGCGATCGCACAATTGACGAAAGTATTCCGATCGAAGAACGTCTCAAGCGTCACATCATCGACGGCGAACGTATTGGCTTAGAAGAACAACTGCAAAAAGCTTTGGAAAAATATGCACCATTAGATATTATCAATAGCTTCTTACTCGATGGCATGAAAGTTGTTGGAGAACTGTTCGGTTCTGGACAAATGCAGCTACCTTTCGTGTTGCAATCTGCGGAGACAATGAAAGCTGCAGTGGCTTATCTTGAGCCATTGATGGAAAAACAAGAAAGCGGTAATAACTCTAAAGGTACGGTAGTGATTGCGACGGTTAAGGGTGACGTTCATGACATTGGTAAAAACCTTGTTGATATCATTTTGTCGAATAATGGCTACAAAGTCGTTAACCTTGGTATCAAGCAGCCAGTGGAAAACATTATTGATGCCTATGAAGCGCATAAAGCTGACTGCATTGCGATGAGTGGGTTGTTAGTGAAGTCCACTGCTTTCATGAAGGAAAATTTAGAAGTATTCAACCAGCGAGGAATTACGGTTCCGGTGATTTTGGGCGGTGCAGCGTTGACCCCTAAATTTGTTTATGAAGATTGCCAGCAAACGTACAAAGGACACGTAGTTTATGGTAAAGATGCCTTCTCTGACTTGCATTTTATGGATAAGTTAATGCCCGCTAAGTCGCAAGGTAACTGGGACAATCTCCAAGGCTTTTTAAATGGATTGGCGAAAGATCCTCAAACATCACAAAATGGGCATCAAGAACCCCCTGCAGAAAATCCCTCACCCCTCACCCCTAACTCCTCACCTCTCCCTGTTGATACACGTCGTTCTGAAGCTGTAGCAGTCGATATTGAGCGTCCTAAGCCGCCTTTTTGGGGAATGAAGATCTTGCAACCAGAAGATATTGCTTGGGATGAGTTATTTTGGTACTTGGATTTACAAGCTTTGATTGCAGGACAGTGGCAGTTTCGTAAACCAAAAGAGCAATCAAAGGAGGAATATCAGGCGTTCTTAACACAGAAGGTATATCCGATTTTAGAGCATTGGAAGCAGCGGATTGTTGCCGAAAAGTTGTTGCATCCACAGGTGAGTTATGGGTATTTTCCATGTCAGGCTATGGGAAATTCATTGATAGTTTACGCTCCAAACCATAAAGATACACAGGAAGTGGCAAGGTTTGAGTTTCCTAGACAAAAGTCTTTGAGGAGGCTTTGTATTGCTGATTTCTTTGCATCGCAAGAGTCGGGTGTGATTGATGTGTTTCCGATGCAGGCGGTGACGATGGGAAATATTGCAACGGAATTTGCGCAGGAATTGTTTGCTGCGAATCAATACACTGACTATCTCTATTTCCACGGCTTGGCGGTGCAGATGGCGGAAGCTTTGGCAGAGTGGGTTCACGCACGAATTCGGTGCGAGTTGGGCTTTGTGGCTGAGGAACCGGATAATATTCGGGATGTTTTGGCGCAGCGCTATCGCGGTTCGCGCTATAGTTTTGGTTATCCTGCGTGTCCGAATATTCAGGATCAATATAAATTGTTGGAGTTATTGGAAAGCGATCGCATCAATCTCTACATGGATGAAAGCGAACAACTTTATCCTGAACAATCAACTACGGCAATTATTGCCTATCACCCTGTAGCAAAATATTTTAGTGCGTAGTGTGTAATTGTCTCCCTAAACTGGATACCACAATTGTTTGGTGTTGTCTGCTATTGGTTGACCATCGCTATCTCGGTCGAGAATAGTTGGTGTTGTGTTTGTTTGCAGTTGTTGCACCAAGCTGGTAGATCTCTCCATTCGAGAGGGATTGCCCTACTCCATCTTTTTACTCAGTGGTCAATCAGTTAATCGTTTTTCACGCAGTTGCTAACCCCTGAGAAGACAAAAATAGCACCTAGGACTAGGTGCTAAAAAATATCATTGTGATTTGTTTCTAAGTGGTACTGTTAATTAGTAAGTGCTGGTAGTAGTGACATTTGTTCTTGGGCTACGTGCGCCAGCAGCTGCACCAATCATTGAAGCGATTAAACCTAATAGGGAACCAAAGAAGAACCACCACAATCCTTGAGAGAGATTGCTTGCGATATTACGAGTATCTTGAGCAGTTACATTCGGTGGAGTTACGTTAACGTTAGGAGATGGCACCTGACCAATAGCACCTCCTGCTACATTAGCAGCTGCCTGAGTTGCTAAACCAAAGGCACCTGTTACTCCACTTGCGAGTAACCAAGAACCAAGTGCTAATGTTGTTGCCCAAAGAATCGCTCCGTTTAAAAGAGCTGTGCTACGATTCATTGGTCCGCAAGCACGGGCTGTTACCCAGCCACCAACAAATAAGGAAATCAATAAACCAATAGTTGACCAAATACCTACGTTACCGGCAACATCTGGTGCGTTTGTTCTTGGAGCACCGGAACCTGAAATTGTCGTTGCACCAATTGCACCAAATAGCGCACTGAGGAGTAATTGAGTTGCTAAAGCAACAACTAAACCTGAAATAATAGGACCCCAGCGAACGCGATCGTGATAATCGACGACAGCTGCTCTAGTCGCAACGGCAGGCTCTGAAATGACATCATCTGCCGGTCTGTTTACATATGACATGGGTAACTTGCCCCCCTTCCCTGTTCTACTTTGTTATATTTCTACTTGAGCCTATAAGTTTAAATTGGAATTTCATTTTAACTATCTATCAGTAGAAATAGTTCCGAAATCTACCTTTGGGAGTAAAGTGAATTCAATCAGATACGGATGTTCAATTAGCTAATAAAAATTTATTTTTTTATTAATTTATCGGTACTCTATTAAGTTACTAAAACTTAATGAATAATAGGAATTGTCAGTATTTATAAGTTTGATTAACTTATCAAATAAGAAGTGAAAGAGTCAAATCTCAACATATCTTGATTTCTAGCTTGGCTCAAACTAATTTTCAAGGGTATTTAAAGAAGCTTAACAGCAGTTCCCGTTGCTGTGATGAGCAGTAAAGCCCCTGATTGATCAATGTTAATTGTGCCAGTATCTATCTCAATGCCAACGATTCCATTGGCACCTAGTTTAAGTGCGCGTTTCTCTAATTCCTGAAGTGCATCTCGCTGACCCCTCTCGAACAAACGTTCGTAACTGCCAGTTCGCCCGCCGATGACATCTCGAATTCCAGCAAAAAAATCACGTAGTGCATTACTACCGTAAACAACTTCAGCAGTCACAATGCCTAAGTAAGCTTCAATCGTAGAGCCTTGAATAACATCTGTAGTCGTTAAAAGCATAGGGCAACCTAGAAAAACAAAATTTGCTTGAGAAAAGTAAACTCTTCTGAAGAAGCGTAAAAGCTAAATTGAGCAGAGAGGAGCTAAAAGCAGCGAACTAGAAAGTAAGAAAAAAAGTTTCCAAATCTAGGGTTTCCTGGTTTAATGTAGAGCATTAGTAGAACCTTGGCAAAAATCGCAAAAGTATAGCAGAAAATTAGTCGTGCAAAAGCAAAGTTTATTAGCTATCAGTATCTTGCTGCTAGGAGGAATTGGTGTTATTGTACCGCCAACTGCTGAGGCTCAGGTAGTAGCAGCACAAAATAAAGGCGCGGTACCAAGTAGTCCTTACCAAAGAAGTCAGCAATTGCAAAAATTGCTGCAAGAAGGACGTAGATTGATGGATGCAGGAAAATCAGCTGCAGCGATCGCTCGCTACCAACAAGCAGCGAAGTTATCACCGAAAAATGCGCGGATTTTTTCAACAATTGGCTTTTTGTACGCCCGTCTAGGAAACTTTGCAGCAGCAACAACAGCATATCGGCAAGCTATTGACGCAGCGCCAACCCATGCAGACTTTCACTACGCTCTTGGCTATACGCTAGCAAGGACGGGACAGTATGCAGAGGCTGCAAGTGCGTATAGGAGAACAACAGAGCTAGACCAGAACAATATTAATGCTTATCTTGGATTAGGTGTAGTGCTATTGCGCCAAAGGAATTATAAAGGTGCAGAGTGGGCAGCACGGCAGGCAATCAACCGCGATCCAAATAATGCGAGTGCTTATGAATTAATGGGTGCAATTCAACTGCAACAAGATCAGTTTCGCGATGCGATCGCTACCTTGCAAAGATCAGCGACAATTGACCCTAACAACGCTAACGTTTTAGTCAATCTAGCTACTGCTTGGGCGACTCAAGGCAATATCACTGCAGCGTTAATGACTTTGAGACAAGCTATTCAAATAGACCCACAAAATGTCAAAGCATTACTTCAAATGGGGGACATTCTCAGAGTTCAAAACGATGTTCAAGGTGCAATAGACGCATACAAACGTGCTTTGGCGTTGCAGCCAGATTTAGCAGAAGCCCAAAAAGCAATGAATGATATGCTGCTCAATCAACCAGGTAGCAATCATCTAAATCGTCCTCTTCCGTCACGGCTTTAAGAGAAATTAGGGATTAGTGGCGCTTTGGCTAGTGCGTGAGTTTTGAATTTTTAGTTTTGAGTTTTGGAAAGCAAACAAAGGTGCCGGAGGCATTTATTTTAAGTTTTGAGTTGTGAATGCGTGAGTTTTGAATTAATTAAAAGAAATTTCAAACTTCTCTTAAACTCATAACTCAACATTCATAACTCTCATAACTCAACACTCAACACTTCAAGACTCTCCGTCTCTGCTGTATGGGAAGTCTCCCTCAACTTTATAACTAATCGAGTTGGCGTCCGGTGAGTTCGACAAAAATATCTTCAAGGTTTGAGGGACGTACCATAATGCCAGTTTTATCTTTTTGCTGGTTAAGGTAGGCGTTGGCTTGTTCTAGGGTGGGGAAAAATTGATATTCCCAGCGCCCTGCGTCCTTCGTATCTGTTTGTTTGATCGCTAATCCTTCTCCGTGTTTGGCACGTAACTGTTGTAGCGTTCCTAGGGAAATCAGTTTGCCATTATCCATAATGCCGATGCGATCGCATAAGTACTCGACTTCTTCCATATAGTGCGTTGTCAGTAACATTGTCATTCCCTGCTTATTTAAATCAAGAATGATTTCCCACAAACGTCGCCGAGTTTGCGGATCAAGTCCTACTGTTGGTTCATCTAAAAATAAAATTTGGGGTTGATGTAACAATGCTCTAGCAATTTGTAAGCGGCGCTTCATACCACCAGACAATGTTTTCACAAGAGCATCTCGCCGATCTGCAAGTTCTACGTACTCCAGCCATTGGCTAATGAGTCGCTGACGCTGAGGATTATCAATGTGATGTAGTCTGCCATGCAACTCCATATTTTCCCACACAGATAAATCGCCATCAACACTTGTTTGCTGTAAAACTACTCCAATGCACTGCTTGACTTGCAGTGATTGACGCATGACATTAAACCCTGCGACTTCAATCCGCCCTTGAGATGGTTTCGTTAAAGTTGTCAGCATCCGAATTGTTGTTGATTTACCAGCGCCGTTTGGTCCTAGCAAACCAAACATTTCTCCAGGTTGAATTGTAAAAGACAGGTCATTAACAACAGGAATGTTGTTGTAAAACTTGTGAACGTTTTGCAGCAAGACAGCAGACATCAATATTTACGTTAGTTCATTAAATCTATTCATACTTAAATTATCACCTAGGTTTCGCTACGCGCTGGTTGCAAGAGCATCACTAGTGTGCGACGGTAGTTACACAACCCGACTTGCAAGACAAAAATCAATTCGCTGGTAGTCGCAGCATTCTTTTGATGGAAAGAGAATAGAGTAACGAAGGAAATAAATTTAGTCTAAAATTTTCCATTTCGTGCTGAAGCAGTCTGAGATAATAATTTGTCTGAAGTATAAGATTTAATTCTACCAAGGTAGGTAAATATATGCGATCACAAGCTTGGGCACAGTTGTTGTGCCTTGCTGGAACTGCGTTATTGGTTAACTCATTTGTACCTGTAATTGCCCAGACTCCACCTGCACGCACTTATCAACCTGGATACTGGCAACCACGAGCGCGGGTCAATCCAAAAATGCCTGTTACAGTTATTTTAGAAAATCAAACTGAGATGCCGCTCAAGTATAACTTTTTAGATGACCGTGCCGAAGCAAATTTGATTGTTGGCGACCAAGTTCAGCTCAACAAAGCTATTTTACCAATGAACATAGCGGTTTACGATCCCTCACCAAAGGCAGGAGCGGGAGATGAAGTTAATCTTACTTATGCTGTTTCTGTCAGAAATAATATACTAACAGTCCTTGTTCAGCCAACAAAAGAAGAAGGATATCGTGTTGTTAACATTAGCAGAACAGGAGCTGTTTATCTTTATTAAGATATAAGTAGTTTGCCAATCATCAATGACTTAGTGCTAATCGCTTGAATATTTAGATATATGTGAAGTTCATCGCTTTGGCGAAGTAGTATTTTAGTCTTGATATATTAGGAGATAGATAGCTAAGAAAGGGTCATGCTACTCATTTGTAGAGTCATCGCTACCTTAGGAATTATTGCCCTAGTCAATGGAATATCCTGTCCTGTCCCAGCTATGCCCTTGCTAGCAGATACTTCAACATTTATAGCACAACAGTCTTACGATAATAGTGCTGGGTATCGCGGTAGAGTCTACACATCAGATTTTGGTCGCCTGCATGGATTGCCGCGATCGCGTAGATTCTATCGACAGCGTGTCAATACTGCTTACCGTGCCGATCCTTTCTATCATTTGTATACTGGTAGTTTCCACCGTCGCCGCATCCATAATAACCGCTATCCCATGCGCAGAAGAATTGGCGGCTTTAGACCAGAAATTAGGCTGAGGTTTGTGAGGTAAGGCTGGTTTGCTCAAGAGTATTCGTTTGGCAGTTACTTGTGGATACCCATTTGTTGGCAATTGGCATTCGCCAGCCTGTACCAAAGGCGCGATCGGTAACTTTTAGCCCTGGTGGTGCTTGACGGCGCTTAAATTCAGCCCGTACCACCATTTTAATGACGCGATCTACTATTATTGGATCGTGACCTGCCTCTACAATTTGACTAGCAGATTCATGATTGCAAATAAAGCGCTCTAAAATATCATCAAGTACATCATATGATGGTAAGGAATCTTGATCGACTTGACCAGGTTTTAATTCGGCGCTAGGGGCTTTAGTGAGGATGTTTCCTGGAATAATCTCTAAGTCTTGATTTAACCAGCGACACAAAGAGTAAACGCGGGTTTTAGGAACGTCAGCAATAACGGCTAAGCCACCATTCATATCACCATACAGGGTGCAATAGCCGACTGCCATTTCTGATTTATTTCCTGTAGATAGTAGTAGATGTCCAAATTTATTGGAAATCGCCATTAACAAATTACCGCGAATCCGCGACTGAATATTTTCTTCAGCAAGTCCAAACTCCGTATCAGCAAATAAAGATGCTAAAGTTCTGTCATAGCCTTGCATTAACTCTTCAATAGGTAAGGTTTGTGTTTGGATTCCTAAATTTGCGGCAAGTTGCAATGCATCTTTAATTGAATGTTCGGAACTATAGGGCGAAGGCATCAATACGCCTAAAACATTTTCTTTACCTAGGGCTGCTGTGGCGATCGCAGCTACTAATGCAGAATCAACACCCCCACTTAAACCAATGACAACTTTAGAAAAGCCACATTTACGGGTATAATCTTTTACGCCCAAAACTAAAGCTTGCCAGATTTGGGCATCATTATTTTCTGGCATCGAGGCAATTATACTAGGTTGTAAGTCTTGCTTTTTTTCATCAAATTCAACAAAAAGTAAATCTGGCTCAAATGCAGCAGCGCGGCATACCATTTCACCATTACGGTTAAATCCGACACTACAACCATCAAAAATCAAGTCATCATTAGCAGCGATTTGGTTGGCGTACAGAATTGGGCAACGATAACGGCTAGCAGCATGACTCAGCATAGCTTCGCGTAGTTGTTGTTTAGCGACACTGTAAGGAGAAGCTGATAAATTGACAATTAAGTCAACGCCTGCCTCAATTAAGTCAGTAATTGGACTGACTGCATAGTGACGTTTTCCCCAAAACTCTTCATCATTCCACAAATCTTCGCAGATGGTAACACCGATTTTCTGAGGCGAGGAATTAAGTGTAAAAAATTTAGTTTCTTGCCCAGGTTCAAAGTAGCGATTTTCGTCGAAAACATCGTAGGTAGGAAGGAGGCGTTTGTGAAAATACTGAATTCCTTGATGAAGTAAAGCAACGCTGTTGAATAAAGGTTTACCACCAGAAATGTATGCTTGGGCGTTAGGTTCGACACAACCAACTAAGACTGCTAACTGAAGTGGTAAGTCTTGTGCGAGTTGTTGTAGGGTTGATGCGATCGCCGTAATAAAACTCGGATCGAGTAATAAATCTCTAGGTGGGTAGCCACATAGCGAAAGTTCAGGTGTTAATAATAAGTCTGCACTTTGTGCCGCTGCATCTTGGGCAGCTGTGAGAATTTTTTGCGCATTACCTGCTAAATCACCAACAGTAGGATTAATTTGAGCGATCGCAATTTTCATACTAAGTGGTTAGTGGCTAGTGACTAGTAAATGAAGATAAAGGAAGTAACAGTTGTGTTGGAGTCGTTAGTTCTGCTAATCGCTAAATAAATACTAAAGGTTTATCTTTAAAGGGAGCAAAGGCTGTAGCATTAAAGCGGTATAAACTTGCGGGACGTCCTGCACCGCGTGAGACTTTCAAACCTGTATCGCACAAGAAACCTAGCTTCAAAAGTCGGGCACGAAAATTTGAATAATCAGAAAATTCACCTAATACTGTAGTATAAAATTGATATAGATCGTTGAGCGTAAAAACTTCGGGTAAGACATCAAACGCGACAGGGCTGTATTCCAATTTATTTTTGAGTCGGCGATGTCCATAAGCTAAAATTTCATTATGATCGAATGCTAGTTGTGGAACTTGTTTTACCGGATACCAAGCGATTCCACTCACTCCATCGGCAATCAGTTCCGCATCTTCATAGCGCACTAACGCAAAGTAACTGACCGAAAGATAGCGCACTTTGTCTGTTTCCTCACGAGGATCGCGGTAGGGTCCGCCAAAGGTGTACAGTTGCTCCAAGTATAAATTTTTGACTCGAATTTTCTCTGCTAAAATACGATACGCTGCGTCTTCTAGCGATTCGCCTTGGCGTACCAAGGTTCCAGGTAAACACCATTGACCTAAAAAAGGTTGTTGCTGCCGCATCACTAGTAGGACTAAAAGCCGATTCTGGGCAGTGTCAACGGAAAAGATCGCGTTGTCTACCCCAACCTTAAAATCTGCTAAGGGCTGTGGCTTAACTACATCGGCAATTTTTCTTTGGCTGCGTGTTGGCATTCGTACAAATGCTGTTGATGAATATATGCTTCTACAGGAGGTGTTAACGCTTCGGCATCTCCACTTTCACGATACGCTGTTGAGGAAACATTAGGGGCAGTTAGATTGGCGATCGCCACCTTCGCGCCCAACTGTCTTAGCGGTTGCAAATCACTGTCTTCTACTTCATATCCTGGTCGTGGTACAACTAATAACTGAACTTGTTGCAACAATTCTTCAATGGCGTACCATTGTTGTAACTGATCGATCAAATCAGAACCAATAACAAGTGTAAAGACTGTGTTCTTACCCCAGTGTTGTTTTGCTTTATAGACTGTCTCTAGCGTGCGATGACTACTTAATTCTTGATGTAAGCCGATATTGGATCGAGGAGGATTAATATCCTCAATCAGCAACCGCAGCATAGCAGCGCGATGTTCTAGAGGTGAACCGTGAGACTTAAAGGGATTATCTGCTGCCCATACTGCCACCCAATCGTAGCATTGTGATAACCAGCTAATAATTGCTTGATGTCCGGCGGTAGGAGGATCAGCACTTGTACCAAATAACGCAATTTTGAGCATTTTAAATTTTAGATTTATTATTGGCAATCGAACCTGTGTTAACTCTGAACCGGAGGTCTGCCTTAGTGTCCCCTGACCCCTGACCCCTGAACCCTGCTATAAGCGGTTACGGTTGTCTCAGCTAGCCGAGTTTTCTCAGTCAATTGCTGCAAGGCGGGAGATATTTCTACAGGAAAAGGTGTCGGATTATCAAGTTGCTTGACACAATCAGGTAAACTGGCAACTGATTTAGCGGTGCGATCGCGAATTTGTGTGATTGACTCTGGCGGTTGAATTCGTTTGCCTTGCTGCATGACTAGTTGCAATAATGGTTGTGCATCTGTTTCTGTCACTAAGCCCAAACAGTCTTTGATTGCTTGATCGCCCTCAAAACTCCGAAAAATTTGTTTGCATCCTGGATAAGTTGCTTTACCACTCGATTGTTTCATAACAGGGATGCCGGCAATTTCAACAATTTTGTAGACTCCATTGACAGGGGTACCTGTGACTAAGCGCGTTCCCAAACCATAACCATCAATTTCTGCACCATTTGCTTTCAGGTTGGCAATTTCCCATTCATCAAGATCGCCGCTAGCAAAAATACTGACTTCGGGTAAAAGCGATCGCACTTGTTTCGACAGCGAGACCAAGTCTCCCGAATCCAACCGCACTCCTGTAAGTTTCATTTCTCCTGCTTTGACTTTTTCGGATAAACGTTGGGCAGCTGCGACAGTATCGTAAGTGTCAATCAACAAGGGTGCGCCTGGAAAATAACGATGAAACGCTGTAAAAGCTTGATCTTCCGTACCTTCCATTGCAGCGATCGCCATGACTAAAGAATGTGCCATTGTCCCACTCGGTTGACTACCAAGCCGCAGTGCAGCTAACACATTTGAGGTAGAATCTAATCCAGCAGCTAGCGCTGCCCTTGCTGCCCATAATGAAGATTGCGGACTAAAAGCCCGTCGCGTCCCAA
Source organism: Gloeocapsopsis crepidinum LEGE 06123 (assembly GCF_015207655.1). Lineage (GTDB taxonomy): Bacteria > Cyanobacteriota > Cyanobacteriia > Cyanobacteriales > Chroococcidiopsidaceae > Gloeocapsopsis > Gloeocapsopsis crepidinum. The sequence goes on along the minus strand of NZ_JADEWN010000050.1, from coordinate 20,233 downwards.
ATTCCAGAAGTGTTGCAGACGATCCAGCAATATCTCGCAGTCGCGCTGCCCGTGTTGCAACTAGTGTTTGAAAATTAAGTGTGTTGAGTAAATAGGTTTCCACTAGCTGTGCTTGCCATAGCGGCGCTTCGACTCGCAAAAGTGGTTCATTCGCAAAAACGGCGGTTCCTTCGGGTACTGCCCAAACATCTCCGGTAAAGTGTCCTGATTCTAGCAGCGTCCAAAAGCTTTCTGGTGCGTTATTAAAAATTTTGGTTGCTTTTAAAGCGGATATCTGCGCTGCACTAAAGTGTAAATTTTCGAGATACTCCAATGCTTGGGCTAACCCCATTGCGATCAAGTAACCGAAATCATCAGGTAAGCGGCGGGTAAATAGTTCAAAACTTGCCCATTTTTGCTCTAGCCCTTCACCTGTATAGCAAGCTGCCATTGTCAGCTGATAAAGGTCTGTCAGTAGACTATAATCTTCTGCACTCAACGTAAGTTCCTGAGTTGGTACGCAATCCAGGGAGGGTGTCATTGCACAGCAATTGTGTAGTTTGTTTAATTATAGTGTAATTCACCAAAATGTTGTCAAGCTAAGCTGTAATTATTTGCCAGATACCGGACTTTTAGCTTAAAGCTCGGCAATTGTTACATAAAATACTCACTTAATTTATATTCGTTTGTAGTCAAATTTACTATATTTTCCCCTCTAAGTAAGTCAACTTATTGGTTGGTAAGTAGCTCAAGATGCCTAACCCACACCTAATATTTCATATAGAATTGAGTTGATACACATGACTCAACAAAACTGAACCTAATATAAACTAAGAATGTTTAACTTCTGATCCCTAACCTCTAACTCCCAATAAAGTATTGCAAACATAAACGAATAAGCATTACAAATACGTGCAAAGAATTAAGCAAGTATCATAATTGAAGCAGAAGGGAATTAAACTACACACATTAAAAACTGACTTCCTCATAATCATCATTAGGAGAATGATCCTATGAGTATTTATCGCACAATCGACAGCATGGCTCGCTATATTTCTGAAGCTGTCACGCGAATTTTTGGACCAAGCGATGATGCTTATCCAATGACGGGAGTTCAACCGTTTACCGGAGAACCTTTTAAACCTCAACGTAATGCTGAGTGGTAAGTAGTATTCGTTTTTCGTCATTAAACTAATTGTAATTTAGTAACAAAGTAGGTGGGGATAATATTTGATCTCCACCTGTTTTTTACTGGCAAGAGATCGTATGAATTTTGCGATCGCTGATATCCAAAGCTTTCATTAGACAAATTAACTAAAATAATATTTAGCCATCATTTAAAATCAGAAACTATCCCTAATCCCTGAACCGTAGGTCTGAGAAAATTGCGTCCTCTGCCCCCTCTACTGAAATCCATATGCAATTACATACTTCTCATGCACTCAAAGAATGGGCTGTAGCAGTTGAAGCGCTAGAGCAAGCAAAAACAATTATGCTGCTACGCAAAGGTGGTATTCACGAACAAAGCGGGCGCTTTCGGGTTGCTTACAACCAAGTTTTGCTTTACCCTACCTACGAGCATCAGCAACCTGCATTGTTAAAACCGGAATATGCTGACACCGTAATTCCTGTCACTTCTGGTTGGCATCCTGAAACTGTGCGTATCGGTAGTTGGGCAGAAATTACTGATATTTTGCCTGTTAGCGATCTGCAAGCAATAGAGGCATTGTTGCCATTTCATATCTGGAATGAAAAATTTATTAGCGATCGCCTGAAGTGGAAATCACGTCAGCCTTTATACGTATTGCTGCTACGAGTTTACATCTTTCCTCAGGTGCATATTTCCTACCGTGCAGAATATGGCGGTTGTAAGTCTTGGATTGACATAGCACAAACAATTTCTGTAGCAAACTTCCAACCTGTTTTATCCGACGCAGCTTATGCTCACAAAGTGGCAGAAATTCGTCAGACAATGAGTTATGTCTTGCAGGGGCTAGTGACTAGTGATTAGTGATTAGTTTTGAGCTTTGAATTGTTCGCGAACAAAGCTGCCGGAGGCATTAGAATTTTTTAATTCCCCTGCACCTGATCTTTCTATATTGCAAAACCTTAATATATGGCGATCCCCTGCATTAGTACTGAGCGATCGGTATGAACTCTTACCCTAGATAGATATACAAAACTTAAAGAAAAAAGTATCTTGACTGCAAGTCAACACTCTTGACAAAGGTAAAATAGTATGCTTAAACATTTATAAGCTTGAGGCAACATAATTCTTCAAAGTTATCAGCCTAAGTACAAGCTTTTGCTAAATGCGAATTAGCACATTGCGTTTTATGCCGTTATTTGAGACAAGGAGTGCCTATGCCTCGACAATTGTGCTGGCTATCAAAATCCGGTACAGATGGCGAGAAAGTCTTGTATTTGCGAACTGCACCCAATGAACCGTGGAAACCTTACACGCATTTTCCGCAGTATGCGATACCCGATTACCAAATTCCTGGAGGTTCTAAAGGTTGGGCGACTTACCAAAAACTGATCAAGCAGGGTTGGATTTTAGTGCCTAGTGCCCGCGCTACAGAGTTTGGTAAGGTTGCCACAGAAGCAGAAATTTTATACTAAGGGCGAGGAGTGAGTGAATAGTCACTAGTGGCTAGTGATTAGTCTTGAGTTTTGAATTTTAAATTAACAGAATTCTCATAACTCATAACTCAGCACTTCACGACTCATAACTCTCCTAAACTCAACACTCAACCCCGATCGCTTATAACTCTTGAGTCAAAATCCCCTCGGAGAACCTTCTCCACGAGGATCGGCAGCACCTTCTAGCATATTATCAGGAGTCACAACGATCGCATTTGCATTACCCCAAGTGGAGCGTTCCTCAATTTTATGTCCCCGACGACACAGTTCGACAATTGTGGCATAGTCTAAACCGAAAGGTTCTATTCGTAACTCATCGGGTAGCCATTGGTGATGAATTCGAGGTGCAGCTACTGCAGAGCCGACATCCATGCTGTATTCTAGGGCATTGAGGATTGTTTGTAATACTGTAGTGATAATCGTGCTACCGCCAGGTGCGCCAACTGCCATCCGCAAGCGACTATTTTCAGTAACGATGGTAGGTGTCATACTCGATAAAGGAGTTTTACGCGGTGCGATCGCATTGGCATCTCCGCCAACAAGTCCATAAGCATTAGGAACACCTGGTGCGGCAGCAAAGTCATCCATTTCGTCGTTGAGGAGAATTCCTGTTCCTGGCGTTACAACACCAGAACCAAAACCGTAGTTGATTGTAAAGGTGAGGCTTACAGCATTACGCTGCGGATCAATGACTGTTAGATGACTTGTTTCGGATGATTCCTTGCCTTTGATGTAGCGCAGTAGCGTTTGTCTGTCTACGGGTTTGACTTCGCTTGAACGTCGTACAGTGTCCATACGGATTTCCTGACGTCTTTGAGTAGCATAGTCACGACTAGTAAGTTGCGCCACAGGAACTTTCACAAAGTCAGGATCGCCGAGATATTCGGAACGATCTGCATAGGCAATTCGCATGGCTTCTACCATCAGATGCAGTGCATCAGGGTTACGCCATCCTAGCGATCTCAAGTCAGTATTGCCGATGATATTCAAAATCTGTAATAAGTGTACCCCTCCAGAAGACGGCGGTGGCATTGAACAGATGCGGTATGTACGGAAGTTGCCACAAACAGGAGTACGCCAAATCGGTTTATAGGTTCTAAGGTCTTCAAGAGAAACTAAACCACCGTTTCTTGCCATGTTGGAGGCGATCGCCCGCGCAATATTTCCGGTATAAAAACTTTGAGGATTCTTGGCAATTGATTGTAACGTTGCTGCTAAATCTCGCTGGATTAATCTCTCGCCTGGCTGGTACATTCTGCCATCGCGTGTAAAAATTTGTCGTGCTGCTGGATTTGCTAGAATAGCTTCCTGACGACTTTCAGCAGCGTTAGTATACCTTGGTGATACCACAAAGCCATCACGAGCATAGCGCATTGCTGGTGCAATTAATGTCGCCCACGGTAACTTTCCATACTGGCGATGCACTTCGTACATTCCTGCCACAGTACCAGGAACTGCTACTGATAAATAACCATCAATACTGACATTGGGGCGCACTTTGCCTTGCGCGTCTAAATACATATTCCGCGTTGCTTTTAGGGGTGCGCGTTCGCGAAAATCTAAAGCTTTGATTTCTTTCCCTGGTTGGTGGAGTAAAAGAAAACCACCCCCTCCGATACCCGCTGAAAATGGTTCAACAACAGAGATCGCAAACGTTGTTGCAACTGCGGCATCGACTGCATTACCTCCTTTGCGTAATATTTCTACTCCTGCTTCGCTAGCTAAAGGATGTGCGGAAACAACCATTGCTTGTTTGGTGCGGAGTGGTTGAACATAAGCAGAGGTTGCAGGTTTGGCAGGAGTAATAAAGTATAGAAAAATGGTGACAAGCGTCACTTGCTTGCACTTAGAAGCTATCCACATTTCAGGTTTTTACAAGCTACACCTGAACTTTAATATAATTGTGTTCTTATGGATAAAAAGTGGTAATTGGTAATTGTAATGACTTTTTTCACCTATTACTTATAACCCATGACCAAATCTCGTATAGTTGCGAAATAAATGTATAAGATTTTGGGTGTTTTTCCCTGATTTGCCGCTTGAGATTTGGAGATCGTCGATTTGCGTTATTGGCATAATCTCTTTGTTTGTGGCTGTAATGAATGCTTCGTCACAATTGTTTAAGTCACTGTAGTGAATTGGCTGTTCGACGATCTCAAATTCAATTTTTGCAAGTTCTAAAACAACTTCTCTAGTAATACCTTGGAGAATGTTTTCTTTTGGGGTAATGAGTTTATTGTCGCGAAATATGAATAAATTTGTGGTTGTTCCTTCTAGAACGTGTCTCTGCTGATTTATATATAGTGCTTCAATTGCATTCACTTGTTTTGCTTGTTGTAATGCCATAATTGCAGAGATATAGTTTAGGCTTTTGGCTCCTGGGATAAATCGCTCAGCTTGGACTGTAATAACTTTGACTCCTTGTGTGTAATATGTTTCAGGATATTCAGTTACAGGAGTCACAATGACTATCAAGCTAGGTTCACCGGAAGGGGTAATAAAGTCGGTTGACATCCCACCTGTAGCAATGATACGAATGTTGGCGTCAGGCAGATGATTGCGGTTGAATGTCTCTTGAGCGATCGCCTCAATTTCGGGCGTTGACCACGGCAAATTTAAACCAATTAACTCCGCCGATTTTTGCAGCCTTTGTACGTGTTCGCTAAGTTTGAAAGGAATTCCATTGTAAGTACGTAAAAAGTCAAAGACGCCGTATCCTCGAACAATTCCTAAGTCGTTGATTGGTAAACAAGATTCATCGGCAGTAGTATATTTCCCATTGATGTAATAAATATATGTCATCTCTCTGGTCGTTGGTGGTTGGAAATGATTTTAAACTTGAATATTAAGAATATTTCTCAAAAAATCGGTAGTATACAACTGCATGAATTTATTGTATTATTTTAATATGTTTTTCTTCATAATAAAGATCTAATCTCCAATAAAATTTTTAGACAGATGCCCATTATAGTATAAATTCTATCAGACAGAGCTGTAAACTTCAACCATCATTACCTACTTCTTCACATTTTTTGTTGGAATTTTAGCTTGTAAAAACTCGCGCACGACTTCTTGAATATCGCGTAATTCCCCTTCAACTTGATAATTCAAACTACGCATTTCATCTTCAGTAATTAACCCACCAAGTTGTTGAATAGCAGGTAGTAGCTGAGGATATTTTTGCAAAGTTGCTTGGCGAATAATTGGCGCAGCTTCATAAGGGGGAAAATAGCTTTTATCATCTTCCAGAATTGCTAAATCCAAACGGGCAATTTGTCCATCAGTAGAGTTACCGGCAACTAGATCAACTTGCTTATCAACTAAGGCACGATACATTAAGCCTAAATCCATCACTCGGGGCGATCGCGCAAACTCTAAACCATAGGTTTGAGCGAGTCCTGGAAATCCATCTTCGCGTTGAATAAATTCGTAACCAAAGCCTGCTTGCCATTGTGGAGTGTATTGAGCAGCTTGGGAAATTGTTTGTAAATTATAGGCTCTTGCATCTTCACCGCGCACAATTATAGCGAAAGTATTTTCAAAGCCCAAAGGTGGAGTGACTTCTAGATTAAATTGTTCTGCATACGACGATCGCACTTGTTGATAAACAGCTTGAGGATCGCCAATTGGCTTTTGTTTCAAAATACCAGTAAAAGCAGTTCCAGTGTATTCAATATAAGTATCAATTTGTCCTGCAAGTAAGGCTTGGTGACAGACGAAAGTTCCACCCAAATGTAAGCGGCGATCGACTCTTAATCCGGTTGTGTTTTCGATATGTTGAGCCAACATTTCGCCAAGAATATCTTGCTCAGTGAAATCTTTAGAAGCAACAATAATATCCCCACTACCACCCGTTGTTGTGCTGGGGTTACAACTTGCGATCGCCAAAATCAAACTAAAAGTAACAAAGCAAAGAAGAATAAATTTTTTCATGCCTACTAATAGGAAAAATTTCATGAATTAAACTAGAAATAAACTTGATTCGCCTTGCCCGCGAAATTCAGCTTAAGTAATATGGTACAAAGCAGTCAAACACATTCTCCAACATATCCTCCTACTGACTTACTAAGTAATGAACCGCCGTTAGAAACCTATCGCCATCTTAGACAACTCATCTTACTCTTAACTTCTTTAGAACGCTTATGGCATCGGCAAGATTTTTTTGCTGGAGGTAACTTAAGCATTTACTACAGTATCCGTCAGATAAAATCTGAAGATATTAAAGGACCAGATTTTTTTGTTGTTTTAAATACTGAACGCAAAGAGCGAAAAAGCTGGACAGTTTGGGAAGAAGAAGGGAAGTATCCTAACTTTATTTTAGAGATTCTTTCTGAGTCTACTGCTAAAAATGATCGAGGTTTAAAAAAGCAATTGTATCAGGATGTGTTTCGCACGCCAAATTACTTCTGGTTTGACCCTTATACCTTAGAATTTGCGGGTTTTAAACTTAATTACCGCATCTATGAAGCACTCATCCCTAATGAGCAAGGATGGCTATGGAGTGACGAATTACAATTGTATTTGGGAATTGTGGGCGAACAATTGCGGTTTTTTACGCCAGATGGAAAATTAGTTCCGACTCCAGAGGAAGCAGAAGCAGAAGAACGTCAACGAACTGAAATCGAACGTCAAAGAGCTAATGCGGCGGAAGCCAAAGTAGAAGCATTACAGCAAAAGTTGCGTGAATTGGGAGTTGAGATTGAAGAGGAGTGATACTCATCTTGTAAGATGACCTTAGATGCTGGCGACTACATCTAAAGCTTCTTAGTTAGTTATAATAACCCCACTAAACCCTTTGCTTATTCCTACCTAGTAGGCTGAGGTAGCTTGTAATTAGTTGAATAATTTATGGAAACCCAGGTTGTTCTTTACATATATTCATTTCCTTCATATCTAAGAGAGCAACCAAGGGTAAAAATTGGTAGAACCTCTGGAAGTATTGATGCTGATCCTATGCAATTAGCATGGCAGCGCATACGCGCACAGATTAGAACCTCGCATCCAGAAGAACCTCATTTATTGGGCGCAATTAAAATTTCAGACGAGCGTGTAGAGTCAATTATTCATTCTCAGTTGACAGCAAAGGGATATCATGTCTCAGAAGCACCTGGTATTGAGTGGTTTAGGTTCCCTAATCAACAAGAATTACAAGATTTTGTAAATAAACTTTATCGTGCTGTAATTTTTGATGATTTCTCAGAACTAGTCGGTGGACGAACAGATATTGAGGGAGACTCGTTCGAGTCTGTTGTTGATGCATTTGGAGTGAGAAAGTTAAGCGGTAGCGAATTTAGACGTGAGATTGAGTTGGTCAGGATGCTTGATAATGAACTATCTCCCCTCTATCCTGGTTTCCCTCAATGGCTAGATAGAACAATGAGGGATTCAAAAACTGTGTTCAATGTGGCTTACAGAGATAAACAAGCTATTGGAGTTGCAATTTGGAAACCTAAAAGTCGTGGAATCGCTAAATTATCAACTCTCTATGTTTATCAGGATTTTCGACGTAGTGGTATTGGGAGAAACCTGATTTTAACCTGCTTTGAACAGTGGAAATCAGAGAGAATTAGAAGAACTTTTGTTACAACAGCTAGAGTTGAGCTTATTCCATTCTTTGAACGCTACGGCTTTTGGGTAGAAGGTATAGGGCGTGAGATATAGGAACGTGAAGGTCATCAACCGGAATGGTTCTTGACAAAGCTACTATTTTATGACCCTGATACGAGTAAACTGGATGTTATAAATAAGGCAAAACATCTATTTCCATCAATTATTGGGTCTTCTTATAATCCTGAAGGTAGAAAGGAAGTCACACAGATTCAATACAACGATGCAACTATTAATTTACTGGACTCTGATGGAAATTCGGTTCATCGTTGTTCTTTCCATTCCTGGCTCAATCTGATATATCCCGCAGAGTCGATCTATGATCCTCGGACGGCTTATATTATACCAATTCGTCCTCAGTTTCTAATTCAAATATTTCAAGCTGGCAAAACGGTTTATTACGGTAAACCCACTTGTACTCAAGATGATATGAGAGGGGCATCGGTATTGTTTTATGCTAGCCGTCCTATATCTGGTGTTGTAGCGATTGCTAGAATCGTCAATCGATATATTGGAACACCTGCTCAACTCTACAATGATTTGGGTATAAGAGGTGTTCTTACTCTAGAACAAATCGGCGGGGAAGGACAAATTCGACAAGCTGTTGAGTACGATTTCCTAATGCCACTTCGTCAAGCGATCAGTCGAAGTGACTTATTAAGTAATGGTATCCTAAATGGAACACCTCAAACCATGCATAGTATTTCCTTAGAGCGTTATATGAAGAGCAGTTGAACTTGGAGGTGTTTATGCAGGTTAAGCATATTAAGGCTCTCAGCATCAAGCAGATCTATGCTGAACGTATTATTGCTGGTACTAAGAAAATTGAGTTAAGAAAGCGCCCAATTGGTATCGAACTAGGCGATCTTATTCTTCTATATGAAACTAATCCTGATTCTGTTATAAGAGGAGGCTTTATAGCTGATAAAACTATATCCTTATCTCCTCCTAGGATGTGGAATCAGTATCATCATATTATGGGAGTAGACAAAGAATTCTATGACATTTATTTCGAGAACTGTGAATTTGCATATGGCACTTTAATACGTCAGAGCTTTTCCTTTCCTGCATTGCCTCTAAAACAAATACAAAAACTTTGTTCTGGTTTTGTACCGCCACAAGCTACAATCAACTGGCGTAAGAATTGGTATGTTCAGGCTGAGTGGCTTGATGCACTTAACAAGGGAAGAAATGAACTAATGCAAGAGAATCGGTTGGGTGAACAGTTGAATTTACTTATATTTTAGTGAATACAGCTAACTCGCCATACTTGTTGGCTTTTCGAAGGGGTAGGTAGTGTGGAAAAACATGGTAAGATTTAGTGAGCTTGCGCTCATTTAAAACCCCTTAGTCGTTGCTTGCGAACCTTTTTTTAGCAAGCGTCGCTCTAATAGACTAATACCCCAGTCGGCTAAAATTGCTAATATTGCTGCGGGAATTGCGCCTGCGAGAATAAGTTGATTGTTTACCATAGCAATACCGCGAAAGACAAAGACACCTAAACCGCCAGCACCGATCGCAGCGGCGATTGTTGCAATACCGATCGCAATCACGGTAGCGACTCGCACTCCTGCTAAAATAAAGCTTAATGCTAAGGGAATTTCTACTTGTAAGAGCAGTTGGCGATCAGTCATACCCATACCACGTCCAGCTTCTCGGATTGCCGGATCGACACTCGTAATTCCCGTGTAAGTATTGCGGATAATTGGCAGAAAAGAGTATAAAGTTAAAGCAATAATTGCCGTTTGCGCTCCAATCCCACCAATAACGGGTACAGAAATTAAAAACCCGAAAAGCGCCAAACTCGGAATTGTTTGCAAGATGTTTGCAATGCCAAGAATCGGTTTTCGCCAGCGGACTTGGCGCGTGATGAGAATTCCTAAAGGAATACCAATTAAAGTTGCAACACCAACTGCAATTGCAACAATGAATAAGTGCGTACCAGTTTCTTGCAAAATTTCTGGGGCGTATCTGACAAGGAAAAATTCACTTAAATCCATTTCCCGTTATTGCTATCTCCATCTGAAAATTGTGGAAATGATGCTTCTGAGGATGCGATTCCCCGCAAACATTGCTTAAAAGCGAGTGCTTCAGGTTCTTGCGAACCTAAAAAATCTTCTGGCGTACCCAAGACTACCAACCGCCCAGTATCCATTAAACCAATACGGGATGCTAAGACGAATGCTTCTTGAATATCGTGAGTTACAAAAACAACTGTTTTACCTAATTCTTGTTGTAGGCGGCGAAATTCGCTTTGAATTTCTAAACGGGTAATTGGATCTAATGCACCGAAAGGTTCATCCATTAATAATACTGGAGGATCTGCGGCTAAAGCTCTTGCAACACCAATCCGCTGTCGTTGTCCGCCAGATAATTCATGCGGATAGCGTTTCGCAAATTGTTCGGGTTCTAAACCGACTAAGTTTAATAGTTCAAACACCCGCGTTTTGATTTGTTTAGGTTTCCAGCCTTCTAAAGCAGGAATTAAACCGACATTGCGTTCCACAGTAAAATGAGGAAACAAGCCAGTTTCTTGAATCACATAACCAATTTTGCGGCGTAGTTTAATTTCATCCCACTGATTTGTTGGAATACCATCGAATAGGACTTCCCCTTGAGTAGGCGTGAGTAACCGATTAATTAACTTCATCGTCGTTGTTTTACCGCTACCACTGCGTCCTAGCAAAATCAGTGCTTCACCTCGACGGATGGAGAAATTGAGATTCGACACGATCGCGCGGTGTTGTGGGCTATAACTGACATCACGGAATTCAATAACCGTTTCCTGTTTCTGCAACATGGATAATTTGCACTGACTCGGTTTACGTCATTATGAAATGATTTTGCCCCGAAAAGTGTAATGAGTGCGATCGCTTTGCAGAATTATTTATAGTAGGGTATCAGAGGGGCGAGGGATTGCTTTCCCGTAGTAGTGGTTCTGAATCTCTATATATTTTGAGTTAATTACTGACATCACAGTAAACTAATCCGAGTAGTTTCATTGTGAATTTCCCCAACTTTATCCATCTTCTAAAATAAGCGGAAATAGATCAGTAATAAGTTGATGGTACGTATTCCTACACTATCTTTTGATCGCGGTACTTTAATTTTGCATCCTCCGCCCAAGGGTAAGGCTTGGGTAGATTACGCTACTTGGGATGACAGAGTAGAAAAATTCCGCATCAAAGCAATTGATTATCGTCAGCTTGTAGAAGCCTTACAAAACGAGAACATTAATTTTATTGATGAAGCCAAAGCGTTTATTGCGTTGGAACTTGTCTCAAGTTTGGCAATGGAACCGTATCCTCATCAAACCCAAGCTTTAACTGCATGGAAACAAGCAGGGCGTCAAGGTGTAGTTGTATTACCTACCGCTGCTGGAAAAACGTATTTAGCTCAACTGGCGATCGCTTCTACTCCTCGTAGTACACTCATCGTAGTTCCCACTTTAGATTTAATGCATCAGTGGTATGCTCAACTATTAGCAGCGTTTCCAGATGCAGAAGTAGGGTTACTAGGTGGAGGTTCGCGAGATAAATCTCCTCTGTTAGTTGCGACGTATGATAGTGCTGCAATTCATGCAGAAGCTTTGGGAAACCGTTATGCACTACTGATTTTTGATGAATGTCATCATTTACCTACCGATTTTAATCGCGCGATCGCGGAATATGCGATCGCACCCTATCGATTAGGACTTACTGCAACCCCAGAACGCAGCGATGGGAAGCACTCAGATTTAAATTACTTAATTGGAACCGAAGTTTATCGCCAAACTGCGGAAGAACTCGCCGGTAAAGCTTTAGCAAAACACGAAGTTGTTCAAATTAAAGTAAAACTGTCGCAACACGAACGCGATCGCTACAACGAATCAATCGAGTTACGCAATGCATTTTTACAGCAAGCAAATATCAAGTTAGGGAACTTGAAAGGTTGGCAATTATTTGTTCAAGCAAGTGCGCGTTCGACAGCAGGACGTAAAGCAATGTTAGCGCACCGTACAGCAAAGGCGATCGCATTAGGTACGGATGGTAAGTTACGGGTATTAAGTAATTTACTTGCACAACATTATCCCGAGCGTACGTTAATTTTTACTGCAGACAACGCAACGGTGTATCGCATTTCACAAGAGTTTTTGATTCCGGCGATTACGCATCAAACTCCGATTAAGGAACGTCATGAGATTCTTTTGCGATTTCGGGAAGGAGAGTACCGTGCTTTAGTCGCTTCGCACGTTTTAAATGAAGGTGTTGATGTTCCCGCAGCGAGTGTGGCGATTATTCTTTCGGGTACGGGTTCGGCGCGGGAGTATATTCAACGCTTAGGGCGGGTGTTGCGACGCGGTACAGATAAAGACAAGTTGGCTGTGTTGTATGAAGTGGTAGCGGAGGATACTTCGGAAGAGGGAACTTCAGTGAGAAGAAGGGGCGCGGGACGCGGGGCGTTAGCGAAGCGAGGCGAGGGGGAAATACAGCAGTTAGAGATTTTGCCTTCTCAAACGACTTACGGTGTGAATCATATTACACGCAGAGCTGCTGAGTCTCAAGATATGTATAAAGTTGATATTGATAATCAAGAGGATAGGTAGGAATGATCAGATATCACACCCTTTCTTTGTTAGCTAATTGTGGATAAATGTTGTTTGTGCCACCAATTACCAGTTACCAATTACCAACTACTATTTACCCACTTACTTAATTCAAGTTTGAAATGTTACCAACTGATTTACTAACACATCGCTTGAATGGAGAAACGATTGTTCCGAAACGATTAGCAATTGATACTAAAAATTTGGAGTTAGCAGCAGAATTAATTGCTTGTTTCCAAGAATCAATTGGTAACTCTCAGGGCGAATTAAATGAGCGCTTGCAAGATTTTGAGGGAGATAGCCCTGATTATCGCATTAAGCGCGGCTTGGCGCATCTATTAAAAGGTTTGTGTGAATTTGAAGTGATTAGTCCACTGGAACCTCAAGTTTTGCGAGAACGAGTATTTAAAGTTGCAGCGCAAACAGTTCCTAGTAGTTTTAATAGTCAGCAAACTCTCAAGAATTTAGCTTTACAACTAAGTCACGAGTTACAACGAGAAGTTATTGCTGAGGAAATTCGGATGGGGTTGTATGCCGACCTTGCTGAAAATAGAATTTTAACTTCTTTTGACGCGCCTACACCAGAGGAATTATTACATCGATATAACTTATCTCAAGTTCAAGGAATTTTTTATAAGGCGAGTCATTTAATTATTAATGCACATCGCAATGTTCCTGGTCAATATAAGTTGTTATTTCGTTATCTAAAATTATTTCAATTAATGGCTTATATCGAGGGTGACGCAGAGCATGGATTTACAATTACAATTGATGGTCCTACAAGTTTATTTAGCCCAAGTACTCGCTATGGACTAGCGATCGCAAAACTGATTCCTGCCCTCTTACACGTTACTAAGTGGAGTCTCAGCGCTGCGCTACAACTTCGCGACTTTTATACAAATAATTGGAAAACTGGTCGTTTTAATCTTGATTCCGAATGCGGTTTAATATCGCACTATCCACCAGGTAAAACCTACGATAGTATGCTTGAAGCCTCATTCGTCGATCGCTGGGAGTCGTTGAAAACAAAGTGGGTTTTAGAACGCGAAGTTGATTTAATTCCAATTCCTGGTAGTGTGATGATTCCTGACTTTCGGTTGGTACATCCTGATGGCAGAATATTCTTACTAGAAATTGTCGGTTATTGGCGACCCGAATACTTACAAAAGAAGTTTTCTCAAGTGCGCAAAGCCAATTGTGATAATTTAATATTAGCAATTTCCGAACGCTTGAATTTAGAAAAAGTTGGCGTGAAACTTAATGATTGTCCTGCAAGAATTGTGTGGTTTAAAGATAAGTTACAACCTAAATCTGTCTTAGCCGTACTGGAGTAATTTGGCAATTGAAATTAATATGTGAATAATGGTAATTAGTGTAGTAAGGGTCAGGGGAGTTGTAAGCGTTGAGTAATGAGTTTAAGTGAGTTGAGAAAAATCTTTAATTCAAAACGTGCTAAGGCACCGCTACGCTAACAAAACTTAGAATTCAAAACTTATTTAATTGTAATAGCCTTAAGTAGCTGCTTGCTGCGCTTCGGAATAAGTCACTTCCTGAAACTGCAATACGTCTTGACGCGGATCGACGTAGCTGACTTTAACTGACACCTGTTCGCCCAAACCGACACCGCGTTTGAAAACCATTGGTAACTGCAATCCCAAGTCTTCAATCAAAATCAATGCCAAGCGGCTATCCTCTCGCAGCCACATCAACACCAAAGCTTGCCAAACTTGATTAGGATGACGGCGTAAATATTCTAAGCCCCAGTAGCGGTTTGTTTGACGTTCTACCAATGTCGCTTCTTGAGTCACTGTCGTCACACTCAACATGACTTCTTGGATCTGTTCTCCAGAAAATGGAGGCGTTTCGCCACGGAGGTGAGCTTTTAATTGAAAATGAGTGAGTAAGTCTGTATAGCGGCGAATTGGTGAAGTGGCTTGTGTATAAGTTGATAAACCTAAGCCTGCATGACGTGTAGGTGTAGTACTCATTTCACTTTTAGGCATACAGCGGCGCATCGCACAAGCGCGAGCAAATCCTGCGGGTAGTTGAATTAACTCTTCGTCAGAGGGTAATTCTGGTTGAGGTTGACCGCGAAATGGTAAAGCAATTTTATGAACTTGACCGTAATGACCAGCAACTTCTCCTGCTAAAATCATCATTTCTGCCACTAAGTGACGTGACAGCGAATCATTTAAAACTTTGATCGTAATCTCGTCATCTTGAACTTTAATAATTGCTTCTGGCAAGTTAATGCTAACTGCTCCTTGCGACTGTCGCCACATTTGACGACGGCGGGCTAAAGCAGCGATCGCCGTAATTTCTGGTTCGCCTTCTAAACCCAATTCCAACATTTCGTCTACATCTTCATATGTTAGACGGTAAGTAGGTTTAATCGAACTTGCATGGATACTGTACTCTTGTACGGCTCCTGATTCATCTAAAACAACACCGAAACTCAAAGCACAACAAACTTTTCCCTGCAATAGACTCATTGGTCCTGTTGCCAACGCAGAAGGGAACATGGGAATCATTCCTGTTGGTAAATAGACTGTCGTCCCTCGTTTTCGTGCATCTAAATCAAGCTCATCTTCTGGAACTAACCACCGTGTAGGATCGGCAATATGAATCCACAGCTTTTGACGTCCATCGGCGAGTAGTTCCCAACTTACACCATCATCAATTTCGCTCGTGCTTTGATCGTCAATTGTGTAAACTTTAAGATGAGTCAGATCCAGGCGACGATCTGGGTCAGGTGGTGGAGAATCCATGCGCTGTTGAGCCACTTCTAACACCTTAGTAGGGAACTGAACCGAAATTTGGCTGCGCCGCAAAAACAAATTTTCATGAACGCTCCAAACACCCAAATCAACGAGCAACTCAAAAGCCGCTTGCGGTGTGGCAGAACGTCCCAAAGTATTCATTGTTTCTACGACGGAAACTGGTGGAGAATAAGTACGCGCTAGCGAGTCTGGAGTTAAACCCGAACGCACACATTCTGCTAGTAGTGTCGCATACTTTTCTATAGCTTCGATTCGCTGGCGATCTTGGCGACTCCATTCAACTGTCTCACCATTAATCGCTTGAGAAACTCGTGTTAGAAAATCCTGTTGTTCGCGTTGTCGATTTGCTTCGACTTCGATTTGATGTTTTCGTTCTGCAACTTGCGCCGCACTCCGTGGCTCGTAGGTGTTTCCTTTTTGCTTAAAATACAGTTTATCTTCTGAGAGTAAGCAGTGAGCAGCATAGCATTGTGACGGGTTCTGCTCTGAAAATAACAACATTGCCATTTGTGCTGGATCAACGGTTTCGCCGCTTTCGACCAACAATTCCCAAGCAACTTCTAAGCTTGAAGGGTCAAGGTATGTTTGTACTTCCTCCAAAAAATGCGGAATTTCTGACGGTTTGCAAGTTTGTTCGGATTCATAGGTAATTTGTCGCGGAGCTAGACTGTGCGTTAGACCGCGCTCATCGATTGCGATCCAGCGTGATTTGCCATCAGGACGATCAACAACACCAAGTCGGCGATCGCCCTGCACTCTAAATTCGACTAGCTTTCCCTTTTCCACAACAAGCGCACTCAGCAGTTAAGTTAATGTTCAATTTAGGTGTTGAAAGTAGGGTTGAGGGCAAGTCATCAAAAAACAACCGCATTTCTTGACGCTGGTTGCTACAGGTTGCGGACACCTATGCACCGCACTAGCTCCTCGCTCCTAGCTCTTATCTACCCTTCTTGATTAATAAACGGCAGCATAGCCAAAATCCGCGCTCGTTTAATCGCCACTGTGAGATCGCGTTGTTGCTTGGCGGTTAATCCTGTAATTCGCCGAGGAAGAATTTTGCCTCGCTCGGTGACAAACTTGCGCAGCAATTCGATATCTTTGTAATCTATGGGATCTTGCGGTTTAATTGGTGACAGACGACGACGAAAATAACTCATTGTTACTTAATTTCCTTGTGAACAGTGTGGCGGTTGCAGTGCGGGCAAAACTTCTTTAGTTCTAATCTTGCAGTTGTGTTACGCCGATTTTTCATTGTGGTGTAACGCGAAACTCCAGGCGATCGCTTATCTGGATTAGTGCGACATTCAGTACATTCTAGTGTCACAGTGATCCGGACACCTTTACTTTTAGCCATATTGCTACTTACTCAAGTTTAAACAAATTAAACACAATCTATTATTTTACGACACGCTGGCGAACTTGGGCAAGAAAACGGCTCACTTTAATATCAAGTGAGTATCCTCGCAATGAACTAGCAATAATCGTCCGAGCAATCAAGTCGTGTCCTGCTTGATGTCGGGTACTATCTGCTAACGCAATGCCACAGTCAAGTGCTAAAGGCACTAGCAACAATATACTACCTGCATTCATCAAGAAATTGCTCAAGGCGATCGCTGCTAGCATGGTACACGAACCAGCAACGCTTTCGCGCTTCACCAAAGTGAGTAGATCTGGAACTGTGCCCGCCTCCACATCCAGCAATTTCATGTCCAAAGTCCAGTGACCAAAGCTTTGTCCCTGATTTCGATACACGAGCAATACTCGCATACCACACCAAGCTAATAAAAATACAAAAACCTGCGCCCATGAAAACCTAGGACGTCCACCCAACAAAGAACTGAGTAGCCAAACTCCCAAAAAATCTATTCCAAAAGCTACAGCGCGTCTTCCCATTTGCACCCGAGGAAAGCGGGTATAGTCTGGCGAAGTATTCATAGCAAAAAATAGTAATTGGCTACTTTCATATCCTATGCTGATAGCTACCATATTGGTGACATTTAACTAGACCTTTTGCACGAATGCTGGGAGAATAAGTTCGCTACTAGACAAACTCTTTCGATCTCGGCGGTCTTAACTAATACAGTATGTGCGTTCATCACACTTTGTTGCGGAAAGTTTGTATGTAGTTGTGCTTTTAGCCATTTCATGCCCAAGAGCTTGAGAGCGTGTGACTCGGTGCAGCACAACAATACAACGGCAGATACCTGACGCCTTGCTACACAGCCTGTTATAAGTGTTGTATTAAGGCATGGGTAATTGGGAACGTTTTGAGAAAGCAATGAGTTGTTTGTGATTCATAAAACATGTTGCACAAGTCTAGTGACAACTCCTAAATTAATTTTTAGGAATTATGACCAACAGCTAATTGCTAACAGCTAATTGCTGTTACTAAGCTAGGAATACAGAATTCAGAGTTAATTTGTATGCTGCCAGCAAGCCAAGCAGAGGCAATGATTTTAGATTTGGTGCAACCCCTAGACGGAAAGCGCAATGGTGAGGTTGTAACACTTTTAACAGCAATTGACCGCATCCTGGCAGCACCAGTTGTGAGTCAGTTGGATTTTCCTCATTGGGATAATTCAGCAATGGATGGTTATGCTGTACGTTATGAAGATGTCAGAACTAGTCATGCTGAGCAACCTGTAGCTTTAGAGATTGTCGAAGAAATCCGCGCAGGACAAGCACCGAAGCGGGAAATCAAATCAGGACAAGCAGCACGCATTTTCACAGGCGGAGTTATGCCGTCAGGAACCGATACTGTAGTGATACAAGAACACACAAAACGCGAAGGCAATCACGTCTTTATTTTTACAGCACCACCAGAAGAAAAAGCTTTTGTCCGCGAGGGAGCATCGTTTTATCAAGCAGGAGCGCCACTTTTATTGCCTGGAATTGCGTTACAACCTCCAGAATTAGCAGTACTAGCAGCGGCACAATGTACGCAAATTAAAGTTTATCGCAGACCGAGAGTCGCAATTTTGTCTACTGGCGACGAATTAATTACTCCCGATCAGCCTTTACAACTTGGTCAAATTGTTGATTCCAATCAATATGCTTTAGCCGCACTTGTCGCCCAGACAGGAGCAGAACCTTTGCATTTGGGAATTTTCCCTGATAAACCCCACATCTTAAGAAGAGCAATTTCACAGGCGATCGCCACCGCTGATGTTGTTCTCTCCTCTGGTGGAGTTTCTGTTGGTGATTATGACTATGTAGAGCAAATTCTGGCAGATCTAGGAGCGACAATTCATATTCGTGCTGTAGCAGTTAAACCAGGTAAGCCCTTGACATTTGCTACGTTTTCTGCATCTGTAGCTTCTAAACATAAACCAGTGCTGTATTTTGGATTACCAGGTAATCCAGTATCTGCTTTAGTCAGTTTTTGGCGGTTTGTACAACCAGCATTACGCAAGCTTTCTGGACTAGCGCATAGTTGGGGACCAATGTTTGTCCAAGCACGATCGCAGCACGATCTTAAATCTGATGGTCAGCGCGAAACTTATCTTTGGGGACAACTGCATCTCATTGAGGGTTGCTATGAGTTTCACTTAGCTGATGGTAGCCACAGTTCAGGAAACTTAATTAATCTAGCCCAAACCAACGGTTTAGCAGTCATTCCGATCGGTCAACCGGCGATCGCCAAAGGTGAAATAATCCGAGTTTTACAAGTCGGTACACCCTTAATTCCGCTAGCTCATAGTAAACAAAATTAACATCATCAAAAGCAGTTGTATGATTCGATACAACTGCTTTTGTTTAGCAAAACAAACTAATTTACAATCCGTCCATTAACATAGTGTGTCGCTTCACCTACTGTTCCACCTACTTGTTTAGCGAAAGACGACGCTCGTTCGTAGGAAGTGAAAGATGCTAATTGAACTGATCTAATTCCCCGTTCTCTAACAATTGAAAAGGCATCATTACATAAATTGGTTCTAATGTTACTAAGATTACCACCATCGATAAATACTGGCCAATAAGTTCCTTGCCTCTGGAAGGGATCTCCACAAGAGCTGCGGGGAAATGAACTATTTCTCGTGACTACTGAGTTACTAATTGTGCGAGAATTTGTCGGTTGTCTTCCTCCATTAGCAGTTCTTAAGCTACAAACATAAAGTAATTCTGCTTCCCCAAGACTATCAGGTACGGGCGAATGCAAATTAGGTGGTATTGTAAGATAACTTCGGTCGTAATTGTCTAATACCTTTCCATTTGAATTATATTCAATCTGTCTGAGTACACCTATTTTGTTGCTTACACAATCAACATAAGTTAAGGACATTATGGATTGAGGTGTTGAGCTACTCAATGAAATGTACGAGCTAGATCTTAAGTTTTGATCGTATATTAATCTACTCCAAAAAGTTCTAGCATCTCCTGTGCCTTTGATACTATCAACATCTACAGCAAGATAAGGTTCAGAATTTATCATTACCCATTGTCTTGCTAAAACAGAATTTGGATAAAATAGTGCTACTAGAGAAGCAGTAGCTACCATGATTTTTTTCAACATACAGCCTATTGCAGTTTTATGAGGCACAGTAGCAACAGTGAGTAAACCAGTTTTTCAAATGCACGGGATTAATTAAATCGAGTGCAGTGGCAATGAGAAGATCAACCCTGAATGCAGTAGTTGGGG
>NZ_JADEWN010000004.1 GCF_015207655.1 Gloeocapsopsis crepidinum LEGE 06123 | reverse complement strand
CTGATTGAGGTGTCACCTTGTGTGTATGCCTTAACTATTTTTTCTCGCAAGTCGAGCGAGTACGGTTTCATTAGACTTCATTTGTGTACTCCTCTTACTGTACCTCATAAACTTGCAATAGGCTGTAACTTGCTTTTAGCTTTGAACCTTAGGTTTGCGAAGTGTCCTTAGAGTCCTGCTATAGAAACAGAGCGCTTTGATATACTAGTTTTAAGCTATAATTGATTTAGCAGACTATTAACGGTCTTGCCAGCTACTGACCAATTTAGGCGAGATTGATATTCATTAAAGGCAGAAAGTGCTAAGTTTTTGTATTCTTTGTAATTGAGAAATAAGCGATAAATATAGTCACAGTATTCAGTAATATCACCATCAATTTTAAAGATATTACCATTCACACCAGCCTTTATCATTGTTGGAATACCACCAACTTGGGTAGATATACAAGGTACACCTAATGAATTGGCTTCACAAAAAACAATAGGTGTACAATCGGCAAGCGAAGGTAGAATTAAGAAATGAGAGTCAGCAAGAAGCTGATATATTTTCTTTTTGCCTTCATAAGTAGATTTACTAATAAAACCGAGAGGCTTAACAAAGTTAGGTAGAGTGCCTTTCACAGGAGGTTGGCAACCAACTACTGTTAGTTCTGTATTTAAACCTAGTTGATTCAACCTTTTTGCTACTTCTAAAGCAACATCTCCTCCTTTGCGATGCCAATCAACCCCTAAAAATAGCAAGTTGCACTTATTTGTTGGTTTAGATTCAATTAAATTTTTAATTTCCTCAAAAGTTTGATTACTTTCGACATTGGCTCCAAAAGGTACGACTTTCACCTTGCTTGGTTCTGCATTGTAATGCTCAATAGCTGTTTTAGCTGCCCATTCAGATGAGTAAATTGCTAGTTTAGATTTCTGTAAAGCAATAGTCTCCATCAAATGCCCGTTCTTGACTGACTCTTCACAGAGATTACTATATTGAGGGTAAAAATCTAATAAATTCGCAAAAGTAGCATCTGCCCAGAACACAACTGGTTGGTTGCATTCAAGATAAGTAATTGGATTTGTTGTTGCACTAAATACAATGTCAGCTTTGACCTTAGATAACTTTTGAGAAACTTGTCTCGCGTAATCCTTCAAAATCAATTGTTCTAATACATAATCTTTTCCCAAAAGTTTGTAATAATGACGCTTACATTTACTTACAGCTTTTAGGAACAATCTATCCTTCAAAGGTCCAATATATTCGAGATCAGATTGGTTTTTAAGAGCTTTAGCAATGTAATAGCCCAATCCAGCCCATTCGTTGTAGCCACTTAAAGCTTGCGCATTGTAAGTCGTTACGTACGCTAGTTTCATAAACTCTTTGTATGTAAGATTTAAATAATTCAAAACAGCCATAGTTATTGAATTACAGATATAACCTGACGAAATTCACGAACTAACCGAAGCCAGAGTCGTCTCCAAATCGTCAATCTCCAACCTGACCAAGCTGTCATATCTACATATTGAAAGAAATATTCTTTAAGTAATGTATGGCGCGAGTTCCAAGGTTTTTTAGCTGATACGAAATGAATGATATAAGGATCGTGAATGAGATTATAGTAATCTTCTTCTGAAAATGGGCTATCCTGCCAAGAAGAATAACTATAAACACTGCTAGGTGAACAATTCCATCTAGGCTCAATTTCACCCCATTGACCTGCGAGAAGCGCATTTAGGATTCCTTGATCGTACCAGCCAACATACTCTAAATTTTGCTTAAAATACTTTATGGCTTTAGCAGTGAGTTGATCTTCACGCCACTTTTTGAGATTAATAACAAGTACTCCTGCGTTGAAATACTTAGACTGTGTATTGAGTCCGAGTTTTTGATAATTTAGCCTTCCTGTAGGACTGGATACATAAGGTATCCATGAATCTTGCGCTGCTAGTACGTAATTATCCCCTATATCAGCTTGCCATAGTTCTCCCAAGTCGCCTCTGACAACTAAGTCGCAATCTAAATAAATTGCTTTTTCAAATTCGTTGGGAAGGAGTAGAGGAATGAGTAATCTATAAAATGAGGTAATCGAAACATAGTCTGCTTTTATTGTTACAGTTTCTGACTCTAGTGGTTGATGCACTTCTTTAACATGATGGAGTAAAGAATCAGATAGTGATAAAAAATTAACTTCACAGTTTTCTAAAACTAGAGATTTTAAAATTTTTTGCTTATTAGTATTATGAATTCCTCCATCAATGATAAAAAAAACTACTTTACGATTCTTATTCAGATTTTCAATTACAGAACACATTGTGACTGCAAGAGGCATTGCATACTTATTATCAGCAGCACACACGATAGCAATCGGCTCACTTTCTACAACAGTTTTTGCTTTTAGTTCACTATTTAAATTATCAACTTTCATGTTATCTAAGTTTTAATGAAATAAATGTTCTTCTCTGTTAACTTTTACGTTTTAAAATTCGTTATCAGGCTAGTATTTAAGCAATTTCAGGCTACTCATGCTAATTAGTTGTGTAAATACCAACTATAGAAATAGCTTTACGAAATTTATAAACTAATTTCAACCAAAGTTCTCTCCAAAATGTGAATCGCCAGCCTGACCATGTAGTCATATCTATGTAATGAAAGAAATGTTCTGCTAGTGGAACATTGCGAGAGTTCCAGGGTTTTTCACCTGAGACAAAATGAATGATATAAGGTTTGTTTTGAATGAGATTATTGTAAATATTTTCTGGATATGGGCTTTCTTCCCAACCAGAGTACTCATATACTCTGGCAGTCACATTCCATTGAGGATCAAGTTCGCCCCATTGGTCTGTAAATAGTGCATTTAAAATATCTTGATCGCCATAAAGTATATATTCTTTGTAATGATTAAGATACTCTATCGCTTTAGTAGAGATTTTTCCCCTTCGCCATTTTTCGAGATTAATGACAAGAACACCTGAATTAAAATATTTGGCATTTGAATCAATTCCTAACTCTTGATAATTTAGAAGCCCGTTGTTAGCTGATACAGAATGTATCCATGTATCTTGTGCCGCTAGTACATAATTTTCTCCTAAATCAGTTTGCCAAAGTTGGCTTAAATCTTCGTTAATTACTAAATCGCAGTCCAAGTAAATAGCCTTCTTAATCTGTTCAGGTAAGAGGTCAGCGATAAAGATTCTGTAGTATTGTGCGATAGAAATATACTTCTTTGCTTGACCTTCTGTGATTGTGTATCTGTATGCTTCCTCAAGTCTTTTAGCGAATTGCTCAGGTCTAGGTATAAACCTGACTTCGCAGTTCTCTCCACTTAGTGTTTCTAAGATTTTTTGTTTATTTTTTTTCTTAATTCCTCCATCAATAACAAATAAAAGGATGCTGTAATCGTTGCTAAGATTTGCAAGTAGAGAACGAGCTGTTACTGATAAAGGCATAGCATATTTATCATCAGCTGCACAAACAACAACTATGGGGGAATTTACTTGAAGAGTATTTATACGAGTTTTAGTAATTAATTTATAAGTATCTTTAAGCATGAAAATTGTAGGAATATCTAATTTTTTTGAACAATAAGATAACTAATTAGGCACTAATCAAGAATAGTGCGATCGTAGTAAATAGTAGCGCGATCGCAACCATTCAGGTGCTAAAAGATTGAGTGGATTTTGACGTAAACTATTTTTTTTGAGTAAGTTAAACCAGTAAAATAGCCTTTCAATCGTGGGCATTAATGACATATGCCATTGAATTAACTTGTCATCATCAATATCAATATCGTGTACCTTTGGTAGAAAAACATCTAGCTCGCTTAAAGCGATTTTGTCTTCTAAATTAGCAATTGAAGAAACTTTAGCTAAAGTAGCAATACAAGAATAGACATTGTTTAAAGAACGTTGCCAACCATCACCGCAGTGTGTTTCTACAATTTTGTTGCGAGTTGCTTCTCCCAAACCTAAGCGAAATTCTGTATTTTCAACTAACTGTGAGAGAGTTGCTGTATATTCTTCAAGGTTACGCACGCATACGAGATTGCCAGTCAGACCAGGCATATCCGCACCCAGAACACCACACGCATCTGAAGAGTAAGGATAACGACTAATTAGGGGAACGCCGTAGCTTCCGGCTTCCAGTAGTGAAGTATTTGAGACAAATGGGAATGAATCAACATAAATATCAGCAGCTTGATAAAATACTCTCGTATATTCAGTTTCACTGAGAACTTTGATTCTTCCCTGAGTTAGTTGAATTGCCTCTGACCAATCTTCCCTCTCTCCAGGACCAATAACAACCAAGATGGCTTGCTGGTGTTGTTGTAGCAATGGCACATGTGCATCTGCAAAGCTAATGCCGTCAATTGTTTTGTACTTTACTGCTCTAGCAATAGAGAGAAGTAAAATGCTCTCTTTAGGAATACCTAGTTGTTGCTTTGCTTCTGCACGAGAAAGCACTCTTTGAGTTGGTTCTAAAATGATAGGAAGTAACACATTTCGCTTTGGTTCTATATGTCTACGCTCTTGTGCTAAGCGCATCCCTGACTCACGAAGACCAACAACAATATCACTAACACTTGCTCCTAGCCAAAAAAGATGATCGGCATGATCTATTAAAATAACTGGTGGAAGCCGTTCTTTGTCTGAGAAGGCAATAATTGGGATAACATCAGAGCTATGAGTATGCAATACAACTAGATCGGCATTAATAGCTATTTTACGTAGCTGCTTTGCCCAAGAAATAATACTGCCAATTCTTGTGTTTAACTGGTATATCCTACCACCACTATTTGACACAGCCTCTTTTAAGAGATTTGGTACTACAGTTGGTGCTTGCCGTGTTAAAACAAGAGAGTGAGAACGTTCAGTATCTTGTTGAATCCAACGCCATAGCATTCTAGAATGCCCGCCGATAGATTTCATTGATGTCGCAACGTGTAGAACCTTCTTTGGCATTGCGTGCGAAGAACAGTTTTCACTTGAATAAGTGTTACTACGTAGTGCTTTTTTGCCAATTGATAGGAGAATACGCTCCAGTTCCCAGCTGACGAAAAGACCACAATGTTTTCCGCTGGCATAGGTAGCTGCCATTTCTCCATAGACAGCCGCCATGTCATACTTGTCACGATCTACAAAATCTTTTGCCTGAGTAACTAGGTTGCGAAATACTTCTAAATTTTGTTGAATGAGTTGGCTGCCTTCTTCTTGCCAAAGGCTGAGTGTATCATTAGCTAATTTTGTCATATAATTTCTTTGCTAAATTCCGCTCGGCTTTGGTCAGCAATATATTTAAATCCGACAAACAGTTCTCAAAACCCCGATCGCCCGATCTTGTTCTACCTCAGTCATTTGATGGAAAAGCGGTAAAATGATGGCACGATCGCTCACTTGTTCGCTTTCAGTTAGGCGATCGCGACCACAAGACCAAGCTTCAGTTTGATATGCCTCTTCAAGGTGAGCGCACATAATCCCGCGTCGCGTAGAAATTCCCGTATCCAGCATCGCTTGCATGACTTGTATTTGGTCGCACTGTTCCGGTAAACGGACACAGTAACTCTGCCAGTTGCTTTTTGCCCAACTTGGCTGGGTTGGTAGTTTCAATCCAGGTACGTCTGATAGTTTTTCTTGGTATCGCTCAGCTAGAAAACGGCGACGCTCCACAATTTCTGGTAGGCGTTTCAGCTGCTCTCGTCCAACTGCTGCTTGGATATCGGTCATCCGGTAGTTGTAGCCTAGCATCGGGTAAGACTCAAAGATTACCTGTTTCGCACCGTGGCGGATGGTATCAGGGACACTCATCCCGTGTTGTCGCCAGAGACGAAACTGTTTGTCCCATTCAGGATTATTCGTAGTAATCATCCCTCCATCACCAGTAGTAATTACCTTGCGGGGGTGAAAGGAAAAGCAAGCAATATCCCCATGCGGTTTGCCGATTTTCTCCCACTCATCATTCCAAAAGATTTCACTACCAATCGCACAGGCTGCATCTTCAATCACTGGCAGATTATAGCGACGGGCAACGTCCAAAATTGCTTTCAGGTCGCAAGGCATTCCCATTTGGTGGACGACGAGAATGGCACGAGTGCGTGAAGCGGAGCTATCCCGAAGGGAATCGCTAATCGCATCTGCAATTAACACCGGATTAATATTGTATGTCTGCGGTTCGATATCCACAAATACAGGCTTAGCACCACAGTAGCGGATACTATTTGCAGTGGCAATATAAGAGTGACTGACAGTAATTACCTCATCTTGTGGCTGCACACCCACAGCTAACAAAGCTAAATGCAAAGCTGTAGTGCAATTGGAGACAGCACAGGCATACTTTGCTCCTACATAAGTTGCAAACTCTTGCTCAAAAGCTGCAACTTCCGGTCCTTGAGTTACCCAACCAGACATAATCGCACGTCCTGCTGCCTCTGCTTCTAATTTGCCCATCCAAGGTTTAGCAACTGGAATTTGTATTTGTTCAGACATTGCTTATTTCCTTCGCCAGCTTTTGTTCGCGCCACCAATTGACTAACTGAAACAACCCTTCTTCTAGAGATACCTGTGCTTCAAAACCCAACAAGTCCTTTGCTTTACGAATATCTGCCAGCCGACGCTGCACGGGATTGACTTTACGCTCAGATCCATATTCTGGTTGCAAATCTGACCCCATCACCTTAGCCAAACTGTAGGCAAGATCGTTCAAACTGCTTTCCACACCGCTAGCAATATTAAAGACTTCATCTGTTACATCGGCTTTAGCAGCTAAGATGTTTGCCCTAGCGATATCTTCAATATAGACAAAATCCATTGTTTGCTTGCCATCACCAAAAATTAGTGGTGGCTGACCTGCAATGATGCGTTCCATCCAACGAATTAGGACTTCGGTGTAAACGCCATAAATATCCATGCGAGGACCGTATACGTTGAAGTACCGCAAGGCTACGTAGTCCAATCCGTACATGTCGTAGAAACTGCGTAATAAGCCTTCATTAAAAGTTTTCGCTGCACCGTAAATCGTGCGGTTGTTGTAAGGGTGGTGCGATTCAGTGGTAGGAAATGCCTCAGCCATGCCGTAGATTGAGGCGGAGGACGCAGCAACTACCTTCTTGACTTTAGCGTTTACTGCTGCTTCCAAAACATTGAAAGTACCATCAGCTAGAACTTCCAACGCAAGGCGCGGTTCTTGAGCGCATTGGGTGATGCGGATTGCAGCTTGATGAAAGACGATATCTACACCTTGCATTACGTCGGCAAGAAGTTGGCGATCGCGAATGTCACCTTCAACAATGACTAAATGCCCGTGTTCTTGTGCCCAAGCTAGGTTGTCACGCTGACCGCGCGTGAAGTTATCTAAGATAATGATCTCAGCAACTCCCTCCTTGACCAGCAGATCGGCAATGTAAGAGCCGACCAAACCTGCACCACCTGTAATTAGTACTCGACTATTCTGCATCTTCTATATTTTCCGTAATATTTTCTGATGGTTCATATCCTTCTCGCCAACGTAGAAACCGAGCAGGGACACCGGCTACAACAGCGAACGGTGGTACATCCTTAGTCACAACTGCTCCAGCCCCAACAATGCTGCCTTTGCCAACAGTTACCCCAGGAAGAATAACTGCATTCACTCCAATGTCGGCTCCTGATTCGATTCTTACTGGCTTAATTTCAAGGTCTGTTTGAATGATTGGAAGATCGACTGGCAATCCTGTATGAGTTGAACCCAGTACTTTCGCTCCTGGTCCCCAGCCTACATAATCTTCAATAATTAAGTCACGGGCATCAAAATAACTTTGAGGACCAATCCAGACATAGTTACCAA
This sequence comes from Gloeocapsopsis crepidinum LEGE 06123, assembly GCF_015207655.1. Taxonomy (GTDB): domain Bacteria; phylum Cyanobacteriota; class Cyanobacteriia; order Cyanobacteriales; family Chroococcidiopsidaceae; genus Gloeocapsopsis; species Gloeocapsopsis crepidinum. The sequence continues at coordinate 137,937 of NZ_JADEWN010000004.1, read as the reverse complement.
TGACACAGTGACCATCAAACCGCCCTTGAATATAGCTTTGTGACCCAATAAACACTTGATTGCCAATTTCAAAGGTTTCTAAATGCTTAAACCCTACACCGCTACCAATGTGAACGCTATTTCCAAATTGACGTGCCATTGCCCGCCAAATAATTCGTCGCATTAGTGTATCAAAATTTCCCTCACCTGTAGCAAAGCGACTGTACAACTCACTTAATCCGTTGTTACTATAATGCTGGCGTAAATACTCTGCTGTTCCCACTTCAAATTCTGGATCTAGCTTCAGTTCTTGTGCGCCGTGTACAGCTTTGATCGTTCTATTTGTAGCTAGTATCATTAGATACTCTCACGCACTGCTGCAATAATGGTTTCTAAATGCTCTTGAGGAAGTTCAGGGTACATCGGTAGCGAAAGCACCTCATTTGCTACCGCTTCCGCAACAGGAAAGTCACCAGGTTGATATCCTAGCTCGGCATAAGCCTGTTGCAAATGTACAGGAATAGGATAATGAATGCCTGTTTGAATGCCCTGATCTTGTAGTCTTTGTTGTAGTCTGTCGCGTTGTTGCGATCGCACTGCATAGACGTGATAAACATGATGACTATAGGGCATTACAGTCGGAGTTTTCACACCTGAGGGCAAGAGTTTGTCATATTGTGCTGCATGTGTTCTACGAGCCTCAGTCCACTTATCTAAGTGGGGTAACTTCACCCGCAAAATGGCTCCTTGTAAACCTTCCATGCGGTAGTTATAGCCTTTAAGAACGTGATGATATCTGCGTTCTTGTCCCCAGTCACGCAACATTTTGATGGTACAAGCGTACTCAGGATTATTGGTGACAACCATGCCCCCTTCACCGTAAGCACCCAAATTCTTGCCAGGGTAAAAACTAAAACATCCCAACTCACCGATACTACCAACGCGCTGTCCTTTGTACTCAGCCCTGTGTGCTTGTGCAGCATCTTCAATGACAATCAAACCGTAACGGCGAGCGATCGCCAAGATCGGCTCCATATCTGCGGGTTGACCGTACAAATGTACAGGTAGAATTGCTTTTGTGCGTTCAGTTATTGCTTGTTCAATCTGCGTAACATCTATTGTGTAAGAGACAGGATCAATATCGACAAAAACAGGCGTCGCACCAGTGTAACCAATCGCTGCTACAGTAGCAACAAAGGTGAAAGGTGTAGTAATAACTTCATCACCAGGAACCACTCCAGCTGTTAATAATGCTAAGTGGAGGGCGCTAGTACCTGTGTTGACAGCAATACCATAATCAGCATCGCAGTAAGCTGCAAACTCTTTTTCAAACGCAGCTACCTCATCTCCTAAAACAAATTGAGTGCTTTCTAATAGTTTTAAAACGGTGGTATTAATTTCGTCTTTAATACTGTTGTACTGAGCTTTTAAATCTACAAATGGAATCATGCTGCTAACCTTGCTGTATTTAATTCAACTAATCCACCTTGCTTTTTCATCGACTGAGTAGCAGCTTCTAGAATCTTGACTACTCGCAGTCCCGCTTCCCCATCTGTAATCGGGTGATCGCCTTGTTGAATGCAATGAATGAAGTGTAATGCTTCAGTCTGCAATGCTTCTGTCATATCCAACTTTGGTGCCCACATGTCACCTGTACGGTAACCAACTAGCATCTGATACACCTTCTCAGAGCTGCCATTGACTGTAATTCCTTTGTCGTATACCTTGACTTTTTCACTCGGCTCTAAGTCGTCATAGCAGACCATTTTTTGACTGCCACCGAGTAGCGTGCGACGGACTTTGACTGGTGCTAGCCAATTCGCATGAATATGTGCAATCAAGTTATTCTCAAAAAACAACGTTAGGTAGGCAATATTTTCTGGTTCACCAGGAACGTGACTGATACCTGTAGCAGAAACAGCATAAGGCTCCAATTGCAATACATAATCCATAATGGAAAGGTCGTGTACTGCTAAATCCCAGAGCACATTAACGTCATGCTGGAATAATCCTAAGTTGACACGTACGGAATCGTAGTAATAAATGTCACCTACTATTCTAGTGGCGACCAATTCTCGCATCTTACGTACGGCGCCTGTATAAACAAAGGTATGATCTACCATCAGCACTAAATTACGCCCTTTTGCCTCCTCGATCAGTGTTATAGCCTGCTGGGAGTTAACAGTCATCGGTTTTTCTACTAATACGTGCTTACCAGCTTGCAATGCTGCTAGGGCTAAATCAAAATGAGTAGAAACTGGTGTAGCGATCGCAATAGCATCGATCTGTGAGTCTGCAAATAGATCGTGACTATTTGTAGTCACTTTCATAGCTGGATACCGCGACTGCACCTTAGCCAGCCTTTCTACGTTAAAATCACTAACTGCTACAACTCTTGCTCCTGGTATACCAGCAAAACTACGGACTAAATTAGGTCCCCAGTAGCCATAACCGATGACACCAATATTGATTGTGTGAGCTGGGCTTTGCTTATTCGAGGAAATTACTGAATATGGGTAAATACTTGTATCAAAACCTGCTTTTGCGCGATCGCTAATATTTGTCATTGAAGTACAACCTATGCAAGTAAATTTATTAAGAGTTAATTGATAGCGAAATAACAATGGTTGCGAGAAATTCACTCACAGTTTCTACACTTTTTTAAAAGCAATCTTGTCAACTGCAAATTTCCTAAGTAACTTCATCTCTCCAGTTTTCAGATCGACTATAAACAGAGAGTTAGTTCCTTCAGAAGTGAGATTGGCAAGCGCAAACAGTTGACCGGATGGAGAGAAAGCTAGACTCGCTAAGTCACTTTTCAATAGTCTGTCATTGAAGCTCAATTGCACTAGCTTAATAATCTTGCCTCTCCCAGTGATTGGAGATTTGTTTTGCAGATCTAACTGCACTAGAATTGGGACACCTTCAGAGTCCATGGTAGTAGCATAAATTCTGCCATCTGCAGATTGAGCGAGATTGCTGAACCGATGATTTGATGGTATGTCTGGTAGACCGAAAGAAGCACCAGAGTCTACTTGACCCGATCTGAAATTAATAACTGCCAGTTCAAAAGGCGGTTGACCTTGGTTTAAGCTAACAACACTGAGGAGCTGGTCGTTTTGGATTGCCAACAAACTTTCAACTGTGTTTTTCTTTTTAATTTTTTTAGCTTTCAAGCCTTTTGGCGCAGATCTCTTACCATCTTCATTGAAAAGTATGAAGCGACTAAAATCACCCTTTCTAGTAGCTGCTGAGACGGCAACAATAAATGTTCCATTTGATAACGCAGTGAAACCAGTTACCCGTTCAGAAGGCTTTTTAATCACAAAAGCTTTATTTATTGTCTCAGTAGTTTCCTGTTGATTTTGAACAAACTGTTCAGCAATTTCAGTAGTTAATACTTCCTGATTTTGTACTAAATTTACAGCTTGTAAGATGATTCCTGGAGTTTTATTAGCTGTTGAGGCATCAGCTAGATCTTCTGTGATTCTGCTACTAGCTGGAGTAAGGCGCACACCATAAATAGTTAGTGGTGGCTGTTGCGCAAAGGTTTTGGTTGCAATGTTGGAGAGCACAGTTGTTGCAGCACTAGCTAGCGCTAATTTACCAAATCGTCTCCGTTTTAGTCTTAAATTCATATGTGTAATCTTTAAGGAACAATTACGTTGTTATCTGGAAATTGAGGCTTGGCTCCCATGTCTGCCAAGATATTGACAGTTATTTGCTTGACGCGAACATCTTCTCGCGCTGGGCTGACTCCATCGCTGTCTAGCCCCCATGCCCATTGAATAGTTCCAGAGGCAAAGACTTTAGCTCCACTACTAGCCGTGTAGCGAACTGAGTGAGCTTTAGTGAAATCTTGATTAGAAGGAAGGGCACGTTCTCCAGGCGGTTCATCAAAGTCTGGTAATAAGTTAGCAGGCTGAACTGTTGATTGAGACAAGGTGACAAGACCAGGAGGAGTAGAACCATTATTAACAATGAAATCCCATTCATATCCCACTAACAAACTCAGTTGATCTCCATTTTGCAAACCTGTGTTTGCATAGTAAGGATCGCTGCTGTTGGTGACGACATAATTGAATCCACCGTAGATATTAGGTGTATCGCTACCATACATAACCCCTAACAAGGCGTTTTCTGGTCGCTTGTTCTGAACGCTGCGGAATTTATTAGTAGCTGCTGATGACCCCTGTTGCTGAGCGACTGGATCTAATGACCAGTCTTGTTTGTAGCACGCCATTACTCGGTTGGGCTTCACTTGACCAGCAGCAGGAGTGGAATTTTCAAACCTGACTCGCCAATAACAAGTATTAGCAGAGAAAAATCCTAGATTGATTTTGGCATTGCGAGCGGTTTCAACAGTATCGCGCATTTCTTTAGACCAGTACTCATCGTGACCCACAGACAGAAATACTTTGTGATTAAGCAATTTTTGTCCATTGGCATGGACTTGCATATTGTCGGTGTAGGTGACATTATAAGCTTGAGATTCCAGCCAACGGATCATGTTGTATTCCCATCGCAATGGCGTGTCAGCCTCGTAAGACTCTTGAAAGCTTGCTTGGGAAAAGGGTCGATCGTAGGAAACTTTGAAAGCCCGTTGACCGCCAACGCTATTAAAGCTGTATAAGCTGTAACCTCCTGTAGTGTTATAAGCCAGAACAGTAGACACTGCACTCTGGAACAGAATATCAGCAGTGCTGCTATCATCGCGAACGACAAACCACACGTGTGCCACTTTGCTTGTTGCCTGGTCAGTTAGCTTGGCTACATACAGACCGCTAGTCCAGTTATTGGCTACTTGTAGAACGTAGGAAGTTGCCCAGTTACACTCAACCAAGCGGGTATTGGGATCTAGAGTACAGGCAGGTTGGGTTTTGCCGTTAAGCAAACCACTGCTTGCCATTAGCCTGCCTCCTGTGCCGCCATAATAGCCCAACCGATACACATCGATGGTAAATTGTCCAGCTTTTCCAAGAGAAACCTTGATATCTAGCGATCCTCCCTTATTCACACTAGTTGCTGAGGCATAGCCAGCAATCTCGCCACTGGCTCGGTTGACAAGCTTCCAGTTAGTTGTGCCAGGATTTAGGTTTTCTAAATAAATGGGGTTAGGATTTGCTGGATTAGCTCTAGCACTAAAGATGACACTGCCTATGTTAGAGGCTGTCGCATTTACAGTGTTTGTTGCACCAGATGCTGTCCCTAGAGTCAGTGTTGTGCTTGTCTGACCGTTGGTGTTAGTTACAGCAGTAGTGGGTGAAACTCTACCATCTCCACCAACAATTGCAAAGTTGACTGTAACGCCTGATAGGGGATTGCCAGCACCGTCTTTGACTTGAACAATCAATGGGTTAGACAAAGTAGTTCCCACTGTACCACTTTGATTGTCGCCACTCGTTTTAGTGATAGTGGGAAAGTTGCCAGCAGTGAAGACTACATCACGAAAATAGTTGCTGTTCCGCCAAGAATTAGTTGGAAAAGAACCTGAATTACCGAAAACTCCATTGTTGCCGTCCGCAACTGAGCTGAGGTCTCCATTGATCACTGAGCCTGTCAATCCATTATTAGTAGCAACGTAGTGGCTATTGATGTTGACACTCACTACGTAGGTTGTATTAGCTTGAATATTCAGTGGTGTACTGAGAGCCTGCTGTTGCCAACCCGAGGCTGTCTCATTTGAGAAAGCAACACTTGCTAACAGAGAACCTTTTGATGACCAGATTTTACCAACATGAACGCCAGTATCACTAGATGCTTTCCAATAACGAATCGCAGTAATGTAACCTGCCTTGGTACTGCGGAATTTCATTCCCAGTTCGTAAGGAACGCCATCAGTCTCATTTAAAATTTGCGGTACCTGAGTTGTAAAAACAGTCTGCCCATTAGAGGTTGAAGAAGGAGGGGGAGAAGAATTATTACCAGCAACGAAGACTATGTCGCGGTAATAGTTGCTGTTTTGCCAGGAACTAGTTGGGAAAGAGCCTGGATTAGTGTTGTAAACTCCATTGTTGCCGTCAGCAACAGAGTTGAGATCTCCATTGACAACTGAACTTGCGAATCCATTCTGTGTTATGGGGTAATAGAGATTGACATTGACACTTACTACGTAGGTTGCATTAGCTTGAATATTTAGTGGTGCACTGAGAGCCTGCTGTTGCCAACCTGAGGCTGTTTCATTCGCGAAAGTTACACTTGCTAACAAAGAACCTGTTGACGACCAGATTTTGCCAACGTGAGTGCCAGTCTCGCTGGATGATTTCCAATAACGAATTGCAGTAATCTGACCTGCCTTGGTAGTTTGAAACTTCATCCCTAGTTCGTAGGGAATGCCGTCAGTCTTACCTGAGGCTTGCGGTGTTTGATTTGTAAATAATGTCTGCCCAGTTGTTTGAGCTTGAGCTATCAGAAATTTGTTAGTATCAATTTGTCTATCCATTCTGTTGAATATACTTGTTTTGCAACAACTCGTATAACTTAATGTGTATAAATTAGATCCAAATTATTTCCTTACTTAACTAACGCACTATCTCTATGACTTCAATAAACTGAGATCTCTGCGTTCGCGTGCGTTATGAACATTACCTATGATCCGAGCAGGAACTCCTACTACAGTTGTATAATCAGGAACGTTGTACGTGACTACAGCCCCAGCTCCAACTATGGCATTTTCGCCAATTGTGACTCCTGGTAGGATGGTAGCGTTGCTACCAATAGAGGCACGGCGCTTCACTCGAGTTTCTATGACAGACCAATCTACCTCTGTTTGCAGGCTGCTATCTTCATTAGTAGCGCGAGGATAAAGGTCATTGGTAAACATAACTCCATGACCAACAAACACTTCGTCTTCTATAACCACGCCTTCGCAAATAAAGGTATGGGATGACACTTTACACCGAGATCCAATTACAACATTTTTTTGAATCTCTACAAAGGTGCCAATTTTAGTTTCGTCTTCAATTGTGCAACCATAGAGGTTAACCAAATTGGGATGAAAAATCTTAACGTTACTGCCTAGTTTCACGTCATCTTTAATTGGCATTTTTTACTACCTTGTTACTGGTATGAATACTGTGGTCTCTAAGCATCTCTATATATTTTCGTAAGATGTTGTTTTCCAAACAGCATCTTCTAGATATGTGCATTCATTAGATTGCCATTCATATTCTTCTCGTTTGGTACCATGCATAGTCACTTCAAACGGGCAAATATTAGTCAGGTTTTCCAACAGGGTATTACTGGAACGCTCAGACAACCATGTAGTTAAGGTGTATGAACCCATATAAAGCCTTAGCTTTGGTATCTCGCAACGCAGGATGAAAGTTCCTGCTTCTTTACGGAAAGGAGCTTGAGAATCGAAAAACCAGAAAATACAAATAGGTTGTTGTAGTTCATCTACTACTTGAAAAGAGAAACATAAGCTTTGATGTGGATTAGTGACGTTTAGAGCAAACTCAAAAGTAATAGATTTGCCCCAGCAATGGACTCCTTGTTCCTCAGAAGTATGTGCCCGTACCCAAGCTACATAGTTGCCTGTTTTGTTGGAAGGCGCTTGATAATAAGCTGGTTGTTCGTCAGCAGATTTTTGCCCAGCAATGTACAACTGCATAGCTTTATCTGTGCAACCATCAAATTGAACGCCACCTTTGGAAAGGAGTACACAACGCTTAGTTAACTGAGCGATCGCTTGCATGCTGTGACTAACAAACAAGACTGTTCGTCCTTCTTTCGTTGCCACATCACCCATTTTTCCCAAACATTTCTTTTGAAATGTCGAATCGCCTACTGCTAGTACTTCATCTACAATTAAAATTTCTGGTTCTAAGTGGGCTGCAACTGAAAAAGCAAGGCGCACATACATTCCAGAAGAGTAGCGCTTTACAGGGGTGTCTAAAAACTTCTCTACTTCAGCAAAGGCAACAATTTCATCAAATTTTTGCTTAATTTCAGTTCTACTCATTCCTAAAATAGAACCGTTGAGGTAAATGTTTTCTCTTCCAGTTAGTTCTGGGTGAAATCCTGTCCCTACCTCTAATAAACTTGCTACTCGCCCTCTAACAGCTATGCTTCCTGTAGTAGGTTCGGTGATACGGCTCAGAAGTTTTAATAGCGTTGACTTTCCTGCGCCATTATGTCCAATAATCCCAACTGCTTCACCTTGTTTAATCTCAAAAGAAACTTCCTTCAAAGCCCAAAACTCTTCTCGAGTTTGATGAGTTTCCTTTTTGGTAAGAGGTGTTAAAACACCGACTAGGGATGTTGTAGTATTGGTCATTGCCTCACGCAATGTTTTGTAACGAACATTGCCTTCTTTCTGATGTGCAAGAACGTACTTCTTACTTAGATTCTCAACCTGAATTATTGAATTTGACATTTACCTAACTCCTCTCTAAATCACGTCAGCAAAGGTACGTTCCACTTTGCGGAAGTATAAAATACCACTCCACAGCAGCACTGCCACTAAAGCTAAAGACAGGGCAAATCCAGGTACATATATCTGCGATTCACTACCCAAGATTGCCCAACGGAAACCGTCAATTACCCCTACCATTGGGTTGAGTGAATATAGTAAGCGCCACTGTTCGGGAACAATCTTACTGCTAAAACCTACTGGCGAAATATACAAACCAAACTGAACAATAAACGGTACCACGTAGCGAAAATCTCGATACTCTACAGTTAATGCTGCTAGCCACAATCCTGCACCCATTGATGCTGCAAAAGCAATCGCAATAAACAATGGCAAAGTTAAAATTCGCCAATCAGGAACAAAGTTGTACCATGCCATCAATCCCAACAAAATTATGCCAGAAATCATAAAATCAACGAAGCTGACAATTACAGCACTAGTTGGTATAATCAAACGCGGAAAGTACACTTTGGAAAGTAAGTTAGCGTTACTAATTAAGCTATTACTACATTCTGTAAGCGCACCAGAGAAAAACTGCCAAGGTAACATAGCAGCATAAACGAGAATTGGGTACGGCGTACTACCTTCACTAGGAAGCTTTGCCAGTTGACCAAACACAATGCTAAATACAATCATTGTTAAGAACGGGCGGAGCAATGCCCATGCCATGCCAATAATCGTTTGCTTGTAACGCACCAAAATATCACGCCAAGCAAGAAAGTAAAATAGCTCTCTATATTTCCACAGATCTTTCCAATACTGGCTTTCAGTACGACCTGCCTTGATAATTAACTCTCTTGTATGCATATATTTTTTTCTAAAATGTAATCTTTATTTTTGCTAAACTATTTATTTTTTTATGGAACTCATTATATTGAATAAATATTAAAAATAAACTTTTAACTAAGATTTTTAAATAAGAAATTTTATAAAAATGAAGTTATTAAAAAGCAGAAAAAGTGAAAAAATATATATAAGTCAATAATATTATAACTATATTAAAATTCAGTAGATGTACAGATAGGAAGAATTAATCAAGTTGATATCTTCTTGACTTAAGTAAATACACAGTAGCCAAAAACTCTAAAAATCTATAGCTAAATTGCCTAAGAAGTAAAACGTTTCAAATATAATATATAGCTTAGAGATAGTGTTTTTTATTAATTGTGTTATTTATATCTTCTTAACTGCATCTATCTTATGCTCAAGTCTTTTAAACGTCCGAAGCCTAATCGTAGCTTTACTCAAAATTTGCATTTAGACCTATAGTTACAAAATTGATATAAAGTCATACACAAACGCATTAGGTCAATGCTTAAATTTAGCATTAATACAACTACGAAGCTCTCAAGTTGGTTGTGTTACCGAAAATTATAGGCTGAAACAACTCACTGAGAGAAAATCAACCATGGCACATTAATAAGTGCTCAATCTTTGTTTAAATGCCAGCACTTTTAACCGGAAATAGTCCTCTTATGTGTTCGTTACTAATTGTAATATTTGATACTATGCTGCTATTTCCAAGAAATAATGTGCAAATAAGGATTATCAGTCTATTTAATAATAATTTGATAGATGGGTGATGCGCTACGCACTAGAGCTGAAAAACGTGCTTATCTTGACCTAAAATTAGCGAATAATTCTTGGTGCGTTGTTGCCAAAACCTGTATTGAGCCTGAGGTTCAGTAGAAATACTTATATATGCTAATTCTGTTCGAGAATTGTGACTATCAACTACAAATGTTTTAAATATCTCCAAAGTTAGATAATTTCATCCAAATTACTTTTCAGTTAGTCAAGAGCTAATTGTTGTAGTTGAGCAAACACAGTAGTAGGAATTAAGTTTGTTGATGGTCAGCATTATGCGGCAGATATGAGTGGTACTGTCAAGATAAGATTCTCAGCTTGAGAGTAACTTATGCAATAGTAGGTTGATGATGATAAGTAGTAAATACAAGCTAAGTAACGTAATGTGCAACTAAGTTAACTCAAAGGAAAAACCCACTGTATGCTGCTAAAAAGTACAACTGTGTCCATCTTCAGTAAGAATAATCTTTTCTACTGAAGAGCAAATCAATTACTGTTTTCTGCTGTGTTGATAACTTATTAAAGGAGATGAATCGAGAACATCCAATGCGACCAAATAAAGTTTGCCCTCGATCTAATAGATAGTGAGATAACTGCGATGAAAATTGTGGTAGAGTACCAATGTACTGATACTGGTCAAGTAATTTGGTAGTACTTCCGGCGTCACTAGTGATTAGCACTATTTTTCTAGTCCAAGAGTCGTTTCACATTTGTCTGACAAGCAGCTATTCTATGGCAATATAGAGAGAATTTTTCCAGCAACAGCCGGCGGGGCAATTAGGGGTATTTACTGACGAAGCGCATCTAGTAAATGATATTCCGATTTCTCTATGTTACCTTAGCTGTGTACCACGATGTCAGAGTTTTAAAGGCGAAGCAGCTTAGAAGAGTACGGTGAGACATCCGCGTGAAAAAATCAGATGCAAGTTAGTTTTAGGTAGTGCTACATAAGTAATGATGCATTGTAGTAATGGATGAAATACCAGATGGCACCAATGTGATTCTCCAACGATTTTGAGAAGGACAAGGTTTTTCGCACCAGCCTCAACACGCGTTGTCTCAAGGTGTTGTTGAATCGCTCAATGTAGCTGCAAAAGCCTGTTTCCTTTCCGACCGCTCGATGCCGCTGGCTCGGTAGAACTAGCACATACGCCGCCCAAAAGTCTGTATAGGCAATTGCACATTGGCGATAGACCGCAGGCAAGGATGCCCACAATTTTCGGGCTGCAGTTTCATCACGTGCGCCGATGTAAACGCCAACAATCTCACGAGTGTCTGCATCAAGAGCTAACCAGACCCATTGCTTGTTCCCTTTGTTGTCCACAAATGACCATAACTCGTCACACTGAATCGTTAAGCTCCCCTTTTTTTGGGTGTTACCTGCACACTTCGGGGCACAAGAGCATATTTCTCATTGACGTAGGTTTGTAACCATTGTTCAGAAACTTGGGCGGCACGGGCAATTCCAGCTAGAGAAATCCGTTCTAGAAGCAATCGGTCAACCAGTTCTCGTGTGGCAGAGTCAATCACTTTTTTGGTCGGTTGTTCAACGAACTGTCGTCCGCAGTTCTGGCATTTGAACCGTTGTTTCCCGTTGTGGATGCGACCGTTCTTGACCGTCTGGGAAGATGCACAAATAGGGCAAGCTGGCATGGGAGGAGAACAGCAAGAAACTCTACTTCTCCATCATTACATCTTGAGCACTACCCACAAGAATTCATCACTAAATTGTCCGAAATGTCTTTATGGGGAAAAAATCGAATTGCTTGCTCTGCAACCGCTAACTCAACTCGCGTTCCTACAGGTAAAACAATTTCTGCAGATGTGCGTGCGTGCAATCTTTTACCAGATGAAGTTTGCAAACAATAGCGGTATTCGCGCCCTAGAAATCTCCGAGTGTGAATAATGACAGGAGCATTATCAGCACGCTGTAAGATCAAATCTTCTTCGCGAATCATCAAGTCTCCTACTTCCTTGTCTGCTGACTCTTTTTTTACTTTAAAACAACCAATTTCTGTTTCCCACAATTGCCCAATACGTTTAGCTGGAAGGAAGTTTGCCCGCGTGACAAACTCTGCAACAAAGCGTGTTTGTGGATGAGTATAAACGTCTTCTGGTGAGCCTAACTGCTCTATTTTTCCTTGACGCATGACAGCAACTTGATCTGCGATCGCTAGGGCTTCTTCTTGGTCGTGAGTGACAAAAACGCCCGAAATTCCTGTTGCTTTTAAAATTTCCCGCAACTCCTCGCGCAAGCGTAAACGTACTTGTACATCAAGATTACTCAACGGTTCATCTAATAAAATCAGAGCTGGTTCTGGTGCTAAGGCTCTTGCTAAAGCAACCCGCTGCTGTTGTCCACCAGATAATTCATGCGGATAGCGTTTTTCTAATCCTGCTAACCCAACAAGTTCTGTCAGTTTATCGACGCGATCGCTGCATTTTTTACTATACCGCAAGCCAAACCCAATATTCTCAGCGACTGTTAAGTGTGGAAACAGCGCGTAGTCCTGAAATACCATTCCCACTGAACGCTGTTCTGGAGGTATCCAATGCCCGCCTGCGACAGTTTTTCCAGCTATTTCGATTCTTCCCGATTGCGGACGCTCAAACCCAGCAATTAACCGTAATAAAGTTGTTTTGCCACAACCTGAGGGACCTAATAAACCGAGTAAATCTCCTTGAAGAAGACTGAAACTGACATTCGCAACAGCTGGTTTTGGTGTTTGGTGGAACTGTTTAGTTATGCCATCTATACGAAGAATTACTTGCTCCTGCTCCATGAAACTCAATTAACCTCCTGCTATTGCTCTTGAGAAAGCATAAATAAAGTTGTTCCAAAGGAAACTAACAACATCGTCAATGCTGCTGCTGCTGCATCGCTAAAAGCAACATTTTCTGTTGCAGTCCAAATCTTGGTTGCAAGTGTTGAAAAGCCAATTGGCGCAAGTAATAATGTTGCTGGTAACTCCTTAATTGCAGTCAAAAATACCAACATCGACCCACTTAATATTCCTGGGCGGACGAGTGGTAAGGTAATTTCTCGCAAAGTCTGCCACGGAGTTCTACCTAAAACTTGAGCAGATTCTTCGAGTTGTGGGTTTACCTGAAGCAGCGAACTACGTACCGTGCCGACAGATTGCGGTAAAAATAAGACTAAATAGGCAAAAACCAAAATTGGTACAGTTTGATATATCCAAGGAAGATAGTTAGCACCTAGAAATACAAGTGATAACGCGACAACAATTCCTGGTAGTCCAAAGCCGATGTAGCTACAACGCTCAATTATAGCAGTTATACGGCTAGGAAAGCGCACTGCCAAAATTGCTACTGGTAAAGCACAAATTGTTGCAGCGATCGCAGCTAACCCAGATGCCCAAATTGAGTTAAGTGCGGGTTGCACCATATCTTGAGCTAAATTAACGGCATCTCCACCACCAACCGTTAAGCCTCGTATCAACCAAAACAAAGCTACACCAACTGGTAATACTAAACCAATCAGAGTGATAGCTGTGCAAAACAAAAGTGCTGGAAGCTTCCAATATCCCAGTTTTACTTGTGAAGCACGTCGGGAAGCACGACGACTGTAATACCGAGCACGCGATCGCGCCTTATTTTCTAACCACAAAATTCCTAACACTAAGACAACTAAAACTAAAGCTAGTGCAGCGGCTAAATTGCGGTTAAAACTCGACCTATATTGCAGAAAGATGACTCGTGTAAATGCATCAAACCGCATGAGTGAGGGTGTGCCAAAATCTCGTAAAGCGTACAACGCCACTAAAAGTGAACCTGCAACTATTGAAGGACGCAACTGTGGCAAGAGGACGCGAAAAAAGGTTGCTCTTTTACTATATCCCAAACTCCGTGCGGCTTCTTCCATAGCAGGATCAATTCCGTGTAATCCCGCACGTACACTCAATAAAATATACGGGTAAGTAAATAAAGTAATGGCTAAAATCGTGCCAAACCAACCATAAATGCTCGGTAGCTCTTGCACTCCCAATGGTTCTAGTAATAGTTGTAACAAGCTTCCGCGTGGTCCAAACGCTGCAATCAAGGCGAAGCTACCTACATAACTCGGTACTGCTAAAGGGAGAGTCGTCACAATTAACCAAAACCGTCGCCAAGGTAAATCCGTCCTGACTGTTAAAAAAGCAAGTGGAATGGCAATTAAGGCAGAAAATAACGTCACTCCTGCTGCCATTCCTGCGCTATTGATTAATACAGTGACAGTTCGGGGGCGCAAAAGTAAATCTGCTAGTTCTTCCCCACCTACACCCGCAGTCCGAATCACCAAATACGTTAAAGGAATCACAATTGCAACGGCAGTGATTGCACCTGTAATCAGTAAAAACAACGGTGGTTTATGAGCTGTGATACCTCTAGAAATTTGCATAGTTAGTCAAATCTGCCTTGAAATGTGGTCGTAGTGCCCGTTGTTCGCAACGATTACTCGTGCTATCAACGCCATAAACTCTAAATTACAGCTGCAAAGTTGTTGCACTATGTTAAAGTTAATTCTTATAATTGATTCCCCTCCACTTTTTGATTAGATAAGAAAATTTCTCACTTTATATTTTTAGAATCATAAGCCAATCTTTTAAGCACAGTAAGGACAGACAGCAAGTCTTCCCTATAACTTATTGAAAATGATTATGCTTATCTTGCCAAGTAAACTTTTTGGAAAAAAACAACTAAAGAAGTAGATATTGCGACTTATTCGCAAGCACGTGCCGCAATACAGCTTTATTGCGTTGTGGAAAATATTTTTTGACGTTGTGCTTCGTACAACATTAAAGCCGCTGCGATCGCCACATTCAAAGATTCAACTTCAGCACTTTGCGGAATTTTTACACAAAGATCGCTTTGGGCTATGGCTTGGGCGGATAACCCTGCACCTTCATTTCCTAGCAAAATGACACTAGGACGCAGCCAATCGACCTCCCAATAAGTTAACTGTGCATCTGCAAGAGTTGCCACAATTTGCATACCTGCCTGCTGACATTCTTGAATAGTTGTCCTTAAATTAGGAGTCACTGCGATTGGGAAGCGAAACCATTGTCCTGCTGTCGCTCTTAACACTTTGGGATGGTACATATCTACGCTGTCTGCACTCAGCCATAATCCACTAGCACCAGCAGCAGTAGCCGTGCGAATGATTGTACCCACATTGCCTGGATCTTGTATGTTTTCTAAAGCTAATGCTAAACCACCATACGGTATTTGTGTGTGATGCGAACTGCGGTGTGCTGTGGCGACAATACCATCAGGCTGTACTGTTGTAGCGATCGCTTTCAAAACCTCTACACTAACAACTTCTGTGCGATTTGCTTGCTGTGAAGCTTGTTGCCATAGCGACTGGTTGCTACTTTGCCACTCCGGAGTACAACACACTGTCTCTAAAGGGTATTTTACTCGACAAGCCTCTTGAATGAGGTGCGTTCCTTCTAATAAGAATAATCCTTGTTCTTGCCGTTCCTTAGCAGAACGCAGCTTACGTAGCTGCTTAACCAAAGGATTTTGCAGACTGATGAGCATACAATTTGTAGCAGTCAATTGCCAAATGAATTCAAAGTTATCAGCTACAGTGTGCTTTTTCAAGTTGAGTTTTTTGCTTGACGCTAATTTGTACTGCGCCTCCTAAATCCACGCCACTTGCTACAACGGGGGAAACTCCCCCACCGCAGTGGCTCCCCAACTTTGGGAGACCTCAATTTTAGGGCTTTCTAGAAATGGGGAGTTCGGGTTGTGCGATCGCATCCTTTCTGACAGATAACGGTATTACTCAATATGAAGATCGCGCTGGGAATCGAGTTGTTGATGCAGGATATCCCAAATACCAGCAGGGTGACGTAATCATTAATAAGAAAGGTGACAGATTTACCGGAGTACCTGAAAACGTCTGGAATTTCTATGTTGGCGGCTATCAAGTCTGTCAGAAATGGCTCAAAGATCGTAAAGGGCGCACCCTCAGCGATGAAGACATCCTGCATTACCAGCGAATTGTCGTTGCTCTGCAAGAGACAATAGAACTAATGGCAAAAATTGACGCAGCTATTCCTAGCTTTCCTATTCAATTAAGATTTCCGTTTGTCAATGAAAGCTGGTCAGATAAACATATTTAGTACGTTAAACAAGAAGTGCGATCGCTTTACAGCCAACTTGCTACATCATAATAACCTTGCACTCGCTCAAACTCAGTGATGAACAATTTTTCAAAATCGCTCAATCCAATCCTGAGTGGAACTTTGAGCAATCTTCAAATGGAGAGTTAATTATTTTGCCACCAACGGGAGGAACATCAGGACGCAGAAACCGTAGTCTTACTGGACAATTAAATAATTGGGTAGAGGCAAACTTGGAATTAGGAGAAGGATTTGATTCTAGTACTTTGTTTGTTTTACCTAACGGTGCAAAGCGATCGCCAGATGCTTCATGGGTAAGACACGATCACTGGGATTTTTTGAGCCAAGAGCAACAAGATGGCTATCCCCTCTATGTCCTGATTTTGTAGTAGAGTTGCGCTCTCATACCGATGACTTAAAGCAGCTGCGATTCAAAATACAAGAATACATAGACAATGGGCGCGACTAGGCTGGCTAATTGATCCTCAAAACAAGCAAGTTGAAATTGACAAACCAGAGCAACCTAAAGATATTGTGTACTCTCCTGCAACTTTGTCGGGAGAAGACGTGTTACCTGGATTTGTATTTCAATTAGAACGCATCTGGAATTAATTTGTGCTAAATAGGAGACTGCCCTACTAAACAAATCCTCGCTGCAAAAAGAGGTAGCATGGCAAGATTTGCACATTGACACATCCTTTATAAAGTCAACTCAAACCCGAAAAGCTAGAAGCAGCGATCGCACAAGTTTCAGAACCACTGCGACAAGAAGTTTTAGATTGTATCCAGTTTCTACAAACTAAACACCAGCAGGAAAAATCGGAGGCTGCGTTATTAAGCGAATCATCGTTACAGAAAGACTGGTTCAAAACGGAAGAAGCAGGATGGCAAGATTTATAAATTGACACATCCTTTATTTAGAAGAAGCGATTGCGCGGAGCGCAGCGCTATAAATGCGATCGCAAAAAATATAAAAATCTTACAGCAAAGAAGATGACTATCAAAGAACAACTGCTTCAAGAAATAGAATTTACTACAGATACTCTTTTGGCTGCAACTTTAGACTTGCTGCGCTTTATAAAAATAAAGCAATCTAGTATACAACCTACCCCAGAAGTAGTAAACTCTGCCAACTACATGCCAGTTAATTCTACAGGGCGATCGCTCCTAGATCATCTAAAAACTATTGGTACTTGGGAAGGAGATGATTTTGAAGAATGCCTAGAAATGGTATATGCAACTCGCGGCAAAGCTAAGTTTGACTACAAAGCTATTTCCCCCCTTCTTAAAGTAGGGCTAATTAGTTGCCATTAGAGGAATTATAGACTCAAAAGTGGAGTGTCTGTACGTCAGTTAAATGAGTCCCGACCTTGATTGAATCCCTCCAGTCCCTGGAAGACTTTCGTGCCCCTCGAGGACGGCGCTACCCGTTATGGTTAATTCTGCTGCTTGCCATGTTGGGGACGCTAAGTGGATGTTACGGGTATCAAGCCCTGGAAGATTTTTGCGTGCGGCATTATCAAGCGTTGTGTCAACACTTAGGCATCACGGTCAAACGTTTGCCTTCAGACTCGACATTTCGACGTATCTTCGAGCAGTTGGACTTTTAACGCTTGGCAGACCAGTTTGACGAATGGACAGAGAGTGAGTTTGGGGCAATGGCGGGGGAGTGGTTCGCCATTGACGGCAAAAGTAGCAAGGGCAGTGTTCAAGGCTACAATCAGGCGTACCAAAACTTTGTCAATGTGGTGTCAGTCTCTAGTCACCAACGAGGGATTGTTGTTGCCCTACGACAGTTTGAAAATCACAAGTACAGTGAGATTAAAGTGGTCGAAACCCTGTTGGAGTCACCGCGGAAGGCGGTCAACGCAAGGCAGTGTACCGTTGACTCAAGCTGAAGTCTGTTGTGTTCAGCATGGATGCGTTGCACACCCAAAACAAACGGTGCAGTTAATTGCGGCGCAGGGCAATGATTATCTCGTTGGGGTCAAAGGCAATCAACCTAACCTCTTGAAGCACTTCGTCCAGGTTGCTCAACAGCAATGTCCTTGCTCAGTAGACATCCAGACAGAACACACCCGTGACCGAGTTGGTTGAACGCACCGTCCAGGTGTTTGAAGCCTCCCTTGACCTGAGAGCACACTGGGCAAAAGCACAGAGTTTGATTGCGGTTGTTGCGGCGTGGTAGTTGGGCTGGGCAACCTTTTGAGCACACTAGCTACTACCTCAGCAGCTTGTCCATTCAGGCGGTGGAGTTCGGCTTAGGCATTCGGGAGCATCGCGATCTTGAAAATGGGCTGCATTGGGTCAAAGATGTGGTCTTAGCTGAAGACAGGGCACCCTTTGCCAGACATAATCCTGCCACCAACTTGTCTATTATCCGCACTATCGTCCTTAACCTTGTGCGACAGTGGGGCTATCGGTCGTTGTCCAAAGCTCAACGCTTTCTCTGGCATGATATCGACCAGCTTTTTCATCTCCTGACAACAAATTAGCCCTACGCTTGAAAGGGGAGCTAGAAGGCAAGTTACTTCACACAATTCCCTGCGATCGCATTAGTAGAATTAACCGCCGAGTCAGCCAGATGAAGCGTTTTCCTAATGGTATAGAGCCAGCTACGGTAAGAAATACTTTTAAAAAATTGAATACCTGCAAGGAAAGGAAACAAGTACAGAAGCTTTTGTGGGATTACACAGATGGAGAACAAGCAAAATTAGATGATGGCAATTTTGTTACTCACCTAGTGGGGGATACTAATAGGCTTAACTTGATTGCTAATGAAGGTATCAAACCAACTAGATTGCACGTTTCTTTAGCAGCATTTCTACTTAGAGCATAAAACCCATCTTAAAGTTATTCAAACCGCTTTCTCGGTTAATCCAGAAACGTTTAGAAGACGGATGCGGAACCCGGGACTTGAACCCGGAAGCCTTGCGGCACTAGAACCTGAATCTAGCGCGTCTGCCAATTCCGCCAGTTCCGCACAGTTTTTAATAAGCCAGCTTTTTATTATGTCTTAATTTCTGCTAAAAGTCAAGCGGATAATGATTTGTACCAGTAGAAAAGACAATTAACATGACATCAGTTGCCCTAGATGCAATCCTATTTGAAATTTACTTCCTTACCATACATGAAAGCATAAAACAATCGTGTAAATACTCTTTTCTTAAAAACACGATGAAATTAATATGCGATGACTCACAATGTTTAACTTTTGCAAATGTCAATGTAGAATCAAAACCAACTTTGAACTTGTAAAAGTACTTAATTATTTATGGAGGATAGACCTATTACTACCTCTCATGGTTTGAAAGACACACACACACAGTCTGATGCTGACGCTGCTGTTCTACAGATTTGGGGAAAGCATCCTCTTAAAGGTCATGTCAATATTAGTGGAGCAAAAAATTCTGCGCTGACAATCATAGCCGCAGCTCTGCTTTGTCCTCAAGATTGCCGCATTCGCAATGTTCCTAAACTAGTAGACGTTATGCGAATGGAGCAGATTTTAACGGCTTTGGGAGTCAAGATTGATCATCAGCAAGATGTTTTAGACATTAATGCCAGTACGATTAGTCACTCTAAAGCTCCTTACGAAATAGTTAGCCAGCTGCGAGCGAGTTTCTTCATCATTGGTCCATTACTGGCAAGATTGGGAGTAGCACGCATTCCTCTACCTGGTGGTTGTACTATTGGCGCTCGACCTGTTGACCTTCATGTTCGGGGTTTACAAGCAATGGGAGCTGATGTTCAAATTGAACATGGTATTGTCCATGCCTATGTGACTGGTAGTCAACGCAAGTTAAGAGGAGCAAAAATTTACTTAGATTATCCCAGCGTTGGTGCTACAGAAACGATTATGATGGCTGCTACTCTGGCAGAGGGAGAAACAACAATTGAAAATGCAGCACAAGAGCCAGAAGTTGTAGACTTAGCAAATTTCTGTCAAGCAATGGGCGCTCGCATCCGAGGAGCAGGAACAAATACAATTACAATCGCTGGAGTTCCCAGCTTGCATTCGACAGACTATACGATTAATCCAGACCGGATTGAGGCTGGAACTTTCCTAGTCGCAGGTGCAATTACACATTCTGAAATTAGTTTATCTCCAGTTGTTCCCGAACATCTGACTGCGGTTATTGCTAAACTCCAAGAAACTGGTGCTCAAATTATCACTGAATCATCCGACTGCTTGCGGATTCTTCCTGGAGACAGCATTAAAGCAACCGACATTGAAACCTTGCCTTATCCTGGGTTTCCTACTGATATGCAAGCACAGTTTATGGCTTTACTAACGCTGAGTGAAGGCAATAGCTTAATCACAGAAACGGTCTTTGAAAACCGCATGCGTCATGTAGCAGAACTTAATCGTATGGGTGCAGATATTCGCGTTAAAGGCAACCACGCACTCGTGCGAGGAGTTTCTATGTTATCCGGTGCACCAGTAGTAGCAACTGACCTCCGTGCTTCTGCAGCACTTGTTTTAGCAGGATTAGCAGCTGATGGTAAAACGAGCATTCAGTGCTTGCACCATCTAGACCGAGGATATGAACAAATAGAAACTAAACTGCTAGCGTTAGGCGCAAAACTAGAACGCATTCCCGCGATTGGAGATATCAGTGGTGTTTGTTTGACCAGCGATCCCGTTTTATCTGAAAAGGATTGACATTTTTGTAGCTGTAGAAGAACTAGCAAGTTTTTTCCACTTTTGGTGTCATCTATGTGGTTTTACGACTACTGACTTCAGGTTTTAACTATACTATGAGCGCTATATCTTAAATGAAAATACGCTGAGATCAGTAAAGATTTGACATTTAGTGTATACCGGAAGTCGGGTAGGTTTATCGACCAATACAAGAGGCTAGACTTGAACTGGCAATGTCTTTGTACTTGCCTATAGCTTTTCAAGTGCTTGTAGTAAATGATTGTCAAACCTTAGTGGAAAAGCTTTGTTCGTTATACTGAACACATAACATCGCATTAGGCTAGTCACACCTAGCAGCAATTCCTTTATTCTTTCTCAAGCTAAAACGACGCATGTTTTCTACAATTCAGCTAATTGGTTTAAAAGCCGACGAGTTTCGTCATCCATTAGATTTAGAAGCCACCAAAGCTCTCAAGCAGATTCCTGGCGTTGATATTTTAGTGCGTAATCTGCTAGGGCAAATGGCAGAACAGTTTTTTTATGTAGAAAATATTGCCTCAAGTATTCTGGTGGGAGAGCAACAACTACCTCAGTTTCACAAGCTGCTAGTAGAAGCTTGTCGAGTATTGGATCTTGAACCACCACAATTGTATGTCCGTCAACATCCAGTACCCAATGCTTACACGTTTGCTATGCGTGGAAAGCAGCCATTTATTGTCATACATACTTCTTTGTTAGAGTTGCTGACTCCAGAGGAAATTCAAGCAGTTATTGCTCATGAATTAGGTCATCTTAAATGCGATCATGGAGTGTATCTTACCTTAGTAAATTTGGTGGTCTTAGCAGCAGGGCAGTTACCAAATTTTGGTGGCTTTGTTGCTCAAGCACTGCAAGCACAACTTTTAGAGTGGGTAAGATGTGCAGAATTTACGTGCGATCGCGCGGCATTACTTGCAACTCAAGATCCCAAAATTGTGATGTCACTTTTGATGAAGTTGTCTGGCGGTTCGCCAACACTAGCACCGCAACTCAATTTAGATGCTTTTCTCGCTCAAGCACGTGCCTATGACGATATCAGTAATACTGAAATGGGAGAAGTCTTAAAATCAGCGCGGACATCTCAATTAACTCATCCATTACCAGTACTACGCGCAAGAGAAATAGATCGCTGGGCATCAAGTCGAGATTATCAAAACTTGTTAGAAAGTCACACTATGCACTATAATCATAAAGCTGCACCCAAGGGCGGGTGGCGAAACTGGTAGACGCACCACACTCAAAATGTGGCGACCTTGCGGTCATAGGAGTTCGATTCTCCTCCTGCCCACTTCAATACTAGATAAAAGCAGATAGATCCATACTGTTTTGCAAGAATACGACAGTGGAGACTGACGTAACGAGCTGATATTGGTAGAAGTAGCTCGTGATTCAATCACGACATCAATAGGAAGGCTGCACCTATCTTTCTCATTCGCGTTAATTTCAATCAAGATGTACGTCTTTTCAATTGTCAATTCAAAGCAAAACAAAATACTTAAACTAAACTTACTGAATTTTTAGCTTCAATCAGAATTTAGTAAATTCCTTAATTATAGACACAGAATTAGTCTATTTTACTACCGTATATTTCCGGCTTTAGTAGTAGCTTTTTAGTATAAATTTAGCAAAATTTATCAGTAGAATTGCGCTTGGATAACAAGTGGATCTGACGCTAATTTCTTTTAATGTCTGCTATAACAGGTTACTTAACAAAAGTTAATCATAGCCTCGTCTATAAAAAGACATCGTTAAAAAATGATAAAAAGTGTTGTCATCAGGGAAGGGAACTTTTGCTTTTTCAGGAAACTCAATAGTTCTTTGAAGGATTCACAGTTGTTTGTTGTTAAACAGGCGATCGCTCTTTGTACAGAGTAAAAATGATTATCAAATGATTATTCAAACTGATAAGGCTATTAGTATTGCCAAATCAAAAAGATAATACAGATGATGAATTGTCAAAGCTACTAACCGAAGACGGATATCTACATTAAGGAGTGAAAGTATGAAGCAAGCGTCTGCATCTAGTCGTCAACCCCTGAAAATTCGTGCTCGTTTTAAAAAAAGTCTTTTGCTTGCTGTATTAGGAATATTGAGTGCATCAAGCTTGATTTGGCAACAACACATGACTCAAGCTGTCGCTGCTGAACAAAACCAGGTTGCCACAAGTAGTACTTGGCAAAGCGCCTCATTCCCTGTAGAAAATTTTCAAGCTTATTCTTCTCCCTTTGGTTATCGTCGTTCTGCTACTGGTGGGTCAGGATGGGAGTTTCATAGAGGGCTAGACTTTGCAGCACCCCAAGGAAGCTATATTCGTAACTGGTGGTCAGGAAAAGTTATTAAAGTCTCGGATCGTACAGCTTGTGGAACTCATATTGTTGTTCGATCAGGTGATTGGGAACATACCTATTGTCATATGAAAGGTCATGTTGAAGCTCAAGGTGGTAATCGCTACTTCATTGACCGTGAGGGTGGAATTCAAATTTGGGAGGGTCAGTATATTAACAGTGGCGTACGAATTGGTCGAATAGGAATGACTGGACGAACTACAGGTCCTCATCTTCACTGGGGACTTAAGTACGCAAATAATTATGTAGATCCCGCACTTGTTCTGAGAGCTATGTATGCTCAGCAATCAGGGAGATCGCTACAATCTTCAGCCAAAATTCAATAATTTGTTACCTATTCTATGCTTTGAACAGAGCACGTAGGAAATTGTGTACTTGGTTCAAGTCAGAAAAGAACAACTAAAAGTCTTAATAAATTTCTTTTTATTTCACAACCTTGACAAAAAGCCGATGAGTTCTATGAAACTTATCGGCTTTCAACTTTCAGAGTATTCTAGTTGTCATCAACTAGCAACAAGTACATCTTGTTGAGATTGCTTGTACTCTGCTACGATTTTCCGAAATTCATCGCCGTCAATTGTTTCTTGTTCGATAAGTAAATCTACCAATCGATCCATAAGAACGCGGTTGTCTTGAAGAAGTTTCAACGCTTGTTGGTGGCAATGGGAAATAATCTGCCTAATTTGAGCATCTACACGTGCTGTAATTTCCTCAGAATATTCTGAGCGAGTCATTAAGTCGCGCCCTAGAAAGACCTCGCTGTTCTGATTCTCAAGTGCAAGCAAACCTAAGTCAGACATGCCAAAGCGAGTTACCATCTGCTTTGCTAAGTTGGTCAGTTGTTGCAAATCTTGACCTGCACCAGTTGTAACTTCTTCTTTCCCAAACACAATTTCTTCGGCTGCTCGTCCGCCAAGCGTTGCAGTAACTCTTGCTAAAAGCTGAGCGCGAGAAATTAACCCTTGGTCTTCATTAGGAGTAAACCATGTTAGTCCTCTGGCTTGTCCGCGTGGAATCAGTGTAACTTTCTGCACGGGATCGTGATCTTTTAAGAGCGTAGCCAGCAATGCATGACCTACTTCGTGGTAGGCAATTAAGCGTTTGCTCTTGCTATCGACTAGTGGTGTTCCTTCCATCCCCGCTACAACTCGGTCAATCGCATCATCAATCTCTAACAATGAGATTGCTTCTTTACGTCGTCTGGCTGTCAAAATTGCCGCCTCGTTGAGCAAGTTGGCTAAATCTGCGCCTGTAAATCCTGGTGTCCGTCTTGCTACTGCGTCTAATGACACATTCGCGTCCAGTTTCTTATTTCGTGCATGAACTTGGAGGATTTCTTGACGTCCTTTGAGGTCGGGAGCATCCACAATAACTTGACGGTCAAATCTTCCAGGACGCAGTAATGCAGAATCTAAAACATCAGGACGGTTCGTTGCGGCAATAATGATAATTCCTGTATTGCCTTCAAATCCGTCCATTTCTGTGAGAAGCTGATTGAGAGTTTGCTCGCGCTCGTCGTTTCCGCCACCAATTCCGGTTCCGCGTTGTCTTCCTACAGCATCAATCTCATCAATGAAGATCAAGCAAGGCGCGTTGTCTTTGGCTTTTTTGAATAAGTCACGGACGCGGGAAGCACCAACACCAACAAACATTTCGACAAATTCGCTACCAGAAATACTGAAAAATGGCACTCCAGCTTCTCCGGCGATCGCTTTAGCCAGAAGTGTTTTACCTGTTCCTGGCGGTCCGACTAACAGCACACCTTTGGGAATTCTGGCACCAATTGCTGTAAAGCGTTCAGGTTGTTTGAGGAAGGTGACGACTTCTTGTAGTTCTTCTTTTGCTTCTTCAATTCCAGCAACATCAACAAAGGTAATCCCAGTTTTTGATTCCATTTGAAATCGAGCGCGGGATTTACCAAAGTTCATTGCTTGATTGGATGCGTTGCTCGATCGCCGTAAAAACAATAACATCAAAGCCATCAATGGCAAAATCCATAGCAAGTTTGCCAAGATGCCAATGGCAACTCTACTATCAGCAGAAGACCTTACTTCAAAATCAACTTGGTTCGCCCGCAGTCTTTCAGTTAATTCTGGATTTTGGTCGAGTAGTGGGATCTCTTGCGGTGGAGCATCTGCTTGTTGTCCTTCAAGTTGAACTCTAGCAACTCGTTGAGTTGGATCAATTTCAACTCGTTCGACTTGACCTGCATCAATTCTTTCTAGTAATTCACCATATGTCAGAGCGTTAGGCTCTCTTCTTTGCGCTAGTGCTGGGCTTGCCACGAGCGTAGACTGTAACATAATCCAGCCTGCGGCGATCGCACCAGTAAAAGCTAAACCGCTTGCCGGTCTTTGGCGCATCAATGCTTTTTTTTGCGAACCTCTCATATTGATTGCCCTTTGTCTACTGCTTTAACCCAAGCACTTGCATTTGAGCGTTCTGCCTGAGCGTGAATAAAAATTTAAAATGTATCTTGTCAAGATCTAGTTTAGCTTTCCTATAACTACCTCTAGTATCACTAATAGCTCAATTTCTTGTGCTGGCATAACTTGAGATTTGACACAACCGTAATAAGTTCCCTATAATTAAACCATACTCATAACGACTTCGTTTACACAAGTTGACGAAAAAGAACTGTTTAGACATTGCACTCAATCAAGGATTTTGCTCCGAAGATGGATAACCGTATTTAAGTATTAACGAGATTAATTAGCGTTTTAGTAAACTTCTTCAAGGAGCAATTCAATGGTAAAAATTGTAGGAATTGGTGGTAGTTTAAGACCTGACTCTTATAGCCAACTGGCTTTAAGCTTAGCAGCAAGGCGAATTGAGGCTTTGGGTACAGAAGTCGAAGTTCTCGATCTTAGGCAAATGAAATTACCATTTTGCGATGGAGGAGATGACTATTTAGACTATCCTGATGTAGCCAAACTGCAGAATACAGTCAAGCATGCTAACGGCTTAATTTTGGCGACTCCAGAGTATCACGGTAGTGTAAGTGGTGTCCTAAAGAACGCTCTAGACCTGATGAGCTTTGAGCAGCTAGATAGCAAAGTTGTTGGATTGATTAGCGTTCTCGGAGGTCAGTCTAATAGCAACGCATTAAATGATTTGCGAGTCATTATGCGTTGGGTACACGCTTGGGTAATTCCCGAACAAATTGCAGTCGGACAAGCATGGAAAGCTTTCAGTTCTGATGGAAAAATTTTAGATGAAAAACTTTCCCAGCGTTTTGATCAATTTGCTCAGAGTTTAGTAGAAAATACACGCAAGCTGCAAGACGTTGCATAGCGTAAGCTCTGATTGAGGTTATGTGTTTCCTGTTATAGCAATTGGTCATAGTTAACATCATAAAACTTTAGACCAGTTGCTTGCAGGGTATCTTGACTTTGATAATAACAAAATTTTCTATTATAGCTTTATATTCAATTAATCCACAATCGTAATTTTATTGTTTTTTTTGATGAGTTTTGAAATCTACCTAAATATTTCCGTAAAATTACTATTGATTGCCGAAGAAGACTGCAATAGCGTGATAACAGTGTAATAGATGTACTTTTCGTACTGTGAGAGAGTATTGCAATGCCAGACTCAGGTTCAGAGCCTTCTTTACCCTCTACGAAGTACACGTTTCGTCGCCGGAAACAGATTCCTCTTCAAACAGAAGTTTTGTGGAAAATTGAACGCGGGATTGTACGCACGTCTACGTGGACAGAAGATGGTACGTTAATTGTCTTAGGTTATTGGGGAGCTGGTGAAGTTGTAGGGCAAGCAATATCTCGTATTCGCCCTTTTCAGATTGAATGCTTGACTGATGTAGAGTGTAGCGCTTTACCGTCTCATACATGGGGAAACATCTTAGAAGACATTGTACAGCAGATGCAACAAACTGAAGAATTAATCCGGATCATCCGCAGAGAATCAGTTGCACTGAGATTGTGGGAGTTCCTAATTTGGCTTAATAAAAAGTTTGGTTGTGATGTTGAGCAGGGGCGGCAGATAGATTTACCAATTACTCATCAAGACATAGCAGATACAATTGGCTCAACAAGAGTAACAGTGACAAGAATGTTACAACAATTGGCAATAGAAGGAAAAATACTGCGTCAGGGGTGGAGCATTATTCTGTATGATTCTGATTTGTTTGAGATCAGTAGAATTAAGTAAGTTGTTCGGGCAGGCAAGATAGCCTACCCTAAAGCTAGATATTTTTAGTGATGATGGTGTTCGTGGTGATGGTGGTGATGGTGATGCGCCTGTACTGCTGCTAAGTGAGGATTGACTGCGATCGCTTGCTCTGAAAGTAAAGCAGCAATTTGAGGATTAGCCCATTCTGCAGCCATTTTCAGAAAATCAGGGTGGTCGTTCACACAAGGCATTTGCACATAAGTGATATCTTTATGCTGGCGCTGTAGAGCATGAATAATGTGATCGACATCGAGTAAAGTTTCATGATTTTCGGTAGCAAAGCCAATTGGCATAAACACGATCGCTTTAGCACCAAGTTCAATCAAGTTTTTTGCAGCTACTGTCGCATTAGGCTGCGTCCATTCAATCAGCGGCGTGTCATGGTTCAGCCAGCCTACAGAAATCAGAGGATAGCGGTAGATTAATTGTTCTCTGACTTGCTCGTATAGTGCTTCACTTTCTGTAATTCCAGAAGTAAATCCTTTTGCCTTGTGCGGACAGCCGTGATTCATTAGCACGATACCAATTTGTGAAGGTAGGTATGCTGCAGCCAGATCGCTAGCAATTTTTTCCTCAACAAGACGTGCCATTAAACCAATATAGGCAGATTCATTGTAAAAAGAGGGAATATAACGTTGAGCTTTGACCCAGTGTTCTTCACCGTCAGTCAGTGCTAAAGCTTTGTTGACTTGTTCAACTGCGATCCCGCTTGTGAAAATTGAATCAACAACGAGTAAGGGGTAAATCAGAATTTTGTCAAATCCTCGATCTTTAATCTCGGCTAAGACTTGTTCTGGGAGAAAGGGCGCGCAGAAGTTAAATGCTTTGAATACTTGAACGCGATCTCCCCACTGTTGTTGCAAGTGCTTTTCAATACCTGCGCGTTGCTGTTCAAAAATGGCATTATGAGGTGAGATAAAGTGATCGTGTTGATGATCCCACTCATGGCGATCAAACAGCGCTAGTACTTTAGCTAAAGGTGGATAAATCCATGTTGGTACTGGGGCAAATTTAGCGGTCAGTAAATTTAAAGCTTGTTCGTTGTAGTTAGCAAAATCTTCGTAACTTTCGACTTCGCCGTAGCCCATCAGCAAGACGGCAACTCGGTCATTGCTAGAATGAGCAGATACTTGTTGTTGCTGTTTTTCAGGGATGGCAACCAATTTACATTCCTCGATGAAATTAATATGTAAACTTTTTAGTACGGTAGGTACTCAAAGCGCTCAACGATGCTGTCCATAGCTCACTAAGTACCGACACTATACCTAGGTTAACATCCCCATAGGGGGCATAGTTGCGCAAGCTTTACAATCCTAGAATTATCCGTGCTGTCCACAAATAAATTAAGACACCCAAAACGTCAACTGCAGTTGTAATAAATGGTGCTGACATCAAAGCGGGATCGAGTTTAAGGGAACGAAACAAAAAGGGTAGCGCTGAACCTGCGAAAGAAGCCAAAATAGCAATGGCAAATAAACTCACTCCCACTGCGATCGCCACAGCAAGATTACCCTGAAGAAAGTAAGCCCACACTGTAACGACAACCGCTAGCATGACTCCCAAAACTACGCCGGCAAGAGTTTCCCGCGATATGACTCTGAGAAACTTGTTAATCTGTACTTCGTTAGTACTCAATCCACGAATAACGACTGTAGAAGATTGCGCCCCCACATTACCACCAGTGCCAATTAATAAGGGAATAAACGCTGCTAGTGCCACAACTTGTTCGAGAACTTCTTCTTCGTTTTGAATGACGATTGCAGTTGCAGTATTTGTAATCAATAGAACTAATAACCAAACGACACGCCTACGCGCAACAGTAAATAAGTTAGTTTGAAAATAATTACCACCACCAGCTTGAACGCCACCTAAAGTATAAATATCTTCGGTAGTTTCTTCTTCTAAGATATCGATGACATCATCAACAGTCACGATCCCAACTAAGCGTCGTTCGGCATCTACAACGGGTACGGCTAAGAAGTCATAATCTTTGATGATACGCGCAACTACTTCTTGATCAGTTTCGGTGTAGACGTGCACAGAATCCCGTGTCATGATCTCGCCAATAGTCTGATCGGGTTGGGCTGTCACAAGATCCCTAAGTGATAGGATACCTACAAGTCTTCTTGCTGCATCTGAAACGTATAAGTAATAGATAGTTTCAGTCACATTAGCAACACTGCGAATGCGCTCTAATGCTTGAGCCACAGTCATTCCCTCTTTGAGAGAAATATACTCTGGGGTCATAATCCGCCCAGCAGTATTAGGTTTATAGCCTAAAAGTAAAGAAGTTGCTTGTCGTTCTTCAGGACTTAGTTGCGTTAGCAGTCGCCGGACAATTTTTGCAGGCAATTCATCAAACAGACGTGCCCGATCGTCAGGTGACATTTTGTCAACAATATCCAAGACATCTTGATGTTTGAATTCTTCAATCAGCTTTTGTTGAATAATCGGATCGAGATACTCATAGACTTCTATTGCCTCATCTTTAGAAAGCAAGCGAAATGCGATCGCCTGCATGGCTTCTGGTAAACCTTCAATCGCCTCTGCAATGTCTACAGGTTGTACAGGGACAAGTAAAGTTTTAGCACCTTGAAAATTTTGCTGCTCTAATAGCGCCTGTAACTGCATACGAACTAACTCTCGTAGTTCTTCCCGCGACACAGTTTGAGGGTGATTAGCGTTGTAGTCTTGAGTCAAGGTGAACCTCCTCTTGAGTCAAATAAAGTGCGCAGCTATATCAGCGCAAGGCTTAATAACTTGACAGAATTGCAAAGATATAATTGAAGATTAAGCAACTACCCTTTTGATAGCGAGGATGTTCGTTGTTTACACTTATCCCTTTACTAAATTACTCAATAATGGGTTTTCTAGGATATTAAATTGCAGCAATAATACAACGACAATCGTGTAAACTGTAGAGGAAATTAAGCCAATCAGCAAATCTTTCTTGAGATTTCGTTCTGATTTTTGTAGAACATCAGCAGCTCCAAATTGCATCAGTAGAAAACCGGCAATATTAGAAATCCAGTAGCCTACTATCGAAAAAGGCAAAAATAAATCTGCATTGAATAGACTAAAAATATAACCAAAAAAATAAGCAATTGGTAAATTAAAAAACAAGTCGTTCCACCAAGACAGTGGCGATAGCATATATCCCAAAATAAAAATAAGACTCCCTCTGAACTTACTCAACATTAATCACGATCCTTGTGACAAGAAAATGACAGGTTTATGACATTATGAGGGGTAATTTGATTGTAAAAGTAGATCCTTGGGCATAAGTACTACTAACATTAATCTGCCCACCATGAGCTTGCACGAGTTGCTGTGCGATCGCAAGTCCTAAACCGAAACCACCACTTTTTCTAGTGCGTTCGGTATCAACACGATAAAATCGTTCAAAAATATAAGGCAAATCTTCACAAGGAATGCCAATACCACTATCTTCAACTGCGATTTCTGCCCAACGCGATCGCACAGCAAGACGCAATTGCACTTTACCACCAGCAGGAGTATACTTAAAGGCATTATCTAGCAAATTCATCACTGCCTGGTGAATCAAACTATAATCTGCAAGGATTTTGACTGGATACGGTGGCAAGTTTGTCGTAAAGTTCAGTGCATTTGCATTGTTTTCTACTTGGTATCGTGCTATTTCCTGTAGTAATTGAGCTAGGTCAATTTCTTGTAAAGATTCAGGCGCAGCAATTCCTTGCTGTCGCGCTAGTAGTAATAAATTGCTAACCAAGGTACTCATTGATTTAGCAACTTCGACAATCTTTTCTAGACGGAAACGTTGCTGAGAACTATCTTCTGACAGTAGTCCAACTTGTGCATTGCTGAGAATTGCTGCAAGTGGTGTACGTAGTTCGTGGGAAGCATCGGCAGTAAAGCGTTGTAATTGAATGTAAGCTTGACGAATTGGCTGCATTGCTAATCCTCCCAAAAACCAACCCGCCAATGCAATGATGAATATTGTTACTGGTACTGCTAAAGCTAAAAATAACCGTAATTGACTAAGCGAATCTTGTGCAGCGGCTAAAGGCGTTGCAATTTGCAAATAACCAAGAACCGTATCATTTTTCTCGACAACTAATGTCACTTGACGCAGCCAAGGCTGAAGCTTATTCGGTGTTGAGTATTCAGCGTTTTTAATCGTATGAAAACCAATAGCTGTTGTTAGTTGTGATGGTGGTGGTGTGCCAAAAAAACGGACAATTTGCTTTTGGGAGTCATACCAACGGGCATAAACTAATTCTGTATCTTCTGGTAAGGGATTATTACCTAACCAGGGAACATTTTCTAGGTCTACTCGCCGTTCTCCTTGTTCAAGGCGATAATCTACATTAGCAGCGATCGCCCGCGTTTTTTTGTAGAGTAGGCGATCGACAACTTCAAGTTCATCTTCAACTTCCTGATAATAGACAACAGTAGCAAAGATAACTAAGATACTTCCCATCGAAAGAGTAAACCAACGTGCTAAATTTCGACGACTGCGGTTGAACATGACTAGAGATCAGGGGTCAGGGAGTTAAAGAAGTAGAGGGACAGCAGGTAGTAAGGTAGTAGAATATGAGGGAAAAATAGCAATTAAATCTCTCAATCTCTACAACTCGCCAACTCTCTCACACGCCCACACTTCTATTCTCTTATCCCACTAGTCACTAACTCCTAACCCTGCGCTTTGTATTTCTCTTTCTTCTTCCGGTGGATTTAAGCGATACCCCATACCATAAATTGTTTCAATCCAATCAGCCGCATTAATGCTTTGTAACCGCTGACGTAGTCGGCGGACTAAGGTTGTAACTGCATTACTTTCCGGTTCTGTACCCCATTCCCAAAGCGCTTCTTCAATTTGATCGCGGGTGAGTACTTGACGGGGATGGCGAAAAAAGTATTCTAGTAACTGAAATTCTCGTGTAGATAGTTGCACGGTTGTATGATTGCGTTCGACGGCAAGACTATTGAGATGTAATTGCAAGTCTGCCATCCGTAGCGTATCGCTTTGCCATAATGGCGATCGCCTACCTAAAGCTCGAACTCGTGCTAGAAGTTCCATAATATCCGTAGGCTTGACTAGATAATCATCTGCGCCAGCATCTAAACCTGTGACTTTATCTGCTGTAGTATCCTTTGCTGTTAGCATCAATACTGGTGCTGTTTTACCAGCTTGGCGAAACTGTTGACATAAACTTAAACCACTGACACGCGGTAGTAGCCAATCCAAAATGAGTAAATCGTATTCTTTTTGAGATAATAGCCACTGTGCCGTTTCCCCATCTTCAACACCATCGACAATATGTCCAGCTTGCGACAAAGCAGCATAAAGTGGTTCTAATTGCGCGGGGTCGTCTTCTACGAGTAAGATTCTCATATAGCGCGATCGCCTACGAATGATGCACATAGTAAGTAAACAACACTCCAGCGTACGTCTGTCACCGGAAAGATTGTTACAAGATTCCTTTTGCGTCGCCGTATGATTTCATTTCGCTGGTTCAGAGCATTATATACACTTGGGCTAGAGTTTTGGCTAGCGCTACCTCTTCTTGGATGTGCCTTCTGGTTTGCCACGAGTGTGTTGACAGATCATGTACTGAGTCGTCCCTATGGTACAACGACTCAACTCGAAGCTGATACTCAACTTGAAGTTCATCTTTCTGTCACTGTCGTCGTTATTCAAGCTGAAGTCGATCGACAGCAAGGATTTACGAAAGTTGAAGTGATGACAAAAGATTCTGTATTGAAAAAGCTAGATTTCATTTTTCCCGTTACTGACTTTGACCAACTTGAAGCTACGATTGCTCAAGAACTCGGACTTTCACGCGAAAATGTCCGGAGATTGGTGCGTTATCAAGTTAGATAAAATAGAGTTTGCTTTTAGCAGATATATAAAAATGGTAACGGGTAACAGGTAATTAGTCGCATTTACTGTATTTATAAGTGGGTAAAAACAAACAAAAATGACAAGCTGTTGTAGGTCAATGGTTAGCAGAGCAACAATTAACCATTACGATTAACTATTAACAAAACAAAAAAACGCAATTCATAATTATACCCACCTACCTAGCTATTTATACTACCAATTGGAGATGAATAAGTTCTACTAAATAAGATAAAAGGTTGTCTATTCGCGATTGTTGATATTTTTTAGAAAAATGACAGCTAGCCAAAAAAGTGATGAACTTATTCAACAAGCAAGAGAATTACTAGATAAATCAATTCTTCGCTATCAGGGGCGTCCTGTAGGGACGATAGCGGCTAACGATCCTGAGATGGATGCTTTGAATTACGATCAGTGCTTTGTCCGTGATTTTGTTGTATCGGCGATCGCGTTTTTAACTGAGGGAGAAGTAGAGATTGTCCGTGATTTCTTGATTATTACGCTGAAACTACAAAGCCATGAAAAGCAAATGGACTGTTTTCGTCCAGGTCCAGGGTTAATGCCTGCAAGTTTTAAAGTAGAATGCGTTGACGGCAAAGAACACTTAATTGCTGATTTTGGCGAACATGCGATCGCCAGAGTTCCTCCAGTAGATTGCTGTTTGTGGTGGATTATCCTGCTACGGGCTTATGTTAAAGCAACAGGAGATATGGCTTTAGCCCATCAAGCCGATTTTCAAGAAGGAATTAAACTGATTCTCGATCTGTGTTTGGTGCATCGGTTTGCTATGTACCCCACAATGCTAGTTCCCGATGGTGCTTTTATGATTGACCGTCGGATGGGCGTTTATGGGCATCCTTTAGAAATTCAAGTGTTATTTTATGCGGCTTTACGTGCGGCGAAAGAGTTACTATTACCTGATAACAATGGTGATGAGTATTTAAATGCTGTAAAATATCGCTTGGGCACTTTAGGCTATCACGTCCGCGAATATTATTGGTTGAATTTGCAACGATTAAATGAAATTTATCGTTTTTCTGGTGAAGAATTTGGGCAAGAGATTGCTAACAAATTTAATATTTATGCTGATTCTATTCCTGCTTGGTTAACAGAGTGGTTGCCAGAAAATGGAGGCTATTTAGCGGGGAATCTAGGACCAGGAAGAATGGATTTTCGCTTTTTTGCTTTGGGAAACTTGATGGCAATTTTAATTTCATTAGCTAGTCAAGAAGAATCTCAGCAAATCATGAATTTGATAGAAGATCGTTGGCAAGATTTAGTAGGATATATGCCAATGAAAATCTGTTTCCCTGCTGTCGAAGGCGCAGATTGGCGGATTGTTACCGGATGCGACCCCAAAAATCGACCGTGGTCGTATCATAATGGAGGAAACTGGCCTATTTTATTATGGATGTTGACTGCTGCGGCAATCAAAACAAATCGTCAAGAAATTGCTCATAAAGCAATCGCGATCGCAGAAGAACGCATCGGTAAAGATCGATGGCCCGAATACTACGATAGTAAAAATGGGCGGTTAATCGGTAAAGAATCAAGAAGATATCAAACTTGGAGCATTGCTGGATATTTAGCAGCAAAAGATATGATAGATAATCCAGCATTAATTGAATTAATGAGCTTTGATGAAAATCCTGAGTTTTTAACTTGTTAAACTACTGTAGGAATAGATAAAGAAAATTTCCTCAAAAGGGTAATCAGCCGCGCATACTGGTATTTTATGTCTAGTATTCCCAAATCTCATAACTCAACGCAAACACCACATAGTGGTTATCACTGGGATGGTAGCGATCGCCGTTTCTTTGAAGGTTGGTATTACCGCGTAACTTTACCTAATTGCGGGCAGACGTTTGCTTTCATGTACT
Source organism: Gloeocapsopsis crepidinum LEGE 06123 (assembly GCF_015207655.1). Lineage (GTDB taxonomy): Bacteria > Cyanobacteriota > Cyanobacteriia > Cyanobacteriales > Chroococcidiopsidaceae > Gloeocapsopsis > Gloeocapsopsis crepidinum. The sequence goes on along the minus strand of NZ_JADEWN010000004.1, from coordinate 102,846 downwards.
CTATTGAAGATCCGATTGGTGGTAAACCTTATAGTGGCGGTGCAGCCCAAATTTTAGGTCCCGATGATGAATATCTGTGGCGGACTTTTCCAGATGTGCAGGGCTTTTGGGCAAATTCATCTAAACTCGAATTAGGACATTGGGGTAAAACTGATTTACGCACCCAGCCAACATTATTACTTCCCGATGAATTTGATAGTCGCATAAAAGAAGGCTACCAAGCTACAGCCACACTTAATCAGGGAATTATTCACAACCCTGCAACTGGATATTGTCGTTGGGAGTATGAAATTAAGCCAGTATACGGTTGGGGAAATAAAGGCGAACTGCAACAATCAACGGCTGGTTTATTGTCATCTTTGCCTATTTTTGAACCTGGATGGCAGATTCTGATGGCACACGGGCTAGCTTCTGGTTGGATTGATTGGAACGGTAAGCGCTACGAATTTACTGACGCCCCCGCTTATGGAGAAAAAAATTGGGGTGGTGCTTTTCCCAAAAAGTGGTTTTGGGTGAATTGCAATTGTTTTGAAGGCGAACCTGACTTAGCTTTAACTGCTGGTGGCGGTAGACGAGGTGTGTTGTGGTGGATGGAATCGGTGGCGATGATTGGCGTTCACTATCAAGGGAAGTTTTATGAATTCGTCCCCTGGAACTCTCAAGTCTCTTGGCAAATTCAGCCTTGGGGTAGATGGCAAATGCAAGCCACTAACTCTGAATATGAGGTAACAGTGACTGGAACAACAGATCTGCCTGGAACTCCTTTACGTGCGCCAACTGAAGAGGGTTTAATTTTTGCGTGTAAAGATACGATGCAGGGTGAGGTGAAATTAGAGTTGCGATCGCGTTATTCCAATCAATCAATTATTACTGCATATAGTTCTATATGTGGCTTAGAAACTGGTGGTAATCCTTGGGATACAACTTGGTACTCTAGTTAAAACGCTATGTTTGACAAACCAGTACCCAATACTATGCGCGATCGTCTGCAACCAACTTGCTTCACAATTAGGAGAGTACGCTGCAGATAAATCAAAAAGAGGCTAAAAATGCCTTTCAAAACTCTATAAATATTGGCATCGTCTATTTCTAAGTCGAGGATATATCTTGATCGTCCTCTTATGCGAGAATATTAAGAATAATTCTCAACTAAAGTACGTTCTTAAATACTCATGCCTGTTTCTTTGTCTGCTGACGCCCACCAAAAACTGTGGGAAAGTCACAAGTCACAAATCATTGATCCATTTGATGTAATTCAACAATGCCCTCCACAATTGGGAAAGGGGCAGCGGCGATGGATTCATCTCAGGCAAGGAATCTTACTGCTAATCCACGATTATGAATTGCACGATCATCTCTGGCTGGAAGGAGAGGAGCCAAGGGAGGATTATCCTTGGTTAGAGTTTGGGTTTCAGCTTTCGGGATACTGTTTAGGAGAGAATGGGGATATCAGAGGTGCAGATGAGTATTTTATTTGTGTTAATGGAGTTTCTGATGACACCACGCAACGGTTAGCAGGACAACAAACCCTGCAAGTTGACATCCATTTTACACAGTCTAGTATTGTACAGGAGTTCATAGCTGATCGACTTGATCGCCTGCCCAGTGCTATTAGGCATTTGTTTGAAGCCCTCGCAGATTCTAATACTGCGTCTCTTCCTAGCTCGTTCATTCAACTGTGCAATGACATTGGTCAGCAGTATGCAGATTTACGCTTAACACTGACACCCGACATGCAGCTTGCTCTACAACAGTTGCTGCATTGCCCTTATCATAGCCTAACTAAGCAACTTTATCTTGAAAGTAAGTCCTTAGAGTTAGTCGCATTGGCATTAGAGCAATTTGTGGAGCAGGTGGCGGACCCTCATCCTTACCTACGTTCTGTTCAAGGGTTACGACCAGATGATATTGAACGCATTTATCAGGCAAGGGAAATTTTACACCACAACTTAGAAAATCCACCCTCTTTGATAGCTTTGGCACGACAGGTTGGATTAAATGACTACAAGCTGAAGATCGGATTTCGGCAGGTTTTTAAGACCACTGTTTTTGGTTATCTCCGAAATTGTCGTCTAGAACAGGCGCGACAGCTTCTAACTGAACAGCAAATGAGCGTTACAGAAATTTCCAACGCTGTTGGCTATACTAGCCTCAGTTCGTTTAATGCTGCATTTCGGAAGAAGTTTGGATTTAATCCCAGTGCTTGTTTGGAGCGATTGTCACGACCGATGTCCATTACTGTGCGCTCCTAGCCAAACAAAGATCCGTCTCGAACAAATAAAGATCCGTTTCAAACAAGTCTCTCAGTCCTCAAACTCGGTATCTTAATGAAGCTAACTTAAGAAAATTTCTTGATAGTGAGTGCTGCAAGGCGGGTAACTGCATCTTGCAATATGAGGTTGTGAGGAGCTATGTGGAGAACATTTCAACAGTTCATGGCGATGTGTGTGCTTGGTGCTGGATTTATTGCTGTTGAAGTTGCACAGGCAATCGAGGCAAAGTACATCAGCGAATCTCACAAGAACCTGTTAATGGTAGCCAATTCGACCTTGATGAATGAGCAAAAGCAATCGTCAAAAACCCTGGGCAAAAGGCTCACTCAAGCTAATGCTCCTATTCAGGTAATTGACATTCAACTCAATCGAACCACAGCAGGCTTAGATATCATTTTGGACGCAGGCGGACGACCGTTTCCTGCAGCGACAAGCTCGGTGTTAGGAAATGCGATAGTTATAGATATTCCTGATGTCACCCTGACTTTACCCACAAAAGAATTTCAGAGCGTTAACCCAGCTGAAGGGATAGCGTTGATTACAGTCACTTCACAAGCAACTGGAATTCGGATGACTATTACAGGTTCTGAGAGTCCACCCACAGTTGATCTAACGGTGGCTCAAGGCTTAGTCGTGAGCGTAATGCCCCAAATCGCATCAGAGCCACTCCAGGAAGAAATTCAAATTGTGGTGACAGGCGAACAGGAAGGCAGCCGTTACTTCGCTACCGATGCGACTACTGCCACTCGGACTGAGACTCCTTTGCGGGATATTCCCCAATCAATTCAGGTAATTCCTCAAACTGTGCTAGAAGATCAACAAGTTCTGCGCTTAGATGAGGCCGTTCGGAATACGGCAGGAGTAATTGCAGGCAATCAACGAGCGGGAGACACCGAAACTTTCACTATTCGTGGATTTAACAATTCTGCCATTCTGCGCGATGGGTTCCGGCAGTTTACCTTTGGTGGCATTCAAGAAACGGCAAACCTGGAGCAAATTGAAATTCTCCGAGGATCTGCCTCTATTCTCTATGGAGCCGCAGAGCCAGGAGGGGTGATTAATCTAGTAACTAAACAACCTTTGTCTGAACCATTCTATGAAATTGAGGGACTGGTTGGCAGCTATGGCTTGATCGAGCCTCGGATTGATCTATCAGGACCATTGACAGCAGATGGCAATTTACTCTATCGATTGAACGCACTGTACCGACGCGCAGATAGCTTTCGTGACTTCGATCAAGAGTTTGAGCGGTACTTCATTGCCCCCACTGTTAGTTGGCAAATTAGCGATCAGACTAATCTTACTGTCGAATTGGAATATCTAGATAACACTCAACCTTATGATCGCGGCTTGGCTGTCTTGAATGGAGAAGTCGTCGATGTGCCATATAGCCGTATCTTTCACGAACCGGATGATTTTATTCAAACCGACGAATTTAGAATGGGCTATCAACTGGAACATCGGTTCAGCGATCACTGGAGCATCCGCCATGCTTTCCGATATGCCAACACTGATTTGTTTTTGCGGGCAGTGGACTTAGACAGCGTGGATGCTGAAACGGAACAAATCAATCGCAGTTTCCGCAACTTTAATATTTATGAGGAAGCATATGATGCACAAGCCAATGTAGTTGGCAATTTTTCCACAGGTTCATTAGAACACGAACTATTAGCAGGAATTGATTTTCGCCGCCGCTATGAAGATCTCGATTTAAAACAGGCATTTGATCCACCATTAGCTCCTCCAGCAATCAGTATTTTTAACCCAGAGTATGGCTATTCCAGACCAGATGCAGCTGACGTTCCTGTATTGTTTAATGGGCAAACCCAGATCGAACAATGGGGATTTTATCTGCAAGACCTGATTGCAGTGACCGATAATGTGAAGCTATTGCTAGGAGGACGTTATGACGTTGTGGATCAAACCTCATTTTCAGATGATACCGCAGATCAACAAAATCAAGGCGCTTTTTCGCCGCGTGTTGGCATTGTTTATCAACCCATTGAACCGTTATCCTTCTACGCTAGCTTTAGTCAGTCGTTTTCTCCCAACTTTGCTCTAGCTGCCGACGGCGCGCTTTTGGCACCCGAACGGGGAACTCAATTTGAAATTGGCGCTAAAGCAGAGCTATTTGACAATCGCTTGATTGCAACTCTAGCGTTGTACAATTTGACCAAAAGCAATGTCGCCGTTTCCGATCCTAATAATTCAAGCTTCTCAGTTGCACTCGGCGAACAGCGCAGTCGCGGCGTTGAACTGAACGTAATCGGTGAAATCTTGGCAGGATGGAACGCGATCGCATCCTATTCTTACATAGATGCAGAAATTACTGAATCTTTCGATGACATTCCTGAAGGCGGCAGACCGCCTAATGTTCCGCAGCATAGTGCTAGCTTGTGGACAACGTATGAAATTCAAAGTGGAGATTTACAAGGATTGGGATTTGGTTTGGGGCTGTTTTTTGTGGGCGATCGATTTAGTAACGAGGCAAACACGATTAATTTAGATCGCTATCTACGAACAGATGCCGCAATTTATTATCAACGGGATAACTGGAACCTTGCGCTCAATTTCAAAAACATCTTCAACGTGGAATACATTCGTTCTGGACTAGGAGAGTTGCAAATCAATCCTGGAGAACCTTTTACAGTGATTGGCTCAGTGAGGGTGCAATTCTAGCTTAAATCTGATGTTTTAGCCTAACTTTAATTGTGTTGAAGCGGATCAGACTACTATTGACGCTATTTTTACTTGGGTTGTGCATAGCCCTGTTTATGGCTTGCGGACGTGCATTGGATGGCGCAACTCATAACCTTGACACAACCTCTAGCAAAACTGACTGTCGCAGCGTGCAACATGATGCAGGACACGCAGAAATTTGTGGACAACCTCAAACAATCGCTGTCCTAGGACCTCATGCCTTAGATTTATTGCTGTCCCTTGATGAACAGCCAGATGCCTATGCTGATGTATTTGTAATTCACACGGGCAGAGTTTTTGATCGTCCCAATCAGCAAATTCCCTACTTGGGCGATCGCATTACCACACAACCAATCAACCTTGGTAATCGAGATCAACCATCCCTGGAAACTCTTTATGCACTACAGCCCGACTTGGTGCTTGGGGAAACAGGGGGAAGTCAAGCCACCTATGAAGCACTCTCTCGCATTGCGCCAACCATTCTCTGGGATGTGCGAACGCAACGAGGCAAGTGGCGACACAATATTCGACAATTGGCGCAAGCATTGGGGGATGAAAAACGAGCAGATCGCGCGATTGCGACCTATGAGCATCTAGTTAAAGAAGCTCGCAAAGCACTTGCCCCAACCGTTGTGACTCATTCTTCTGTATTGCTTTTGGGGACAAACCAACTTTCTCACTCAATCACTGCAATTACTCAAAATAGTTATCTTGGCGAACTGTTTGAAGGACTGGGTTTTGAACTTGTATCAGTGCCTCACAACCATGGAGAACCCTCGACGGAGATTTCTCTGGAAGTATTGCCCAATTTGGCAGCAGATACTATTTTTGTCTTGGGTCACGATCTCAGTGCTGGGAATGAAGCCCAATCCTTATCTAGTGGGGTACTCGATCGCGTTCTTGATCGCCAAATCTCAACTACTGAAAAAAGCTGGAATGAAAATGCGATCGCTCAATCTCTGCCAGCCAGTCAGCGCGATCAAGTTTATTTTGTTACCTACTATCTATGGAATGGTTTAAACGGTCCAATTGGAGCAAAGCTAATTCTCGATCAGTTGAATCGGCTCCTACTTTGATGACTAGTCGTTCTTGCTTATTCATTAGACCTCCTGCATGAATACTTTATATGTCATCTTGAACCCTTCGCTATCGCTCAAGGGTAAACTCCGTGAAGTGTTTTGTTCAGAATGACATAGATAATTTTTCGATTTGTGCAGGAGATCTATTAGATTAGCAAAGCCAATGAATTGAGGGCGATCGCGCGATCGCCCTTATTGTTACATCTAATTAAGCTACAGAGGTATCAGTTGAGAGCAAACCGACTCCTAGTAAAGGATCAGCAGCAGTCAAAGGATACAACCGATTAGCGACTTCAAAGCCTGTTCCAGGAAAGTCTGTGAACAAACCATCAAGTCCGAGGCTAAAGAATTGCTCGTATTCCAACTCTGGATTACCTTGATAATCGGGAGCTAAGAAGAAGTCTTCATTGCGGAAAGTATAAGCGTGAACGAGTAATCCTGCTGCATGGGCATCATCAATTAGGGATGTCGGAGGTTGCAATCTTCCTTCCTCATCAACAGGAACGATTAGTCGTTTAGAAGGACCAATTCCAACTGCATAAGTTGCAATATTTGTCAACTCATCAGGAGTTGTTAAATCGAGATAAGTACGCGGATCGCCACTTACAGTGAAGTCATAAGGTTGTCCACTGTCTCCGAGTAATTGAATTAAAGGAACATTGGTTAATTCATCAAGTTGTTTGAGATTGGCTGTTTCAAAGGATTGAATGAAAACAGGATCGTCGCGATCGCTATAACCATTCGCATCAAGAATCTCTACCAAAGGTTCTTCAAGCGATAGTCCGATACTATCAAAGTATGTTGGGTGCTTTGTTTCAGGATAGAGACCAATCGTGCGACCAACTTCAGCACTTTTACGCTGGGCTAAGTCGATAATTTCTTGCAGTGTGGGAACTTCATATAAACCGTCGTATTCTGTACTGCGGAGTTCAGGTAGACGTTCTTTGGCGCGGAGAGTTTTTAGTTCGGCTAAGGTGAAGTCTTCAGTAAACCATCCTGTGACTTCGACTCCATCAATGGTTTTGGTTGTTTGACGGTCTGCAAATTCTAAGCGATCTGCGACATCAGTCGTACCAGAAATTTCATTTTCGTGACGCGCCACTAAAACACCATCTTTAGTTGCAACGATATCAGGTTCGATGTAATCAGCACCTTGATCGATTGCTAACTCGTAAGCGGCTAGAGTGTGTTCTGGACGTAAACCACTCGCGCCTCTGTGACCGATAATGAGGGGACGAGGTGCAGTACTCACAAAATCCGAAATTGAAATTGTACCCGCATCAACTCCTTCAAGAATAGCTAATTCTGTGCCATCTTTAAGACTAATTGTTGTGTTGCTTCCAGTTTGGGCGATCGCTAAATCAACAAACGCTAAACCTGCACCTAAACCAATAACATCAACATCTGATTGAAAGTCACGAATTGTATTTGGTGATGTGGGAGTCTCTGCGGCAACAATCCAAAATTGATCTTGACCATCGCCACCTGTGAGAATACTATTTCCAGTACCCGCAAATAGCACGTCGTCACCGTCACCACCAAATAGGCGATCGGCGCTACCAGCGAATAAAGTATCGTTACCTGCGCCACCGTAAAGTCGATTACCGCCACGTCCTTGAGAAGCATCGAGGAGATCGTGACCCTGATCGCCAAACAGGCGGTCGTTGAGACCTGCTAGTAGTTCATCGTTACCACTGTTGCCATACAAACGATTACCACCTTGACCTGCGGTAGCATCTAAAGTATCGTCACCTGCACCGCCAAATACGGTATCGTTGCGCGTCGCGAACAGTTCATCCTCGCCAGGAGTACCAAAGCGCAAGTTACTACCAATAATCGGACTGATACCAACACGCGGATCGAGATTTAAGGGTTGATCTAACTTCAACATAATAATTTCATTGTGGTCTGATTCAGTATCTGAACGTCCACCTGTTGCAGGGTAATTATTGTCGTTAGCTACAAGAATTGTATTTTCGTCAATGACTAAGACGTTTTCAATTGTGACAAATGGAAATGTAAACGTTGTGCTAGAATCGGCATTAAGATCTTGAGGGTCGCGAATATTCAAAAGATCTCCGATTTCTTGTTTTGCTACATAACCATTTGCATCTTGTTGTGATAAATCAACTTTGTAAATCTTCTTAAATTGCGCTTCGTCTCCACTCAAATTATCACGCTCGATCGCTAAGTATTCGTTTTCGTTGATTACTGCAAAGTCCCCAATTGCATAGTCAGGATTTTCTTTGCGGTAATAGCCTTTGATTCCAGTAAATTCTTTGGTTGCTAAATCGAATTCGTAAATTCGCAAAGCATCTTCTGGATCGCCTGTTACAGTACCTTCAAGTAAAGCATACAGCTTTGTTTTATCAGGAGTAATTGCTAAGCCTTCATAGCCTCTAGAACGATTAAGATTGGCAGTAGCATCACCAGCTAACACGTCAGGATTATCCGGCGATCGCACAAAATCACCTGAGTCAAAATTTGGTGTTGGAATTGGTGCATCTAGTAGTTTACCTGTTTGATCAAAATGTAATAAATAAGGTCCAAACTCCTCGCCTACCCAAAGCGTCCCATCAGCAGCAACAACAAAGGACTCTGCATCAAAATCGAAACCAGTTAGAAGTCGGGCATTTGTGTCTTCATTTTTGATGGGAAATGGTATTTTATTATCAGGATCGGCAAGTTGAATAAAGTTGAGAACATCTACACTACCATCTTTATTGTCTGCGCCTCTAAAACTCGGATCGAGACGGTAAACACGTAGGAGATAATCTTGACTATTTAACTTATTACCAAAGCCATTATCTGAAAGAAACCAGAAAGAATTCTCATCAGCAAATTGGACTGCACTAAAACCTTGAACAGGCTGTCCAGGAAATGGTGGTGGTTCGGGTTTGAGAGAACCATCACTATTGTATTGTCCTGATGGCGGTCCTTCTGCAAATGTATCTGCGGGTAATTTGGCAAAACCTTGGAGTTGCAGCATCGTTCGACTCCCCTCCTAAAAAAAATGGAATTTTAGTCAGGACAACGTTTAACTAGTAAAACTTGTCCCAATTATGCGCACAGCAAAGCTAGACTAAACCTGATGCAGTTCTACAAACAATCCACATCGAAAGATATCTAGTGACTTTCAATTTCAGGAGATGGGATCTAAGAACTACGGTAGTCCTAATTATTTAATTCAGCTTTCACTTAACAAAACTAAAATGAAAGTATACCTGCGATCGCCTTTGGCGCTGCGCCGTGCGCAATCGCGGCACTAACAATATCTCACTCTATTGTTAAGAACTGACTATCATTGTGTTAATAAACTGCCATAATTTAGTTAATTAGCGATCAGTTGATTGGTATTTACTAACCATTATTTACTCAGGCAGTCACTAAGGTAATCACAGTAACTTCTGGGGGACAAAAGAAGCGTCCAGGAAAATATGTTCCTAAACCACGATTGACATACAACTGATTTTCACCTACACGATGATATCCCTGCGCCCATTCCCAATGTCTGACAACTTTGGCGCATTCTTTTTGCATAAACGGAACCCAACGCCGCATTTGTTTGGGAAGGCTACGTCGAAAGTCTTTATAAATAGATATAGCGGGTCCCATGCCAGGAATCGTAAATTGACCGCCGTGTGTATGACCAGATAGTTGCAAATCTACGCGCCATTTTTTCAAAATTTGTGCAGTATCTGGATTGTGTGACAAAACAATGCGGGGTATATTGTTATCGAGTTGACGCATTACAGGTTTGACTTTAAATTCTTTTGACCAGTAATCTGCAAGTCCGACAATCGGTAATCTGGCACCAAAAGGATAAGCAATTTGATTCCAGAGAACATCAATGTCGATGCTAGTTAGTGCTTTAGTAATTTCGGCTTGCGATTGGGGGTAATAAATATCGTGGTTTCCGAGTACTGCGCAAATACCATGACGGCTTTGCAGGTGTTTTAGTCGAAGGACGAGTTGATGAATTGGGGTAGGGTCGTCGGTGACATAATCGCCAGTAAGAACAATCAGATCGGGTTCGGCTTCGTTGCTAGCAGCGATCGCTTGCGCTAACATTTCTTCGGACAGTCGCAAGCCATCATAATGAAGATCCGAAAGTTGTACTAGCTTAGTACCCTGTAAAGATGAAGGAAGATCGGCGATCGCAACTGTTAGTTTCTCTACACTCAAAGATCCAGATAACAGCCAGTGCATATAGCTTAGTTCACTCCTCAATTAGCAGCGCTTCCAGCTTATACCGTTTTTCTTTAAGGTTGCTACATAGAGGAAAACAGAGGGCTTCAGATGCAGGGGAGAAGGAAAAATTATAATTTGTTACAGCTACGAGTTGAAGTTTAAAGTATTTTATTGTAACCAAAACTCTTGTGACAATATTGCCTCAACATCGCTGCTAAACTCCCAATGTTCAGGAAACGGAACTTTGGCATATTCAAGCTTGACTTGCGTTAAAGCATACTGCCAACAGTCATCAAAAATTTCTGTAAAATATGTTTTGAGGCTAGGAGACTGTTCTAACTGAAGTTGTATTTGTCTTCGTTGTTCTTTGATTGTTAATTCCCAGCCACGATTATCATAGGCAGAATCGATATAGATGCGTTTGAGTAAATGAGATAAGAGGACTTCCAATCGGTGAATTAGTTCTCGCTTCTCACTTTTTCCCAAAGCTATAATTTCCTCGATCAAGTTTTCCCAGTCTAAATTATCTACATCATGCCCTCTGAGTTTAACAACTGTATCCTCTAGCCATAAATTGAAATCTCGATCGTATAGTTTTGACTCAGTGTTTTTTTGCATCACATCGCTTTTCCTTGGCTATCAGTGCGTACGAGAGTTTGAACTTAAAAACCGATAGTTTATCCTAGCGATCGCATTAAGCGAAACAATTTTTCTAATATTTTTTGTAGGGTGTAATTTTTTTCGTATTTCTCTTGCGTTCGGGCAAAAGCTGCTTTACTGACAACTTCTGCAAGTGTTGGGTAAATATGAATCCCCCCCAAGGCAGAAATTTTAAGTTTATGCGACATTGCTAAGATAATTTCATGAATTAATTCGCCTGCGGATGCACCTACGATATGCGCGCCAAGAATTTCACCGTTGCGTTTAGTAATAATTTTGGCAAAGCCTTGAGTCGCAGCTTCAGCTTGGGCGCGATCTACGTCTGCATATTCTTGTTTAATGACATCAATATTATTACCGTAGCGTTTTCTTGCTTCGGCTTCGGTTAAACCAACGCGGGCTAATTCAGGCTCGGTAAATGTCGCCCAGGGAATAACGCGATAATCTACTTTAAGAATTGGTAGAAATAGAGCATTTCTGATAATAACGTTTGCTTCGTGGCTGGCAACGTGAGTAAATTGATAACCACCAATCACATCACCACAAGCGTAAATTCGAGGGTTTGTTGTTTGCAGTTTGGCGTTGACGCGAATTCCTTTTTTAGAACTTTGATGCAGTTCGACTCCTGCGGCTTCTAAATTTAAGGATTCCACATTCGGGTTGCGTCCAGTTGCTATCAGAATTTGATCGACGGCTATTTTTTCATTTCCAGCAATTAAGTACTTTTTCTCGTTGACAACTTCGACACGTTCTGCTCTTGTTTTTGTTAAGACTTGGATGCCTTCAGAAATCAATTGCTGCTGTACAACAGCGGCAGCTTCAGGATCTTCTTTAGGTAATAGGCGATCGCTACTACCAATAATTGTCACTTTGGAACCTAATCGTGCAAAAGCTTGCCCTAATTCACAACCAATAGGTCCACCACCAACAATACCTAAAGTATCGGGGCGTTCAGTAATTTCAAAAACTTCTTCGTTCGTAATAAAACCTGCTGCTTGTAATCCAGGAATGTTAGGAACCGCAGGGCGCGAACCTGTTGCAATCACAAATGCTCTTGCTCTTAAACGACGATTATTAACGATAAAGGTGTTTTTATCAACAAATTCACCACTACCGAAAATTACTTCAGCACCCAAAGATTCAAAGCGTTGAGGCGAATCATGCGGTTCAATTGCAGCGATCGCACTGTGTACGTGTCCAATCGCTTTAGCAAAATCAATGTGTGGATCGTTACAGTGAATCCCAAATTGCGAGGCGTGTTTGACTTCGTAGGCGATGCGCGATGCATGAATCAAAGATTTACTCGGAACGCAACCATTCCACAAACAATCACCACCCAAGCGATCGCGTTCTACCAAAGCAACTTTGGCTTTAAGTGCAGCAGCGACTCCCGCAACAACTAATCCACCAGAACCGCCGCCAATCACAACGAGATCGTATTCTACTGCCATAATGTTTACTTGCTGCTACATACTTTTATTAAATCGAGTTGCTAATCACTAGCCAAAGCGCCACTAATCACTCCCCATATATTGTGACAACTACTTTCCGCTGGCGTGGCTTGACGTCACATTCTAAATGAAAGATTTGCTGCCAAGTCCCCAACTCTAGCTTGCCATTTTGCACAGGTACTGTTAGTGACGGACCTAACCATGTCGCTTGCAAATGCGAGTGTCCATTGCCATCATGCCACATTTGCTCGTGTCCGTATTCGCGACTTGGTGGAATGAGCTTGTTAAGAAGTTCAGGTAAATCACGCTGCAACCCTGGTTCAAATTCAATTGTACCAATCGAGGCGGTACTACCTACATTAAATACATGCACCATTCCAGTCTTAATTCCCGACTTTTGCACAATGGAGTTAACCTGATCGGTAATGTCATGCATATCACCGTGCATTTGAGTTGATAAAGTGATGTGGTTTTGGTAAATCATGCTTAATCGACAACACTACTAAAAATTCCATTCTGGCGTAATCCTATATGCCTATGCACTTACCAATTCAAAACTCATAACTCATAACTCATAACTTCCAATGATCCTAGACACAGCCAAATCTTATTTAGTTAAAGAAGTTGCACCATTAGCTAACGAGATTGACATTAACTCAGATGTATTACTCAAAGCCCTCAAAGGATTAGGCAATTTAGGATTACTTGCATTACGAGTACCACAACAATGGGGCGGATATGGTGTCAGTGATGAAGTTTTTGCAAGTTTTCAAGAATTGGTAGCTAGGTATTCTGGTGCGTTAGCTTTTTTACAAACACAACACCAAAGTGCTGCGGGGATGTTGGTACAAAGTCGTAATTCTGCATTACAACAAGCATATCTTCCGCACATGGGTAATGGAGACGTTTTACTTGGTGTGGGCTTTTCGCACATTCGACGGTTAGGAGATCCAACAACTGTAGCGATACCTGTAGCAGGAGGATATCAAATTGATGGATTTGTGCCTTGGGTAACTGGTTGGAACTTGTTTTCTGAATTTATTGTTGCTGCAACTTTAGCAGATGGTGGTGCTGTTTTTGGCATTGTAGCTTTTGTAGAGACACAACAAGCAACTGGTGGTGCGATCGCTTTTGGCACTCCCATGCAACTCGCCTCAATGAGATCGACAAGTACACTCAGCGCAACTTTGACTCGCTTCTTTTTACCAAGCGATCGCGTTGTCTTTATTAAACCTGCGGAGTGGATTCATAATAACGATATCAAAAATATTCTGCGAGCAACTCCATTAGCAATAGGATGTGCAATGGCGGGATTAGATATTATACAAGCAGCAGCGCAAGCAAAATCTTTGGCTTTTATTGATGAAGCTTTTACCGCGTTAGATCGAGAATTGAGTGAATGTCGAGAGGCGATCGCCCAAGCACACTATTCTACATTTACACAAAAAGTACGACTTCGAGCATGGGCTATTGATTTAGCAGTACGCACTGCACACGCAGCAATCACAGTTTCGAGTGGGAGTGCCAATAATAGCGATCGTCCAGCACAACGAGTTTATCGTGAAGCCCTAGTATATACGGTTTCGGGGCAAACTCCTGCAATTATGGAAGCGACTTTAAAGCAATTAACTTCACCACAGCGATATCACCCAAAAAGTCAAAACATTACCTATTCCCAAGTCATTCATCTCAGTCACGTTATTCATCCTGATATTCCTCAATGGCTAGGCGATCCACCTGTAGAATTTGAAACTGTTGCTGAGTTAAATCAAGATGGTTATTACCTCCGGCGTTTCTCTTTAGGCGAACATACTGCAACGCATATCAATGCACCTAAAAGTTTTTACACTGATGGAGTAGGAATCGATCAATATCCTGCAAATTTATTAGTTGTACCTGCTGTTGTTTTAAATATCAAAGCACAAGCAGCAAATCCTGACTACACTTTGAGCGTTGCTGATATTTTAACTTGGGAGCAACAACACGGTGAAATTGAACCTGGAGGCGTGGTGTTACTGTACACAGGTTGGCAAAACAAATGGTGGGATAAAGCAGCATTTCTCAATGCAGATTCATCTAGTAATCTTCATTTCCCAGGATTTAGCAAGAATGCAACGCAGTTTCTGCTACAACGCCAAATTGCTGGAGTAGGAATTGATACGCACGGTGTCGATCCTGGACAAGATACCATGTTGACAACTAATCGTTTAGTACTAGAAAAACCAAGAATTGTCTTAGAAAATTTAACGAATCTCGATCAATTACCTATCCGTGGAACTACGTTAGCGATCGGCATTTTACGCTTACAAAACGGTTCAGGTTCACCCGCTGCTGTGATGGCATTTGTTCCATAACTGTGAGTATTTTTTTAGCTTCGTACTTTCTTCATCAAGTTTCATCGATTCTTCATTGTTGCTTCCGTATATTCACTATAGTTGTGGTGTTAGTATAGCTTTTAAATAGAAATCAAGCTTCATATTTGAAGTCATTTATCCCTAAATAAACTGAAATAGATATTTTTAAAACTAACTATGCCCGCAACTTTAGAATACAATTTTGCTCATGATTACACTCATTTTGAGCAACACGTCGCTAAAATATTTCATAAGCACGGTTGGACTGTTGAAACTGCTAAACCTAATCAACCAGGATATGATTTAGTTGTTAAAAAAAATCATTGTGTCGCGGCTGTACAAGTTAAATGGCTTAAAAATAATGCAACATCAACACAGTTAACAAGGTTTGCTGATTATCTAGAGTCTCCTGAAGGCAAAAAGTTTAATGCTGGTATTTTTATCACAACAAAAGGTTTTGGTGATCCAGCGCGTGCTTTAATCAAATCTTGGGGTGATACTAAAATTCGTTGCGGTGTTGCAACTGAAAATGGTTTTAATTTTATTAATGGAGATGTCGAAGTAACGCCACCACCTGAACCCCCCAAGCCTGGCAAAATCTATTTTGGTGTGTTTACTTGCAAAGGCGGTGTAGGTAAAACAACAGTTGCAGCACATTTAGCAGGTGCATTTGCTTTGCAAGGGTTCAACGTTGCATTAGTAGATTTAGATCCTGAAAAAAATTTACAGAAGCTTGTCGGTGATGGCGTTTATGTTCCTAATTCTAGAGGGATGGGAGCGACAATTGAAGTATTTGATGGTGAAGATTGGGATGAAGATGCTGCGCGTGATGCCAAAATTGTGATTTTTGATTGTTCGCCTGCAATTGAAAGAAATCAACCAGAATTAGTAGCAAAATTTGATTATTGCCTCATTCCCACAACTTTAAATCCTTTAGGAATCAACAAGCATGGAAAAGTCATTCAAGAGACTGTAGAAGAAATACGTATAAGAAATAAAAATGCGCATTTATTTGTCTTAGTTAATAACTTTAAAGATCCTGGTTATAGACGTCTACAGATTTTGAAGAGAGCTTATGCCGATATTTATCGAGAAACTAGTAAAATAGACGATAAGTTTCACTGCATTGATCCTGAGCAAGTTTGTATTCGTGCTAGCGATTTACTTTATTACTGGGGTATTCATATTCTTGAAAGTCCAGAACATCCCCGTAGTGAACTAGCATTTAACTTAATTGGTGGAAGATGCTATCCGCGTGAAGACTTTATTAACTTAGCAGATTATATTGAGCAGGAAGCTGGAATTGGGATTTTGAGGGAATAATAGTATCTTCGGTTAAGTGGCTAGTGACTGGTTGCTTTACATTATGGGTAGTTAACTGGACTTGATCCAAGAAATGCGATCGCTTTCCTCAACGCTCATCATGTAATATAAATGTACTAATGAGTCAATCTTAACTGGGGAGAGTTTAACTATGTCGTCTACTGAAGAAAAGACAATCTCCCAAGATGTAGGGTGGGATTGGGAACCACCAATGCCACCTACTGACTTGATTTTCGATGATGGTGAACCTTTGGAAAGCAATCGCCACTGTATTGCCATGAATGTCTTGATTCGATCGCTAGAACAAGCTTGGTCGGAGCGTAACGACTTTTTTGCAGGCGGTAATATGTTTATTTACTATAGCAGCACTCAAGCGTGTAATCGCGACTTCCGTGGACCAGACTTTTTTGTTGTTTTAGATGTGGATGGTACAAAGTCACGTCAAGGTTGGGTGGTTTGGGAAGAAGACGGGCGATATCCAGATGCGATCGTAGAGTTAATGTCGCCTTCGACTGCGGAAGTTGATCAGGTAACAAAGAAAGAAATTTACGAACGCACATTTAGAACGCCAAATTATTTTGTCTACGATCCTTTTAATCCGAGTTCTCTTCAAGGATGGCAATTAGATGCTAGCCATCGCTATCAGCCAATAGAAACAAATGAACGAGGATGGCTGTGGTGTGAAACTTTAGGCTTTTGGCTAGGAATTTGGGAGGGAACTATCAGTAGAGAAACTGCACCTTGGTTGCGTTTTTTTGATAATTCTGGCAATTTAGTCTTGTTACCAGAGGAAGCAGCACAAGCAAAAGCTAAACAAGCGACTCAGCAAGCTGAACAAGAACGTCAAAAAGCGGATCGCTTGGCAGCACAATTAAAAGCATTGGGAGTAGAACCGGAAGTGTAATTGGTAATTAGGCGATCGCTCCCAATTGACTTACCATAATTATTAATGTGAGTACTCCTAAAGTCAGCATTAATCCTGCTGGCATAAATTTACGTGTTTTTACGAACCGAATTGTAAATACGACTACTAAAATAGCTGTTGTAATTAGTGCTAAAGTAAATCCCCAAGCTTGTCCTTGTAAGTAAAGAATTGCGCCAGCAAACAGAAGTAACCCGCTAATAATGCCTGAGATTAAAGATGCAGTACTGCGGGCTTTAGTGTAACCGATAATACCGCCAACAATGGTAATAATTCCGTAAGCGATCGCTGCAATAATAGCTATATTCATTGCTTATTCTAAATTTATCTTTAACTGTCGGCAGACAATTTACCATAACTGAGGTAGATTGCTGAATTTATTCATGGATACTCGCATTACTAAATCGATTCAAGATTTAAGATGTCAAGCAGCATCATTGTTACTATACCAATCTGTACTTGATAACGAAGTTGGTCAAACTTTTTTACAATTACTACAAACACTGAGTAACAGTGGAGATCAAATTAGTTGCCTCCAAGCTTATGGCAGTTACTTCAAAGCTTTAGCAGCAAGCAACCAAAGTTGGCAAGACTTTCTCATTACGCAAATTCTCAATGACGATAACCCATTCTCGCAACAAGTTCAGCAAACAGAAACCTTACCTCCAGCCCTTTTAGCCGCAGCAGAACAAGATTTACAAGCGTTGCAGAAACTTTATCAATGCGGTAGCGATACCTTGAGTCAGTGGGTACAAGTTGTCGTAGGTTTGCACAAACCACCAGTAATATGGCATTTTCAGACAAAAGAAATTTGCGAAGTACCTTTCTACCAAACAGAAAATTGGGAAAGTCTTGTATCAGATTTAGCAGCTTATTACCGTAAATTTGGTACAGGTTTATTTGCAAATCGTGCTTTACGTTGGCAAGCTGGACAACTTATTAGAATTTTACATCCAGATACGATTCAACTAGATCAACTCGTAGGTTATGAATTACAAAAAGAGACTTTACTAAAAAATACTGAATTTCTCTTATCAGGATATTCTGCACTACACGTACTACTGTATGGCAGTCGCGGTTCGGGAAAGTCTTCGTTAGTCAAAGCGTTATTAAATCAATACAGAAGTCGTAATCTGCGCTTAATTGAAGTTGCTAAGTCTGATTTAAAAGATTTGCCAGCAATTGTCGAAAAGTTGCGGAGTATTCCCCAGAAATTTATTATTTTTGTTGACGATCTTTCTTTTGAAGAAGACGATGATGCGTTTAAAGCTTTGAAAGTTGTTTTAGAAGGTAATTTAACAGCACGATCGCAAAATGTCGTAATCTATGCTACTTCTAATCGCCGTCACTTGATCCGAGAATTTTTTGATGATAGACCACAGGTGCGAGATCGTGAGGAGGTTCATGCTTGGGATACAATGCAAGAAAAACTATCTTTTAGCGATCGCTTCGGCTTAACTTTAACTTTTGAACCTGCGGATCAGAAGACATATCTGAGTATTATTCGCCATCTCGCTGCACAAGCAGGAATTTCTCTAAGTCAAGAAGATTTAAAATATCGTGCTTTGCAATGGGCAACACGGCATAATGGACGATCGGGACGTACTGCACGACAGTTTGTTGATTTTCTTAAAGCTGAGCTAGATCTATTTTCGGGATGATGCTGTTAATCTGGATTCAGTTTAAGTAACCATCAATCTTAAGATAAGCGATCGCGCTATGGTTAGTAATCGAATTATATTAGGTGCAGTTGCCTTTGGTGTCAGCTTTGGCATCAGTTTCCTATCTAATAGAAATGCAAATCGGGCGTTACTGACAGGTTTAATCTCTCTACCTGCTACCTACGCAGCAGCGATTGTTGTAGATAAACGACACAAACAACATGAGTTACTCGTTTTATCTTCTCAGCGCCAGCGAATTCAAGAACTAGAAGCCCAAGAGATTAACTTGAATCGAATTCTCTCTAATGGAAGTTTAAAAAAACAAGAATTAGAAAATAGTATTAGTTACTTACAGTCGCAGTGTAATCAGCTACGCAATCAATTTGAAACACGGCGTAGCTATCAAGATGATTTACACCAAGAACTTCAAACCTTGAAGGAACAAAGAGAAAGTTTAGCAGAACAACTAAATAAATTACACGCTAATATCAGCGAACTTGAACAGCATAAATTAATTATTTCTAATGAAAAAGAGGCATTAGAAAAAGATTCTGACATTTTACGTTCGGAGTTGACACAACTACATAGCGATCTCACAAAAAAAATATGTTCTAAAGAAGATATAGAACAAGAAATTTTAAACTTACAACAGAAACAATCAGCTTTGTTATCTAAAATAGATGCTTTGAAAAATCAAGTCGGTATTTTAGAAAATCAAGTGCTTGAGCTACAAATAGAGTCTCAAGTTAATAAAATACAAACAGAAAAAATTAATTTACAGCAACAAGCTGAAAAAGTAGCACTGAACAGTGAATTACAGAGTTGTCAAGAACAGAAGCAACAAATAGAGCTTAAGACTGACATCTTAAAAAATCAAGTTGAACAATTAGAGCAACAGAAAAATGATATTCAGCGTAACATAAATTATCTAAGAGAAGAGAAAGAACAGCAACAAGCCGAGTTACTGTCTTTACAAGCAGAACGAAATCAACTACAAAGCCAAATTTTAGAGTTCCACCAACAGATAGAAGCTTTAATTGCAGAACCATTAAGCGATGATATCCCACAAGAAGATACAGAATTTCCCTTCTCAGAATTAATTGATAGTTTGGATATAGAAACAGAAGTTGATACTTCCGAAAAGCTGAATACCGAGTGAATTTTAGAGAATAGCTTTTTGCCTATCAGTTTTTAATAATCACTTCATCTGTGCAAAATGCTCTAATAGTAAACGGTGAATGAAGATATAGCCGCTACCAACTTTTTGCAAAAAGATTAAATCAGTGGCGTAATCAAGAAATTGAGCGTAGTTCCAAGGAATCAAATTTTTGTGGTATAAGACAAAGCGTAAGCTAAGATGACGTATGCAAGCTTGACTACACCACCCAAAATTAGTCCGAAAAGTAGTTCAAAAGCTACTCCAGCACCTCCAGCAACGATCGCATTACGCGCTTCCAGTGACCAAAAAGCAGGGTCAAACAGTATTCCTCCAATAATTCCACCTGCTAACCCAACAATTCCTGCATTGGCAATAGATCGCCAAATACCTTGATTTGAAATTGTTTTTGTCTCAATTTCCCAGCCCCGTAACCCGCCAGCTACGCCAAAAATCATTCCCATAACTAGCGTAGTTGTTAGGATAACAATGAGCGACCATTGCATTTCACTCGTAGTTAGTAGCAAAATGACCTGAGCAATTAGCTCGAAACCAATACCATAAACTAATCCATAAAAAAGTCCTTTAATAAAGCTTTTAAAAGCTGCTTGCCATGACCATTTCAGCGTCTCTACAGTGTAGATTGTGGTTTCTTCCTAAACTGATAAATAACCCTACTGTTAGCCCTAATAGTAGCCATCCAATGACAATTTCGATGCGCCATTGAAATAATCCACCAATCACTCCTCCAATTAATCAACAAACTACTCCGCCAAGTAAGATAACTCCCAAGCGATACGTCATTTTGTCAACTGTTGTTTGTAACCAACTCGGTTGAAGTTGCTCAATAAAAAAGACTGTTTTAGACTGTTGAGACATTTGTTGTGCTAACCAAACTAACCAGCGTATTGCTACAGATTTTGAGTAGTGAAGCTTTGGTTGACGGTGCTGAAACATGCGGTCAATGTAAGAATTGAATAGTTGGGTAGTGTCAGTTTGAGGTAATGCGGCAATCTTAACTCCTTGATAAGCGACAGTCATGATATTGAGCATTAAAGGCGATCGCGTAAGTTCTTGCAGTGCTCGATCTTCTCCGATTAAAGTTCTTAAACCAGTTAACTCAAAACCTGTACTATCTAGATATAGATGAACTTGTTCTAAAGTCAATAACTTTAAGCAAATGGTGCTTTGAAAATTGAGTCTATTTGACAAACTTTCGTAATCTTTAATCCGACTTGTCACCACTATTTCGCTACTTTCTTCTTGTTGAAACACATTAAGTGCAGCAACGCAAGTATCGCGAATCTCTGCGCGGACTTCATCTAAGCCATCAAGTAATAAAAGTAGTTGCTGTTTCACCCAAATTTGCCCAATTTGCTGGGGAACTTGATATGTTGAGAACTTGTTTAATAGTGTATGGACATTCTGCTGGAAATATTTCTATTGACTTGTGTATCTTTTTTGCTGCATCTCGACGCGCACGTCGGTAATATTTTTCTATCCACTCATCGTCTTGCAGAAAACGTTGCAAGCTAGGGGTTCTTCTAAGCAATCTTAAATCTTATCTCGACAATAGACTTCTTGCAATCATGAGCAGGTGAGGACACTCAACCTACAAGATTCAGATTAATTCAGCTTGTGTGCGTTAGGCATATTGCCTGACCGGAGTAAAATGTGATACATCCTTTTTGTAAGTATTCGGCTTGTTGTTGCGTCCACTTTAGGAAGTCTTGATTGTATGGTGTACTCATTGGCTGTTACTCCCTATCTAGCAGCCTATTAAGTTGTTTCAAAGCTGTAAAACCCTAGCTTACTTCCATTGTAGTGTAGTGGCTTACTCTTCTGATTAAGCGCAAATTGACGCTAGCTTGATTACAGCATTTTTTCGAGGAATTGCTTAGCGCGATCGCTTTTTGGATGATTAAAAAACTCTTTTGGTGTTGCGTCTTCGGCTAAGCGTCCTTCATCTAAAAATAAAATTCGGTGGGCGACTTCTCTGGCAAAACCCATTTCATGCGTCACAATTGCCATTGTAATTCCTGTTTGAGTCAAGTCTTTCATGACTTCCAACACTTCTTTCACCATTTCAGGATCGAGTGCAGATGTTGGTTCATCAAACAGCATGACTTGCGGTTTCATTGCTAAAGATCGCGCGATCGCTACCCGTTGTTTTTGTCCTCCTGATAGTTTAGAAGGATAAACATCGGCTTTTTCAGCTAACCCCACTTTATTTAATAAATCCATTGCTTCTTGTCGCGCCACATCTTTATCAATGTGCTTGACTTTCATAGGCGCATACGTCACATTATCAAGCACAGTTTTGTGGGGAAATAAATGAAAGTGTTGAAACACCATTCCCACATTTTGACGAATTTTCATGATGTCGCATTTACGTGATGTAATATCAATGCCATCAATGTAAATCTTGCCTGAGGTTGGTATTTCTAACAAATTCATGCAGCGCAGAAAAGTTGATTTTCCTGAACCTGAAGGACCAATAATTGCAACAACTTCGCCTTTATGCACTTTGGTAGAAATCCCTTGTAAAACTTTGAGATTACCAAAAGATTTGTGCAGGTCTTCAACATCAACCGCAACATCAACTGCTACGTTGTAATCTTCTTTCAAGTGCATATCCACCCCAAGTTAAACTCATAACCATTAAGTAGTAAATCACGCCAGCAACTATCAGCGGTTCAAAGTAAATATACCTCTCTGCACCAACAATCTGAGCGCGGCGTAACAAATCTGCTACACCAATTGTCGAAACTAAAGCCGAATCTTTGAGTAACGCGATACTCTCGTTCACCAACGCTGGCAAAATATTTTTAATTGCCTGGGGTAAGATAATATCTAACATCATTGGTCGGTAAGGCACACCTAATGAAAGTGCAGCTTCGCGTTGTCCTTTATCTACTGCCAGAATACCACCACGAATTGTTTCAGAAATATATGCACCAGAATTCAGTGTAAATGTAATCACCCCAGCTAATAATGCAGGTATGTTGTAACCCGTGATTTGCGGCGTAGCGTAGTAAACTAACGCAATCTGCAACAGTAATGGCGTACCACGAAAGATTGAGGTGTAAGCTGTTGCAAACCAGACTAACGGTTTAAATGTGGAGATTTTAAACAGCGATAGAATTGTTCCCCAGATAAAACCAAAAAATGCAGATAAAGCGGTAAATTGCAGAGTAACTAAAATGCCGCGCAAAATAAATGGAATACTGGGAGCAATTTGTGCAAAAGAAAAGCCATCATTTGCATTTGCAGTTGTTTCGGGTTCACCACCAAACCATTTATTGATTAACCTATCAATTTCTCCACTACTTTGCATTTGTTGTAAAACGCGGTTGAAATCAGCAACTAATGGCGACCCTCTTGGAAAAGCGATCGCTGAACCACCTTCGCCTGCTTCAATCGTATTAAATTCTAAGTCAGGATTGTTGGCGACAAAACCTGTAGCGATTGTATCTTCAATAATTGCTGCATCAACGCGCCTTGCTTTGACTTCTTGAATGATCTCACCAGTACGATTGAGCGGAACAATAGTAACATTTTCAAATTCTCGTGCTGTTGTTTCTTGAATTGAACCAAGTTGAACACCGACTCTTTTTCCTGCTAGATCTTCAGGTTCCTCTAGATTA
Source organism: Gloeocapsopsis crepidinum LEGE 06123 (assembly GCF_015207655.1). GTDB lineage: Bacteria > Cyanobacteriota > Cyanobacteriia > Cyanobacteriales > Chroococcidiopsidaceae > Gloeocapsopsis > Gloeocapsopsis crepidinum. The sequence continues at coordinate 79,429 of NZ_JADEWN010000004.1, read as the reverse complement.
CTCCCCTGTAGTGCAACAATTGTATTCTTTGCTGCGTAGTAAATATCAGAAAAATCTACGTTTTGTCGGCGTTCTTCTGTTGGTGTCATTCCTGCCATCGCAAAGTCTGCACGTTGCGATTGTAAAGCAGGTATGATCCCACTAAAATCTGTATCTTGAATTTTTAATTCAAATCCTAATTCTTGAGCAATATAATTGGCAATATCTATATCAAAACCAATAATTTCATTTCCAGCTGCTGTATCTCTAAATTCGTAGGGTGGGTAATCTGCTGATGTTACCATTACCAAAGTACGCCCTGCGTATTCAGATTGAGCGGCAATTCTGTTATTTATGCCATCACTGACGACAATAATTAAGGCAACGATTACTGCAAGTGAAATTGTAAATAATAGCTTAAGTTTTTTCATTGTGAGTAGTTTACTACAGCAGCAATTTGTCTGCTAATTCGTAGATGCAACTAATAGCTACCTAAAAAGTTATAGAATTATAACTCTGCAAATTGTATTTTTATTAACAATTTTTCATTTAAATAAATCGCTTAATGATGCGAGAGAGTAAATTAGGGATCAAGATACTCATGAGCATGAGTAGTAATTCATATTGGACGCGCCGTCAAGCACTATCGTTATTTACAGGATTTGCAGGGAGTTTGGCTTTACACGCGTGTACTCAGCAACCATCAGGATCGCTTTCTAATACGTCGTCAACTGCTACAGAAGCGGTTCCAGCGACATCAGGAAGTACCCTGTGGATTGGATATACGCCTTTGTATATTGCTTTAGAGAAAGGCTTTTTTCAGGCAGGAGGTTTAAACCTCGATTTTAGAGATTTTAGTTCAGCCACCGATGCTATGGCGGCTTTTGGTGCAGGGCGTCTTGATAGTCAAGCGTTGGTGACATCCGAAGCTGTATCGTTGTCGGCAAAAGGAGTAGACTATCGCATCATCATGGCAGCAGATAACTCCTTAGGCGGCGATGGTATTCTGGCGCGGAACAGTATTACCACTATCGCTGACTTTAGAGGTAAAGAAGTTGCTGTCGAAGTTGGCGGAGTTAGCCATTTCTTCTTACTACAAGTTTTGAAGGAAGCAGGCTTAAGTGGTGATGATGTCAGACTAACAAATGTAACTCCTGATGCAGCAGCAGCGGCGTATCAAGCTGGTAGAACCGAGATTGCGGTGACTTATTCACCATTTTTACAAAAAGCAGATCAAGCACAGCAAGACGGCAGGATTATCTACGATACTTCTAAAATGCCAACAGCAATTGTGGATGTCTACCTGTTTAGCAATCAGTTCATTGAAGCTAACCCCAACACTGTGACAGGATTTATTCAAGGAATTTTGCAGGCGCGAGAATTTATGGAAACAGATCGCGATGAAGCGCTGGCGATCGCTGGTAAACGTTTGCAGTTGACACCCCAAGAAGTAGAAGAACAACTCAAAGGTGTCAGATTAATTGATTTACCAACAAATTTAGAAATGCTGGGCAATCCTCAAAGTGATATATATTTACTTACTCATATGAATGACTTATCACAATTTCTTGTATCGCAAAAACAGATTCCTCAAGCCCCAGATTTAACTAATACCCTAGAACCTAGATTTCTGAAGGAAGTACAAACATAATTGAATTTGATGAGAACAGGGAGTAGGGAATGGGAGATTAATGACTATTCATGAATAGTCATTAATCACTTGGCTTTTACTAACTGCAAAGCTGCCATAAAATCAGTGTGGAAAATGCGCGCACCTGTTTGTAAATATTCCATTGCATTTAAAGCTGCCCAATGGGCATCCCAATCAGAACCAGCGCAGCAATCTTCAATAACGTGAAAATGATAATCGCGTTGATGTGCATCGGCTGCGGTGTAATGAACGCAAACATTTGTCATCATTCCCATTAACACAACAGTATCTACTTTCAACCCCCGAAGGAGAATTTCTAATTCTGTACCGAAAAAGCAACTATAACGTCGTTTAGAAATTGCAAACTCACCATCGATTGGTGCTAATTCCCAATAGTAATCAGTGCTAGCCCAAGTTTCTAAACAATGTACAGCTTCTGCACCGTCTAGTTCTCTACCAAAGTCTACCATCTCTTTACGATGTACTTCTTGGAAGTGAATAATTGGTATTTTTGTTTCCCGCACTGCTGCTAGAACTTTTTTTGCTTTAGAAAGAACTTCACTAGTGCCAACATGATGTAAGTTTCCTTCACCTGTGAAGACTCCTGCTTGCATATCGACGCAAACTAATGCGGTTTTTGATAAGTTTAATTGCACCATAGTTATTTTAAGTAATGAGCTACCCCAGCCCTAGAGGAAAAATAACCTAGCTACGAGTTTGATCTGCCCACGGTGTTAAAGCTTTGGAGAGTAATTTTAAGCTGTAATCAATTAATAAGCCAATGACTCCAATAATGGCGATCGCAAATAAAACTTTATCTGTTTGCAGAAACCGCTGTGACTGTACAATGCGATATCCTAAACCGTTTTGGGAGGCAATAAGTTCAGCAATCACTAAATAATTCCAAGCGCCAGAGATATTAACACGTAATGTGTCTAAAACGCTGGGAAACACTGCAGGAACAATGACGCGGAATAAGACTTCTCTGCGGTTAGAACCTAAAGTATAAGCAACATTGAGCATTTCATCGGGAATGAACTTGACCGCATCAGCAATCATCATTGCATTGTAAAGCACAACACCTAGAAAAATAATCAAAACTTTTGCGGATTCACCTAAACCAACCCAAATGATAATTAGTGGTACAAAAGCAACAACTGGCATATAACGAACTGTACCAACAATCGGACTCAATAAGCTTTCCATACTGTGGAAAGTTCCCATCAAAATTCCTGTTGGTACACCAACTAATGCAGCGACAAAAAAACCAGATGCAACGCGCAAACTACTTGCAATAATATCTAAATGTAAGCTTTCTTCAGCGAACATCCGAATTCCTGCATCAAGTACTGCTGTCGGTGTTGGTAAAAATACAGGAGTTGTTAATCCACTGTAGCTAATAAACGCCCAAATGATAAGTGGTAAAGCTAGGGCGATCGCTGATAGCAAAAGCCGTAACCATTGCGGGAATCCTTGACGTAAACTCCAAAATGTTGAAGGAGGAAGATATCTCTTTTGTGATTGAGATGCTTGTGTCATAAATAAAATGAAGCCCAAGCCTAAGTAGACATAATTCGATCAGATTATGATTCTTTAAGAGAGCAACTCATTGTATCGCAGCTAACAGTTTATTAACTGATTATTCGATTAAATAAAAAAATATTTTAATACTCTGCTAGCAATTGGTAGCAAAAATGTAATGGTTCAAAGTTCACTTAAAACTCCCACACAAGCTAGTTCACAATTTCATCATCAGAAAAAAAAACCTAAACTAGAAGTTTGTAATTTAAATAAGAATTTTAATCAGCAACATAAGCAATTAGCAGTTTTAAAAAATATTAATTTTCAGTTATATGAAAGTGAATTTGTTTGTGTTGTAGGTGCTTCGGGTTGTGGTAAGTCCACATTAATTAATATTATTGCTGGATTGATACAACCAACGTCAGGCGAAGTAAAAGTTGATGGTGGAATTGTACTTGGTCCTGGCTCAGACCGTGGTATGGTGTTTCAAAATTATACTTTATACCCTTGGTTAACCGTAGCTGGAAATATTGGTTTTGGTTCGCGACTGCGATCGCTTTGTGCCAAACAACGCAAAGAACGTATTGCTTACTTTTTAGAAGTTGTGGGATTAACTCGGTTTGCCAAAGCTTACCCTCAACAACTATCAGGTGGAATGAAACAAAGAGTTGCCATAGCCCGTGCTTTAGCAAATGAACCTGATGTATTATTAATGGATGAACCTTTCGGTGCTTTAGATGCTCAAACGAAAGAGCAAATGCAACAGTTTTTACTTAATTTGTGGCAACAAACTCATACTACAATTTGGATGATCACGCACGATGTAGAAGAAGCTGTCTTTTTATCTCAGCGTGTTTTTGTCATGAGTTCTAATCCAGGAGAAATTAAGCAAGAAATTGCGATAGATTTACCACAAGATCGCGATGTTGAAATGAAGTTAACGCCAGAATTTACAGCAATTAAGCGTAAAGTTATGCATTGTTTACGAGATTGCTAAATTCCCACAGTTTTGACATAAGTAATTGCAAGTGGTGTGAGTCGTTGTTCTAATTCTGTCACAATTGCGCGATCGCTTTCACTCCACACTCTGGGTTGACCAAAAATACACGGCTGTAAAATTCCCCACATCAAGCCATCTTGACACAGATGCGCGTGAATCAAAGCACGATGTCCAAAATGTTTGCGTTCAAACGCTAAGTTAACAACTTCAGGATTTGCGGTTTCTACATCTTCTACATAAACAGAAGGCTTTGCTTCTAATGCTGCTGAAAATAAGGGATCTTCTGCGGCTAATGATTCTGGTTCTTTACTCCACTCAGAATCAATCACATCAGGAATTTCCGTACTACGTCGCCAACAATAGGCAACTTTCCCCTCTTGATTATGGGGATTACGCAGATATAAAAAGCATCGATCTGTTTGCAATACATCGCACAATGCGGGTAATAATGCATTAAAAATGGCATTAGGTTCGCTATGAGTCGCAAAAACGTCTTCTAAAACTTCAGGTAACTGCATTAAAATCAAAACTTCACTAAGAATGACACACCGATCGCACCATAAAATGTCTCTAATTGCAAGTTACCTTGACTATCAATTGCAGTACCTTGATCTGAAAAAAGGCGAGTAATGCGAAAGCGATGGTAGTTTCCTAGTAATTCAGGTAGCGTAATATAATGAACTTCCTCTCCTGTAAAAACCTCGCGATCGAGTTCGTGTAAACTATGCCAAGGACATTTCATCAATTCATGGTGGGCATTGTGATAACCAAAGTTTAAAAGTAGTAAGTTCAGCCACCAATAACGCTGCGAAATTACGTTAGAAAACGTGTTAGTTTGTTCGTAAGTATAATCTCGTTTCGGTAACGGCGAACCCACAGGAATAGCTTCATAAGTGTGTTGAAAAGCATCAACAAATCGCAGCACAGTAATCATCCCAATATAACTGAGAAAATAGAGTGCTACAGCTTTAAGAGAAAGCAAGGCTAATGCTATTAATAGCAAACTGCGTATACTTAGTATCGTGATGAGACGTTTTTGTTCATCGTGTCGTCGGGGTTCCCAAAAAGGGGCTAAAATACTCCGCCATTGGAAGATGAAGGAAACAATCGGAAAATGCAACCATTCCAAGGCTAAAGTTACACGGCGAATAGGTACAGGAAGTTGATGCATCCAGCTTTGCAAATCAAAAGAAGCAAAGTCTACGCGATTAATGTGATGGGCAATATGATCTTGAGTTAAATCTTTGAATCGAGCATAGCAGCCACCGTTGAGCCAAAGCATGATATTACCACCTACGGCATTCCACTTGCGCTCAGCAAAAATTGTACCGTGCATAAACTCATGAGAGAGATATGCTGAAATAACCAGGCTATGAGCAAGTAATACAACTCCTAAGGCGTTGAACCAAAAATTTGAAAGGATCAGCGCGATCGCACTACCGTATCCACCTAAAGCATAGGCAATCGCGATCGCATTCCACAGATGCTTTTTATGATGCAAATAATAAGAAGTGTCAATTTTTGATGTTACTTTGGTTGAAATGGTAAATACCATAACAAGGCGCGTTAACGATACATATTATAACAAGTATAGGTGAGAGAGAATTTTGTTTTGTAATGAGAAATACAAACTAACAGACTGTATATCAAACACGAATGGCAACTTTTCCCATCACTTGCCTCTGTTCAAGGTGACGAATTGCGGCAGGGACTTCGCTTAAGTCGTAGTATCGATCGATAAAGGGGACGATCTTGCCTGCTACCATCAACTCTCTCAATGTGACGAGATCCTTTTGATTAGGTTTTACAGCTAGACATTTTACCTTCCGGCGGCTGATTCTCGAAATCCCAGATCCAAGAAGCATTACTTGGAAAAATCGAGCGATAGATCCGCCAACCATGACGTAGGTTCCCTCAGGAGTCAATATTGGCAAATAGTCAAAAACTGAACGGTACGCTGCTGCATCAAATATTAGGTCATAACGCTGCTCATTTTGAGTGACATCTGTTTGAGTGTAGTCAATCACGCGATCTGCACCCAGCGATCGCACCATATCCATTTTTTTTGTGCTGCATACAGCACTCACCTCAGCACCAAATGCCTTAGCAATCTGCACTGCAAAAGAACCCACACCGCCGGATGCACCAGCGATCAACACTTTCTGCCCTGACTGAATCTGACCTACATCTCGCAAACCCTGCAAAGCGGTAAGGGCTGCCCCAGGAACAGTTGCAGCAGCTTCAAATGTCGTGGCACTCGGCTTTAGGACTAATGCAGTTTCTGTTGCACAAACGTACTCGGCAAAGGCACCGAAACCACACTCAGACAAGTCTCCAAAGACTTCATCACCAGGCTTAAACTGCGTGACATCTTTACCAACGGCTTCAACTTGTCCTGCTATATCAAAACCGATGATCTTGATTTTTGGCTTGAGGAATCCCCCAAACATCAAGCGCATGAAGAATGGAGTTCCTCGCATGAGATGCCAGTCGCCAGCATTGACAGACGCAGCATGAACCCGCACCAGTATGCCATTGTCTGGCACAACCGGCTTGTCAACTTCTTGCAGACTCAACACATCTGGTGAACCGTATTTGGTGAGGACGATCGCTTTCATTTTGTCATTTTTGTTGTCCCCTGGTACGGGGATGGGGGTACTCGATGTTTTCATGACCTTCAACATTTTGACTTACACCGTAAGTTTAACTTACGCCGTAAGTTTGTCAAGATGAAAAGCAAACTCAAACCCTAGAATTTGCTTGTTCTGTGCGTTAAGAATTGATCCGATTAGATGACTAAAAAAAACTCTCATACACTTCCCCCAACCCCATTAAGTCGGGAAAAAGTACTGTACGCAGCTATGTGCCTAGCTGACGAGGAAGGCGTTGAATCACTCTCCATGCGGAAGCTGGCTCAGAAATTGGGCATCAAAGCAATGTCACTGTATAACCACGTGACCAATAAAGACGATATCTTATGTGGCATTGTTGATATTGTAGTGAGCGAGATTGAAGTGCCTAGCCTTGAAACTGACTGGAAAACAGCAATGCGGCGACGGGCGATCTCGGCTCACGAGGTGCTGTTGCGTCATCCTTGGGCAACGATGGCGTTAATGTCACAGATGAATACAGGTTCAGCGATGTTGCGCTATGTAGATGCGACGTTGGGCTGTCTATGCAAAGCAGGCTTTTCGTTTGAGATGGCAGATCGGGCGTGGAATGCGATCGATAGCCATATTTATGGATTTACGCTTCAGGAACTGAACTTTCCCCTCGCAACGACAGAGTATGCAGAGGTCGCGAAAAACTTTGTTTCATTCATCCCTGCGGATCAGTACCCTTACCTCAATCAGCTTACACATCACGTCATTGCAGGTCGTTATGACGGTATTCATGACTTCGAGTTCGGACTCGAATTGATCCTCAATGGTCTCGATCAGTTTCGAGAAAAGGTTTGACTAGTGTTTAGCTACCACTTCTGTGCGTGTGTTGCTTAACAATTTCTTGAGTATTAAGGCTAAATTTTTTTGAAGGGCAACCAGGTTGACGTTTGGCTTCAAGATAATCTGCAATGAGTTCTTGCATTCGTTGTTGTCCAAACATGTGATAGTGTCCAGGATAAACGATTTCTACGGGTAAATGCTGTAAGCGTTCGTAAGAGGAAATGTAGGTGGAAATGTCGCTACCAGGAAGTTGATCGAGTAAGTCACCGTCGTAAACAATATCGCCGGAAAACAGTTCTTGGCTAAATGGGTCGTATAAGGCAATGCATCCAGGAGAGTGCCCAGGAAGATGTAAAATTTCAAAAGCGCGATCGCCTAAATCGATAACGTCTCCCTCTTGCAATAATTGGGTTGGTTCTGCGGCTTGAAAAGTGTATTGTGTCGCAGTGAAACCAGCATAAGGTAATTGAGAAAAGTGTTCGTCTAGTATCCAACCTGACTCAGGATTGCACAAAGCTGCGTGACAATCTCCATGACGTAAAGCTTCAGCTTCGGCGGTGTGAATGGCAATATTGTCAAATTCATGAATTCCCCCCGCGTGATCGAAGTGGACGTGAGAAGCGATCGCCAGTAACGGTTTATCGATCAAACTGGCGATATATTGACGCAGGCTAGCAACACCTAAACCTGTATCAATCAGTAAATCTTGCGTTTTTCCTTTGATTAGCCAAATGTTCGCCCGATTCCATTCCCAGTAGTGAATTTCGTTGATGCAGTAGAGGAGATCGCTAATCTTTTTGGTTGCGAACCAACTATCGCATACTGATTTATTGTTCACAGGAGTTTTGAGTTACTCAGTAAGTCAATGATAGCCTTGAACGCGGGTAGGCAAGTTACCTGCCCACATTTGATCTTTAAATTTGGTTAACCAGTAATAGTATTTCAATAACTGATTAGCATATCACAAAGCTAAAATAAAAACGAAGTTCTGATGACACCAATGACAACATCAGGGTTACGCGCATCATGATTTGGTGCGGTTAACCAAAAAACACCAGGAGTAATTGAAACATTATCGGTTAACTGATAGCGGTAAAAAGCTTCGAGGTGTAAACCTGTATCGCGATCGCTGCGTTGTCCATCGGGTAAACCAATTGCTGAGGCTAAAATTGCATTACTTATTCCTGTTAAGCGTGGTTGCATACCGACGACAATACCACCTGCGTTTCCTTCACGGAATAAGTCAGGAAAGTGCAACGTTACAGCATAATTCCAGATATCTGCATCGCCTTTGATTTCACCAACAGCACGCGCCGCAGTATAACCTACCCATCCACCCAATTCAAAGCCATCAAAAACTCGGAAATTCAGTTGTGCTGCGTAAGTATTAGCAACGACTGGATTACTAAAATTATTTTCTGGATTATTAACATCATTAACAACAATCACTTTAGCCGGATTACTACCTGCTAATGTATCAACACCAAAACTACCTGAGTAAGCATTGAGATAGAATAAACCGACTTTGAAGCGATCGTTGTTATAGACTAACTGTGTAAAGGCACTATAATCGCCGTTGAACAATCCTGTATCTTCACCAGGGTTATTTGCGGTATCAAGTCCTCCTAAGTAACCAAAATCTAAGCTAAGTTCTGGAGTCACTAAAAAGTTTGCCCCAATACCGGCTTGGTTTCCGATAGGGAAAAACATGGGGTTAACTTGTCCAAAGTTAGACAATGCCCCTGTTGCGGTATCAACAAACGGACTAATAGGATCAGTGATGTATGTAGGATCAGTACCACCTGCTTCTAAGTAGACGCGGAAGCGATCGCCTACCGGAAACTGATACTGTAATTGAGTCGCAAGCACTTCACCACTCTGGGCAATACTGCTAGGAGCTACGCGCGTTTCACCTGTGACGCCAAACCCGATAAAATCTTCTACAATTGTGGCATCTTGTCCCTCGCGGGTTCCTTGACTACCGCCAAACGTTCCTCCTGAGTCAAAGAGTCTTAAATTCGTCGCTTGTACGCGAGTTCTCAGGCGATCTTGTCCAGTAAAACTCGTGTCAAAATTCAAGCGAACGCGATAACCGAGAGTTGTATTATTAATATCACCCGCAGTTTCACCAAAGGCATCTGCAAGATAGGTAATAACTTCACCAGCAAGTTTCGTTGTGGTAGAAAATTGATTTGCTTCAAGTTCTGCTGTCTGTGCTTCTAAAGCGTCAACTCTCCCGCGTAAGCTAGCCAGTTCAATTGCAAACTCTTCCTGCAATCTCTGCAAAATGGCTAGATCTTCTCGACTCAAATCGCTTGTTGCTGCGGCGATTAGTTCGTTAACGCGATTCAGACACGCATTTAAGCCAGCAGCAAATTCATATCTTGTGAGTGCGCGATTACCACGATAAGTACTATCAGGATATCCTGCAATGCAACCATAGCGTTCTACTAGTGACTGTAAAGCTTGAAACGCCCAATCTGTTGGCTGTACGTCAGATAGTTGCGAAACCGACGTTACTTGTGCCATTTCTGATAGCGTAGCTTCAGATCCTAGTGATTGAGATACGATGTTGTTTACTTGATTAACTTCTGAGGCGATCGCAACATCAGCAATTTGATACAGTAAAAAATTAATTAAAAATAAGCTATAACTTGCTGTTTTACGCACTACTTTAGACACAGATTCTCCTCACACTTAATTAAACTTTGTCCTACAGTTATGCATTTTTAAAATATACATTTTCACATTGATCAAATGTATTAATTAATACTAAAAAATAGAGAAACATAAGGTTATATCTTTGCGCTTAATGTAGTTCTTGGCAAAGAAATGGTTAGTGGTTACTCATGGTTTACTGTGTGTCTAAAGTTTATTAAATCTCAATGTTTTATAATTCAAAGATTATAGAATTGAGCTTTTACAAATTAGGAATAAAGACAAAGTATCAAGATTAAGAACAATGATACCATTAACTTATTTGATAGCTTTATAGTATAGCTATTTATTGAAAGCTTAAAAGTTAATATTTAAAATTATAATTATTACACAATGAATTAGCAAAATTGGCAGATTTTTACTCAGACATTTAGCACAAATCGATTGGGATAGTCAAAAATAAAGTTGAGATAAACAGTTCTTGCTCAAAAAACTATTCATAAATGTTTGAACTAATAATGTAAAAAGAATAGCTACTGTCCCAAATAAGCAGTTAAAACTTCAGGGTTATTTTGAATTTCACTAGGAGTACCAACAGCTAAATTGCGACCTTCGGCTAATACCCAAACACGATCGCACAGTGACATAATGACGTCCATATTGTGTTCAATAATCAAAAACGTCATGCCTTCGCGATTCCAGGTTTGAATGCGATCGCAGATTTGATTAATCAAAGTGGGATTCACTCCCGCCGCAGGTTCATCTAGTAAAATCAATTTGGGTTTTGTCATCAACGCCCGCGCCATTTCCAGTAGCTTCCGCTGTCCCCCTGATAGCGCCCCTGCATACTCATACGCCATATGTGCTAGCCCAACAGATTCTAGAAGCAACATTGCTTGTTGTTGCAGTTGTCGTTCTTGTTTCTTAATTAAGTACGGTTGCAACTGTACTTGCCAAAAGTTTTCCCCAATTTGTGATTGCGCCGCTAGCAGCATATTTTCCATCACTGATAATCGCGACAGAGTTCGGGCTACTTGAAATGTCCGTACCATCCCTTGTTGAGCGATTTTATGCGATTGCAACTCTTGAATTGGTTCGCCATCAAAAATCACGCGACCTTTATCTGGGCGGATAAAGTTAGAGAGTAAGTTAAATAACGTGGTTTTCCCCGCACCATTTGGACCAATTAAACCTGTAATACTACCTGGTGCTACAGTAATCTCGGCATTATCAACTGCCTTAATTCCACCAAAGCTTTTTACTAAACCACTCGCTGCTAGCAAATCCATAAACTCAATTTACTGCTGTACTTTTTAGAAGATTAAAGTCCCAATCCCAATCAATACTTCAACCAACTTTTAACCCTAACTTCTGACCTCTACCATAAGTTGCACCTAGCAAAAATATTCCCACAACAAATAACCAGACCCCCCAAATTGTAAAACTAATAGGTGTCACTTCCCAAGTAGGCATTGATGGAATCACCGTTGCTAGCAACTCACTTTGTCCCAGAATCCACAAAGGTACTGTAAAAATACCTAACCAAGCTACCCAAGATTTGAACAACGCAGACTTAAGCATGACAAAACCTACTCCTAATGTCCAAAAAGCAAGCAGAAGTTGTCCGAGTTGTTCGCCAATAACAACACCGCCATATTGATGAACTGCTTGATAGACGACTATAGTTGCTTCACGGGTTGTTGTACTAGCATCGGGATCAACATATAAGTTAGCCAAAATCGGAATCACAAACACCCAGCGCATAAGTCCAATCGATTGTAACAGTGCTGAAAGCACTCCCATCAAAGTGATAGCAGCAAGATAAGGAGTATCTTTTCGTCTTAAAACCTGGTGTAGTAAAACACTGGCGGGGATAAACAGTAGTGCCAAAAGTGCAAAGGCAAACCAAGTTAAGATTAATCCTGTACCACCTGTATGAAAGCTTGTTAAAACCTTAACTGTCGGTTGACGTAAGATATCGTCATACTCAAAAGTTTGCGCTAATAAGTAGTACGGTACATTCAGCAAAACTGCAAAAAGAATTAATAAAATACCTGTTATCCGCACAAGCTGTAAACGGTTCATCACATTTACCTCACTGTTTTGGAAATTAATTTGACCAATACTTGACCAGCGATCGCTCTACTCCCAGCAGGTAAGCTAACCGCGCTAGACTTGTAATAATCAACTTCTGCACCAACATGAATAACGGTGGTGCAACAAGAACAAGATCGGCTTTTTGCAGAATTACAGCAAGATGTAATATATTTGTTGGCATTCCGGCTTGATTCACTCTGCCATCATTAGCAAGACCGTACATTGCGCGAATAAACTGCTCAAATTGTCGTGGTGGTAGTACCTCTGAAACAAATATCACTTCATTGTTGGAAGAATTGCGAAAACTATGTGGCATTCCCGCAGGTACACAGACAATTTCTCCAGGTTGGAGGATTTTAATATTGCCTTTCGTTCCCAATTCCATTTCCAAAGAACCACTTAAGACTTCAAATGTCTCAGTGATAGAGTTGTGGTAGTGTAAAGGACTGCCGTTGGCTTTGGGTGGAAGAACGTATTGAGCTTTGAAAGACTTGCCATGACTATCTTGAGTAGTACAAAAGATTGTCATGCGATCGCCTGTTACAGAATTAAGCATTGTGGATGCTTGCTGAGATTGAAGTGTTGATGTCATGTTTTAAAATTTTCTGTTGTCAGTTTCAAGTTGGAGTATTTTAACCAACAACTTAAAGATATTCGGTTAATTGAAAGAGAAGTTGACTGCTAGCGCCATAAAATTGACCGCATCTGCCGTTTTTAATCTCTATGAAACAGGCAATTTCAGTATTGCTGATTCGCAATTCAATTCAGTACGCAGCCACCTATGGTATCGATCCCCAAAGTTTATGTACGGCGATTGGTATCAAGCCAAGTCTTTTAGAAATGCCTGATGCTTATGTTGCAGGAGAAGTCGATCGGACGTTGTGGCGCGAACTAGTTCAGCAGACTGGCGATCAAAATATTGGTTTACACATTGGTGAGAAATTCAATTTAGCAGCGATTGGTATTTTGGGTTATGTGTTATTCAATTGCCAAACTTTTGGACAAGTCCTTGACAAGCTTTCCCGCTATCTGTGTCTTATCAGTCAAGGAGTTGAGATTAATTTTACTGTTTCGCAAGCGCAAGTTTTATTTGAATATCATGTCGTAAGCGATCGGAAAAACTACCTCCTAGAAGAACCACGACAACCAATTGAAGTCAACTTTTCAGCATTACTTACAGCAGCTAAAACTCTCACAGGTTACTCTTTACATCCACACGAAGTTTGGTTTCAATATCCTCAGCCCGCAGACATCATTGAACACCAACGGATATTTCAATCGCCTATTCTATTTTCTCAGTCGGTAAATCGCTTAATCTTTGATGCAGCTTACTTAAATTTGCCCGTTTTGTCATCTAATCCATTACTTTTATCTACATTTGAGGAACACGCTACAGTGATGCTTGATACTATTAATCAAAAAAATATTTATACTCAACAAGTAGTTCGTGAAATTACTCACTGCTTGCAAGGTGAAGTTCCTTCACTTGAGGCGATCGCCCGTAGCTTAGCAATGAGTGTCCGTAACTTACAACGCGAACTTCATTCAGAAGGTACTTCTTACCAACAACTACTCGACGAAACTCGCAAAGAGTTGGCAATGCGGTATCTCAAAAAACAAAATATGATGATTCACGATATTGTATTTCTGCTAGGTTTTTCAGAACCAAGTGCATTTCATCGCGCCTTCAAGCGTTGGACAGGAAAAACCCCTAGGGAATATAAGTTAAATGGGTGAAAACAAACTTCACAAGAGAATGCGTGACGAATAAATTCGCCGCTAGACAAACGAAGTCCACATCTTATAGTCCTACTTCAGCCGGACAAAATTTACGATTCATGCAAAGGGTTTATTAGCGATTAGCCTTCATTCTGCTAACTAGTAATACTATTTCACCAAGCGAGAACTACATAATAACTGTTCTTTTACGCTGCTGCGCTCCTGCATCTTGCGTCCCATGTTATTTCCCTAGTGTGAGTTCCTCTTTTTTACCTAGAATCCCTTGCGGACGCCACAGCATCAGTAACATCAAAATCAAACCAATAACCATAATCCGAAACGCACCTAAGCGCGCTTCATCTAGAGGGAAAATTGCAGGTAAAGCAAAGCGTGTAATTGCATCATACGCCCAGTAAATCACCGCACCGAGTAACGTACCAACGTTGTTTCCTGCCCCGCCCAAAATAACCATTGTCCAGGCATCAAAGGTAATCTGCGGTTGGAAATTGTCGGGGTAGATCGTTGTTAATTGCCATGCTAATAATGCACCTGAAACTCCAGCGATCGCTCCTCCTAACATCAATGCTTGCAACTTGTACCAGAACACGTTTTTTCCCAACGCTGTCGCCACATCCTCATCTTCTCGAATGGCTTTTAATACTCTTCCCCAAGGCGATCGCACCAGCACTTCTAGTCGCCAAAACACCAACGCTAAAATCACAATCGATATTAGCATCAACCCAGCATTTGCATAGTTCGTGTAGTTATACAGCGCGATCGTACCCGCAAGATACAACACTAAAATCAACCCCGCCGCCAAAACCCCTAACACAATGCGTGCCACAGAAAACTCTTTTCCTCTCAACATCTTCCGTACGGGCATACTGCCTTGCCCCTGTTGCCTCTTTTTTATCGCTACCCACTTCCACAAACGCCAATAACATACTCCGACAATTAGCGTGAGCAGCCCTATCATACCTAATCGTGTCAATAAAGTCGGGTCAAAACTTGCCAGTGGTAATGGATAGCCTTGTATGCCAAACGAACCTGGTGTAAAGCCGTTTCCAGTAGGTAAATCTTGATTGTTGACAACTAATCGTAGTAGTTCAGATACACCGATCGTGACAATTGCAAGGTAATCTTGGCGCAAACGCAGCGTAGATAAACCAATAATTAGTCCCAGCAGTGCGGCAGTACCTGCTCCAGCAAGTGCGGCTATAATTAAAGGAACACCGTGCAAGGTTAACAAAACGGTTGTGTAAGCACCCATCGTCATGAATGCGACATGACCAAAGTTAATCAGCCCAGTAAATCCCCACTGCAAATTTAAGCCTAAACTAAATAAAGCAAAAACAGCTGTCGAGATGATTAAGAAAATCAGATAACCAACCCAACCTGATAAATTTTGGATCATATACTTCAGTAATAGTCACTGTGTGGTGATATGAAGAGGGATCAGAGGACGTGCCGCTAGACCTACGGTTCGGAGGTCAGAGAACTTTGACGTAGACCTTTGGTCAGAGAAAATAGTGTTCAATTCATCTTGATTCTTAATATACCTTCAGCAGCATTCCTATCTCTACGGATTCGAGTTCTTCCCTTGACCTCTTTAAAAGTGAATTCTACAGCACATTGCCGACGCATATGAACAATCTCACTGTAGAGGGCTGAACGTTTATAGTTGAACACTTAAATTAAACTGGTGTGATGATAACGAGTAAGTTGAGATTTTCTATGAACGCTGCAACACTGTGGCAACGTTACCAAGACTGGCTTTATTACCACGAAGGTTTGGGATTTTATTTAGATATCAGTCGCATGAGCTTTGATGATGCCTTTGTAGTGCAATTGCAACCCAAGTTTGAAAAAGCGTTTCAAGATATGGCGGCTTTAGAGGAAGGCGCGATCGCTAATCCTGATGAAGATCGGATGGTAGGTCATTACTGGTTGCGTAATCCCGATCTTGCTCCAACTCCAGAAATCAAACAAGATATTACGCAAACGATTGAGCAAATCGAAGCTTTTACAAAAAAAATCCTCACCGGTGCAATCCACCCGCCACAAGCCCCGCGATTTACCGATATTCTCTCAATTGGTATTGGTGGTTCGGCATTAGGACCACAATTTGTCGCTGAAGCCCTCGCCCCAGATTTTCCACCTCTGGGAATTCATTTTATTGACAACTCCGATCCTGCAGGAATTGACCGCGTTCTAACACGCTTACGCAACCGCCTATCAAGTACATTGGTGATTGTGATTTCTAAATCAGGTGGAACACCAGAACCGCGTAATGGAATGCTCGAAGTTAAAAGAGTTTATGCAGGGCAAAATCTAGATTTTTCGCAGTATGCGATCGCCATTACAACTCCTGATAGCAAATTAGACCAACTTGCGAAATCTGAAAAATGGTTAGCAACCTTTCCTATGTTCGACTGGGTAGGCGGACGTACCTCGGAAATGTCATCTGTTGGCTTGCTACCTGCTGCTTTACAGGGAATTGATATTCAGGCAATGCTAGCTGGGGCTAAGGAGATGGATGATGCCACTCGCGTACCCGATATTAAACAGAATCCAGCGGCTTTACTTGCACTAAGTTGGTACTATGCTGGTAACGGACGCGGTGAAAAAGATATGGTAATCCTACCTTACAAAGATAGCTTACTTTTATTTAGCCGCTACTTGCAACAGTTAGTGATGGAATCGCTGGGTAAGGAAAAAGACTTGGATGGCAATGTTGTCAATCAAGGAATTGCGGTTTATGGCAACAAGGGATCAACCGATCAACACGCCTACGTGCAGCAGTTACGCGAAGGTGTACCGAATTTCTTTGCCACCTTTATTGAAGTTTTAGAAGATCGTCAGTATGGTTCCCCAGAATTAGAACCAGGAACAACATCCGGTGATTACTTATCAGGATTTCTGCAAGGAACCCGCCAAGCCTTGTATGATAACCATCGCGACTCAATTACTGTAACGATCCCGCAAGTCAATCCGCGCACGGTAGGAGCACTAATTGCACTGTACGATCGCGCTGTTGGTTTGTATGGTTCTCTCGTCAATGTTAATGCGTATCATCAACCAGGCGTTGAAGCTGGCAAAAAAGCTGCTGCTGCGGTCTTGGATTTACAAAAACGTATATTACAAGTTCTCGAAGACGACAGTCGATCGCTTTCAATCGCAGAACTAGCAGAAAAGGCTCAAGCAACTGACCAAATTGAGACAATTTACAAAATCCTGCGTCATCTTCACGCTAATAAACGTGGTGTCATCTTAAATGGTAATTTCGGCGATCCCAGTAGTTTAACTGTGACGATTAATTAGCGCTCTTCAGTTAGCAATTAGCAATGAGCTTTTTGCTAACACTTATTTTTGTGCTTTACCATACTTTGGTCTTTTTTGTTCATTTATAACAAATTTTTATAAAGAAGTGACTTAGACTAGAAAGTAAGTCTTGAAATCTATGGGTGCTGATATGAGTTTGGTCAGGGGTGTAGAGATTCATCCGTTATCAGCAATAAAAGGGGGTATGACTGAGTTTTATACCCCTCAATCGAGCCATGAGACAATGCTGGTGCAAATTCCACCAAACACAATTGACGATCTTTTTGTGCACAAAACACAAACTGACCAGCTATTAGTTGTTAAAGGTAGTTTTGTGTTAGTGGTGTTAGTGAATCGCCGTTATCAGTACATACCCTTGAGCGATCGCAAACCTACAGTAGTCAAAATTCCCCCAGGAGTATTGCACGGGGCGATAAATTTGTCTTCTGAACCTTGTGTCTTAGTTAACGCAGTGCTGCGTCATCGTCCAAGTAGCGAAAAAGATTACAAACCACATCAACCACCATTTCCGTACGATCTTGAGTTGGCAAAGGCAGTTTTGAAGTTTGACCCACAAATAAATATAAATAAGGCGATCGCCTAGAAAGATTTATTGAGGCATTGAGAACTTAGGGAAGTTATTGCCTAGTTGTTAAAGTAGTATTACTGCTATAGCTAAGTAATGATCTACCGCTACTCGACTTTATTTCCTGGTGTTCTTTTAAAACGCTACAAGCGATTTTTTGCTGATGTGCAACTTGAGTCTGGAGAAGTTGTTACAGCACATTGTCCGAATACTGGACCAATGACGGGGATTTGTCAACCTGGTAGTGCGGTGCAGGTATCTTATAGCGACAATCCAAAGCGATCGCTCAAGTATACTTGGGAAATGATTTTAGTCAACGACAATGAACCAACTTGGGTAGGTGTCAATACAAGTTTACCTAATCGAATTATCAAACTGGCGCTAGAACAAAATTTGTTTCCTTTGGGAAGTTACAACAATATTCGTTTTGAAGTTCCCTATGGTGCAGATAAGAAAAGTCGAGTAGATTTTGTTTTAGATGGCAATCGCACGACATACATTGAAGTCAAAAGCACAACTTGGGTACATGGGCGAACCGCATTATTCCCTGATACAGAAACAACACGCGGACAAAAACATCTACGCGAACTAACCGCACTGTTACCAGAAAATGATGCTGTGATGTTGTACTTTATTAATCGCGGTGATTGTACTGCCTTTGCTCCTGGAGATAGTGCCGATCCGATTTATGGTCAACTATTAAGGGCAGCGATCGCACTCGGTTTAACAGTCTTACCTTGTCGCTTTGAAATTACTCCTGAAGGTATCAGCTATTTAGGATTAGCAGAGTTAAAAGTTTAAAGCAACATTGATGCTAGAAATAATATGCCTAAATGCCAGAAAACGAGGTTGACAGCGATACCAGAAATAATCCCTGCGATCGCCCAGCGTTTTTGATGCTGTTGAAAGTGTTCAATACTTTGCCAACGGCGACTTTTCCACGCCCATTCGTTACCTTTAGCACCGAGGGCGATCGCCATCCAAAACCCAACTAGAGGAACCCAAGACAATAGCCCAATCCACACGCGATTTGAAATTAACCAAAAAGGTGCAAGTAAAAATGCACCCCAGTTCCAACCTTGAATTTCTTCTGGTACGCCGATCGACGCATCAAATAAACCACCCTTACCAGAGTGATTCACCACAGCAGTATTAACGATAATCCCCGACTCCAATGCAGCTAAAGCTTGACGTGCGCAACCGAATCGCTTTTCTGTTACTGGTTCTGTCATTTTCTGCAACCAACTCAGTAAACTGGGACTACAATTTACCAATTCAGCAAATTGAAAATGTAAGTTGTATTGGGGTAAATCTGCGGGTGAAGTACCAGTAAGTAGATGAATTAAAGTTGCACCTAAAGCATAAAGATCCGATGCAGCAACAGCTTTGCCACCAAATTGTTCTAATGGTGTATATCCGCAAGTGCCAACGACTGTAAATGTCTCACCGAGATATGTATCCTGGTTTTGGACTGCACCAAAGTCAACTAAATACACTTTCTCATCGTTACTCCAGATTAAATTACTCGGTTTGATATCGCGATGGATAACTGGCGGATGCAACTCGTGGAGATATATGAGGATGTGTAATACTTGTGTAGCAATTTGACGAATTTGCGATTCACTCAAGCATTGTTGCTGCCATTGTTGTAGTGATACGCCAGGGATATACTCTTGAACTAAAACATAAGCAGGCGATTGTGCTTCTAGCCAGAATACGTCTCGATACTGGGGAATTTGAGGATGACTTATCTGCTGTAAAACTTGGGCTTGGCGTTCAAATAGTTTTAATTCTTCCCATTCTGTCACATTACTGAAAAACAGTACTTTTACAATTACACAAGTGGTTTGGTGTGTGCAATCCACTGCTAGCCAAGTTTGCTTGCTGCGGGAATTCTTAAGCTTTTCCTGAAGTTGGTAGCGCCCTTGTAAAAGTTGTCCGCATTGCAGCATGAAATTGCGATTCCTTAAAGCCCCTTCTCTAATTTAGTCAAAGTGAGAACTATACAGTTATTTTGGTGCAAGTTCTTCTATTGCGTAGATCTCTACCAAGGTAATATTTCACCGTTGCTGTGCCAAAAAGTCCCTGTATTTTCCAACGTTAGCTGATTAATTCTTGCTAACAATCCTTGCACTGCTACTTCCGGTGTAATGCCATTTGCTGTAAAATTCGTCATGCGAGTTTGTACTAAGCCTGGATGTAAAATAGCAACGGCAATGCCTTGTGGTTTGAGGTCATGAGCCAGCGATTTACCTGCCATAGATAGCGCCACTTTTGACATCCGATAGCCGTAAGAACCACCAGAAGTATTATCTGCAATAGAACCCATCCGGCTTGTCATCAATACAACTTTTGCACCAGATTTTAAGCGAGGAAGCAACACTTGAGTTACCCTCAATGCACCAAGCGCATTAACCTCAAACTGTTCTCGAATACTATCAAAGTCGAGATGTTCTAATGTAACACGCTTAACAATGCCAGCATTGTTGATTAAGACATCAATTTGGGTTTCTCCTAGTCGCTTGTGCAAATCTGCAACTGAAGCATCAGAGGTAATATCAATACCTTCTTCTAAGCGAACTCCTAACGCCTTTAACTCATCCGTTGCTGTTCGACAAACTGCGATCGCACTATCCCCGCGCTGCTGAAGTTGACGGCAATATTCATAACCAATACCGCGATTTGCCCCTGTCACTAAATATGTTGCCATAAAATGCTTGTACTGCGATGACCCTTTCTTATGTTAGGCGATCGCACTCTATAACCTCATTCATCCACTTGCCTTCTAGTTGCTTTAATCCGCGATCGTTTGCTTTTACTATCAAGCCGTTTTTGCTGAGAAAGATACGATGGCTTAGTGGGTTTGCGCTTTTTAGGAACAACCATGACACTTTGAATCAAATCTTGCAAGCGTTTGAGTGCCTCCTCACGATTTTGTTCTTGACTGCGGTGTTCTTGTGATTTAATGACAATTACTCCATCTTTAGTAATGCGTTGATCGCTTAGTTTCAATAATCGTTCTTTATAGACATCAGGTAATGAGGAAGCTTTGATGTCAAAACGCAGATGAATTGCTGTCGCCACCTTATTGACATTTTGACCACCCGCCCCTTGAGAACGAACGGCACTCACTTCTATTTCGCTATCAGGAATAGTGACTGTTTTAGACACTTGTAGCATAGTTGATCTGTATTGGCGTTAAAGAGCATTTGAAAAAGAGAAAAGCCTGTACAGGGTAGGTTATCAACAAAGAAAGCGTGACAACCTGATAAAGCTTTATACAAATGCTACCTAAGAATGCGAGTGCAAATGAATTCACCGCTAAACAAACATAGACGCAAAGCGGCTTCCCGCAGGGTAGTCCACCTCCGTGGACACATTAGTAAAAGCCTTGTTCAAGTGTACGAAGGTACACTTTACTTGGGTAGCCCCGACTTCAGTCGGAGGGCATTTGCCTGTATGCTGGTAATCTACCCAGATTAAGTGCTTTACCTTGCACAGTTGGTGCAGATCTCACCCTCAAAAGTCGATTGATAGTAGGAGCAATATCAATATTGCGCACTTGACGGATAGTTCCTCGACCAATATTAGGTCCTGCAGCGTACAAAATTGCACTCATAGAAGGTAAATTTGCGTCATAACCATGCGCGCCATAAAAACTTGGTACTGACAGCACAGGATTCTCAGTAGTTGTATCTCCCAAGCGTTGTACTACTGGATTTTGAGTACCGTCGAAGTTATAGCCTACATTAAGAAGTGCAAACACATCACCGTAGTCCTGACCAATAAATTCATTGGTGTCTAGACCAAAACTTGGGTCATTTGGATCGCTAGGAACAGGACGACTGTAAATCTGAGAGAAAACAGGTGCAACTTGATCGTGCGTGTAATTGGGATTAGTATCCACTAATTCTCCTAAAGCTTGGATCAGCTGCTGTTGCAGATTGACGTACTCTTGTGGCGTGACAGTACCATCTGGTTCTCTACCTTGTAAGTTGATGTAAATGTTTACCGCAGGACCAGAGGAAACAGCTCGTACTTTGGTAATATCAAAGCCTCTGCTACTCAGAAAATTGTTGATACTCACTGCGGTATGAAAAGTTTCAAACCCGTGGTCAGAAAGTAAAATAATGTTACTTCTGGGTCTACCGAAACGATCTGTGCCAACGGCTTGAATAATTCGTTCAACAGCATCATCAGCAACTTGATAAGCTGATTGCAAGTAACTTTGGTAGCGCTTAATCTTTTCTTGGTCTTGGTTAGTACCAATTGAGTTCGGGTCACTAATCTCAGAAGGTTGACGCAAATCTGCTAGTAAAAACTGATGCCAAGCGCCATCTGGTTGCTGAATATAAGTAAGTACCAAATCGGCATCGCGATTCTGACTAATCCCCCGCAAAGCTATGCGAGTTTGGTAGTCTACGAAGGTGCGGACTTGATCTTGATAAATTGCTTCTCGTTCTACTTCAGGAAAATCTGTAAATCCAGGGCTAATTTGCTGCGGAATGCGGAAGTCTGCTTCGGAAACCCAAAACCCAACATTGTTATTGATATCATCTACATCTGCTAAAACTGCTGAGTTACGGGGAATATAGTTAACAGAATAGCGAGCAATCCGAACCTGGGATAAATCAGCAGCAAGATTTGTGACATAAAAATTCGTTCCTGCTTTATTCTCGTTACCTTCTAGGTAAAATCGGCGAGAAGTGCGATCGCCAGCACAAACATAAGCAGGACCTGTAGATGGTAAGTTAAAAGGTTCAGGCTGAATGCCTTGATTTTGGTCAAAAAAGACTAAAGTATCGTAGTTGACCTTCTGATCATCAGTAGTATCAAGTGCTGCAACTTGAATAATGTAATCAACTCCCCCAACTGTAAAGCTATCAAGGGGAGTCGATTTTTGCAGAATCGGGCTGTATGATACTCTTGCGGCAGCTACCAGTTGTTCAGTTGTGCTACGAGGGGCTGAACTAAAATCTGCTGCTGTTAAGCTGAAGCCTCTAGCTCCCACGCCGCCAAATGTCCCATAAGGTATAGTGTAGTCTACTGTGCGATCGCTCGCTGGTTGCAGAATCGGGCTGTCGTCAATGCCAGGTATAGTAATATCTACTCCATCCGCACCAGGAAAGGTTGCTGCAATAACCTTTTTACCTTGATTTCGCAATGCAACCCAGAGTGACTCAGCAGTTTGAGCACGATCGTTAATTGAACCATCTCTACCAATTGAATAACCGCCAATTGGAGCAGCAAAGCCACTAATATTCTGTGTAAATGGGCTGACAACTAAGTGGAAATTATTAGCATTGATATTATTGCTTACCGCTGTAGAACCTGTGCCTATAGCAATATGAGCTGGAGCCGTTAGTGATGGGGTGACTGTGATATTTTGTAGAGCAGAAACTCCCAGTTGTTTTAATCGTCCTATACCTCGATCTGGTTTAAGTACACCTGTAGATAAATACCGATCGACTGTTGATGGCATTGCACCATCGATTGAGATGACAATTACCTTTGGTTGCTTAAGACTGCCCATTATTGGTCTTGCAGCAGTTGAGTCAAAGATTGCTACGATAAATACAGCCAAGACAATCAAAACAAATCGCCTAAGTAACCTTGCCCTCCAAAATTGCAAAATACTTTCCAGCGCTTGATTTAGCAGACGAAGTGGGGCGATCGCCTTTATACTGTTTAACCTGCTCATGCTTTCATATGTAGAGTTATGCAGAAAACTTACAAAAGTAGTGTTAAGAACAGGCTATGAGACTAATAAGTTAATCTTAAGCTTATTTTTTTCGCGCTATCAACTTTAGATGAGATCGTAAGTTGCTATGGATGAACAACCGCATTCTTTACTAAAAGCGTCAGCTATTAACTCCATAGATGAGTTTGAATTTCACCATCCACTCAATCCCAACTCAGAAGTTTATCTGCGGACTATCAGTCGCGTAGTTGGGTTAAAGCATCTTGCCATTACACTTGCCCGCATACCACCAAAAAAAGAATCTTTTATTTATCATCTGCACCATCACGAGGAAGAGTGGATTTACATTCTCTCAGGCAGAGGTATAGCAGAAATTGGAGACAACGAATATGAAGTGAGTTCAGGTGACTTTATGGGTTTTGGGCTGCCGCAACAACCACATCATCTCCGCAATCCTTTCAATGAAGATCTCGTTTATTTAATGGGTGGTGAAAAAGTTCGTTGCGATATTGGGATCTTTCCCCGATTGGGTAAACGTGCGATCCGCGATGGTGATGCAGCTTACATTATTAATGATTCAACGCTACAAGACTTTTGGAGTAGCAAAGAGGCTAGTGATGATTAGATAGCACAGTGTTTGACCAATACGCTAAAAAACGCAATTCTAAAATTGTATGAGTACGACAACGCCAAGAAAACTAAATTTCATCGAATTTCTTGAACAATACCCAGAGGGCAAAGGTACCTTTGAACTTGTGGATGGAGAAATTGTTCAGGTGGAACCGACGAGGGCGCACAAAAATGTCGCTAGGTTTCTCATGTTTGCTTTCAATGATGAAATCAGGCGGTTAGGACTCGACTACATTGTTGATAAAGATATTATCATCCGAACTGTAACAGCATCTGGTAAAGAACAAGGCAGAAACCCCGATGTTGGTGTGGTATCAAGTGTGTGGAACAATAATGTATCCGCTTACGGCGCGGTAACTGAACCAATTCAACTTGCGGTGGAAGTTGTTTCTACGAATTGGGAAGATGATTATATCGATAAATTAGATGAGTATCAAAGGTTAGGAATTGCTGAGTATTGGATTGTTGATTATTTAGCGATCGCTTCTCGCACTATCTTGGGTTCGCCAAAATTTCCTACTGTTTTCGTTCATCAGCTAGTCGATAGCAAGTATCAAACACAAGCTTTCAAAGGTGCGGATAGCATTATCTCGCTAACTTTCCCACAGATAAACCTTACTACAGAACAAATTGTTGCAGCTAGCCAGATGTCAAGACTTTGATTGCTTCTTGGTGAGGTGGATAAGAATTAGCTAAATATCAACCCATTTGCGGAGCAAGTTAGCATGAGTTTTGCAAATAAGGTCAAATTCTAGTGTTTTACCATATTTCTCGAACATGGCTTGTTTGGTAGTATTCAAATCAAATAGAATTTCTCGCTCGTTTGGATCGCGGATAAAGCTTTGTATCCAAGTAACAGCTGCAAGTCGGATTCCAGTTGTGACAGGTTCGACGCGATGTAAAGTTGAAGAGGGATAAGCGATCGCCGATCCAGCAGCAAGTTTAAAAGTCTGTTCGCCTAACGAAGTTTCAACGACAAGTTCACCACCTTTGTAGGTATCAGGAGAACTCAGAAATAGTGTTAATGAGACATCTGAGCGCATCAGGGGTGTTCCCATTAAAGCATTATCTACGTGGTAGCCATAGTACATTCCTGGTTCGTAGCAACTAAATATTACTGGACGTATTGCTTTTGGTTGTATGGCAGTTTGAAACAGTCGATTGCGTTGCAGTGCTTGATGAACAACGGAGCGCAGTTCTTGGGTTATTGCCGAATCTCTCTTAAGTTGCGTATTATTTTTTACTTCTTTAGCATGCCATCCTGCTGTCAGTTTACCATCAACAAACTCAGCATTTTTGAGTTTTGTCGTGATTTGTGCAAGTTCTGCTGGAGTAAGAACGTCATCGATGAATAAAATCATGATTGATTCGTTGTAGCGATCGCGTTTACCGTTACGAGTTATGTCACCTTGGAAATAATGCAGGACACGTGTAAGTAAATTTAATTTATTACTGCCCTGCATCGTTTGTTATTTTGAGTTAATCTTCGCCACCCTCACCAGCTTCACCAGCTTCACCAGCTTCACCAGCCTCATCGGCTTCTCCACCAGGAACAACAGGTTGAGTTTGTGTTGGTTCTCCAACTTCACCAGCCTCACCGGCTTCTCCCTCAGGAGTTGTCGTTGTACCGTTACACGCTGAAACAGTTGCAGCGAGTCCAATTGCGAGAAACATTTCGATTGCTCTAGAACGCATGATGAATAATCCTCAGATTCAAATATTCTGTATTATCTCAGTAGTGTCCTAAATTTTAAATTGCTAGGCTCAAACGCGAACCATTTTGGGTTTTAGCAACTTCAATTCGGGCTTGGAAAGCTTCTTTAAAGTAAGGCATATGCGTCACTGTGAGGATACAGGCAAAATCATTAGCGATCGCGTTGATTGCAGCAATTAAGCGATCGCATCCTTCTTGATCTTGAGTGCCAAAGCCTTCATCAATAATTAGCAATTGTAGCGCTGCACCTGCTCGTTGGGCGAGAAGTTTAGCTAATGCAAGGCGGATGGCAAAGTTAATCCGAAACGCCTCTCCTCCTGAATAAGTTTCATAAGGTCTTGTACCGCGGGCATCGGCAATGAGAATATCAAGCGTATCAATCATTTTGGTTGCTTTTTTTCTCGTTCCACTCCGTCCAGCTTTTTGAGTGACAAATTGGACGTGAAGTTGATTTGCGCTTAACCGTGCCAAAAGTTGATTAGTTTCAGCTTCGAGTTGCGGTAAGACATTTTCAATCATCAATGCTTGAATGCCATTTTTCCCGAAGGCTTGTGCTAGTTCTTGATAAACGCGCTGCTGTTGTTTTGTCGCTTGCAGTTGTTGTTGTCCGTGTTGATATTGTGCTTGTAATTCTTCAAGTTGATTGAATTGTTGTTGAAGTTGCCCTAAATGACTGAGTTGATCGTCAAGCTGTCGTCTGCGCAAGGCAAGTTGTTCTTCTAAGGCTTGAATTTCTACTGTAGGTAAAGGCGTTTGTTCGAGTTGCTGAGTCAGCGATTCCATTTGGGCTATGAGAACTTGACGTTCAGCCGATCGCGATCGAATTGCTTCTTTGAGATCTTGCGATCGCGCTTGAAATTGCGGATACTGCTCTTGGGCATTTTTCAGTTGTTGATAGCGAACTTGCCATGTTTGAGCTTTACGTAATGCTCCTCTGGTGGTGTTATGTTGTTCGGGTGCGTAGTTAATTATCTTGATGCGTTCTTCTAACTCAGCAATTTGTTTAGCACATTCAGAATAAGTTTGCTGTTCGACAATTTTTTGATTGAATTGCTCAATTTGGGCTTGAATTTGAGGTTGACGTTGTAAAATTTGAGACAATCGTTTTTGAGCATCTTTCAATTGTCCTTGACGAATTTCTGCCCACCGCCACCGCTCAATTTCACTGCGGGCTAAAGCATGATCTTTCTCGTTGTAATTTAACTGTTGCAGTTGTTGCTCAATTTGCTGTAGTTCTGCTTGTTTATCTAATGCATAATCGTTTTGCGCTAGCGATCGCTCTAATTGTTGTTTTTCACTAACAATTTGCTGTAAACGGCGTTGTACGTCATCTGTTGCTTCGAGTTGGGCGGCGAGTTGTCCGCGTTGTTCTCTCAAAGAATCGTATCCTGAAAGTTCTTGCGAAATTTCGCGATATTCTTGACGCAACACCTGAATTTCACGTTCAGACACTGCCATTTGTTCGCGGATGACCCAAAACTGTTGTTGAATTTCTTGCTGTTCAGTTTGGGTTTTTTCGACAACTTTTTGCCAATGGTGTTCAGTTAAAGGGCGATCGCACAATGGACAAGTCGCATCAGGATGTTGCAGCATTTGTAATTTTTGCTCTAGTTCGCCCATTTGTTTTTCATAATCGCGTTGATGCGCTTGCAGGCGTTCCATAAAATGACGTCGTTCTTGTCCTTTTTCGCGGACTCTTTCGAGGTAAACGCGCTTTTTCTCTAGTTGATCAAGTTGTACCGCCACATCCATCACCGCTTGCTGCAATTGCGGTTGGCGTTGTTGTTGATGGGTAAGTTGGTGTTCCGAAGCTTGCAGTTCTTCGAGTCGCACCTGAATGCGTGCTTGTACTCGTTCGAGTTGCGTTTGAATTGTAATGCGGTATTGCAATAGTGGTGTTACTTGAAGTTGCAACTGATCCAACTGTGTTAGTCGATTGCGGGCGGTGGTAAGTTGTGCTAATCCTGTTTCGACTTCAGCAGATTTTTGTAACGTTTGCTGAATTTCTTGTTCTTGCTGTTGTAAAGCTGCAAATTGTGCTTCGGCGTGTTGCAGTGCGGAGCGAATTTCATTAACTTGCTGCGTGAGTTGTTGCTGCAAGTGCTGCAATTGCATAGTTATACGAGAATGTTCTTGGAATTTAGCCGAAAGCGTTTCTTCCTCAGTTTGCAAGCTTTCGTACTTAGCATAGCCTGCATGAATCTCATCGGTGTGACTGAGAATCTCCTCAATGGCGGATAGCTGTTCGTTGATTGCACGACGTTCTTCTGCTAAGCGATCGCTATCTTGTGTTAAATTTTGATGCTGCTGTTGTAAAAACCCTAGCTGTTGCTCCCACGTTTGTCGCTGGTGTTGAACGACTTGTAAGCTTTGTAGTTGAATTGTGTCAAAAGCTTGCTGTTGTTGCAGTTGATTGTGTTGTGCTTCTAAGTGTGCGCGTAATGATGCGATCGCCTCTTTTTGCTGCAACTGGCTTTGCATTCCTGCTAAAGTCCGTTCAAGTTCTTCTGCTTTGCCTTTTAGCGATCGCGATAAATCTTTTGCTCTTTCCTCTAAGTCGTCATATTGATTCAGTTTAAGCAACTCAGCTAAAATCTCTTTGCGCTCAGTAGGGCGTTTGAGCATAAATTCATCTGCACGCCCTTGACGAAGATACGCTGAATTGATAAAAGTATCGTAATCAAGCTTGATATGTTCCAGAATTAATTGCTGTGTTGCTCTAACACCTCGTTCTGTCAAAGCCCGAAAGCCATTCGGTGTTGCAATTTGAAACTCTAGCGAACTACTTTGTCCGCGATGGCGAGTCCGAATCACGCGATATTGCTGTTGATTACTCGTAAAAATAAAATCTACTTGAACTTCTTTAGCTCCTGTATGGATGATATCGTCTTCAGCAGCAGCACGGCTTTGTCCCCATACTGCCCAGGTCATTGCTTCAAGTAAGGAAGATTTGCCTGCACCATTAGAACCACAAATGCAAGCAATATGCAGCCCCGAAAAGTCAAGGGTGACATCGCGGTAGCTCAAGAAATTTTTCAGTGTTAGTTGAACTGGAATCATCTAGGCTATAGTGCCACACTTGGAATATATCTAAGAAATAACAGTACATTTGCACTGTTGCCTAGTCTATCCACGAGAATATTAGGTTTCCAGCCTTCCAGTCATTACCTTTATGATTCTTAATATTTTGTATTGGTAATAGAAGTTATTGAGAATTTACTAAACATCAGGTTGCTAATTGCAAGTGGACTAATGCATTGAGAACATCTCTAACAAAAAGGAGATGTAGGCAAAATACCACTTATTGATACATAAAGCTTACTGATGTCAAGCGTAATTACAAGGAAAATTCAAAAAAGATGATACAGCTTAGCAAATTATATCTCTAGATAGAAGAAAAAAGCATTACTCCAGACAGAGCTAAACGAGCGATCGCAGAAGTTATTCTAAAAGCAATCCAAAAGATTAGTATTAAAAAATACTTTAATCTACGTAAATTCTACTAACTTGTTCATCCTTGTGAGAGAGTAACTTTAAAGCTATGCCTACTAACCCTAACGATTACAAAAGCTATAACCGCGAACGCCAAGAAACACACACTGATGGAAATGGCAACACTCATACTAATGTTACGCGTACAAATGAAACAGTAAATAGCAGTGCAAGTAGCAACACTGAAGCATACCGCGAAGGTTATGTTCAAGGTCAAGTATCAGAAAATCTGTATCAAGAAGAAGTTTTAGCTGTAAGAGATAATGAAAATGCTTCCCGTGGCTTGTTGCTTGGTATTCTCCTTGCTTCACTAGCAGCTTTGACGGCTGGCGGCATTTGGCTACTCAATCAACGTAATGAACCTGTTCCCACAAACACAAATATTGTTGTTCCAGCACCTAACAGCGAACCATCACCAGCAGTAAGTCCCGCGCCTGAAAACCAAACAACAATTATTGACAGAGTTAGAGAAGTTCCTATTCCGGTTCCAGTTCCCCAACAACAAGCACCAGCCCCAGAAGCACCAGACGTCAATATTACACTTCCCAGTCCTAGTCCTGTTTCACCAGCACCAGTAACTCAGCCAGAACCCACACAATCGCAATCAGAAGACAGTAGTACAACTTCAGCACCAGAGACACAAAGTAGTGAGACAACTAATTCAACTGAGAGTCCGACACAAAGCAATTCTGAACAAAGCAACACTGATACTCAGTAACTAATCCCTTATTGTTCACAACAGTTGCTCTGCATAGTCCTTTCCAAAGGTGGAAAGGACTTTTTATACTACTAAGTTCTATTCTCAAAGCCTGCGTGAAGACTACGGCGCAGTGAAAGCAAGTGTAACGGCATCTGCCAGCAATGATCGTATCGAGTAAAGCTAGTCAATTAACCTCTTACAAAAGTACTAAAAATCGCTATAAAAATTGCCTTTAACCTTTAACCTTTTTCCTACTAATGCCACAAAGTCTAATGTTCATTCAAGATCGAGAAAAAGACCAAGAGGTACACTAAAGTGAGAATTAACTTTGTACCTCTATACTTCTATGACTTTCCAAGAACTACAAATAGGCGATTACTTTCGGATACCTGGTTTGAGTATCGCGTATGTTTATAGGAAGGCTAGCAATTCCCATTGCAGTCTGCACGCTTGCTTACAGCCAATCCGCTCTGAAACAAAAGTTATACCACTGACTCGCACAGAGATTACTAACTATTTCTCTGACAAGTTTGCTCAAAAACAAGAATTCCTTAATAGCCTCAGGAATTAAAACTTCTATTAGCTAATCATTTCACCACACCTGAGCAAGGAATGCTTGAAACCGTAATTTCCTGCTTTGAAACTAAGAATGCGAGTGCGAATTCATTCGCTGCTAAAGCCTACCTCCGTGGACTTACTCGTAAAAATCTTGTTGAAGGGCATTTGTGACTTATGTAGTAAGTCTACTCATCTGCTATTTTACAAGCAATTTACTTCTCTTAACTAAATATAAGTAGTAATCTTCACCTTGAACAATACTTTTGTTTGTTTTGAATATTTGAGAAACATTTAAGAGTTTATATACTTTGTTATAAATTTCGTGATTGAGTACTAAAACTGTAGTATTATTCTGAACTATATTCTCTAATCTACGAACAAATTCTGCCTCATCTAAATTTTTTCTCTGATTCCAATTAATAAATCTTCCTAAGCGATCGCTCTCTAAATAATATATACTTTGGTTTAAAAGAGCAGCCAGAGGAGCTACTGCATAATCTTTACTACCAGAAATTAAATACTGATCTAGCTCTTGACTCTTGATAATTTGAGCAACTTCTTTGCTAGCAGAGAATGGATATAATAAATCCATAGTATAAGTAAATATACTAGCTACTACATGAATATATAAAATAATCATGATAACTGGTTGTTTATATTTAGTGAAAAACTTAGATAGTCTATTAATGCTGCTGTTAAAAAAATATTGTCTAGGGTAATAGCTAGCAAGCCATAAGCACACTATAAATAAAATAAATAAGTGCCCGTGATGCCTTAAGTAACCTAAAAATTTGATGTGTGCAAACAATAAAATTCCTAAGGTACCTGAGGTATACAAAAAAAGTATAATTGGTTTTTGTATAAAAATAGCTATAGAGAAAATTAATAAGCCTAGAGATAAGAGAAGTGCAAAAAATCTAAATATTCCAGCACCTTCAATTAGTAAATTAGTATTCCAAAAATGGAAATCAAAAATATTAGGTATTGGAACATAGCTTCTCCAAACTGTCATGAGAACATAAGCGAAATGCTTAATGTTGTTTACTAAAACATTAGATTCAGTAAAAAGCTTTGCACTTCCAGTGAACTTAGCATCGTCAGGAGGAATGACTTGAATAAGTGCAATTATGTAACCAGCAAGTACAAGAATAAAACTTAATAAAGTATTTTTACTTCGAGGTACAACTGCTTTAAGTAAATTCTGATTATAAAAATAATCAATAATTAAAGTTAATAATAAACAAATTGAGATAATAAAACTATAAATATTGGTGTTTGCTAACAAAGCCAGAATGATTGCCAGCAACCAGTAGTGATTTGCGCGTTTTGGGAACAGTACACAGAAAAGAAAAATGAATAACAAACCAAGACTATAATTTCTACTGATAATGTTATATTCGTAGAGAGGAAAGTAGCCAAAAGAAAATAATATTTTTTGTAACCTAGTAAAAGGTGAAAATCTTACAAAGATATATGTACTTGCTGTAGCAATACTCAGATGAAAGAACTGCATAGCAATTGGATTTTGTGTAAATCTACTAATTAAGTACAAACCAATGTGCCATAATCCTGGGTGTCCTTCATATCTCAAATTCTGGAATAGATTAACCAAAGATGTACTATCTCTAGCTATAAGCCATGCTTGGAGTTCATCTAACCACATCTCATGATTCAAAAGACCAATGAAACTGATAAGAAAAAATAAACAGACAACCCCAAAGGTATAGTGAGGTTCTTTCCGAACAAAAGTCATAACAGTTTTTGAATCTAACATTGGCTGTGTGTATTAAATTTTTATGCTGCAGTTTGGGATGACATCGAATTATAATTCTGACTATATTTTTCCCAAAAAAATCCAGAAATGTTAGCTATTTGCGATAACAGCAATAACAAAGATAAAAATGCAGGTTGAGGCGATCGCACCGATAACGGATATATGAGTAAATTAAAATAAAAAGACAAAGATTCAACTTTGATGCGCTCTACATTACGTCGAGAACGTACTTGGTGAAAGCAAAAAGCCCCACGACCATAGTTAAAATGTTGACGCCAAAATGAACGTAATGATAATTTGTGTGCGTGGTAAATTTGCACTTCTGGAGCATATACCATTTGATAACCTTGATATAACCAGCGATCGCAAAATTCTCGATCTTCTCCTGCTGCTAGTGGGAAAGTCGTATCAAAGCCACCGAGAGTACGAAATAATTCTGCAGATAAAGCAAAGTTATTTGAGGCAAAAAATTGTGCTTGCTGTGTTGTAGAGTTATAGTAAGCGTACAGATAATCAATTAATATTTGACTTGCAGTTGAATAAAGATTATTAGGTAATGCGTTTAGTGTTTTGCCACCAATAAGACACTCTGGTGCTGTTTTAAAACGTTGTTCTAAAGCTGTTAACCAATTGAGAGTAGGCGTACAGTCATCATCAGTAAAGACAAGAAACTTACCTTGAGATTTTGCTGCACCATGATTGCGGGCTGAAGCAGGTCCAGCATTGAGTTGTTTAATGAGGGTTAGAGCGATTTGATTGTGAAAAGGTGCAACGATAGGCTCTAATGGCATTGGGCTACCATCATCTACAACAATTACCTCGAAGCGATCGCGTGGATAGTCGAGTTGTGCGATCGCTGTAAGACAAGTATTAAGACGTTCAGGACGAGCGTAGGTAGGAATAATAATTGAAAATAAAAGCTGATGGTTTATCATAAATTTTTTATATGTTTTTTGTCGTTTACTTGAGAACTATTTCCCATTCACGTGGTTGATAAAATAAGCATTTACTAGTATTTCTATTTGCTTTAACTGTAAACCTAAAAGCCTCAACACTATCGAAAGTACGTATGCCATCTCGTAGATATATTTTAGAGGTATAAACTCCAGGAACTAAACCACAGTATGGCATTTTCATTCGTATTTCTACTTTACCTCTTGGTATCTTTAATTTACATTGGTCGCTTGTAGATGTTAAATATAAAACTAAATCGTTCTCTCCTGATAAAGACTTAATCTGAACTCCCAAATTGGTATTATTAATTGGTTTATGAGCAATACATTCTACACACAAGTAAGCTGGTTCTCCTGTTAAAAGATGAGGCAAAACATGATTATGCTCATCTCTAAAACTTAGAGACAAAATATCTAACCCTAAATCATCATTTTGCTTTCTCGGTAATACCATTATTCCTGTGGTACTGCCAACGCCATTTAAACACAAATCTTCTTCGTACTTGCGAATAATGACTTCACTTTCTCCTGATTGAATTAATTGACCTTTTTTTAGATATATTGCGGAATCACAGACATTCAAAGTACTGTGTGGATTATGAGTAACTAATATAAAAGCAGTACCTTTCTCGCGGAGTTTTGCTAACCGTTGATGACACTTCATCTTAAACTTGACATCCCCAACAGCTAATACTTCATCAATCAACAAAACATCTGGTTCAATATGAACTGCGCAAGCAAATCCTAACCGTGCTGCCATTCCTGAACTGTATGTTTGTACAGGAGCATCTATCGCCTCCCAAATTTCGGCAAAATCTACGACATCATCAAATAATTTTTTAATTTTTTTAGTAGGCAATCCCAAAATTGACATATTGGCATAAATATTTTCTCTACCTGTCAAAATTGGGTTAAAGCCTGCACCTAAAGCAATAAGTGGAGCTACTCTTCCTTTTACTTTGACAATGCCAGTATCAGGTTTAATTAAACCACTAATAATGCGTAATAATGTGCTTTTTCCAGAGCCATTTGCACCTACTAATCCAAGTGCTTCTCCTCGTCGCAATTGAAAGCCAACATCTTTTAAAGCCCAAAACTCGCCTGATCTGAGATATTGACTTTTTCTGCGTCCTCCAATCAAATCAGTGGCAATGTCTTGAACTCCATAAAACAAAGACTGTTTCAGATCGCGACAAAATTTCTTAGAGACTTCTTCAACAGAAATAACGACTTCACTGTCTTTATTCTGAGTCGCAATTATTTTGTTTTTAAGCTCAGCAATCATTATGAACTTACCCTCTCAATGACATATGGCATAGCGATCCGAAACCCAATCCATGTTAGTAATAAGCCAAATATTGTCATAACACTGACTACCCAAAACTGATGAGCATCCGATACAACTCCTGTTGTTGCTAATTCTCTAGTAGTTACTAAGAGAGGAGTAACAGGA
The DNA here is from genome assembly GCF_015207655.1 of Gloeocapsopsis crepidinum LEGE 06123. GTDB lineage: Bacteria > Cyanobacteriota > Cyanobacteriia > Cyanobacteriales > Chroococcidiopsidaceae > Gloeocapsopsis > Gloeocapsopsis crepidinum. The sequence continues at coordinate 44,479 of NZ_JADEWN010000004.1, read as the reverse complement.
TTAAGCTTAACTAGCGAGCCAAAAATTCCCTCATTGGGAACTGGATAAATAACGGGAGTTAAGAACAGCCAAAATCCTGTAATAATAGTCAGTCCTTTAGAAACATCTTGATACAAAACTCCCAATGGAGCTAATAGTGTACCGATAAAAGTTCCCAACATAATTAAGTGAATTAGTGCTACTGGAGCTAAGATGACTGTCCAGTGTGTAGGAATTTGGAACCAGATAAACAGCGCTACAATCAAAACTAATTTGATCGCAAAGTTGAAAAATACTTCCCCTACTTTGGCTAAGATAATTGCTTCTCTAGGAAAGTTGACTCTAGCCAACATTGGCTTTGCCAATGTGACTGCTTGCACTGGACCATTTAATGATTCTACAAATGTCTGCCACAGTGCTGTACTGAACATGACGTAAGCTGGATAGGGGAGATCTGTAGCACCAACATTGATAACATTTGCTTCACCTGCAAGCGTAAATCCGGCTGCCATGATAATTGGTGGTAAAAAAGCCCAAGTAATTCCTAGTAATGACTGACGATATTGAGCGCTCAGATCTCGTACCATTAGCCGCCAAGCTAGTTCGCGAGAAGCAAGTAAGTCTCGCCACATGAGTCGAAATAGCCGAAGCGGATGCCTAAGCATACTCTCAGGCGTGTAAAATGTTTCAGGCGGCATATTAATCAGATCGTTCAGATATATTTGTTTGTAATTGAGGCTTGTTGTAAAGCTGAGTTTGAGTATGGCGTTTAGTTAGGTAGTGATTGATCGCCTTGTCTAAAGGAATGAAAATTGGATCGAATAAACGAGTACTGAGTCCAAAAGTTAGAAAGCGAGTTATTGGGTTAACAATGGTTGCTTTACGTCTCCAGCCAACTTTTTTATACTTAGTCTGGAAGTAACCATCTTCTGCTAGATTCCACTTGTCACGGAAGTGGTGAAGACTAGAAAGCGTCCAAGCATCGCTCCAGCGCAGTATATAGTAATGAAGATCGCTTAATACCAAAGGTGGTCCTGGTACGTAAGTCACAATAGAAGTAGGCTCAAAGTATACTGTGCCTCCTGCTTGCATGACACTCATGCAAAAATCTAAGTGTTCTTTAGTGTTAAGCATGGCTTCATCTAGAAAACCAATGCGTTGAAAAATTTCGGTACGCACTAATACGCAGTGAAATTCTGCAAGTTCAGTTTGTTGACGTTGTAGTGAATTCTGTACGTTTGCAACTCGCTGTCCTTGTTTGTACATTTTCTCGCGCAAACGCCGTCGCGTGCGATCGCCTGTGTTATCTATCCAAATGTGGTTTTCGCCTCCAGCACAATGCACAACTTCATGTACTGGGCGATCTTGACAAACTAAAGGTCCAACAACTGTAGCCTGAGTTTGATCGGCACATTGTACCAATGCACTTAACCATCCAGGTGAAACAATAACATCATTGTCAACAAAGATAACGTACTGCGTTTTTACTCGCGCCAGCCCAAGATTTCTTGCTTGATTAGGAGAAAGATAATACTCCGTCCGAATCAGTTCCCATCCTTTATCTTGTGCTTGTTGTTGAAGATGACGTTGCACAGCAGGAGGAGAATTTCCATCTACATAGACTACATGAAAAGGAATTTTTGTGTGTTCGTAAATACTTTCTATCGACTCACGAGTATAACTGAAACGTTCGCGAGGCACGATAACAAGCGTTACTTGTTTTTCCATTGGTAATAAATTCATAATTACTAGCCATTAATTATTCAAAAACCGCAGAATATGTTTAAGGAATATAATATTTTTTTATTAATAACATTTACAGATTTCATTTCTAATGAATCTCTTAAACCGTATTTAATAGTTGTTGATAAATCTGCACTAGCTGATTATTTAAGTTGTCCAAATTATAGTAATTTTCTACACAATGACGACCTGCTCTACCCATTTTTTCCCATAGGTCAGGATGTTCTATTAAATAATTTAATTTTTCTGCCAAAGCATCTGCATCTTTTTCAGAAACGAGGAACCCAGAAATACTATCTTCTACAAGCTCTGGAATACCACCATGATAAGTACTAATAACAGGTAATCCGAGTGCCATTGCTTCTTTTAAAACATTAACAGGAGCATCTTGATTTCCATCAGCAGCAGTGACACTAGGTGCAACAAAAATATGAGATTGATTAAGAATTTTAATAATTTCTTCTTCGTTTTTCCAACCTAGCAAGTTAATTTTTTGACTATCACCTAGTTCTTGAATTAGTTGTTGTAGATGTTCTCTTAATGGTCCATCACCAATAATATTGTACTCAAGATTAGGATGAGTTTTAGCTACTTTATTAAAAGCACGAATGCTATATTCTATTCCCTTCTTTTCTACTAACCTTCCTGTAGTAACTATTTTTACTCTTTCATCAGCAGGAAAGTAACGAGGAGTAAAGGCAAATTTATTACAGTCAAGCCCAGAGCGATGCACTTTAATTTTACTTTTGTCACAGCCCAATTGGATAACACGGCTTTTAAAATATTCACAGTTAGCTAGAAAAAAATCTCCAGTTTCAAAAAGTTGATTATAAATGCGATCGCCTTTTTCTTTAACGAATCGACTAATATCATCACCACGGAATATAGTAAGCAGCTTTGCATTAGGTGCATTCATAGTTTGAAATGCCATTCCTCGAAAACAGGAAGTACCAAACTGACAATGAATAATATCGTATTGTTTCTTAAATTGGGGAATAGCTGTATATAGTAACCATAAAGAAAGTGCAGGACTACCATATTTTAGAATATTAAGAGATTGACCAATTTTTTTTGGATCTTGCCAAAAATTAGTAGTTAAAATTTTTATGCCATCCCGCAAACGTGTCAATAAGTTAGGTGAAATTGAGGGCATATAGTAAGTGTAGTCAAGAAGACGATATTTAAGGACATCAGGATGCACATTATGAATATCACCTTGTTCTTCAGCATATACATCTACTTTGTATCCTCGATCAATCAAGCCTGTTATTTGATTAATAATAAAGGTTTCTGATAAAACAGGAAAACTGCGTACTATAAAAGCAATGTTCATGACAACATAAGACTTTTTCAAAATTTAATTATTTATTCTCTAGTAGAGTAACCACCAAATTTTAAGCGCATTTTTTCCCATACACTTATATATCTTATAAAGAACATTACTAAAGAAACCTGACTTTTTTGCCTAAAGTTTTTTAAGCGTGAGTCTAGAAAGACATTACAAGTAAAAATTAAAGGTGGTATTAAATCCTGAATCACACTAATAATAAATTTTTTATTTCTCTCCCAAGCTGATTTAGATCTTTTAATTTGTAAGTCATAGCTTCCTCCTGCATAACGCACAGTCTTTTTATATAAATCTTGGAAAGAATGTCTTGCAGGATGCGCAACACAAGTATCTTCTGCATAAATTTGTCCATAACCGTAAGCAGCTACACGCTGTCCCCATTCAACATCTCCACTAGACTTTAAATTTGCATCAAAAAAACCTACTTTATCTATGACACTTTTCAAAGTAAAAACATTAGCTGTAGCACCATAATTATGTTTTTTTAAAAACTCCATTTGTGGTAGAGCCATGATGCTTTCATACAGTTCTACTACTGATAGATGATTAGGATCTTTGAAAAAAATGTCTATCTTCCCCGCAACTAAGCCACAATTAGGAGTATGTAATAAATTTTTTACACCATTTTCTATCCAATTTATAGTAGGAATACAGTCTGCATCTGTAAATGCAACAATTTCTCCCTTTGCTATAGATATTCCCTTATTACGGGCAGCATAAGAACCTGGTGAACTTTCATCAGTAATTCGTACTTGTTCAAATTGAGTAACTAAACCAGATATATTCTGTTCTTTATTTGAACCATTATCAACAACAATAACTTCATACAAATGCTTGGGGTAAGTTTGATTTTCTAAAGCATTTAAGCAGAGTTTTAACCGCTTAGCGTCATTGAAGACTGGAATGACTATAGAAACAAACAACATATAAGCTCGATCGCTTTTTACAGATGTATAGCTATTCATACTGTATAAATCAACCCCAAGTCTTGCTTCAATATTACAGAGAAATTTTTAGGTGTTAATTAGAAAGAAAGAGGCTACTATTAAATAATAGAAAACTCATATCTAAAAAACAGTAGCTTTTTCATATTTAAACCTTAATAAAAAATAATCACCGTAGAGCAAGGTCAGGCTGTAAATTATTAGATACTCTACTTGGCTTCGATGTTGTCATGAATTCTTCGTGATAAGAACGTTCAGTGTTAACTTCCCACAAATTGTGTTCTTCACCCAGAATATTTTTAGCAGCTAACCATCCTGTTAACATCGAGTGATCTTGATTGTTGTAACGATGCATTCCATTGCGACCAGTTGTTTGTAAGTTCTCAAACGTTGCTAAATAGTCCTGAATGACTGTGAGATGACGGCGGTATTCATGGTCGTAAACTGGATAGGCTTTAGGTTGACGAATGACAACTCCATCTTCTACATCAATAGCATCTGCTAAACCTAACTTATCAAGTTCACTTGTTGCTAAATCTAGTAATTCGGTATCAGACATTGTCCAAATACCATCACCTTTTGTACAGAAATATTCCATTCCCAAACAAGTTTTGGTTGAGTCAGGAACCATTGCTGCACTCCAATTTTTGAAGTTTTGAATGCGTCCTACTTTAACTTCTGAGCTATGAATATAAATCCAGTTATCTGGGAATAAATGTTCGCGATTAACCACAAGTGCTACAATTAAGAAATCTCGATAATTCAGCTTTCTAGCAGCTTGTAAGACTTCATCTGGTGGTAGAGGATCGAGGCGATGAATTAATGTTGCGATCGGCATACTGGAAATAAAATAATCTGCCGCGACACTGATAAGTTTGCCATCTTGTTGAACAACTACACGCTCAATTCGCTTATCATTACGCTCTAAACGAACAACACCACTATTAAGATGTACTTGACCGCCTCTATCTTCCACTGCTGTTTGAAACTTTTGCCACATCATTCCTGGACCAAGAACAGGGTAGTCAAATTCTTTAATTAAGGTTTTAGTATTATTCGTTCCAAATAAAGCATTTGTAACTGCTTTTTTGAGTGACAATCCCTTAATGCGCTGCGCCGCCCATTCTGCTTGAATTTCGTTACAGGGAATTCCCCAAACTTTTTCAGTGTAAGTTTTAAAAAATGTTTTATAAAGTCGTTCGCCAAAGCGGTTAATGACCCACTGTTCTAAATTTTCTTCTATAGGATTAGGCTGCCATTTCACTTTGAGGTAGCTAAGTAAAATCAAAAAGCTTTCAAAAATACCTAAATTAGTTAAAGTATTAAATAAGCTTAATGGATAATTATAATATTTACCTTTATAGTAAATTCGTGATAATCGGGGAACTTTAATAAACTCATCGCCAAGAACTTCTAGCCATAGTTGTTGTACTTCTTCCACTTTGGTAAAAAAGCGATGTCCGCCAATATCAAAGTGATAACTTTTGTAAGTTTCTGTACGCGAGATTCCACCAACTTTGTCGCCTTTTTCAAAAACAGTCGGCTCAACACCATTTTTGACAAGTTCATATGCAGCTGTAAGACCAGCTGGACCTGCACCGATAATGACTACAGGAGAATGCATAAATATAACTCCGTGAGGAAATTCTTTAATTAGTTAGGAAAACTTTTAAATAAGCTCATATGCAGCGATCGCTACTAACGCAAAAACAAGTAGCTACTCTACGGTTGCTAAACCACAAGCTTTCTGGTGTGTTAGGTTCGCTAAAAGTTAATTGCCAAAAGCAAGTTGCTTCTTTTGACGCCAATAATGGCGACTTGTCCCAATAGCGTACGCTAAACCGCAGTAAAAATAGTAAAGCCAATGCCAAGGAATGACTCGCAGTGCAAACCACCAGCCACGTTGACGCACAAAAAAGCTATACACTGGAGCATTAAGTACTAGCAGTACTCCGCTGAATACAACAACACCACCCAGCAAAGCTGTCCACCACAAACTAGCAATTGCTGCACCTAATAATGCAAATATTGAAATAACACTCAGACGGCTCAAAAGTTGTAAGTTCAAATCGTTGAGAGGTTGGCGATCGCGTAAAATTAACTCTGTCCAAGGAAGCGCGCGATAGAAAAAGTCTGCTCGTAGTAAGGAAATAACTCCCCAGTGTTTTAAATGTTTAACCTGTAGTGATTTACAAAGTTTAATGGTGTAGCCAGCTTGCTTTAATCGATAGCCTAGTTCAATATCTTCAATTGTGGGACGTCGGTAACGATTATCAAAACCACCTACTGCAAAAAAAACTTCACGGCGAATTGCACCACAAGCCCCCCAGAAAGTTGAAGCCTCCTCACACGCAGTTTGATGAACATAGTGATGCAAGAGATTTTTGTACTGCGACAGAAAATTTTTAGCACCTGGTGCATCATCATATGAACCAATCATTGCTGCCACTTCTGGTTCGCAACTAAAGGCGATCGCCACCTGGCGAATTGTATCAGGATAAATTGTGACATCGGCATCTACGAAGAATAATATATCACCCGTAGCAGTCCGCGCACCTAAGTTACGTGCTTGTGCTGGTCCACTACATACAGGTATTCTCAGTACTGTGGTGTAATATTCTTGTGCTACGCACCAAGAGCCATCAGTATCTCCATCAGCTACAACAATAACTTCATGGGGTGGAGGAACAGCAGCCGCTATGCTAGACAAGCAACGCCGGAAGCTCTCTCCTCCGTTGTGTACTGGAATAATGACTGAGACTGACAAGTTTTTGTTAGAGGAAGGCATTCTTGAGAAAACCTGAGCCTAATGTAGTAGGTCAAATTGTGTCTTAGTAAGTATTTTGGTAGAACCAAAACCTATCCAAAACTACGTAATTTCACCAGTTAACTAGTTATCAAGTTAACTATAAAGAGCTTCTTTGCCTAGAGTGGTCTCAGCATTTTCACGGTTAATTTATATAGCTAGATGTTTTTAACAATCTTGTTCATCGTGCCTTAATAATCACTTAATTGCTTCCAGTAATGTCATTTATGTATTAAGTCTTTTCTTAAATTAAATAAATCAGATAGTTTTTACAGCTAAAAGAAAACCACTAAATTTCTAAAGGTTAAGTACAATTACGTAATACTAAGCACATCAGGTTGCGATCGCTGTAATGTGTAGATAGATTAAGCGATAGAATAATTTTGATAAATAGATCAGCAATTAACCTTAGAACTAGAGAGATGCAAGTATGACTTTAGCAGTTGGTACTGATGCTCCTACTTTTACCGCCAAAGATACAAATGGCAACACTGTCTCGCTATCTGACTTTGCAGGTAAAACGGTTGTTTTGTACTTCTATCCCAAAGACGACACCCCTGGATGTACTAAACAAGCTTGTAGCTTTCGCGATGCCCAACCCGATTATCAAAACAAAGATATTGTTGTTTTGGGCGTAAGCAAAGATGACGAAGCTTCCCACCAGCAATTTACGCAGAAGTATAATTTGAATTTTCCGTTGCTAGCAGATACGGACGGATCAATTATTAAAGCTTATGATGTAGACGGTGGTGGCTATGCTAAGCGCGTCACTTATGTCATCGATCCTCAGGGTAAAATCGCTCATATAGACAGTGCGGTGAACACGGCAACTCATGCAAGCGATGTTCTCACTGCACTAGGACTTTAAGTCTGTACGTAAAAATATTAGCCACAAAGATGTTTCGTGCTTTGTGGCTTCTCAAAAGTGCTGTTTGAATTTTAATTTTCTAAGCGAATTGTTGGCGGCACTGAATTAGCTGGAGCAACTGGCTGTTGGCTAGGTTGTTGCATTAGCTGCCTTTGCCTTTCGCGGAATGCTGATGCTGCTGAATTGATGTTCTGATTTTGTTCGTTAGCATATTCGTATGGATCGCGCATAGTTCCTAGTTGAGCGCGATGAATTAAGTCAAACATCCCCCATGAATCATTTGTATTCTGGCTAGAAAATGGATCGCTATTGCGTTCTGTTCTAAAAATTTCTTGGGGATCGGCACTATTCGTTGCTTGAGCCAAACTAGGTTTAGGAAGTAGCCATGCTAGACCAACTCCAGCTACTGTACCTAACATAATTTGAGCAAATAAGATCCGCGGTATTTTCATAGTATTGATTGGGTAAATACTGTTGTGATGCTTATATCTTACGCAAGTGACTTGCGCAATAGTGGTTGAATGCTAAGTAAAGCAACAAGGCTAAAGCCAACTAATACTAGCAACGCTCCACCAAAAGTAATTGTTCCCCAAGGTGCTTGCATAACGACACTGCTGAAGTGCCAATTGCTATGAGTGTAAAGATAGCGAATTGGTTCAATCGCATAACTGAGCGGATTTAAGGTTGCCACAACTTGTAGCCACTTAGGCATGAATGATAAAGGAGCTAAGGCAGTGCTTGCAAACAACAATGGCAAGTTTGTTACAAAAATAACAGCAATTAGTTCAATATGACCAGGTAAAGCAAAAGCTAAACCTAAACTTAAAGCTGTTACACCTAAAGCAAGTAAAAAAACAACAAGTGTAATCACACTCAACCCTGCTATATCAGGTAGTCCCGCACCAAGGAAGGCTGCTGCGGTAACGATGACAGCGGCTTGCAGTAAACTTTGAGTAATAATAAAAATTGCTGAAGCTAAAACAATGGAAAACCGAGAAGCCAATGGTGCGACGAGTAAACGATTTAAAAAGCCAAACTCGCGGTCAAACATCACTGGTAATCCGGCATTGAGTGCGCCAGCAAAAGCAGTAAAAACAATAATGCCAGCGCCAAGAAACTGCGCATAACTTTGGCTGGTGCCAAATAATCCTTGGGGAGCATTTTGAAACAGTGCACCGAAGAGAATCAGCCACATGACTGGCTGAATGATTCCAGCAACTAACGTTGAGGGACGTCGTTTTAGCTGAATAAACAACCGGCGAGTCAAAGCAAGTGTTTCTTGAACTATTTCACTTAAGAAGCTGGGAGTAGCACCCGTATTAAGTTGGGGGGATGCTATTTGCTGCCAGTTGTCCAATTTAGGAGGTGTAACAGTACCACTCATAACAGTTTTAGATTTAGGATTGTGAAGTTAATGTGACCAACAAATCAGGAGTTATCGCATATTTTGCTTGCGTTCCGCTTTGAGATCGCGACTTCCCACTGCTGCTAGTTCAGCATCCATGAGTGTTTTTCCCGTCGCAGCGAGATAAACATCGTCTAAGCTAGGGCGTGACTGGGCGATACCAAAAACGGGTAAACCCACAGAGTCTAGCGATCGCTGAACAGCACTTAAGGCATCATTTTGTGGAGTGACAACTAAATTAAGTGAATTACCTTGAGCGCTATTAATGATAACTTCTTGAACAAAAGGTAAGCTTTCTAGTAAGTTTTTTGCTTTTTCTGCTTCTTCTTCTGGGGAAAACTCGCGAATGCGTAAGGTAATGCGATCGCCACCAACGCGATCTTTTAATTCTGATGGAGTTCCTACAGCTATAACTTTGCCGCGATCAATAATAGCGACGCGATCTGCCAGGGCATCTATTTCTTCTAAATAATGGCTTGTCATTAATACTGTTGTCCCTGCTGCTCGAATTTGGCGCAAGAAATCCCAAACAACGAAGCGACTTTCAATGTCAAGCCCTACCGTCGGTTCATCTAAAACGAGAACGTCTGGTGCATGAAGTAAACCAGCGGCGAGGTCTAAACGCTTGCGGATTCCGCCAGAATATGTCCCTGTCCGCTTATCTGCCCATTCTTCTAAGCCTAGTAAATCAATAACATTCTTAATTCTTTCTTTAGCAACTGCTTTGGGAAGGTGATACAGTGCTGCTTGCAGTTGTAATAATTCGCGCCCTGTCAGAATTTTATCGGGCGCTACTTCCTGAGCTACATAGCCGAGTTTTTTTCTCACTTCTCTGGGTTTATCAACGACTGAGATGCCAGAGACAGCTATATTTCCCGCATCTGGTGTTGCCAGAGTACACAAAACTCTAAGTGTTGTTGTCTTTCCGGCTCCGTTTGGACCTAAAATTCCAAATATTTCTCCTGATTCAACCTGAAAGGAGACATCTTTGACAGCTTCAGTGGAGCCGTAGCGTTTCTTTAAATTCTCGATTAAAACAGCAGGAGCCATACAATATATCTCTGCTTGAGAAAATATACAATTCTATACAATCTATTTTAAGACCTTATTGCGGTTGGGGATCGGGGGTGGGCGAAAGCCCACCTTATTGTTAGTGTGCGACCAAAGCCATCACTGCGGTAGTAACTTGATGTGTAATTGGTAAGCTATCAATCATCATGCCAGCACACAATAACATCATGTAAAGAATTGAGTAGAGGAAAAGCGATCGCGCTTGTTGTTGATTGCTCGGATCGTGTAACAATGCCCAAGCTTTTTTAACAAAGAGACTTCCCAGGATTAACGCCACAACGGCATAGAACAGCCCTGAAACGTTCAACGGATAAACAAGTAACAGTGTAGTAGGAATCAAAATCAAGGTATACAACCAAATCTGCCAAGTTGTTGCTGTATTTCCGGCAACAACAGGTAACATAGGGACTCCCACTTTGGCATAATCGTCGCGGATCATCAGTGCCAATGCCCAAAAGTGTGGTGGCGTCCACACAAAGACGATCGCAAACAGTACCCAAGCTGGCAAACTTAACGAACCTGTACAAGCTGCCCAGCCTACAAGTGCTGGAATGGCTCCTGCCGCGCCACCAATAACAATATTCTGTGTGGTATGACGTTTAAGTAAGTGCGTATAGATACCGACATAGAACACAATGCCAGACATGGCTAAGAGTGCACTGAGCAGGTTAGCAAATACTGTAAGTAAAGTAAAAGATATAGTAGCAAGTGCGATCGCAAAAATCATTGCATCACGAGATTGCACTCGTCCTGAGGGTATTGGACGGTGGCGAGTGCGTTCCATATCATAATCAATGTCGCGATCGTAAATACAGTTGATTGTTTGTGCTGCACCAGCCGCAAAAGTACCGCCACTCAAAGTTGCTACAAGTAAAACTGGATCGACTTTACCATCAGAAGCAATCCACATACTCGCAGCAGTTGTGATTAATAAAAGTGGAATGATCCTTGGCTTTGTCAGTTGGTAGTAGCTTTGAATAACTTGAAAAAAGTTTTGATGATGGCGTGAGACACTCGTCTCAATCATATTTGCACCAGTTCCTTAATATTTGAAACAACATACAGCCAAAGGATGAGCTAACTCGCGAACAGAATCTGCTCTTGATCAACAAAATTAAATTGTCATTTACGCTCGATTTTTGTATTGGCTGCAACTTTATCAATTTGATGATTCGGTTGTAGGAATTGCGATAATAGCTGTTGTGCGATCGCGTAATCCCAATACAGTAAAAGCAACTAGCGTTCCCAGTAAAACTGCACCAACTACTTGGTGTGCTACTGTGAGTGGCTCTACTTGTAGGTGCAAGCGGAATGTCGCTATACCCAACAACACTTGGAGAACCAGCAGCCCACCTGCCATATTTGCGAGTTGTCTTAACGCTGGATGTAATGCAGGAGTCCGCCAAGCAAAAAAGACAACAGTAACAATTGCCAAAGTTGGCGGAACGACGCCAGCAATGTGACTATACATGACGTTACACAGAGCATTACCCGCAAAACACTGATGCAGCGCCCAGCGAGAAGCTACTAAAGCACCCATCAGGCTTTGTAAATAAACAAGACTAGCTGCAATCAAACCTATCCAAGGAAGATTACCTGCTGTACCAGTTCCCTGATAGGGTACTAATGCTGTGCCAATTACAAGTAGTGTCACAAAAAACAGCAGGGCTGTGCCCAAATGAGCAGTCACAATATCAAAACGTAAAAGCTCTGTGACAGTCAAGCCACCTAAAACACCTTGAAAGACAACTAAGCCAAGTGCAAAAGTTGCCGCCCAAGGCAACCACTGCGGTAATATTCGACGGTTCCACCAAGACAAACTCGCTAATACGATTGCTCCCAACCCTACCATAGCTGCGTCTAAACGATGAAACCATTCGAGGAATACTTGAAAATTCATTTGCTTTGCTGGGACAAGCTCACCATAGCACAAAGGCCAGTCTGGGCAAGCCAGCCCAGCATTCGTCACGCGAGTGGCACTACCGATTGCCATCAAAATCAAGGTCGCGATCGCAATTTTCCATACGAGCCGCCGGATTCGTTCTTTTGGCTGGGATTGTTCGCCACTCGTTACAGTTTGTTGATGCAGGACGGATTCGGTCATGAACGATACCTTCTGCCTGTTTGAGAGCTATCAAAGTTAATGTTTTTGTGATTATTTGCTCATTTCCACGCTAGCGCATTCCCAACAGAAAATGAGCTATGGGAAATCAGAACTTCCACGTTACTAGATCTCCAACTTTTAAGTTACATTGACTATCACTCAAATATTATTGTTAGAGTTTGCTTATGTAGCAATGTGGTCAATCATCATTAAGACATTATAGAGGCTCAGAACCGTTACTCTAACTGACTTTTAACCTGACCTCTAACTCCTGAACTGTAGGTCTGAGAAAAGCGCATCCCCTGACCACTGTTATATCAATGATGCCCATTAGGTAGCACAATTTACTTTGCTTAACATCTGTCACAGGTAATACTAGAGAAGCACGCTAGATAAATCTAAATTAAGCGATCCCAAAGAAATTAGTAAAAATAACCTTGATTTTCTCGACGGTAGTTTGTCTCTACACTACCGTGGTAGATGAGCAGAGTTAACAATAGAAGTAAAGTCATTAAAATAGCTAAACCGTGAACATTCCATCATCAATCTGGACTTTAATCGTTGGTATAGCCGTAACCATAATTAGCCTTTGGTACGGTCAGAATCATGGTCTGTTGCCAACAGCAGCATCAGATGAAGCCGAGTTGGTAGATGGGCTATTCAATGCAATGTTGACCATCTCCACAGGTTTATTTCTGATTGTGGAGGGTGCCCTAATTTACTCTGCCGTTCGCTTTCGTCGTCGCCCTGGTGACGATTCTGACGGACCACCCATTTTTGGCAATATACCACTAGAAATTTTGTGGACAGCGATACCGGCAATTCTTGTCATTGGAATTGCGATTTACAGCTTTGATGTTTACAACTCAATTGGTGGCTTCAATCCGCATGGTGTGCATGAGGCACCCATAGGAGAGCAAGCAGTCAGAATGCCAGGAGCAGCGATCGCAGCAACACTGAGTGATACACCGCCAAATACAGATTCTAATTTGAATCAACAGAAGTCTGACGCAGCAATGCAAGACCCAGCAACGGCAAAAGTTCGCAACGCCGATCAAATACCGCAAAGGCAAAACGCTCCAGGTGTAGGAGTTGTTTCTCCCAGCATCGGTGCAAGTCCGGATCAAGAGGGTACATCCCCAGCTTTAACGATTAACGTTACAGGATTACAATACGCTTGGATTTTCACCTATCCTGATACAGGCATTACAAGTGGTGAATTACACGTTCCGGTAGGACGCGAAGTTCAAATTAGTATGACTGCAAACGATGTCATTCACGCTTTTTGGGTACCAGAATTACGCCTAAAACAGGATGCAATTCCTGGTAGACAGTCAGAAATTCGATTTACACCGAGAACTGTAGGTGAGTATAAACTGATCTGTGCTGAACTCTGTGGTCCATACCACGGTGCAATGAATACACAATTTGTCATTGAAACACCGGAGGCATTTGAACAGTGGCAGCAAGAGCAGATCGCAAACACAGACTCGCAACAACTTGTTGCCGTCAACTCGGCTGATTTATCTCCAGCAGAATTTTTAGCTCCCTATATCAGCGATTTAGAAATTCAACCGGAAATGCTGCACCAAATCCACCACACTCATCATTAGAGATAGTTAGGGGTTCGACTCATAAGTCCTACTCTCTACTACCCACTCCCTACTTCCTTTTTCGATATGACACAAGCACAGCTACAAGAAAGCGCTAATCCTGCTCAAAGTGAAGAACACGGAGTAAGAAAGTGGCGCGACTACTTCAGCTTTAATACCGATCACAAAGTTATCGGAATTCAATATCTCGTCACAACTTTTATTTTTTACTGTATTGGTGGCGTTTTAGCTGACTTAGTACGCACAGAATTAAGAACACCAGAAACTGATTTTGTAAGTCCAGAAGTCTACAACAGCTTGTTTACACTCCACGCGACAATCATGATTTTCTTGTGGATTGTACCTGCGGGGGCTGGGTTTGCTAACTATCTCATTCCCCTAATGATTGGGGCAAAAGACATGGCATTCCCTCGCTTGAATGCAGTCGCGTTCTGGATGATTCCACCTGCTGGTTTGTTACTTATCAGTAGCTTACTTGTGGGAGACGCACCTGATGCAGGCTGGACGTCCTATCCACCTTTAAGCTTGGTGACAGGACAGGTGGGTGAAGCAATTTGGATTATGAGCGTCCTCTTGCTAGGTACTTCTTCCATTCTGGGGGCGATCAATTTTCTGGTGACAATCTGGAAAATGCGGATTCCAGGAATGACGGTATATCAAATGCCCTTATTTTGTTGGGCAATGATTGCTACTTCCGCAATTACTTTGCTTTCTACTCCTGTACTAGCAGGTGCTTTAGTTCTCTTAGGGTTTGACCTACTCGCAGGGACAACATTTTTTAACCCAACTGGCGGTGGAGATCCGATTGTTTACCAGCATATGTTCTGGTTTTATTCCCACCCTGCGGTTTACATTATGATTCTGCCCTTCTTCGGGCTGATCTCCGAAATTTTGCCAGTACACGCCCGCAAACCAGTCTTTGGTTATCAAGCGATCGCTTATTCAAGTTTGGCAATTAGCTTTTTGGGCTTAATCGTCTGGGCGCACCATATGTTTACTAGTGGTATTCCTGGTTGGTTGCGGATGTTCTTTATGATCACAACAATGATCATCGCTGTACCCACAGGGATCAAAGTTTTTAGCTGGGTAGCCACAGTTTGGGGTGGTAAGCTTCGCCTTAATAGCGCCATGCTGTTTGCTATGGGTTTTGTCGGCACGTTTGTTATCGGCGGTATTAGCGGCGTCATGTTAGCTGCTGTACCTTTTGATATTCACGTTCACGATACCTATTTTGTTGTTGCTCACCTGCACTACGTTCTCTTTGGAGGTAGTGTTTTAGGTATCTTTGCGGGTTATTACCATTGGTTTCCTAAGATTACTGGGCGAATGCTCAACGAGTTTTGGGGTAAGGTTCACTTTGCCCTGACCATTGTGGGCTTAAATCTGACTTTCTTACCAATGCACAAGTTGGGCATGATGGGCATGAACCGACGGATTGCAGTATACGATCCTAAATTTGAAACAATCAACTTTATCTGCACAATGGGTTCTTATTTGCTTGCCGTTTCTACTTTTCCGTTCATCATCAATGCTATTTGGAGTTGGATGTATGGTTCTAAGGCAGGTAATAACCCTTGGCAAGCATTAACCTTAGAGTGGATGACGACTTCACCACCAGCAATTGAGAATTTTGACAAGCTACCTGTGCTAGCAACAGGACCTTATGACTATGGTATGAGTAATGCTGATGATGAAGAAGTGGAAGTTCCACTCTCTGATGAAAGAGAACCTGCTTTAGCTGCTGGTCCTAATTCGGCATTACGTGCTGATCCCGATCCCAAATTTGCTGCTAACCCTGAAGACCGCAAATAACTTGATAAGTTGTGAGCGATCAGTTTTCATGGTGGCTCACAATTTACTATTCCTACATTCGTTATCAAATTAAATCATGCAAAGTCAAACCATTGACCCAGCAAAAACAGCGCTTAACTACCATCACACTGAAGCTGAAGCGCATCATGAGGAACATCCAGATCATCGTATTACTGGACTTATTATGTTTCTGGTAGCTGAAGGAATGATTTTCTTCGGAATGTTTGGTGCATACTTGGCTTTTCGATCTGTGCTACCATCATGGCCTCCCGAAGGAACACCAGAATTAGAACTTTTGTTACCTGGAGTTAATACGATCATTCTAATTTCCAGCAGTTTTGTGATTCATAACGCGGACACTGCAATCAAGAAAAATGATGTGCCTCGAATGCGTACTTGGTTAGCAATTACTGCAGCAATGGGCGCAATCTTCTTGGCTGGACAGCTTTACGAGTACAGTAATTTAGAATTTGGTCTAACTACCAATTTATTTGCCAGTGCCTTTTATGTTCTAACTGGCTTTCACGGATTGCACGTTTTTATTGGACTAGTCGCGATTTTAGCTGTTCTATGGCGATCGCGTGTTTCTGGTCACTATTCAAATGAAAAACACTTTGGCGTAGAAGCTGCAGAAATCTACTGGCACTTTGTTGATGTTGTGTGGATTGTTCTATTTGGGTTATTGTACATTCTCTAAATCAACTGGCGATCGTATTACCTGCAAAAATGACTAAACTATTTAAGTTATTAGTCACTAGCAAAGCCCCTGCAATGGGGTTTTTCTTTTACACAGTGTAGATATCTCGTGCGGGTAATCTATCGAATAAACTTTGTTCTTTAAGAATAATATGATTTTTGGCATCCATAGAGATTTTACCCTCATCTTGAAGTTTTCCCAACAATCGCGTAACTGTCACGCGGGTCGTTGAACAAGCTTCAGCTAATTCTTGATGTGTAAAGCGCACGCTTAAACGAATTCCTCGCTCAGTTGGCTGACCAATTTCTTGTTTTAATAGCTGTAGTAACTGCTCAAAACGATCTTTGACTCGCCTTTGCCCAAAAATAGCTAACAAAGCTTCAGATTGCCGTAATCTTTGATTAATTCGCGGTAATACTTGAGCAGCCAGCAACGGTGATGCAGCAAGTTCATTAAAGGAGTAACACAGTAATTGAACTTGGGATAGCGCAGTAGCTTGATATGTGTGCAACGATGTTAGCTCAACTCCAAAGGGCATTCCAGGTCCTGCCAAACCTACAACAACCTCTTCTCCTGTTTCACTCAAAGTACTAAGCTTGACAATTCCTTGATCGACTTGCCAAATCATTTGTGGTTTAAGCGGTATCAGTTCGCCCTTTAGATAAACGTATTTACGGCGATCGCCATTTGATGTTTCTTCTTGCTCTATTTGCTCTGGGCAAGGTTGATCCTGAACAGCATTCACCTGGCGAATACATACTTGCATTTTACTATTGTTACCTGCGTTACCTGTTACGATAGCTACTGTTAATACTACCTTTATAGGTTCCTGATTACGCGGGCAAAGATTTACCACCCACTCCAGCGATTGTCCTTGCTGCAACTGCATCAACTTACTGTAAAGTGCTTGGCGTTCGTCTTCTGCAACAAAAATAATCAGCGGTTTGCCCACTAAGAATCGCTGTGGAACATTAAACAATTCAGCTGCAGCACGATTTGCTTCTTCTATCTTGCCAGACTTATCGATGACAATATAACCATCAGGAGCAAAATCAAATAGTTCTTGATAACGGCGAACTTGTAATTCAAGGGCTGTTCGCGTAGCAAGGAGTTCTTCATTCTGCCGCTGTAGCTCATCTACTGTCAGTTGTAATTCCTCTGATACAATGCCAAGATTTGTAAGAGCTATCGGTAGCATCTCTTGACATTCTGGGGCATTACCTAGCTGACATAAACTTTCTATTTGAGAATAGATTTGTTGAGCAAATTTATCTACATTCACATGCTATCTCCAACAGTAATAGTAACTTAGCTTGCAAAATTAAACTCGATGTTTTCCTAACTGAATATTTAGCCCTTGAAGCAGCAAAATCATATTGGGCTACTAGTGGATGGTTAACGTAAAAGTGCTATAGCCTTGTCAACCTTTTTAAGAAACTATGCATTTTTTCCTAAAACCATTCTTTAGAGAGATGCCCCATATCTAAAACTAAGTTATTTTCGTTCCAGAGATTTAGTCAGCTTAGTACTTCTGCCAGGAGTCACTTAAAATGTTGTCTCAATTCTATTAGTTAAACAATTATTTCTAACTCTATTATAGGAGATAGCTTTTGCTATAAAACTAAAAATAATCTTAGTATATGTCCTTAACTAAGAAATAAGTAGCCTTTACATCCACGAATTCTAAGATTTAAAAAAAGTAAAGAGTCTACAGGCAATCTATCTGTTATGTCAAAATTTAAATTTGAATTTTTCTTAGTTTTTATGACTAGTGATAAGCTAAACGTAGCCCACAACAAGGACTAACAATACGTGCAAAACGTGCTGCGCATTTTAGAATTTTTAAAACTGGCAGTAAGAACATCAAAAGACTGGCAGCAATGCTTTACATAAACAAATAGTGTAATGCGTCTTCGATAAACCTGTAATGGAAATTTAAATTATATTTAAAGTAGTAGCTTAACTAGGTGTATACGGTATTTATAGGAATACAAAAAATATGAGTCAGTATAAAATTCACGATGAATATAGTTTGGCAGAAGCTGCTGATATGCTAGGAGAGAAAGCTATGGAGCTAGGCTTAATCCCTAGTTTCGTTGTTCGACACTTTCCTGATAACAGACAGTACTATATTCCTAATGAAAAGGAATCAGAGCCACTCACACCAGAAGAAGCTTACATGAAGCTAAAAAAACTAGTTGAAACAGCAGAAAAACAAGCATAAGTGTCTTGTTAATAGCTAACTAGTTATTAGAAAAGCCTTAGGAAGCACGAAGTGGTTTCTATCGTGGTGGGCGTTTAGATACCTTTAAAACGGGTAGTGCTTGATGCGAACTACTAGGCGGCAAATAGCGCGGTGTAGCAATTTCTTCTGTTGGGTAAGGACGGCGCTGCTGCAATAACCACCAACGCAGACCAATAGCCATACTCACAGTGACTAACCCAAACGTAAACAAAGACCAGCGATCGCCTAGTCCGCCAATAACAGCGTCCACCGCTCCCATAGTCACTAATACACTGGGTAACGGCTCTTTACGGTATGCAGATAACAACTTCGGTATTGCTGCGTTCATCACAAAATTAATATATTCTTTGGCTCAGCTATTATCTCAAGTTACCTATCATCTTAAGACCTACTTTCCAGACTTGCAGATGTCTTTACGCAATTTGCATTTTTTATGTACAAGACAGCAATTGATCTGGGCAGAATCATTATCAAGGTACACTGTGAGTCTGGACTGAGATCCGCAAACTATGTTAGAGCTGAATAGGTCTTTTCTTGGCAGCTTTGCTAGCTTGCTGTTGACCTCAGTATTTATATCAAACTCTCTTCTACTCTATCTTAGCCCAAGCCAAGCAAGCACGCCTTTACCTGTCAGGTATTCAATCACAACTAGAATGAGAAATCCAATCATTGCTGCTCTGCCATTCAAGCGTTCGGCATACTCATTAAATCCAAACTTAGGTTCCTCTAAGCTAGGAGTCGTTGTAGGTTGTGGCTGAGTTGTCATTTGCTAAACCTCTAAATTTTAAGGAAATTGGCTAGGAGCTTCTATAAGAATTCAGATTAGATTGTACCCAAAATTACGTTTTATTTACATTTCTTTACTATATCGTACAAAGTGACTTGTCAAAAGTGGTATCCGAAGACAGGTACTAGTCTATGCAGGAGATTGACGTAGTATATGAGATTACACTCGCTATCTCGCCACTTGCAGCGGACGCGCTTAAGCTAAAAACAGATGTAGAAGAAAATCATAAAAAATGGAAATTGGCGTTCCTAAAGAAACAAAGGATCAAGAGTTTAGGGTGGGCTTGAGTCCGAGTAGCGTGCGAGTTCTTAAAGAGAATGGTCACAATATTTTTGTAGAATCACAAGCAGGTGTTGGCGCTGGGTTTACAGACGAGGATTATCGCCAAGTTGGGGCAGAAATTGTTTCTACTGCTAAAAATGCTTGGAATCGAGAACTTGTTATTAAAGTTAAAGAACCGCTACAGCCAGAATATCAATTTTTACAAAAAGGACAACTGCTATTCACCTATTTGCATTTAGCAGCTGATAAAGCTTTAACAGAGCATTTAATTGATTGTGGGGTAACAGCGATCGCCTACGAAACTGTAGAAGTCGCGAGTAGCACAAATAAACTACCACTTCTCATACCCATGAGCATTATTGCTGGGCGCTTATCTGTACAGTTTGGCGCTCGGTTTTTGGAACGTCAACAAGGAGGGCGCGGTGTTTTATTAGGTGGTGTCCCTGGTGTCCGATCTGGAAGAGTTGTTGTTTTAGGTGGTGGAGTTGTCGGTACAGAAGCAGCACGAATCGCAGTCGGCATGGGTGCTACTGTTCAAATCTTAGATGTCAATGTCGAACGATTATCTTACTTAGAAACACTATTTGGCTCTAGAGTTGAGTTACTTTATAGTAATTCTGCGCAAGTTGATGCCGTCGTGCCAGAGGCAGATCTCCTTATTGGCGCTGTTTTAGTTCCTGGACGACGAGCGCCGATTCTTGTTAGTCGTGCATTGGTTGGACAAATGCGTCCAGGTTCAGTAATTGTCGATGTGGCAGTTGACCAAGGTGGTTGTATTGAAACATTACACGCGACGAGTCATACCAAGCCTACATATATTGAAGCAGGGGTAGTTCACTACGGTGTCCCTAATATGCCAGGAGCCGTACCGTGGACAGCAACACAAGCGTTGAATAATAGTACTTTACCTTATATCGTGCAGTTAGCTAACTTGGGAATGCAAGCGATGCAAACGAATCCAGCTTTAGCAGCGGGTGTGAACGTCCAAAGTCATCGTCTTGTACATCCGGCAGTACAACAGGTGTTTCCCGACTTAGCTCCTTAGCAAAAAGGCAAGCTGATGTCAAGTGCGCTAGCTTAGGAATAAACAGTGATTTTACTATCTCACTACGTCCTAGAGGTTCACTTATGGCTCACTTAAATCAGCGTCACCCGCAAAATGTGAGTGGAGACTTTTACGTTGATAGCACCTGTATTGATTGCGATACTTGCCGTTGGATGACTCCAGAGGTATTTAATCGTGTAGGAGGACAGTCAGCAGTTTATCATCAGCCAGCGAATAAAGGCGAGCGACTGCGATCATTGCAAGCACTTTTAGCGTGTCCGACAAGTTCGATTGGGACAATCGAGAAGCCACACGATATTAAAGAAGCGCAACAAAGCTTTCCCATTCCAGTCGCCGAGAATGTTTATCACTGCGGCTACCATGCTGAAAATTCCTACGGCGCCGCAAGTTACTTGATTGTCCGTCCTGAAGGTAATGTTATGGTTGATTCACCTCGGTTTACACTGCCATTGGTGAAGCAAATTGAGAAAATGGGAGGAATTCGCTACTTATGTCTCACACACAAAGATGATGTTGCCGATCATCAGAAGTACCGCGAGTATTTTCAGTGCGATCGCATTCTCCATCGTGACGATATGACTTCCAGCACTCGCAACGAAGTCGAAATTCAACTGACAGGTTCACAACTATTTCAACTTAATTCAAATTTACTGATTATCCCTGTTCCTGGACATACTAGAGGACACACAGTTGTGCTCTACAAAAAGTTTCTCTTTACTGGAGATCACCTGGCTTGGTCAGATCATCGCAATTCACTCGTTGCTTGGCGCGATGTTTGCTGGTATTCTTGGTCAGAACAAATTAAATCGATGCGGAAGTTGACAAAATACGCTTTTGAGTGGGTATTACCAGGTCATGGGCGCAGACATCATGCCGATGCTGATAAGATGCAGCATCTACTACAGCAATGTATTGCCGAGATGGAAGCAGCTTGAATGTCACAACTTGTTAGCTAATAGCCATAAATTAGCCATTTCAACCAGATGTTCACAACTTAGATAGAAACACTATCAACCCTACTTGAATCATCACAAATAAACCAAAATTCCGGCTCAATAAGTGAAACGCGATCGCTGTTGGGATAAAGGAGTTAAGGTTATGATATTAAATTTGAAAAGTCTTACTGTAGTTAATATTGCTGGTATATCGAAAGCAATTCTGTATATTGTAGAGTCTGTAGCTATTACAACCAAGCCTTACAACTAGTTAACTATTTTTAGGTATTTCTAGCTGGGAAGCATTGAAATAAATACTACTGTCTGTACCTATGCTGCACGGATGTGGGTAATATTGCAACAGTTGCCTATACAAACCGTGCTTTAATTGCTCAAAGCATATCATTCTCAAGCTTCTTAGCTATCATCGTTGAGTTACAGCTAAACAATACAAACCTTGTTAAAGATAAACTGTAAATCTTATGACCGAATCGCTGCGCGGCTTTAAACGTTTGCCTGATCTTCCTGAAGGAACGTACTTAATCATATTAGCCGCGGCAATTTATGGTTTAACCATTGTGTTAACTAAAGGAGCATTAGAACAAATACCGCCATTTACCTTGTTGTGCATTCAAACTGCTTCTAGCGTGCTTGTTCTCTGGACAATCATTATCTTCCAAGGCATCCAAGTTCCTTTAGAGTGGAATACACTCAAATTGAGCTTAATAGGACTGCTCGAACCAGGATTATCTTACGTTTTTGCTGTGTTTGGACTATCGTTGACAACAGCCAGTAATTCCACATTCATCAACACAACTGAACCTATTGTTACCATTGCCCTGTCATGGTTAATTCTGCGCGAACGCATTAATTTTCCTCTGATTGGGTTAGGATTATTAGCTTGTGTGGGGGTTGCGTTTATTTCTATTCCTAATGCAACTTCAATCGGTCAAGGATCAATCTGGGGAGATTTGCTTGTTTGTCTCAGTGTTTTGTTTGCTTCACTTTATGCAGTTACGGCTGCTCGTTCAGTTCAACGTTTACATCTTGTAGCATTGGCGGCAATTCAGCAATCCGTTGCTCTCATCCTCTTTATGATAATGCTATTAGGCGCATTGTTTTTAGGTCTAGAGTCTTTTGAGTTTGTACCTGCAATGTGGGGTAGCTTACTTATTGCTGTTACATCAGGAGCATTTGGATATGGATTAGCATTTTTACTTTACCTAGCTGCTGTGCGTTATTTACCTGCAAGTAGACTTTCGCTTTACTTAACATTGACTCCTGTTTTCGGAGTTATCAGCGCTTACTTAATACTAGGAGAGCGACTTTTAGTTTCACAAGGATTGGGAGGTAGTTTGATTTTACTAGCAGTCGTTAGTATCTCTCGCGTACCGCATGAATAAATGAATTACTCTCAACTCACCATAATTTGAGAAGGTACAGCCCGCCACAACTGATCTAACCGATTTGCAGGCATAGTAAGATACAATACATCTCCTGCGCTCAAATATGTGTCTAATAAATCCCAGCCGTGGATCGTTTGGCAGTTAGTTTCAATATATAACGGAACGAAATCAGATTGCATTGCAGTTTCTTTAACGCGCTGACCGCAAAAAGGATGCGAAGGTGTGATTAAAGTTGCCAAAGCTACCCAAAGGCTATCTGCAGTGATGCCATTACCTAAGATGCGTCCACCTAACGCTGCGGCGGCAAAAGCAGGGGCTGCAAGTTCAGCTGGACTCAACACCGCCTCGAACTCAAAGACTTGTTGTGCCATATGGGCAAAGTCTGGATGTTCATAGCGAACGATCGCGGGAATACTTGGTGTTAATGTTTTAGCATTAAGGGCAATTTCTAAGTTAACTGCATCGTTACTTGTCACAATTAACAAAGCGCCTGCTGATTTAAGATTCGCAGCTTGTAATGTTTCAGGCAAGCTAACATCACCTTGAATAACTGGAATACCTAATCCACGAGCAGTATTGAGAAATCTGTTGTTAGAATCGCGTTCGATAATGACGACTTCATGCCCACTCGCATGGAATTGTTGCACAACTTGCACGCCAATTCCACCTAAACCGCAGACGATGTAATGATTGCGTTGGGGAACTCGTGCCGCATCCCAAAACTGTTTGAAGCGCGTGCCTAAGACAAAATCATTGAGTAACGCGTAACAAATCCCAATAATACCTGCGCCAATTAACATCATGAATGCTGTAAACACTTTGATACTATCAGGTGCTTTTTCGACAACTTCTTCTTTGCCACCAGCACCTGTGATCATACCAACCGAAAAATATAAAGCATCAATAATCGAAGTGTTTAAATCAAAACAAATATAAGTGAGTGTGGCAGTAAAGATAGTTACGAGCAGGACTAACGTCACAATCATTAAAGATTGTCCATGTTGGCGAAATTGACGTAAGTTAGTGAGTACTTTTAGTAGTTTAGAAATTGCTGACTTTCGCATGGTACGGATATTCGGTTGCGTACCAACAAGTAGGCGATCGCCTACTTGCAACTGTTGCCTTGAACTGACTGCACAGACAAGATCAATTTCACCTCGTACAGGTAAATAGTAAATCAACATCCGAGTGCGATCGTCCCATAAATTACTCAACAATCGCCCGCGCCACGGATGGTGCTCGTGAATATATTCTTCTTGGATAGGCCAAGTTTGATTAAATAGTTTAAGTTGTCCGATCGCGCGATTTCCTAAAGCGGCAAAGTAAAATACCGGTGCGGCTAAACCGGAAACACTCATACTGACGTGATCCGGTAAGGTGTGGTCGAGGCGATCGCCTAAGTTAGCATTAAATAAACGATTGATAATCCGAATTCGCGGATTGAGTACTCGTGCTTGAATCAGAATTGCCAAATTCAAAGCATCATCACTGTTTGCCAGTACTAATGTTTGGGCGGTTTCAATTCCTGCAGCCTGTAAAGTTGTTGCTGCTTGGAGATCCCCCACAATAATCGTTTCTTCTTTGGGAATCAGTTGATGATGAATGCCAACGACACTTGCTCCTTGTTGTCTGAGTAAACAAAAGATTTTGTAGCCCGTGCGTTCTAAGCCGCAGACAATAATTCGAGTCATATCTCAGTCACAACCAACAGTAGCAAGCACAAGTAATCTACTGTTGTCTAAATCACCATTTTTGACTACTAACAACACACAGACTGTAGCTGAAAACACTACTACCTAGAGTTTGTTGCTGACAAAGACTGTAAATGTAGAAAGTTTTGGATTGGTGGCAAATTTGATAAGTATAATGTATGTTAAGTTGTTTGAAGTATCAGAAAAATATAGGAAATATTCTCAATCAATTAACGAGCTTGCATGGTTTGATCTGCTTGCAATTTTATGCTATTTTAAATATTATTATACAGTTATTAAAATCTAGTTATCTTTGTACTATTTTTCAGAAAATCACTATCAAAATAGTAGTTTAAGTTTTTTTTATATACCTCTGCACTGCTAGTTTATAGCAACTGTATTACTATCGATTGTGGCAGACTTTAACGCTGGTAGCATCGATGAAACTAATGCCTGTACATTTACCAAAACAATGGGTTAGATAGACACATAAGGGAATTAAGGTAGAAGGCATCCATTCAACAAACCTTTGGTAGCTGGGCAGCCGAGGAAATTCCTTTCGCCAGTAGATGCTCACACAATTGATGTAATAGTGTTTGAAATTACGATAGTGATGCTGATGAAAAGCTATCAGAATTGTCATCATCTCACTTAGACATAAACATCTTGCTCGTTTACGAGTTTGTAAGCCATGACCCAGTAGTTGCCTATGCCACTGAGGTTCAAAATATGTGCAAAAATCATCGACCTCACAAAACAATGCTTCTAAACTAGACATAGGACGGGGCGCTGAATGGTTTAACTTAATTTCAGCTTACTTGCCCCCTCCTTTTCTTATCCCGAACTGACGTTAGATATGCCAGAATGCGCGAGAATTGATGTAGGGCAACGTATTTAGAGTCACGATGGAAATGCGATCGCTAGGGCAGGAAACGATATCCTCATGGGCGATCGCGGTGGTACAGAAGTTGGTGTTTTGACTGGGGAACAGGTAAGGACAAATATAGTGCAATATTCTTTGGTAATGATGCGATCAGCTTATTGCAGGGTTCTACCAACGTAATGTTGGCATGAGACTTCATCTTTGTTCAGTAACTGCATCTTAATTTCATGGAACCGTTTTAAATAGAGGTTAATCTAGGAAAAACAAGATTAGACTATTACAGTTAGGATGGAAACTCACATTTTTGCAAACAGGGTATTTACTGAATTATCCACCCAACTAGTACGTGCTTTTGACGCAATCTACAGTGGCTGGATTCTGTGGAACTTATTTTTAGCTTTTATTCCTTTAGCACTTAGCTTTTGGCTATTTCGGCATAAAACACGCTCTCGTTCCTTAGTGTGGTGGATAGTCTTCATTGTTTTTGTGGCTTTTCTGCCTAATGCACCTTATGTACTCACAGATATTATTCATCTCATTCGCGGAATACGCCCTGGGCTATCTCCGTGGGTAATTACGCTGTTTGTGATCCCTGTGCATCTGTTTGCAATGCTTATTGGTTTTGAAGCGTATGTCGTTTCTTTGATTAATCAAGGTTATTACTTAAGACGTCAAGGCGCAAGACAATTTGTTATTTGGGGAGAACTGATCGCCCATGTTTTGTGTGCAGTTGGAGTTTATCTTGGTAGATTTCGCCGCTTTAATAGTTGGGATTTAGTAACAGAACCTGGTAGTGTTCTACTCAGAACGGTTAATGATTTAACTGAGCGACGCCCACTCTTTGTTGTTTTTATTATCTTCATTATCCTTACTATATTTTATTGGATTATGAAGCAGTTAACTTTAGGGCTTGTGCTACGGATTCATTACGCACGCGCAAGAGTTGATATTGACCAATATCTATAGAACTCGTTTTAGCTGTTTACTATACTCAATTTATCCCAGCTTTTATCTTTCTGCTGCCATTACTGCTTGTTCAAATCTACAAATTTTGAGAAAAATGTACACTATCGTAATCAATAAGCACGATCGCAACAACTCCATCACTTAAATCTTTAATGCGATCGTTACCTATTTCTTCAAGGTTGAATTGCTCGTTTGATGTACTCGTATCATCACGACTTTAGTTTTCTACTATTACTTTGAGCAAATCAGAAGCAAATTCTAATCTAAAAACTGATACAATCCAATCAAATTACCGTCAGGATCTCGGAAATATAATGTTTTAATTCTATAATCTGTATTATTCATAGGTTCTGTAACAAAGTTAATGTTTTTGTGCAATAAACGGTGATATTCTTGGTCTACATCATACACAGTAAAAATCAAAGCTACTTTATCTTGACATTCTGCTTCAGTTGGTTTGTCCGTAGTTCTGATAATTTCTGCCATTTCTTGTCGTCTAAATAAACTGAGTTTCATTCCACCAACTTGAAACTCTGCATAGCCACTTTTTTCATCTTCTATATTGACTGGAAATTCCATAATATCTTTATAGAAGAGTAAGCAAGCTTTAAGATCGGTAACAAGGAGTCTAGTATAGGCTGAGGTTACTTTCATAATTTCTTAGCTTTTATGAACAAAGTGATTTTTATTAGTTGGTAGTAGATTTAGTAAATACTACCTCATATAAATGAAACTCGTTTTCAGCTAAACCCTGCCAATATTCGCTCAAGGGTTTGTATTTTGGATCTTGTAGCAATAATTCAAAATCTTCCAAGCTACGCCACTGACCATAGTTCATTGTACGCGTACCATCAAGCGAACGGTGAAAGTTAGCAGAGATTAGCCCTGGATTTTGTAATGCTACACCTATGTATTCCTTTTCTAATTCCACAAGGCGCTGCTGGTTTTCTGGTTTCACGCGAAACTCAGCAAGATGAATTAAATCACCTTGATTAATTTCAAGTGGGGCATTTTCTGGTTGCGAAACAATAACTTCAAAAATGTGCAAATCTGGTGGGTTAAAATTAGCTAGTTTTTTCCCTTGCGCTTGTACTTCTGAATTATCAAGGAAAGTGTAGTATTCTTCAAGACTTTGCCATTGAGCATAATTCATCACACGTATGCCATCTAAGCTTTTATGAAGACTAGCTGAAACAAAACCTGGTTGATACTTGACTGCATTATCAATAAACTCAATGATAGTATCAATTAGTTCTTGCTGCTGTTCTGGCTCAACTACAAAGATAATTATTACTGTGATTAAATCATTGGTTTTGGCGATCGCTGGCATTTTATTACCTCATAAATATTAAACGGGGTGAGTTATTCCTCACCCCAAAACATAATTTTCAAGGTTCGCATTTCCTGAGATTATGCAAGATCAAACAACAGAACTTCTGCACCGATATCAGTGCTAATTTCTAATTCTCCTCCATACATTTGCACTCCATCGCCTGCACGAAGTTCTTGATCGTTGAGAGATACAACTCCTTGCGCAACCTGTAACCAAGCGTATCGATTTGGGTTAAGGTGATAATGCAAAGCATCACCTTTTTCTAGGACAGAGGTATACAAATCAACATCTTGGTGAATTGTAACAGCACCATCGCGTCCATCTTTAGCAGCAATTAAACGTAAGTTGCCACGCCACTGTTCTAGAGGAAATGCTTTTTGCTCATATCGGGGTTGTAATCCTTGTGTATCAGGAAGAATCCAGATTTGCAAAAAATGCACAGGTTCCGTTTTTGATGGATTAAATTCGCTGTGGGTAATTCCAGTACCCGCACTCATAATTTGTGCTTCTCCAGGAGAAATAATCGCACCGCTACCTAAGCTATCTTGATGTTTTAATGCACCTTCTAAAACGTAAGTAAAAATTTCCATGTCACGGTGACTATGCATTGGAAAACCCGCACCAGGCACAACACGATCGTCATTAATGACTCGTAGAGAACGAAATCCCATCCGTGCCGGATCGTAAAAACTACCAAAGGAAAAGGTATGCTGACTATCTAACCAACCCATTCGAGTACGACCACGAGCATTTCTATCATGAATGATATTGGTCGTTGTGTTTTGTGTCATACTTCTACCTCCTGAACTTCATTCTCAATGCTGTTGGTAATATCAGTTGATTTACTTTAATACTTTGATAAGTAAGACTTAACAACTTATTAAGATAGAATTATTACTCATTAATTTCTGTTACTATATTAAAACAGAAAAATAAAAATAGTAAGTACGTACTTAAAAGTAAGTAAATTACTTTTAAGAAATTATTCAAACAGTCATTATTTATGTAATGTTTTTTTAAATTGCAGTAGTTTTATAGAATACAAAATCCTGATTTACCCAAGTAAAGCTATCAGTAAGTGAGGATAATTATTTATCACGCGTTTTATGCGTGTTAATGGTTAATTAATACTCTACTATCCATTGTCCATTGACTGATAATACCCTTTAGGTTACGTTTATTTTCGCCACAACCAGGTATTCTTAATTTAAACAGAACTAGTATACAGTGTAGATATCATAAGATATACATTATTAGTATATGAAAGACAGGAGTTATTTAGTCTTGTAAGAAAGTCCAAATTTTATTTGTGTAGATGTAGCTATTTATCTTACAATTGCTAATAACTACAATAAAATATTTGTACAATTCAAATTTGAACTTCAAAATTTTAAATTGTAAAACATGAAAATTAAAATTGATCAACTCAAAATATAAAACTTAGTGAAAGAGTTAAAAGTAACCCAAAGAAAGATTTACAAGGTAAGGTAAATAAGCTTAAAAATAGAAATATAAACTCAGCAGTAAAAAACTGATTTCATGAATTACTACGTTATCTACGATGGCAATTGCAATCTTTGCGTAACTTTTGTTCAGCTACTAGAAAGCTTTGACAAAGGACAGATGTTTCGTTACGTATCCATGCAAGATCAAGAAACGCTCGCACCCTGGGGTATTACACCGCAAGATTGCGAGTTAGGTGTGATTTTACTTGATGCTGATGCCCCCGAACGTCGCTGGCAAGGTACAGCAGCAATTGAAGAAATTGGGCGAGTATTACCAATGGGTAATTTATTTGTTGAAGCTTATCGAGGTTTACCTGGAGTGAAATGGGTGGGCGATCGCATTTACGATCAAGTCCGCGACAACCGCTACACGCTATTTGGGAAACGCCAGAACACCTATAACTCACCTTATTGTGGTGAATGTGGTAGTCGAATGGTAAGCAATTAAAAGAAGTTAGGGCTTAAGGAATTCCCCAAATTTGTTTATGACTAGCTACTGCCTTTATGCAGTTGGTTGATTAAACACTTGCATAAGTTGGCGACAAAACGATTTCAACTTTTCTCCAGCTTCGGGGGAAGGTTGAACTGCACCAACAAAACTCCAGTTTTCTACAGTAGAAAGACGCCACTGCTTACCACAATGATTAAAACCTGCAGCTTCCACACCAATACAAGTGCGATCGCCGTTTAAGGGGTCTTGATAAAAGCGGATCTGAATCAAGATACTACGACTTTGCAACGATCGACTTACACCAGGAAAATGAAAGCCAATATCGATAGAATCAGGATCGACTAACTCTCTAGTATCTGGGTCATTAGTCCACGGCTTGAGATCTGCTCTCACGTCAGGAAACTCTGACTTAAAAAGATTGACGACTGTCGCAATTTTACTAGTAAGTTCCAAATTAGTTGCTTGCTCAGCTGCGTTCACGCGGGAACTCTCCTGGATTTTGAGTCTAGTGTAGTGAAAAGGACGACAGAAAACCGCTAGAAAGCTTACTCTATTAATTTTCCAGCTTAACAATACTTTATCAATTTAGCAATTGTTGACTCTTAAGTGACTAATGGCTCACAACACTAAGTGCTCAATTGGAACGCGACTTTAACTCTAAGTATTATTACTAAAACAAAGCAAATGATGACAATCTCATCGCTCTTTGAGAACATACCTCTTAGAGTAGGAGACTAAAAATTCATTTGAGCAAGACAATAGCAATTGATTGTTGCCACCAGCGATCTAAAATGACACTGTTCATCAGCAGACAAACATATAGTCAGATTATGGCGCGTTATCGGTCAATTCTGTCATTGATTTTAGTTATCGTGACAACGTTTCTTGTTAGTTGTAGTAGTCCCAGCGTTGCAAAAGCACCTCCAACTTATACCGCAGCGCAAGTAGAGCAAATTCAGCAATATGTTCCCGACATTGTTGCTCTACGTGATCGCCTAGATAATGAACTCATTACGTTGATTAAACGACGTGATTGGATCGATGTGAGTAACTTCATTCACGGTCCTGGAGGAGAAATGCGACTTAAAATGACTTATGTCACTCGCAATCTCCTTCCCCAAGACCAATCACAAGCACGGGAAGTAACGCGGAGTCTGTTTGACAATTTAGTCAAAATAGAACAAGCCGCAGAAGCCGCAGATTATCAAAAAGCGACACTCAATTATCGAGAAGCCTTAGCAGATATTGATGGTTTTTTGCAGCTAATTCCTAAACAGACGGTTTTACAACAAGAAAGTGAAGCGTAATTAACTAGGAGCGAGGAGTGAGTAGCTAGTAGCTAGTGATTAGTGATTAGTTTTGAGTTCTGGAAAGCGAAGAAAGGTGCCGGAGGCATTTATTTTAAGTTTTGAGTTGTGAATGCGTGAGTTTTGAATTAATTAAAAGAAATTTCAAACTTCTCTTAAACTCATAACTCTCATAACTCTCATAACTCAACACTCAACACTTCACGACTCCTCGTCTCCCCCATCTCGCAAATTCTTTCAAATTGTCATGAGTCATGTATTGATTGTTGGATGCGGTGTCGTTGGAGCAGCGATCGCTTACGAACTAAGTTTATTTGGACTTGAAGTTACAGTTGTCGATCAACAGCCACCAGCCCAAGCAGCAACAGGTGCGGCGCTGGGTGTATTGATGGGAGCAATTAGTCACAAAATCAAGGGTAATGCATGGCAGATGCGCTCTGCAAGTCTCCAACGTTACGAAACACTCATTCCAGAACTAGAAGCGCTGACTATGCGCCAGATCCCCTTTAATCGACAGGGAATTTTGATGCTGTGTTATCAGGAAGATGTGGCAGGTTGGGAAAAGTTGACCGCAGTTCGTGCAGCACAAGGATGGCAAATAGAAATTTGGAATACCACGCAATTACAAGTACAATGTCCGCAGCTTAACTGTGAAGAGATTGTAGCAGCAATTTATTCACCACAAGATCGCCAAGTTGATCCTGTATCCATTACTCTAGCTTTGGTAGAAGCCGCACAGCGTCAAGGAGTTCAATTTCATTTTGGTGTTAAAGCCGCTGGTTATCATTTCGATGCTTCAGATCGGCAAATGTATCTCTACATCGATACTACGAGTACACCACACAAGGCTATCTTAGATGGAATTCAAAATGTTGATTGGCTAATTATCGCTGCTGGCACAGGTTCGACGCAGTTACAATCCAGACAACATACAGATGTCTCTCTGACCAAAATTGCCATAACATCTTCAACTTCGCCTCCAACACAACCAACACCAGTAGTAGACATTAAACCTGTACTCGGTCAAGCAATTCATTTGCAGGTCAATCAACCTCTAGGCGATCCAAAATTTCAACCTGTCATTACAAAAGATGACGTTCACGTCGTACCTTGTATAGGTAGTCAGCCGATTACAGATTATTGGATTGGTGCTACTGTAGAATTTCCTACAGATGAACTCATTGCAGATCCTGCCCAATTAGAGCAAGTAAGACAGCAAGCGATCGCATTTTGTCCTGCTTTAGCCGAAGCTAAAATTATCCGTACTTGGTCGGGTTTACGTCCGCGCCCTGAAGGACGCCCAGCACCAGTGATTGAATTGCATAATTTTAGCAATATTCTGTTTGCAACTGGACATTACCGCAATGGAGTTTTACTCGCACCTGCAACCGCACAGAAGATTCGGGAAATCATAACGAGGGGCGAGAACAAGTAAATCTAAAGAGCAATCAAAAAACTCAGCAAGAGTAAACCGAGAATCAATAGCCAAAATTGGTATTGTTTAAGCCAGCTACGGAAATGAGCACCAAAGCTTCTTTTGTACTGTTGCTGTGATGCTTTCAATTGAGATTGTGTCACATCTTGGTAAAGCGTACACTCTTTAGCAAAAGGGCGCTGTGGAAAATTACATGTATCGTCTAGGTGGTAGGTACAGCTATCACACAAATAAGTATCTTCAGTAGCACGGTGTAAAGGAATTCCTGGATGTCCATATGCTTTAAGTGGTGTACGGCAAAAAGGACAAGTAACATCTTGTGCATCAACCGATTGATGACAACGAGGACAATGTGGCATTGCTTGTAGTAAAGTTAATAGTCAACAAGGAACAGCGATCGCTAATGATTGGCAGGTATTTCAAGATGTTTTAGTGTTTGGTGAAAGATTTATTCTTCCTCACCCCTCATCCCTCGCTCCTCACCCCTTTTTGATAAACCTGGTACTCAGCAGATACAATTTGATAAGTGCTACCCATTTGTTGCGCAAATTTTTGTTCTGTCTGACGAAGCAACTCTTCAGAAATCGATTTCCAATCTTCTTTTGTTGCCCAGCGAATGACTAAAACAATTTCTGATGCTTCTTCTGGATTTAGCCAAACTTCTTTGCCTAGAAATCCAGGACACTTAGCCAAAGCTTTTGTCCAGACTTCTGCATCCATTTGTAAATATTGCTCGCGCAAATCTGGGTCTACTTGACACTTAAGTAACTCAATCACCATCTTAGCTATTTTCTATCTTGCAGTAGCTATAAGTGCAGCTGTAAATTTGCCACAATATAACTACAAGCGCTTAGGGTTTACGCTTCAAGCATAGCTTTAGCAAACGATGGTCAAAGGTCAGAGAAATAATTCTCTTTAATCTGATGACGAGCGATAAATTAGTCTCAAAGTTATATTCTTGGAGTAACTCATCCCTGAACCTTAACGTTCAACTTCATTTTATTGATTAGACACTGCAAGATAGCATGGAAAGCAACAACTGGATTAAACAGCTATTAATGGTTGGTATAGGCACAACCTCATTGGTAGCAGAAAAGCTGCGGGAAGTAAGTGATGAACTGGTAAGAGACGGCAAACTTCGCCCAGATCAGGCCAAAGAATTCATCGACAACTTGATGCAACAACTCAAGTCAGAACAAGGCAATGTTGAAGAGCAGATGCAGCGTCAAATGCGTAACATGCTACAAGACTTGGGTGTACCTCGCCAAGCTGAAATGGATGAATTGCGCGGACGGATTGATCGCTTAGAGCGCCAAGTACGCGATCTAGAAAATAAGTTGTGGCGCGGAATGTAGTACCATCAATATTGAAATCGCACTCAAACGCAAGTTAATTTTAGCAATAGAACACACAACCAATAGTAAGTTGCTTCACTAGCAGGTTTAACCAAACTTACTCGATTGGATTTTCCTTTAATAAAACTTGGCATTGTCTCAAACCCTCAAATTTCTCTATCAGGTTTAGGTGGTAGCTCAAAGTTAATGGCTTGTTTTGACCTAAACTAGAACACGTAAAGTGGCTGAATTTATGGCATATATTGTTGCTGGTGGAGGACTGACTTTTGAGAGAAATTCTAATCAGCTTGAGTTTCGTAATGGTTTGCCTTGTAGTTTTGGTAGTAACACAGTTTAGCAATTCACCCGCTGCGATCGCAGAAAAACTCACACAAAATCAACCAATTAAAGAAATCGTTGCGCCAAGCAACGCGAATACCGTAGATACTTTAGCGAATAACAACATGATGTCTGATGAAAACGTTGTCACAACACCCTCTGGGCTTAAATACATTGATATCCAAGAAGGCGATGGTGCAACTCCTACGGCAGGACAAACAGTCGTAGTTCACTACACCGGAACTCTTGAAAACGGTAGTAAATTTGATAGTTCGCGCGATCGCAATCGCCCGTTTAGCTTCAAACTCGGTGCTGGACAAGTTATTAAAGGTTGGGACGAAGGACTAAGTACAATGAAAGTCGGCGGACGTCGTCAATTAATCATTCCTCCTGAACTTGGTTATGGTGCGCGTGGTGCAGGTGGAGTTATCCCTCCTAATGCAACTCTCGTTTTTGATGTAGAACTTCTCCGAATTTCCTAAGTTCTAACTTGTACTACCGTTACCTCTTACCTAAACGCTACAGTGGTGATGTGTTGATAGCCAACTCTGTATGCAACTTGTCCCAAAAATCGAGCCGTCGCAGCCCTTACCCAATAGCGAACCTCAAGCGATAGAAACCATCACGCTGGATGTCCAAGGGATGAAGTGTGCTGGCTGTGTCAAGGTTGTTGAAAATCAGTTAACACAAAATCAAAGTGTACTGTCTGCGTGTGTCAATTTGGTCACGGAAGTTGCTGTTGTCGAGTGTGTCGCAGGTGCTGTTGATGCAGTAGAACTTGCTGAGAATTTAACAGCGGCTGGGTTTCCCACCCAACCACGTTATGCCCAGGGAGAAACTGATAATAGTGTCGTCGAACCATCACGACACCAGCAGGAAATGCAATCAGCGCTTAAACAGTTGATTGTTGCTAGCATTCTGCTTGTCTTGTCTAGCTTGGGGCATTTCAGTGAATGGGGTTTGCCTGCGCCACCAATGTTACACAACATTTGGCTGCACTTTGGTTTAGCAACTGCAACACTAATTGGACCAGGACGCCCGATCTTACTCAATGGCTGGCAGGGTCTGCGACGCAACGCACCCAACATGAACACCTTAGTCGGATTAGGAACGCTAACGGCTTATACCGCAAGTTTAGTAGCACTTCTTTTTCCACAACTAGGTTGGGACTGCTTTTTTGATGAACCCGTGATGCTATTAGGCTTTATCTTGTTGGGCAGAACATTAGAGCAGCAAGCCCGTGGACGTGCAGCATCAGCTTTTCGCGAATTACTCGCAATGCAACCGCAAGTTGCCCGATTGATTGCCGATCCGACAACAACTACAGGATATAACAGTGTTGAAATTCCTGCTGATCGCGTGCGGATAGGGGAATGGTTACAAGTTTTACCAGGAGACAAAATTCCCGTTGATGGTGAAGTCGTTTCTGGTAGAACAACAGTCAATGAATCAATGTTGACTGGAGAAGCCATGCCTGTTAGTAAGCAATCTGGAGATCAGGTCGCTGCTGGGACAATAAATCAAACAGGAACAATTGCGTTACGGGCAACTCGGACGGGAAAAAACACGACACTTGCCCAGATTGTTGCTTTGGTAGAAGCAGCACAAACGCGAAAAGCACCAGTTCAAAAATTAGCAGATACAGTAGCAGGGTACTTTACCTACGGAGTGTTAACCTCTGCAATATTGACATTTGTGTTTTGGTACTTTGTCGGAACTCATATTTGGTCTGATATTGCGACACAACCTCATCACCTCGCTTATCTTGGACACAACTCACTACATCATCAGGTACATACTACCCATGCAATAGTACAATCGCCATTATTACTTAGTTTGAAGCTAGCGATCGCCGTAATGGTTGTGGCGTGTCCTTGTGCTTTAGGACTTGCTACACCAACAGCAATTCTCGTCGGTACAGGAGTAGGCGCAGAACGGGGATTATTAATCAAAGGCGGTGAGGTTTTAGAAAGAGTCCATCGACTTACTACCGTAGTGTTTGATAAAACTGGTACTCTCACGACTGGAGTGCCACATGTGAGTGACTGTATTTCGCTGGAACAATCAATATCTTCTACTCAACGTCTTCTTCAATTAGCAGCAGCAGCAGAAAGTGGCAATGCGCATCCTCTGGCAACCGCAATTCAACAAGCAGCGCAACAGCACAATTTGTCTCCATTAGCCGCCCAAGACTTTTGCATGGAACCAGGTTTAGGGGTATCTGCGCAAGTGGCAGGTCATACTAAGGTGTTGTTAGGTAATCAAGAATGGCTTGTACAGCACTCAGTTGTGATTGATGAAACGGCACAACAACTCAGCCATTCGCTAACAACTGAGGGAAAAACAGTTGTTTACGTGGCAGCAGACAACAAACTCGTAGGGTTAATTGCCCTCACAGATACTTTAAGAGTAGATGCCAAAGCAACAGTAAATAACTTGCGGCAAATTGGTTTGCAAGTCGCAATCTTAACTGGGGATAGACAAGAAGTTGCGGAGGCGATCGCGCTTCAACTCGGCATAGAGACACAACACATCTTCGCTAATATACGTCCTGACGGAAAAGCAGCAGCAATTTCTAAATTGCAATCTCAACATCATCTAGTCGCGATGGTGGGAGATGGCATTAATGATACTCCTGCCTTATCACAAGCGGATGTAGGCATAGCTTTGAAAACAGGTACTGATGTCGCGATGGAAGCTGCAGAAATTGTCCTCATGCGCGACTGTTTAACTGATGTGGTTGTCGCAATTGAGTTAAGTCGTGCGACTTTTAATAAAATTCGCCAAAACTTGTTTTGGGCATTTGCCTACAACACACTCGGGATTCCAATCGCCGCTGGTGCTTTGTTACCTAGTTTTGGGTTTGTTCTTAGTCCGGCTGCGGCTGGAGCGTTAATGGCATTTAGCTCTATTAGCGTCGTTACCAACTCTTTATTGTTGCGGCGGTTTTATAAAGGGGTGAGGAATGAGGGGTAAGAGGCGAGGGTTAAGACAGAATTGTGCTTCTGAAAGCTCGTGCGCTACTAAATAATTTTCCTTTGTAGTGTTACTTTATGTTACTAAGTCGCAAAGGCTGACTAATTCCTACTGATGAATATAAAGACTACCTTAGTTTCACTCAGGAGGCACAATGTCGAGTACAATCAACCTAAGTTAAGCTGAGCCAATATCTGTACAGAGCGCATCTGTAGCAGCGAACAATAGCTTGTGTAACTAAAGCGATAATAATTGATTGAGTGATTTTACTAACCGATGCTTCAATGGCTTTACAACCTAATCAGAACCATATACTGATTGTTGAAGACGATCAGGGACGTAAAGAATTTAGTCTAGACGCTCCTGTGTATTCTATTGGTAGAGATGCCCGCTGCGATATTCGCTTGTTCTCGCAGTTTGTTTCTCGGCGTCATGCTACCTTAGTGAGGCTGCCACGCGAAGATGGCAGCTTTTACTATCGCATTATTGATGGCGATTCTAAGGGGAAACCTAGTGCTAATGGATTGCTGATTAATGGTCGTAAAATTCCTGCCCACGACCTAAAAAATGAAGATGAGATCGTTTTTGGTCCTCAAGTTCGAGCGATTTATTACTTGTTAAGTAAGGATACTATGCCTTCTGGACCTTTAGATGAGTATGATGTCACTCTTATTGGTCCAAATATGATGCCTGAATTTGAAGACTAGACAATGCTAGCGACAAGTGTAATTGCGTCTTATACATTCAATCGCACTTGTATATTACCCAGTTGTTAGTTAATAGCTACCTAATTCATAGACCCTACAACTTGCTGATTGCAACGAAAACGCAGTATACAAGCCCTCTTTTCTGAGGGCTTAGTTTTTATCAGTTTTATGATTTAGCTACAAATACTTTCTATTAATTGCCACTGACGATTGTCAGCGATCGCTTGATTTACTTGTTGAAACATCTGGTAACAATGATTATTCATCTGTAATGGCAATTCTTCATTTTTTACCACAACGTTAATCCGAGTTTCTGTTGTCGTATTCAGTGTTTTATCAGTTAGTATTTCTACAACTACTAACCTGGCAAACGACGTTTGTCCAGGAATTTCTTGTGCCATTACGTAGTCACTTGTATGATATACAACATCAAGGTTGCAGGATTGTAAAACCTCTGCAAGCAACTGCTGTAAACGTGTAGGTGGAACTTCAACAGTAAACCAGCTAGTGTAGCGAGCCATAGATACTCCTCGCCAGGAGAAACGCGTCGCTTATATGATATCCGACGATTGTAAAAGGTAAAGGGTTAAAAGATATTTTAGTTGCTAAAGTCAAAGCTGAATTAAATCTGTTAGTAATTAGCTGTTAGCGCTTAGGTATTGCCAATTGCGGTTTTCATGTTTTTGCAACTTTTGTACAAATTACAGAGAGTAAAAATTAAGTCAATGTATGAATGGTAGATTAATTGTATTTGAAGGCGTGGAAGGTTGTGGCAAAACAACACAGTTACAGCGATCGTATCAGTGGCTAAAGCCGTCTTTCCCCGTTATTGTTACCCGTGAACCAGGAGGGACTCATTTAGGTTCGGATCTGCGCCAGTTGTTGTTGAACATACCCGAACAGCCGATTTATAACTCTACTGAGTTATTATTGTATGCAGCAGATCGCGCCCAGCACGTAGAAGAGTTACTGAAACCAGAACTAGCAAACGGGACAATGATTTTATGCGATCGCTACGTTGATTCCACGATGGCTTATCAAGGTTATGGTCGAGGTTTAAGCCGCAGTTTAATTGAACAGTTAAATACTATTGCGACTGGTGGGCTAGAAAGCGATTTAACTATCTGGTTAGATATTGATGTCGCTGTAAGTCTAGCAAGAAAACAACAACATACGAGCGATCGCGTTCCACGCAGCACCGGAGGCGATCGCATTGAGCAAGAAAAAATAGACTTTCATCGTCGCGTCCAACAAGGCTACACAGAATTAGCCCAAGCAAACCCACAGCGCATTGTCAGAATCGATGCAAGTTATAGTGAAGCCGAAGTTCAAGAACAAATTCAGCAAATCCTAATGCAACGCTTTCCCGAAATCAGAAGTCAGAGTTTATAAACTTAAAAAGGACAAAGTCATCATAATCACTAATCACTATTCCCCGTGTCTCCTTTTTTCACATCCGTTATTGGACAAGCGCCAGCAATTGAGTTTCTGACACAAGCAGTCAACCGCCAGCGAATTGCTCCTGCTTATTTATTTGTTGGTCCACCAGGGGTAGGACGTAGCTTAACAGCACACTGCTTTATCGCGCAAATATTCTGTACAAATGTTGCACCAGACAAACAGCAGCAAATCAAACAACGCTTGCAATTAGGAAATCACCCAGATGTATTGTGGGTACAACCTACTTATTTGCATCAAGGACAGCGACTTACAGCATTAGAAGCCGTAGCTGCTGGAGTTAAGCGTAAAGCCCCTCCTATTATCCGTACTGAGCAAATTCGCGAAATATCGCAGTTTCTCAGTCGTTTTCCCCTAGAAGCGCCAAGAAATATTGTTGTGATTGAACAAGCAGAAACAATGGCAGAAGCTGCGGCAAATGCTTTGCTCAAAACATTAGAAGAACCAGGGTTAGCAACAATTATTTTAATCGCGCCTGCAGTAGAATCTTTACTACCAACCTTGGTATCTCGGTGTCAGCGGATTCCGTTTTATCGCCTCGCTCAAGATCAGATGGCACGAGTTTTGCAGCAAACTGGTCATGAAGAGATTTTACAGACATCGCCGGTTGTATTAGCGATCGCCCAAGGAAGCCCAGGAGAAGCGATCGCCGGAACTCAGCAACTTCAAACAATTCCTACCGAATTACTTAAAGCTGTTGCTTATCCTCCACAATCCCTACACAGCGCCTTAGAATTAGCAAGACAAATTGATAAAACTTTAGATACAGAAGCTCAACTGTGGTTGTTAGATTACTTACAATACTGTTATTGGCAGCAGTTTTTAGCAGGAGAACTTCAAAACTCACCTTTACCACCTTTAGAACAAGCCAAGAAATACTTAAGCTCCTACGTACAACCCCGATTAGTTTGGGAAGTGACGTTACTCGAAATAAGTCAATTACAACCAAAACATGTAAGTATTAATTAACTAAGAGAGCATAATTTATAGATCTCACCTTTCCGAGTTGGGTAGTAGGTAGTAGTGTTTTTTTCATTTTACTAACCGTTGAACTCACGTTGAAATAAGTTTGCGGATGCGATCGCCATTGGTAAGAAAGCAAGTCTTCTGCAAATTATTAAAATCAAACTACCAAAATTTCTTGTTAAGTAGCGTGTCAATTTCGTAGCTGAATGTCCACTCGCTGGGAAATTCAGTTTGAGGATAGTCTTCTGTTACTTCTGTCCGTGCATCGTTCCAGCATTTGGTAAATATTTCGGCAAAATAGTTGCGCAGACTAGGGGATTGTTCTAACAGATCTAGAAGTTGCTGGCGCTGCGATCGCACCGTAATTTCCCAACCTCTATAGTCATCAGGAGAGTTAACATAAATGCGCTTGAGTAAATGAGCGAGTAATACTCTTAAACGGCTTTTGAACTCACGGCGATCGCGTCCTGCCAACCCTTCGATCTCCTCAATTAATTTATTGATATCAATATTGCTAAAGTTTCCAGTTTTGAGTTTGGCGATCGTATCTTCGTACCATGCCATGAGGTCTTGCTCGTAGAGATTGCGTGAGTTGATCGCTTGCACCATTGTTGCTGCATCCTTGGAGTTTAACTGCTGATTTTGAATTGACTGTGACGATCGCTTCGGTTCCCTGTCTGATATTGCTTACTAGTCTAAGCTGTCCGCCACTCTGAGAAGATCGCATTGCTTCATGTTTCAGCCATGTAGATCGAGCGATCGCACAGTTTAACTTATTCTTCATAGCAGATGGGCTTGAGCGATCGTAGCAAGAAGAGATCGCCTTTCACTATTTCGCTTGAGAGTTTCAGTACCCTCTCAGCATTAACGTTCCAGCTTAGCTATGCTAGCACCGCGATAATAGTGCGCTAGTATTTGCTCGTATCTTACTCCCTGTTGCGCTAAATTATAAGCTCCCCATTGACTCATACCTAAGCCATGACCCCAACCACGACCATTAAAGCGTAAACCCAAAGGTTCGGCAGTGATGGTAAAGCGCGTACTTCTTAAACCGAGTGCTGTCCGTAAAGCGTCTCCTCGCAATTCTCGCGTACCGCGATCGCCTACAAATTTCATGCTTTTGATACTACCATAAGGACTTAAAACGGGAGTTAAAGCTTGAATAGTACCGATTCCTGTAATTTTTTGATTAAGCTCTGCTCCAGTAACCGTCTTTACCCACTGACAAGCATTAACGTTGTCATCATAGCCAGCCACTCCCCGCAAGTATGGTAATGGCTGCGACCATACATCTTCAACGTTCTCTGTATGACCGCCAGAACACGCATGAAACGCTGCAAGAATTGCTTTGTTATTATGAGTCAAAATTTGTCCAGCGGTAGCATTCACCGCAGCATGAGTACCAGGTGATTCGCTAGCAATACCTTTATAAACTTGTGATGATTGTGTATTGACGACATCGTAAATACCGTTGCTTTCATTTTCTCGCTTGTAAACGGCATAAGTACGCGCTGCAACAGCTTGGGCTTTTAAGGCTTCTTGGTGCCAATTACCATTCATTTCTCCGCCGAGAACGCTGTAAAGATATTGTTCTAAATCAACATAGTTAACGGCAGTGACTCCTTGTTGTGTAGGCAACAACAAGGTTTTTCCTCGATACCAGCGATCGCCAATAAAAACATAGCCCTTTTCACTCGGTTCAACCCACACTGCCGAAGATTGTACTTCTGCTAAGGAAATTCCAGCAGGATCAGGTTGGGCATAAAATGCATTCATTGCTGCAAGTTGACCTAAAGGTTTGCCACTACTGTAATCGCGTACTGTCGCTGTTGTAGAACTACCAACTTTCAGTTGATTAACACCTTGTTGAATTGCTACTCTA
Source organism: Gloeocapsopsis crepidinum LEGE 06123 (assembly GCF_015207655.1). Lineage (GTDB taxonomy): Bacteria > Cyanobacteriota > Cyanobacteriia > Cyanobacteriales > Chroococcidiopsidaceae > Gloeocapsopsis > Gloeocapsopsis crepidinum. The sequence continues at coordinate 2,135 of NZ_JADEWN010000004.1, read as the reverse complement.
ACTTCCATAGCAGCATTTGCAGGAGCCACTAGCACGATCCAAAACAAAGTAGAAAGCCCCCAGAAGCGTCCTTGAAGGGATAATAAGGATAGATTAAATCTCATGCTGATATCCTGACAATTTATTTTGCTTTGGCGATAGGATAGAAATCTGTCAATCCGAAATTTCAAATAAACCAGTATAAGCGAAATAATCTCGTTTTTGCAGTAATCAAATCTATAAATTAGTTTTCTCCTCTAGTCGTGCCACTATAAATAAAGAAGTCGCATAATTGTGTAGATAGGTTGCCAAATTTTTCGTGCAGATTACATTTTTAGGAACAAGTTCCGGTGTCCCTACGCGATCGCGTAATGTCTCTAGCGTGGCACTCCGTTTACCGCAAAGAGCTGAAATGTGGTTGTTTGACTGTGGAGAAGGGACACAACATCAAATTTTACGTAGCGATCTCAAAATCAGCCAACTCTCGCGCATTTTTATCACGCACTTGCATGGAGATCACATTTTTGGCTTAATGGGTCTTCTAGCCACCTGTGGATTAGCTGGTAATACAAAAAGAATTGATCTCTATGGTCCACCAAAATTAGACGAATACTTGCGGGCGTGTAGTCGGTATTCTTCTACTCACCTAGCCTACAGTATACAAGTTCATACTGTACAACCTGGTGTTGTTTATGAAGATAATGAATTTACAGTCACTTGCGAACGTTTAGAACATCGTGTCACAACCTTTGGCTATCGCATTGCCGAAAAAGATCGTCCAGGAAGATTTGATGTTGAAAAGGCGAAAGCACTAGCAATTCCTCCAGGAAGAATTTACGGTCAACTCAAACGAGGAGAAACTGTCACACTTCTCGATGGACGCACAATCAATGGTACAGATTTATGTGGATTGCCAGAAATTGGGCGCAAAATTGCTTATTGTACAGACACAATCTATTGCGATAGTGCAGTAGTCTTAGCTCAAGACGCAGATGTTTTGATTCACGAAGCAACCTTTTCTCATCAGGATGCAGAACTTGCTTTTCAACGCTTACATTCCACCTCAACAATGGCAGCACAAGTCGCTTTAGCTGCTCAAGCCAAATCATTAATTATGACACACTTTAGTCCTCGCTATGCTCCAGGCAATGCCATAGAATTAAAAGACTTACTCCAAGAAGCACGGGCAATTTTTTCCAACACAGAAATGGCATACGATTTTATGACTTATGAAGTTCCCAGACGCCGAGAAGTAGAATTCGCAAAAGCTGCTGGATAAAATAAATTAGGACTGCTCATAATAACAAAGGTTAATTATGTTATTTCTCTGTTTCACAGTCAACTGCTGCGATCGGATGTGAGCCGCTGCATTCTTCAGCTTCTGCTATTGAATAGTCAAACTGACTACTCGAACCAAAAAACAGTTCTATCAATTGCTCTCTACAAAAAAAGTTATCCTCAGCATCACAATAGCCCAGCTCGCTATAGGCTTCTACTAAACGTACGTAGTTGTCTTCTAGGAGTAGTCGATATTGCCATGTGCCACTAGGCAGCACATCAGTGATATTACTCGATGTATAAATTTGTGCTTTGATTTTCATGTTTTTTCTTAATTTTTTACAATTAGAATGACAAATAGCAGAAGAGAAACTACTTTGATTTCTTTACAAGTGAAGTGATGTGACATTTAAGTTGACTCATTAGCAATAGACTGAAACATCTTCTCCACACTCCTCAGCTAAATAAGATAAGCAAAGAAAACGAAGATGAACTATCTCATTGTAGAAAGGATTAAGTTTGCACAATGGTGGAATATGTACAAAAATATTACCAAATTTAATATTTCTTTCAAAAGGACATTGTGCCGGAACTAATTGACAAATTAATCGGGCTATTTTTGGAGATCTTATAATTAAAGATTGCATGCTGCCTCCTTGCTTTAGGGGAATATTAACTACTTATTGATTGGGCGATCGCATCAAAAACTTTGCATATCAAGAGTTTGTATTTAACGTCAGTTCGGGATAAGAAAAGGAGGGGGCAAGTAAGCTGAAATTAAGTTAAACCATTCAGCGCCCCGTCCTATGTCTAGTTTAGAAGCATTGTTTTGTGAGGTCGATGATTTTTGCACATATTTTGAACCTCAGTGGCATAGG
>NZ_JADEWN010000049.1 GCF_015207655.1 Gloeocapsopsis crepidinum LEGE 06123 | reverse complement strand
CCCCAACTACTGCATTCAGGGTTGATCTTCTCATTGCCACTGCACTCGATTTAATTAATCCCGTGCATTTGAAAAACTGGTTTACTCACTGTTGCTACTGTGCCTCATAAAACTGCAATAGGCTGTATATGCATTAGTATTACAACAATAAATTTTTAAAAACCTATTGTTGTTTTATCTTTCTATTACATAAACAGAATAAAAACTCTAGCTATCTTGAGTTGTATTTAGGTTAATTGCTAGGCGTTACTGAAGAGGAGTATGATTTACCCCCTATCTCTCTGAATAGTCATTTTTACTTATCTTCTTCTCTAGGACTGGGGAAACTGAGAGGGGGCAGGAAAAACCAAACCTTTCAAAGTCCCCCAATTTTAGGAAATAACTGTGTTGCGAAGATTTCCCTCTTTATAGCAAGCAGCATGGAATCAGGGGGTTTATAAAAGTGATGTTAGTTAACTATCGATTGCTTTTAACTTATTCTTACTCAGTCAGTAGACATCTTTAATAAAGATGCTCAGATTGATCTACACTATAAACGATAGATAAAGTCTTTTTTTGAAAAGTATGTAGACAGTAAATCTATTTAGATTAAAATTCTTGACTTAAAACTAAGTTTGAGGTACTACTTGATGTTTCCATAAGGGAATTATAAGTCCTTCTGCATGAGCGATCGCAAAGCCAAGACAGTTAGCAAAATATTCGAGAAGCTTCACTTCGTCTCTAGTAAACTTACGCGAAACATAGCTACCGACATGAAACACTCCAAGGACTTCACCTTCTGCTTGCAAGGGAATGCCAAGCATTGAATGTAATCCCTTATTGCGGAGAATAGGACTCACAACCTCAATTGTGGACAAATCTTCTACAATCATCAACTGGCACTCAGCAGCAATACGACCAGCAAAGCCTTGCCTCAGAGGGATTCTAATTCCTGCTGTAATCTCATCTTCTAACCCAATAGAAGTATGCACTGCTAACTGCTCCTTATCTTGAGTTTGCAGTAAAACTGTAGCAGTGTCCATATTTACAATTTGACGCATTCCATTAAGTAGCTGATATAGCGGGGTTTCAAGCATTGAATTTCTCAAGTCAGTATCTTTCTGAACTAACTGTTGGGCTTTATGGTGAGTATTCTCTGTCTCGACCATATTGGTATCCGAACAAACAGTTAGGTTATCGTCATTATCTGTGTTTTCCTTTGATACCTGAGATGTTGTTGTCTGTTCTTGTGTTCTACGATTTTTAATCACCCTGGCAGGTACACCAACAGCAACAGAGTAAGGAGGAATGTTTTTAGTAACAACAGCACCTGCACCAATTACACTACCTTGACCAACAGTAACCCCATCTAATACTTTAACCCCACTACCCAGCCAACAATTATCTTCAATGACGATCCCCTTGTAACTGCTTCCCTGCCCTCTAATTGTACGGTTGGGATCGCCAAAGTTATGATTATTAGCATAAATACCTAAATGAGAAGCAATTCGGCAATCTCTACCAATTTTGATATAGTTACCCGACAGACAGGTGTAAGGACCAACATAAGTGTTATTACCAATCTCTATATCACCACTCTTATGGGTTTTGATAATAACTCCTAAATCAATCTTGACAAAATCTCTTAGCCGAATTCTACTATTTTGACCTGTATTTCGTAAGCAAACCCCTCGATCAATTCTTACCCCATTACCAATTTCAATTCTACTCGTATGAATCAGTTCAACTCCAGTTTTAATCTGTACTGAATTCCCAAATTGCGCAAAAATACTACTATAAGTTCGTCTTCTTAATGCTCTACCTACTGACAGGGGTACCCATCCCAACAAAGTAGTTACTACAGCTTCCTTCCAACGAAAATGTTGTGAGATAAATGGGAATTTTACAGCATTCATATTTACTGATTAATTTTGTTGAGTGGAATAATTTTTTAAGTAGCGCTATTTGAAACAACTCCTGCTCGTCAGTTTCTGCTGTTTAGTTATAATATCCTCGGCTCAATAATGAATTTTTCAATAATCTCTAAGGTTATTTAAAATGTTTTTATACTGAAGTTATAAATTAACTTAAAGACTATTTTTACTTGTTTTATTTGGTGCTTGGTAACAGGTTTTGATAAATAGCTACAGTATCTGCTGCCTCTACAGACATAGTTCGGATCGGCTGAATTCCTTCACGGAGTTTAGACAAGAAATCGATGTTTATAGCTAGTAAACTAAGCGCTTCTGCCCAGGCTGGAATATTACTAGGAGGTAGTAATAAACCGTCTACATTATGTTTGATTAGTTCATTAACTCCTCCTACATCTGAGCCTAATACAGGCAACCCTAGAGCGTGAGCTTCTAAAACAGCCATTGGTCTAACATCAAACCATTGTGCCGGTAAAGCTAAAACATCATATTTGGCTAATACTGTAGGTAATTCATCTCTTGTCAAAGTTTGAGCAACATGAATTCGAGGTTCATTTTCAATACTCTTGAGGATTTCTTGTCTATATTTTTCTTCATCAACTGCACTACCATGAATTGTTAATTCAATTGGTAAAGTAGTAGGTAAAGATTTGATTGCTTCTACAATAATATGAATTCCCTTGTTACGATTCCAGCGCCCTAAAAAGACAACTTTTAAAGTATTATTACTTTCTTGTTCTTTATTTTGAGTTGATGCTAGGAAAAAATCAGGTACACCTGTTTTACAAATAAGTAACTTTTCTTGAGGAACTCCATTAAGTAATAAGGTTTCATAAAGTCGCTCACTCAGCGTGACAATGCGATCTGCGAACTTTGCCATCTCTAACAAACCATTTCTGCGAGCAGCTACGTAAGCTGGCATAGAAAGTGGAGTTAGCAATCCTGTCACATTTGTATTAACTTGAACTGGTACTTTGTCTAATTGATGTATCAGCCCACTTGCCAGATTACTGATAAATAAAGGTGTATTAGCTAAGTTTCTAATTGCTACATCCGAAAGAGATTTTGGCACACCACAACAACGGCTACATCTTACTTCATCGATTTTTCCATCACAAACTTCTTGACCATTTAACATCAAAGTTTCACGCTGGCAAACAGGAGTCGGTAAGCGAATTGATACAATTGTTGCCATACCAAGTTCTTTCGCAAGGCGTAGATGCGATAAACCACATTTTGGAGTCCATTGATGTTGATGGTAAATATCAGCTTTCTGCTCTTTTAACCAATGTGCAAAAAACTCAAATCTACCATGCGGTGATTCTCCATGATTTGGTTCTGCCTTTGGTGTAGGAAAAACAGGATAGCGATAAACTTCTATTCCGTTGTGTACATAAGTATTTTCGCATTTACTATCTTGAGCTGCTGCTATTTTACTTTCAACTCCATACGTTTGTAGCAACGGCAAAAGTTCGCTAAGGCGAATTTGAATTCCGCCACATTTTTCTGGTAAGTAACGGGCAACAGCTTGAATAGTTTTCATAAATTATTCTTCCTCTTAAAATATTGAGGTATAGCAAATAAAAGTTGAGTTAGTCTTTTGAAAATATTACTTTTTCATAATTTTCTCAATAAGAACTTGACTGAACAAAATACTAAAAATTACAATTGCTGGTAGACAATGGAAAATATTTATTAAATATATAAAACTAATTAGATTCTACATAAACTTATTAAAAGCTTTATTAATTGTCGATACAGATAAGTTCAGGTATTTAGAAAATTTACTTTTATAAAGTTTGAGGAAGAATATTAAAAATAAATAGGATAATTTAATAGTTTTATAGAGCTTTTCTATAGCATTAATTAAGCTAATCTAGTCATCTAGTCAATATGGATGTGTTAATTATATTCGATTCATACAGTTGGCTGTAAATAACAAGTTATATGTGGTGGCTGCGATCGCCTCTCAACTCAATAAAAAGCGATCGCCCACTACCTAAACAACGAAGTCCTCTTAGCAACCCAACGAATCGCGTGTTGCCACTCCTGTTTTTGAATTTATCCCATTTGCTTGCGCACAGAGTTTTTTAACCACAGTTCTGTCAAGAACTGCATTAGTAAAATCAGCACCAGTAATCTCAACATTATTGAATGTGGAACGCAACATCATAGCCTCTTCCATCACAGCATCACTTAAGTCAGCCCCAGTAAAGTCAACTATATAGGCAATTCCATTTGTAAAATCGGCTCCATGTAAATTTGCTTTTGTTAACTTTGCACCATTAAAAACCACACCGCGTAAGTCAGCATTACTAAAATTAGCTGCTTCTAAATCTGCATTGGCAAACTCAGCCGTTTGTAAGTTTTGCCCTGAGTAATCTTTGCCGACGACTTCTCCAGTAGCCGCAGCACGAGAAATAGAAGAAGAACTAGCTGCTTGTGCAGTCATAGGAAAGACTACAAAAAGTAAAAACATAAAAGCAACTACTGCAAGTCGATAGAAACGCTTCATCATCCTTTAAGAAAAACAACAAAATCCACTAATACGGTGAATAATTGGGATTAGCAGGATACATTTAAAGCCTGCTGTTAGTACAGTAACCTAATTACATTCACAATAGAGATAATCAGCAGGCGTGGTTGTTTTCTCAATTGAAAACTGTCCATAACCTACTCAAATAAATCTAACGGCAGATGACCGTACATCTCGTTGATTGCTCCTGATTCTGGGGATTGACAAGAGACAAGTACACCTCGATGTTCTCCAGAATAAGGATTGAGATAACACAAACTAGTAACTGGATTAAATTTAATATAAACAGGATCTTCAATCAAAGTTAAATCAAGATTAGGTTGATAGCCCAAGGCTTCTGCATAACTTGCCAAGGCTGCTATACCTTGGGTTGCTGTATCAGCACAAATTCCCAAAATTTGGTAATCAGAAAAACGACTGACAACTAAAACAGCCTGACGAATCAATGCTTTCTCCGATTCAGAAGTGACTAACTTACCAGCAGTACAATTAAAGTCTTGCAAAAGTGTCTGTGCTGCTTCGACAGTAAGATGAGATTGCTGTTGTGGGTTAAACATAACTTTGTTAGCTATCGACTACTTAATTTTTATTGTGATATCGTTTGCAAATAAAAAAAGCGGTGACACTGAAGTGTTCCGCTTGGTTGCAATTAATAATTCCAATACTAAGCTGCTTTAGTTAAGCCACTGTGTCTCAGTAAAGGTTCAGTACTAGGTTCGCGTCCTCGGAATGATTGAAAGACTTCCATCGGATGCTTGCTACCACCTAGCGCCAGCACTGTGTCGCGGAAGCGTTTCCCTGTAGCAGCAATTTTCTCAGGTTCTAACCCTGATTCCTCAAAAGCCGCAAAAGCATCAGCACTTAGCACTTCTGCCCACTTGTAGCTGTAATAGCCTGCGGCATATCCACCAGCAAAGATATGACCAAACGAACATAAAAAGGCATCTTCTGGTAGCGGTGGCAATATAGTAGTAGTCTTAGCGATTTGATTGCGTATATCATTAACTGTTTCACTACCACCAGGTTGATAGCGGTTGTGTAATTCAAGATCAACCAAGCTGAAATGCAGTTGCCGTAACATTGCACTACCACTCATGTAGTTACGCGCAGCAACTAACTTTTGATAATAATGCTCAGGTAAAGTTTCACCTGTCTCATAATGCTTCGCCATTCCTAATAAGGTGTCGCGGTGATAGCACCAGTTCTCCATAAACTGGCTAGGCAGTTCGACTGCATCCCACTCAACATTATTAATGCCTGCTGCCCCAGCATAGTCTACCTTCGTCAGCATATGCTGCAAACCGTGACCAAATTCATGGAATAGAGTTTCTACTTCATTGAAAGTCATTAAACTTGGTTTGCCATCCACAGGGGGAGTTTGGTTGCACACAAGATAAGCTACAGGTTTACGAGTTGAAGTTGTTCCTGCTTCAGTCATTTTGGCACGACCGATGCAATCATCCATCCAAGCCCCGCCGCGCTTTTCTGCAGGGCGACTGTAGGGATCGAGATAGAAATATGCGATTGCACCACTTTCATCCGCAATCTGGAAATATCTCACATCTGGCTGCCATACTGGTGCTTGACCATCCGCAGCAGTCACACTCACACCAAAAACTCGTTCAACTAAGCCAAATAGCCCATCTAGAACTTGTGGTAACGGGAAATAAGGACGCAACTCTTCTGCCGTAAAATTAAACTTTTCTTCGCGTTGGCGTTCTGCCCAATAACTAATATCCCAATGTTTTAACTCACTATCCGCACCCTTAGCCGCTGCAAATGCTTTTAACTCTTCAAATTCTTGCATTGCTGCATCATAGCTGGCACTCCGCAATTCCTCTAAGAGGTTTTCTACTGCTTCAATGCTCGGAGCCATTTTACTCGCTAAACTTAACTCTGCATAACTATCAAAGCCAAGTAATTTAGCTTCTTCCTGGCGTAGTTGCAAAATCCGTTCAATCAGCGGCGAGTTGTCTAAATCACCTGATGATGCCCGACTAATGAAAGCCCTGTATAATTTCTCGCGTAAATCGCGGCGAGTACTATGCTGCATGAAAGGACCAAAACTGGGGAAGTCCAAAGTAATCCGCCAGGGACCTGCTTCGGGTGTAGCATTTTCTTCACCAGCAGCCCGCGCCGCTTGTGCAGCTAAACTTTTGAGACTCGGAGGTAAACCATCAACTTCGTCTTGTTCTGTCAATGTCAGGCTAAAAGCTTTTGTTGCGTCTAAAACATGATTAGAAAACTTGGTTGAAAGTTCTGCGAGTTCCAGTTGAATTTCGTTAAAGCGCGATCGCCGTTCTCCTTCTAAACCTACACCAGAAAGCTCAGCATCTCGAATCGCTGCTTCCACAATCCTCTGTTGCGCAACATCTAAACTATCCCAGCGATCGCTTTGTCGTAAAGCTTTAAACGCATCATACAAAGGTTTACTTTGATTGAGCTTGTTGTAGAACTCTACAACTTTGGGCTGTACGGTTTCGTACGCTTCGCGCAGTTCTGGGCTATTTTTTACACCCATCAAATGCCCAACGATACCCCAACTCCACCGCAAACGCTCTGTAATGTGGTCTAGTGGCTCTACTAAACCACTCCAAGTTGGACTGACATTCGCTTCTAATGTAGCAAGTTCGGTTTCCAATTCTCCTAGTAGCTGTGTCATTGCTGGCACAACGTGTTCAGGCTTGATTTGCTCAAATGGAGGAAGACCTTTACCGATTAGCAATGGATTGTCAGTAATTGTGGTTGCACTCATAACTTGTTTTAGGTCGCTGTATCTTAATTATCATTAACATTTACAACCCTTGCCGAGTGCAGAAGACCGTAACCTACATTTCCGTTATGACACATGAAGGTATCACTTGTTCAACTTACGTGAATGCTAAAAACCTCTTATCCCCAAACCTTTTTTTCAATGTTGACCAAAAGGGTAACTTTCTTTTAAAGTCCCTCTCTCAAGTTTGAGAAAGGGATTTAGGGTGAGGGCAAGGACTCATACGCACAAGTTTACTGCTCTTTCAAGCTCTCCTCTAGCTGTCTGCGCCCAGTAATTTCTTTTTCTAGTTCTTGTTTGGCAAGTTCAGCCACCGTCGCACGCAGCATTGCTTCTTTCATCTGTTTGAGTGCAGTAATATCCCTAATCATCACCTGCGTTGCTGGTTGACCCGAATGAATAATTGGTACTTCTGTCATCTCAACATCGATGACTTGGCTATCAAGCCGAATTAACTTTTCTTGATTGATAGCAACTGCTTGGTTGACTTGCACTTGATTTTGTCGCACTGCTACAGCTGCTCTAGAATCGGGGTGGACGAAATCTAAAAGCTGCTTGCCAATAAGTTGTTCTGGAGCAACTGCACCAAAAAGCCTTGCTCCCGCAGTATTGATATACTCGAGTTTTCCATCAATGTGGACAGCAATTGTTTCTGAAGAAAGATCCAGTAAACTGCGGTATTGTTCTTCTCTGGCTTTCAGGGCTTGTTCTGTTTCTTGACGTTGTCGGAGTGCTTCTTCTAATTCAGCGATGTTGCGGCGTAACTTTATTTGTGTAACAACCTGACGACCTAAAATTTCTAGTGCTTCTTGCTGCTGGGGAGTCAAATTGCGAGGCACATAGTCAATTGCGCATAAGCTACCAACAGCAACGTCTTCTGAAGTCAATAATGGTGCGCCAGCATAAAATCGAATCTGAGGACCTGATGTTACCAGGGGATTGTCAGAGAAGCGCATATCTTGCTGAGCATCTGGAACAACAAACAAATCAGTTTGGAGAATTGTATGCGCACAAAAAGCAACGTCGCGAGAGGTTTCTGAAGCATCTAAGCCTAACTTCGACTTGAACCATTGTCGATCAGAATCGACTAGACTCACTACCGCGATTGGAGTTTCACAAATTTGCGAAGCTAAACGAGTCAAGTCATCGAATGCTTGTTCGGGATCGGTGTCGAGAATTTCATACTCGCGTAGGGCTTTGAGCCTAGCTTCCTCGTTACTAGGTAATGGAGCTTTCACTGTTGTATTCCTTTGTTACTTGATTATACTTAGAGGCAAATTCAGGAAGATGGCAAGAGTTGATCGACATCCAGCAAGAAGACTGTTAAGGACGTTTCGGCTTGCGGAATGTGACAAACATGAGTTGCGATCGCTAGTAAATCTGCGTGACGATATGAGTCTGGCAAAACTTGAATTCTCGATAACGGAACATCTATCAAAGTCGGAACGGATGCAACGGGAATACCATAAAGTTCTCTTACTTTGTTCTCAACAATGATTAAGTATTTCCCTTTGGCTGTAAAAAAGCGTCGATGTAGCTCAACAATGGTAATCTGGCGATCGCCAAAATGTGCCAGCCCTACACCGTTAAATCCAGATCCGTAAACTGGCATTTGGTTAGTTACTTTAAATACGGCATCGCTGGGTAGTGCTAAGTTAATATTACCCATACCAAATACAACTAGTTTTTGGAACTTTACAGTATTTTGGTTATGAGACTTCAAACCAGGAAAACTTGAATTGGCGAATGCATTTTTCATCTCAAATTACTTGCTTTATCCTTCAGAAAAAACTAATTATTAAATACTCACTTAACAGTAGGTAGCATTGATGAATTTTGCTGGATAGTGTCTTTAATTGCTGCGATAAATTCTTGCTCAATATAAGGTTTAGTAAAGTAATTATTCGCACCTAAATGCTTTGCTAACTGTCGATGTTTATCACTGCTACGTGATGTCAGCATCACAACTGGAACCTTGCTCATTTGTGGATCTTGGCGACGATGGCTGAGAAACTCAAAGCCATTCATATTCGGCATTTCCACATCACAAACAACAAGTTGAACTACCGACTGTTGCAATTGCTCAATTGCTTCACGTCCATCACGTGCTTGTAAAACCCGATAGCGAGCTTTTTGCAGTGTAAGAGCTAATGTTTGGCGTAGGGTAATCGAATCATCAACAACTAAAACTGTTAGGGTAGTATCCTTTTTAACGATATTTGAAACACTATCACTCGTATCAATGATTGATAAATCAGATGGGAATTCAGTGGGTGTAGTCTTAGTTTGATTTCCAGCAAAAGATGCCAGCATTTCTGCTCCATCAATCACAGGAATAAGACTACCATTACCCAAAATCGTACAACCATAGATGTAGTTTGGTGGTGCGATCGCTTTACCAAAGGGTTTAATGACTAATTCCTGCTCAGTCACTAAACGGTCAACTTCGACAGCAACAATATTATTTTCCTGCTCCAACAACAACATAGGAGAAGCCCAATCTTCTGGAGTTGGAACTGCTTCCAAGTTAAGATTAGGAACTGTCTCAGGTAACGGACAGCTATATCTAATAACTTCAGATAGACGATATATTGGAATAATCCGATCTTGCCAGTGTAAAAAGCGATAACCACTAGAGTATTTAACTTGATTGGCTTCTGGAATCAAAATTTCTGCAATACTGTCCGAAGGCAAAGCATAAGCATTTGTGCCCACAAAACAAACTAGCAACTTCGCGATGGTTAGTGTTAGAGGAATCCGTAAACTAAATACGCTACCCTGCCCAGGTTCAGAAGTTACAGTAACATTACCTTTAAGCGATCGCAATTGAGCGCGGACAACATCGAGTCCGACACCTCTACCTGATAATTCACTCACTTGCTTGGCAGTAGAAAACCCAGGCTCAAAAATCAGATCTAACAAACGGGCAGTAGAAGCTGTATTAACTTGCTCTGGTGACAACAAACCCATTTCTGCAGCTTTAGCACGAATTCGTTCTAAGTTGAGTCCTCTGCCATCATCTTTTACTTCAATAATCGTTTGATTGCCCTGATGGTAAGCCCGAATTTCAATTTTGCCCTGCGCAGGTTTACCTTGCTCTACACGGACATCAGAAGCTTCAATTCCATGATCGAAAGCGTTACGTACTAAGTGCAACAAAGGATCGTACAGCTTTTCTAAAACTGCCTTATCAACTAACACTCCTGTACCGCTTAGCTTTAAATCAACCGGCTTATCATAAGACCGCGATAAGTCGCGTAACATCCGAGGAAAGCGGTTGAGAACCTCACCTAAAGGCAACATCCGTGCCCACATCAAGTCATCCCGCAAGTGTGCTAGCATTTGGCGCTGTCTTTCAATCGTCTCACTCGACTGTCCAGCCAGGAGAACAACGTCACCCACTGTCTCTTCAAGCTGCACCATGTCTTCGAGAGTAGCTTGCAACAATGAGTAAACTTCACCGTAGCTATCCATCTCTAATGAATCAAAAGATGCTAGCGAAGGAAGTAGAGTAGAGGCAGTAGCAGAAGCAACAGAGGAAGAAATCAGCTTCTGTGCTCCTTGAGCAGGTAATATCCCTGAACGACTTGAATTTTCCCGTGCATAATGCTCAGGTGCAACGACCATTAAGTCAGATAAATCGCGTAATTGCCGCGCCATTGTTTGAAACTTAGTAAAGCGGCGCAATAGTTCTTGAATCGTTGATTGTAATTGTTCGTTTTGTAGCGATAGACTGTTACGGTTAATTGCTAACTCACCAACCAAGTTGTTCATTCGCTCTAAACGATCTAAGTCAACTCGCACAGACAACTGAGCCGTAGGACTAGAATTTGTCGTAACTTCCTGTTTTGGTGGTGAAGATTGCGTTGTTACGATTTTCGTCTTTTGGGACGCTACGGGCACTACTTCAGGAACTACTGTATCTGAAAATTTGGCAACAGTGGAATTGTCAGCGATCGCTGGTGCGAATACTTCTGCAATGTTAGTCTGCGAAGCGACTTGTTCTGTGGATTGTGAGTCTGTGCTTGTTGGCGTGCGATCCGCAGCTATGTTGGCATTGAGACGAGTACTATCTTCTCCAAAGCTACCAAAAATATCATCGAGTGAACTCGCTGAAACTGCTGCAACCTCAAGGGGAATGGTAGCAGGTGTTGTTGGTTCTAGCTCAAAGTTAGGGTCTGGAACACTACTGAACAAGTCATCTAGCATTGAGCCTGCGGTAGAAGCAGTGCTAATATCTAATGCTGGCTGTAGGGATTGCGTAGGTGTTGGATCTAGAGTACCTTGCGTAGACTGCTTGACAAATTGGGTTAAAGCTAGAGAGGGAGAACCACCTTGAGTGCGATCGCCTGCGAGAACTGCTAGACGTGCTGCTTGAAAATCAGCAAATGCCGTTTGAGCAATTTGAACTGCTGCTTCAGGATGGGCATCTAGTGCAGCAAGTGTTGTCGATGCGATCAATCCAAATCCAGGCAAGTTTAGTAGTTCTGCAATCCCAGCAAAAACCTCTGCTTGTGCCCGTACTTCTCCTTCTATAATTTCTTGATCCTGTGAGTATGCTAAAACTTGGGCAAGCCGCTCAATTCCTTGAGCCACGTCTACTTCAAAAATTGATGCTGCAATATCCACACCTAATTCAACCGAACTAGGCATCTCTGTTGAACCTTTAAGGTATTCTCCTATTTGCGCTTCAATTTGGGCAAATACAGGTTCAGCATTAACCATTGCTTTTTCAGCATCAAACTCTCCCGTATTGAGTTGCTCGATCAATGGGAGACGGAGGCAGTCGTATGCTTGAAGTAACAAGTTTTCGACATTAACATCAATTTCTAATTCTGGATTATGCAGACCTTTAAAAATATCTTCGAGACTATGCGCTAAAGTTTTGATGATATCTAGTCCAACACTTGCCGCCCCACCCTTAAGCGAGTGCGCAGCACGCATCATGTTATGAATTTTAGCAGTACTGCGATCTTCTCTTAGTGTTAATAAATCTGTTTCAATTACTTGGAGTAATTCAGGAGCTTCTTGGATGAAAAACTGATAGGCTTGGTCGCGGATATCAGAATCGATTGCCATATTTATAAAGCTTTAAATATAAAAAAATGGAAATAGTAGGTAAGAGGTTAGAGATCAGGGATCAGGGAGAGAAAACTAAGATAAACTTCTACTCATCACTAGTTCCACTAATCACTAATCCCTTCACTTCTAGTTGACTTTGAATTGACCAACACTTGTTTGCAGTTCATCAGCTACGCTCATCAATTGGTTAAATGCAGTTGATACCTGAGTCGCTTCATCTGAAGTTTGACTAGCGATCGCGGCAACATCATTCATCCGTTGCGTAACTGCCTCAGAAGCTTGCGATTGCACGACCGATGCTTCACTAATTCCTTGCACCAAGTTACTGATTTCTGCACTAATTGCAGTAATTTGATTGAGGCGTTGGCGCGTATTATCAACAAGAACAGTTCCTGCAACAACTTGTTCCGTTCCAGCTTCCATTGCAGCAACTACGGCGTTAGTTTCTGCTTGAATGTCTAAGACAAGTTTTTCAATTTCTGCAGTAGCTTGAGCAGATTGACTTGCCAAGACTCGAACTTCATCTGCAAGAACCGCAAATCCACGCCCCTCTTCACCCGCACGCGCAGCTTCAATGGAAGCTTTTAGTGCTAATAAGTTTGTTTGTGCGGCAAACCGACCAATCAAGTTGACAACCTTAGAAATCTTTTGCGATGATTCCCCAAGCTGCTTAACTTTTTTAGCTGTTGCTGATACAGTTTCACGAATCGCTTCAATGCCATCAACTGTACGGTTCATTGCAGCATCTCCTGCGGCAACAGTGTCGTTTGCTTTTTGAACTGCAACTTCAGCTTGTTTTGCACTGGTAGCAACAGCAGAAATTGAGCCAGACATTTTCTGAAGTTGCTCTAACGCACTATTAATTTCTTCAGCTTGACGTAGAGCTTCTTGGGATAGAGCTTGTACCGAATTTTCGCTATAGTTAGTAGTTACAGCTACTTGTTGAGCTGCAGTTTTCACTTTGCTCACAATTTGCCGTAGACTAGAAATCGTCGCATTGTAAGAGTCTGCGATCGTACCAATTTCATCTTCAGTTACATTTGCACGAATTGTCAGATCTCCCTTGTTAAGAGGATCGACTTCTATCAGCAGTTCAAGCGCACGTTGCTGCAGTTTTTCTTTGGCTTGTGTTTGCTGTTTTAACAGGTTAGCACGGTCTAATGCAAAGCCAACTTGCGTTGTTAACTGAGCAAACAAATCAATCTCACCTTGTTGCCAAGCCCGTGGTGTAGAACACTGGTGCGCAATTAATAAACCTAAAAGTTGACCACCTTGAACAATTGGCGCAACTAAGTTAGCTTTTACCGCAAACTGCTCAAGTTGCTTGATATGGCACTCGGTTAGACCTGCAGCGTAGATATTTTCTGTTGCTTGCACCCGCCCTTGGCGATAGCGTTCCACATATTTGTCAGCAAAACACGGATCGCTAATATTTGCACCCAAAGCTTGCGGAAAACCCACAGCTACCGATTCTGCAATTACAGTACCTTGCCACTGCTCGTTGAAAGTATAGACAACTACGCGATCGCTCTGCAACACCTGGCGAACTTCGCTCACAGCAGCGTCGAAGATATCCTGTACTTGAGAGTATTGTCCTAAGCGTAAGGTAATATTTTTTAAGAATTTTGCTCGCTCAGCTTCTTGACGTTGGGCTGCAAGGTTAGCTTCAATACTCACAGCCATTTGATTTAATTCTTGGGACAGAATTCCAATTTCATCTCGACGTGCGGTTGTTTCTAAGCGCACTCCTTGTTTACCAGATCCTACCTGCTGAGCAAAACTTGATAATCGTCTTACTGGGCGTGAAAAAGAACCAGCAATTGGGAAAGCAATTAAACTAGATAGCAACAACACGCCTCCACCGATACCATACCCAGTGAACCTCAAATTTGCCAGAATTTGTTGTAATTCCGCTTTTGGCTGTCCCACGTAAGCAATGCCTACTGGCTTAGCTTGTGAGGGGTTGAGTTGTATTTGGTGATCGTACAGAGGACTGTAACCAGTAATATAGTCGGCACCAACAATATTAGTCTCGCCCAAAAACGTTTTTCCTTGATTCAAAACAGTTTCTGCCACTTCTCTAGCAACCCGCGTACCAATAGCTCGCGTTTTGTTGTCTGTATAGGGCACATTCGTTGTCACTCGCCAATCTTTGGCAAAGATTGTAGCTGTAGACACTCCTACTTGCTCCTTTACCCTGTCTACTAGAAAATGGTTGCGATTTAGTAAGGTACCAACTATAGCAGTACCTACTCGTTTACCACTAACCTCAATTGGTTCAACAGCCATGAGAACTAAGCCTGCTTTACCACTATCAATGTTGTACGTCCCTTCAGAAAAAGGCTGCTTTGGTTCTGGTAAACCTTCAATTGATTGTTGGCGAATCCCAATATTAGCTTGCTTATCTAATCCTAAGCGTTGCAGCAAGTTGGAGTTAAGCAATTCTGCACCTGCTAAGGAGCGTCCGCTACCTAAAGCATTTCTTATAATCGGAACATCTCCTAAAGGGATTCCTATGGGTAATGATATTGGACGATATTTTAGCGTTTCTAAAGTTGCGCTGTCGGATGGTAATAGCGGATCGCTGGAAAAATCCTCGTTCAAAACTGCAATAGACTGAGCAACTGTCCGACCTTGAGCGTCAGCAATTATCAGAAAACTTTGCCCCATTGGGTCAGCAGGAGCACTGACAAACTTTTGTAGCAGATTACGATTTATTAATGCGACTTGTGGGTTACTAACATTAATCTCGTTGTCTTGTACTGACTGAGCTATACTAGCAGCGATTATTTTGTTTTTGTCTTGCGCATTCTCAACTACGTCGTTTAAATAGGCTAACTCTTTCTTGAGTATTTCTTGATAGCTAGCACCTAAGCGATCTTCTGCAACGTTCTCAATGGCTTGAGTCACTAATATCGTTGGTAAAGCAGCACTACCTACTAATAGTAATGCTAGCTTAGTACGAAAGCTTCGGTTGTCCCATTGCTGACGCAGCCAAAACAAAATATTTTGAGTCTTACGTTGGGTTTGTCGTGTAGATGATTCTAAAGAAGTATTACTTAAATTTGTTAGCAGACTTTTGCTATCAAAGCTTGATATAGATTCTTTGGAGTGACGCTCTAACATAGCAATTACTAAATATTGATTAGGGATTAGAGGTGAGGAAATTTGTGGTTTTGAAAGTTTAGGGTTAAGGCTGCGATTCAAGCAGAGAGTCAAAAAGTTAAGGTAAATAAACTGATATTCCCTCACTCTAAACTTTAAGGATGCTCAGTTAATTCACTTTGAATTGACTGGCGTTAGCTTGGAGTTTTTGGGCGACTGCTAAGAGTTCTTTGAAGGATTCTGCGACTTGCGTTGCTTCGGTTAGAGTTTTGTTGGCGATCGCAGCTACATCAGACATTGTTTGTGTTACTTCTTCAGAAGCTTGGCTTTGTTCTACAGCAACTGTGGCGATCGCTTTTACAAGTTCATTAATTTGGATACTAACGTCAGAAATTCTGTTCAGGCTTTGGCGGGTTTCATCGACAAGCTGCGTACCTGCTACGACCTGTTCTGTACCAGCTTCCATCGCGGCGACAACTTCATTTGTTTCGACTTGAATGTCTGTGACTAGTTTTTCAATTTCTGCGGTAGCTTCAGTTGATTGGCGTGCTAGGGCGCGAACTCGTTCTGCTACAACGGCAAAACCACGTCCTTGTTCGCCTGCGTTAGCAGCTTCAATCGCTGCATTAAGTGCGAGTAAGTTTGTTTGATCGGCAAACGTACTAATCAAGTTAACGACCTTAGAAATTTTTTGCGAGGATTCGCCTAAGCGCTTGACTTTTTTTGACGTTTGCGCAACTGTTTCTCGAATCGCCAAAATTCCGTCAACAGTACGGTTCATTGCCTGATCGCCTTCTGCTACAGTTTGACTTGCTTGTTGTACCGCAGTTTCTGCCTGTTCAGCGTTAGAAGCAACAGCGCGAATCGAGGTTGCCATTTGTTGAATTCGCATTAAAGCACTAGTAATTTCTGCAGCTTGGCGCGATGCTTCTTGAGAAAGTTCAGCAACCGAACTTTCTTTAGTCGTCGTCGTTATAGCAACTTGCTGGGCTGCTTCTTGTACTTGAGTAACAATTTGTCTTAAGCTAGAGATTGTTGCATTGTATGAGTCAGCGATTGTCCCAATTTCATCCTCAGTCACGCTAGCGCGAATTGTGAGATCCCCCTGCGTCAGCGGATCAACCTCCATTAAAAGTTCTAAAGCTCTACGCTGTAGTTGTTCTTTCCCTGCTTTTTGCTGTTCTAGAAGGCTGACACGATCTAAAGCAAATCCGACTTGAGTTGCTAACTGAGAGAATAAATCAATCTCAACTTGTTGCCAAGCACGCGGTGCTGAACACTGATGTGCAATCAGTAAAGCAATTAACTTGCCGTTGGTGATAATGGGTGCTACTAAGTTTGCCTTGACTGTAAATTGTTCAAGTTGTTTGATATGACACTCAGTTAAGCCTGCTGCATAGATATTTTCAGTCGCTTGAACGCGCCCGCGACGATATTTATCTACATAGCGCTCAGCGAAGCAAGGATCGTCAATTTTAGCTCCCAAAGCTTGCGGAAAACTATCAATAACAGCTTCAGAAGTTACAGTACCTTGCCATTTTTCGTTGAAGCTATATACCACCACGCGATCTGCTTGGAGTGCTAGACGAATTTCTTGCACTGCTGTATCTAACGTATTTTGCGTACCCAGGGCTTGACTGATGCGAACAGTGATATCTTTTAAAATCTTGGCGCGTTCGGCTTCTTGGCGACGGGCTTCTAAGTTAGCTGCAATATTCTGCGCCATTGTATTCATTTCGCGGGAAAGTACCCCAATTTCATCTTGGCGATCGCTACCGACATCTAAAACAAGTCCTTCTTCACCCGAAGCGACCTGTTGGGCAAAACTTGATAACCGCCGCATGGGGCGAGCAAAAGAATTCGCGATCGGAATTGAGAGCAAACCCACAAATAGTAATATTCCACCCCCGATACTGTAGGCAATAAATTGTTGATTTGCCAGGTGGTTCTCAGCATCTAAGAAAGATTCTCCTACAAAGGCAATTCCGACAGGTTTTGCTTGCTCGGGATTAAGTACTTTTTGATGATCGTAAAGTGGAGTATAGAATGTGAGATATTGTCTGCCAATAATACTAGTTTCACCAATAAAATCTTTGCCTTCATTGAGGACTTTTTCTGCTACCTCACGCGCCACTCGTGTTCCAATTGCTCTTGTCTTATTATCGATATAAGGCACATTGGTTACAACTCGCCAATCTTTAGCAAATACAGTTGCCACAGGTACGCTGTAAGTTTCAGCAAACTTATCTACTAAGCCATAATTACGGTTCAGTAAAGTGCCGATGACAACAGTACCAACTAGGCGATTATTAATTTTGATTGGATGAACTGCCATACTCAATAAGCCTGCTTTTCCATCATCAATGTCATACGTTGCTTCAGGAAAAGGTGTTTTCGCTTCCGGTAAGTTTCGACTCGGTTGTTGCCGTAAGCCAATATCAGCTTGTTGTGCCAAGCCTAGTTTCTGCAGAGCTTGATTTTCAACTAACTCCAAGCCAGACAAAGGTTGCCCTGTTTTGAGAGCATTTTGAACAATAGGAATATCAGTAAGAGAAATTCCTGTAGGTAAAGATAGTTTTCGATAATTTGGTAAGCTTAATTCTTGATTTGGTACAGGTAAAAGTGGTTCATCAGAGAAGTTATCATCAATAACAAAAATGTTTTGAGCAACGCTTCTACCTTGAGCATCAGTAATGATTTTAAAATTTTTGGTAAGCTCAGGATTTTCTTGGTTCTCGTTAATGACTAAATAATTTTCTATAAGTTCGCGACGCGCTGCTACTTGTTCTGGATTATTGAGATCGACTTCAGTTGCTTGCAAAATGTTAGCTATATTTTCTGCTTGTGTTTCAGTGTCTACTTGTGTCCAAAGAACGTACTCGTTTGCAAAAGTTTGTCCTTGCTGCTGCAAAGTGTTCTTTAAATCTTCTATAGCGCGATCTCTATTTAGAGTAATTAAACCTTGCGTTACAACTAGAACAGGTATTGCCGCGCTACCTACGAGAAGCAAAGTCAGTTTGGTTCTAAAAGTTAAGTTGTCCCAGCTGCGTCGCAGCCAAGAAAATGGATTTTTAGATTGGGACTGAGATTGACTCGGTACAGTAGAGACTGGTTCGACAATTATTACAGGTGCTTCTAGCGATTCCGGTTCGATATTGCTAGATGCCGAAGTTTCGCCAATACTATTATTTACAAATTCTTTAGGGCGGTGATCTAACATAGTTATTGCTAAATATAGGAATTAGAGAGCGAAAATTGGGGAATGACTAAGTTAGAAAAGACAACCAGTCATTAGCCCCTCATGCCTAGTTAACTTTGAATTGACCAACACTCGTTCGCATTTCATCAGCCACTGCTAGTAGTTGCTTAAAGGCGGCAGATACTTGAGTTGCGTCATTAGAAGTGCGATTGGCGATCGCCGCCACATCACTCATCGTTTGAGTAACTTCATCAGAGGCTTGTGATTGCACTACAGATGCTTCACTAATTGCTTGTACTAAAGAGCTGATCTGAGCACTCACCATCGTGATTTTGTTCAAGCTTTGACGTGTCTCATCAACTAAACGAGTTCCATTCACAACTTGTTCAGTTCCGGCATCCATTGCGGCAACGACAGCATTAGTTTCTGCTTGAATTTCTGCAACAAGCTTTTCGATTTCTGCGGTAGCTTCTGCTGATTGTCGAGCAAGAGAACCTACTTCATCTGCAACAACTGCAAACCCTCGTCCTTCTTCTCCAGCACGTGCAGCTTCAATTGCTGCATTGAGCGACAGTAAGTTTGTTTGCTCTGCAAAGGAACTAATCAGATTCACCACTTTGGAAATTTTTTGTGAAGATTCACCCAACTGTCTGACTTTGGCTGATGTTTCTACTACAGTTTCCCGAATTGCTTCGATACCATCAACGGTGCGGTTCATGGCGCGATCGCCTGCGACTACTGTTTCATTTGCTTGTTGCACGGCAACTTCTGCTTGTGCTGCACTTGTTGCAACAGCTTGAATCGAAAGTGACATTTGACGAATTTTTTCGAGCACGCGGGCAATTTCTTCAGCTTGGCGTAATGCTTCAGTGGATAGTTCTGCGACAGCCGTTTCGTTATTTGATGTTGTATTAGCTACCTGCGCTGCTGCATTCTGTACTGTGCCTACAATCTGCCGTAAGCTATTAATTGTGGAATTGTAAGAATCAGCAACTGTACCAATTTCATCAGCAGTCACCTTGGCGCGAATTGTGAGATCGCCACGACTAACTGGATCAACTTCTTGTAGTAGCTCTAGAGCACGTTGTTGTAGTTGTTCTTTGGCAGTTTTTTGTTGTTCTAGCAACTTAGCACGGTCTAAAGCAAAGCCAACTTGCGATGCAACTTGAGCAAACAAGTCAATTTCAAATTGCTGCCAAGTTCTGGGTGCAGAACACTGATGCGCAATTAATAAACCTAAAAGTTGCCCATCTTGAAGGATAGGAGCAACTAAATTTGCTTTGACACCAAACTGTTCAAGCTGATTAATATGACACTCAGTGAGTCCAGCCGTATAAATGTTATTTGTAGCTTGTACCCGACCTTGACAATAACGTTCTACATATTTATCAGCAAAGCATGGGTCATTAATATGTGCACCTAAAGCTTGCGGAAAACCTTCTAAAACTGATTCTGCAGTAACCTTACCTTGCCATTGTTCATTAAACGTATAAACCACGACTCGATCTACGTTAAGAGCCTGACGAACTTCTCCAACAGCAACATCAAAGATATCTTGGACTTGCGTATACTGTACCAAATTAACTGTAATATCTTTTACCTGGCGTACCCGTTCAGCTTCTGCAGCTTGGCTATCTAGTAGTTGTTGCAATCTAGCTGCCATCGAGTTGATATTACTACCAAGAGTAGCAAGTTCGTCATTACCTTTTACAGGAATCCGACTATTCAATTGTCCTTGCCCAAGTTGTTCTACGGTATCCGCTGCTGTCAGAATTGGTTTAGTAGCACGGTTAGCTAGATATGCAGCTAGTAAACCGACAAGGAGTGCTGTAAGTCCTGTTCCCAATATCAGGGTTGTTTCTAAACGTTTTAGGGGAGCAAGTGCTATAGATGTATCTTTAAGTAATACGACTTGCCAGTACAAATCTGGTAGTCCTTCAAGCGTTTGGGTTGGAGTATATGCAACTATTTCTTCTTCGTCATCTTTGAGATCAGTCACAATTTGTGAGCCAGATTTTCTCGTAATTAAGGGTTTTGCCAGTTCAGGAAAATGCTCGAAAAATTCTCCACTAAGATGATGCTCTTCGCCAGTAGCAATAAAGACTTCTCCAGATGCATCAAGGATATGATACTCATCTTCGACACCTTCGGTCAGCAGAAAACTTTCGAGTTGCTTAACAGGCATACGTGTACGAAGGATGGCAATCATTTCACCTGTATCGCGATCGAGAATTGGTGCAGCAAAATTAATAACTAAATCTTCCGATGACTGTGATTTTGCTGGAAGATCAATGTATGCTTTAACGTTTTTCTTAACAAGCTGAAAATACAGTTGATCTCGATGGTTTGGCAAAGGTGCTCCTTCAGACTGAAATAGTACATTACCATTGAGGTCAAAAACAGCAATACTATCGTAGTACTTATAATTCTTGATGAAGGAATCGAGAATTTCTTGCCTTTGTTGCAGAGTTGTTTGCGATCGCAATTGAGAGTCTGTAAAAACTACTGAACTTGATAGTGTTTGCAAGTCTCCATAGCGTTCAAACATAAAGCCGTTGGCTTTGTTGGCAATCAGAGAGGTTTTTTCTACTTGTCCTTGAACAACTTGTTTGACAAATGCTTGATGCGTGAAGCGATAAGCTGTTGCTCCAATTGCTAATACAGGGAGTGTACTCAGTGCGATCGCAAGTACTGTTGCTTTATGCCGTAAGCTCATACCCTTAGACTTACGCTGCCTAGTTTCGGGCTGATCTAAATCCAACGTATTGCTTGCTACTTGCTGTGACAATTCGCTTGTATCTAATGGATTTTGTTGAGTAGCTGAGTCATGGCTTAACGATTCTGTTTGGGGTATCTGGTTGTGAATGGTAACTGTGTGCGAGGATTGATGAGGCACATCACTTTTAGGGGTCTTTGTATTGGGTTCAGAAGAAGGAACCATAGGTAAAAACTAATAAAAATATAGTTATTTACATCAAAACCTTCAAACAAAGGCTTGATATTATGTATGACTTAGAGGCTTACTAACATTGCAAGCACACCAATGCTAATTGCTGACTGCGCTGGGCAAGTAACAATTAGCGAGAACCAAAATATGAATGACTTAAGCTGATTTGAGACGAAATATCACTCGTTAAAAATTGAAGTTTTGAGTCATTCCAGCAATAATTGAGTTGCCGTCAAGAACTACGAAAATTTCACCAGTCTGCTTTAGCCAATAACCACGTAAATAAGGTACTAATTCAGATTTAACTGCAGATTCAGGCGGTGATTGAATGACGTCTGGATTGCACGATTCGAGGTCTTCTACACGGTTGACTAACAACCCTAGTACTTTGTCACTAGTATTTTGTCCTAGAGTAGCTCTATGTTGCTGAGCATCGCGAATGACAACAGCAGTATAAGTAGAAGAGTTTGTTGTATGTTGAGATAGGGGAGTTAGTCCTAACAAATGCCCTAAGTCTATAATCCATAAAATATCACCCCGCCAGTTATAGACACCCAATACCCAAGCTGGCATATGGGGAATCGGTACAACTTGAGTCATCGGGATAGTCAGCACTTCGCTGATCTGATTCACTGCCAACATAGCTGTTGTGTCAGGAATAAGGTGCAACCGCAAAAATTGTTGAGTTACACCGATTTGTTCAGTAGAAATGCTAGGTGTAGTGCCTCTAGTCAAAAACTCAGATATCATGATTCGTCTCCTGGCGAGGCTAACAATATTGCCTTAACCTTGAATGAGTTGCTTAACAGTGCGTACTAGTTCTTCTTGATCAACAGGTTTTGCCAAATAAGCATCGGCTCCCTGTTTTCTACCCCAGAATTTATCCATGTCACTGCCCTTGGTTGAGCAAATCACAACGGGAATTTTGCTGGTACTTGCTTCTGCTTTGAGATCGCGGCAAAGTTCAAAACCACTTTTGTCTGGTAGAACAACATCTAAAATGATCGCATCTGGTTTTTGACCACTTAGTTTGTTCATGGCATCACCACCATCACAGGCAGTGATCACATTTAATCCGCTACGACGTAGACAGCTGCTAATAATTTCGATTTCGGTAATAGAGTCATCAACAACTAAAACTGTACTCATTGTTTAACCTCAAAAAAATAATTCGTTGTATTTGTTGTGCTGTTTCCAGCACCAAGTATCCTGTTATTGTGTTGTTAGGTAAGATGTGAGATAAAACTCAATTACACCTGTAGGGTTTTATTAAGGTGTGTTTGTGTGACCTCTAGCAACGTTTGAGCATCTACTGGTTTACTCAGAAAATCTGTGGCACCAACAAGTTTGGCTCGAACCCGATCAATGATGCCGTCATTACCAGTAAGAATGATAATTGGAGTGTCACGAAACACAGAAACTTTGCGTAGCTGACTACAAATTTCATATCCATTTGTGTTTGGCATGACTAGATCTAAAAAGATCAAATCTGGCTTGCGGGTAAGCAATGTTGCGATCGCGCGTAACGAGTCTTGAATCGCAACAAATTGATAGCCTGCAGTTGTTAGCATCTTTTCTAAGCTTTGACACACTAACGGACTATCATCAACGCAAGCAATTAAAGTTTTTGATGCAGTTACTGCGGGTTGTGAAACTACTGCCGGTGGTGTAATTGGTGGTGCAGCATCAGGAATATCAACAAATTCTATTAACCCTGATTGAATGTAAGGTAGCAGCGATGCTGTTACGTCCATAACGTCCCGCTTCATTCCTGCTGCAATATCCCGTAGCGATCGCTGTCCATCTAATAGTTTTGTCAGATTTTGAAAGACTGCGGGGGATACTTGTTGCTGTAATTGCTCAGGCTCGCGAATGACTGGTGCGCGGTTTGGCGAACGATCTGCTAGCTTAGCTTTTTGCCAGTTTTGCCATGCGTGCTGAGCTTCGGCGATCGCTTGTCCTGGATCGAGTAAGACAAGTTGTGGAACGGAAAGATTTTCTGGTTTTATTTCACAAGTGATGTGTGTTACTTGAGTTACGTCAAATAATACTTCAGCAACAATTGACGCAATAATCTTTGCTGCCTGATCGCGAGATATATGTTGTTGTTCAATTGCAGAATACAACAAGAGATATTCCCAAGAAATATCTCCACTGAAACTCATATTACTTTCTGCAATTTTAAGAGTATTGACGTCAACTTGAGGACAGTAAGCAAGTACATTTCTTCGCCAGCGTTTTACAGGATGATGACCTCCTGTTGCATATAAAATTCGTCCAAGGAAAAGATAAAGATTCCACTCTTGAGTTTGGTCTTTCAGCAATACTCTTCCACTAAATCTCTCTTGCTTTAATATTGCTAGTTTACTAACAAAATCGGTGTTATTGATTGTTTCAGCAAGCATAACATTAATTTCTCATTATATTTTTGGCATTAACAAGTTTAGTTTAAATAGTTAGATATCATAATTTATCAAAAAACATAAAAATACTGTTTAGGCGAATCAACAATTAGTATTAATAGTGCGATTAGCATTAAAATATAGACTCAATGCCTACAGCTTAGAGCGTGAGAGAAACCACGATTCTTACACCACATTGATTCCAACAAATACTACGCTGTGTTAATTTGAGTTGATCATGACATTGGCATAATTAACTCAGTAACCGTATCAATACTGAATTTGTTTAGGGAAGAGAAGCTTATATAGGTGTTATCGCGGGATCTTAGAGGAATCAAACGAGTTATCAGTGTGAAACAATAACAATAAATTCTAAAAATTAAATTCTTGAGCTAAAATACTCAAAAGATAAATGGTTAAAAACTAAGACGCGAGAAACAATATCAAAATTAAGTCGAAAATGGCTGGAACTGTCATGTAGCTAGTAACATTAAGGGAATAGTTATCTATTACCCGTTATCATTACTGGTTCTAATTTGTTTTATGAGCTTTCAATTTCATACGATGTATTCATTACTACTAAAGAAAAGCTTGCAACTAGACAGCTTTGATGGCAGTGTTGTTTGCACTGAGCGAGAACTTCTCATTATCAAGCAATTGAAACAAAGTACAAAAAATCTTAGCAATGAGCAATCTTTTAAACTGCTAAGGCTATCATGTAGATCAGCTCAGTTAGCGTTTTTAGGTTTTCCCCACAATTTCCTCAATTTCTTTATATATATATAGATGAGGAAGACACAGCACTTTTGTAGCTACTCAACCTGCAGGACATATGGTAAGTAGGTCACTACGAAGTGAAGATACATGGGAGGCAGTCTAGATGTTCGATAGAATTCTCGTTGCAATGGATACCTCTGCAATTGGCAAAGATGTTTTTGAGGAAGCGCTGTGTTTAGCAACAGTCAGTCATGCAAGATTAATGCTGTTGCACGTTTTGTCAGGAGAAGTTGAAGGAAGTTCAAGTGTGCCTATATTTCCTACAATGGGCTACTATCCTGGAGTGAGCGATCGCACGTTGGAACTTTATCAACAGCAGTGGCAAGAAATGGAAAGATACGGCTTAGAGCTATTGCGATCGTATACTCAACAAGCAACTGCGGCAGGAATTACGACAGAATTTCATCAGTGTGCAGGAAGTCCAGGTCGCACAATATGCCGTACGGCTGGCGATTGGAAGGCTGATTTGATTGTCATTGGACGCAGAGGTCTTTCGGGTTTAAGCGAACTACTTTTGGGTAGTGTCAGTAATTATGTTTTGCATCATGCGCCTTGCTCAGTACTCACGGTACAACATCGTGTGAGCACTCGTCCAGAAACAACCCAAAAAGACCACACAATCGAAAATTTGCAAATTAGTAGTTAGCCGCTGTTGGGTAATAGGAAGTTATGAGTTATGAGTCGTGAAGTGTTGAGTTTAAGAGAGTTAAGAATATTCTTTAATTCAGAATAATTGCCTTCGGCACGCTGCGCGAACAAAACTCAAAATTCAAAACTCTCTTAGGTTTTCATTTCTACACATGAGTCGAATCAGTGGTGTGAGATCCTGAAGAAAGAGTGGCAGTTAACGGAGTCGGAAAATGGAGCAACATCGCAAGTCAACAGTTGTCATTACAGGAGCTTCTTCAGGAGTTGGTCTATACGCGGCAAAAGCACTTGCTCAAAAAGGATGGCACGTAGTCATGGCGTGTCGAAATTTGGAAAAGGCAAAAAATGCTGCTGAAAGCGTAGGAATACCACAAGAAAGCTACACGGTCATGCATATTGATCTTGGCTCGCTTGATAGCGTTCGGAAGTTTGTGAACGACTTTAGAGCAAGTGGCAAATCTTTAGATGCGTTAGTCTGCAATGCTGCAATTTATATGCCTTTGTTGAAAGAGCCGCAGCGCAGCCCAGAAGGCTATGAGTTGACTATGACTACCAATCACCTTGGTCATTTTCTTTTGTGCAACTTGATGCTTGAAGATCTCAAAAATTCATCAGCTACAGATAAGCGAGTTATTATTTTGGGAACTGTGACGCATAACCCTGACGAGTTGGGAGGGAAAATTCCTCCACGTCCTGACTTAGGAAATCTCGATGGCTTTGCTGATGGGTTTAAAGCTCCTATTTCGATGATTGATGGCAAGAAATTTGAGCCTGTCAAGGCTTATAAAGATAGCAAAGTTTGCAATGTATTAACAATGCGGGAGTTACATCGACGCTATCACGATACAACCGGAATTACTTTCACCTCGCTTTATCCAGGTTGTGTTGCAGACACGCCTCTATTCCGCAACCATTATCCATTGTTTCAGAAACTTTTCCCCTTGTTCCAGAAATACATTACAGGTGGTTATGTCTCTCAAGAATTAGCTGGTGAGCGCGTCGCAGCAGTAGTTATCGATCCTGAATACAAGCAATCTGGCGTGTATTGGAGTTGGGGCAATCGCCAAAAGAAAGATGGCAAGCCATTTGTCCAAAAGGTTTCTCCCCAAGCCCGCGATGATGCAAAAGCTGAACGAATGTGGGATCTCAGCGAACAGCTCGTTAAAGCTTAGCAAAATCAATTAATGAGGGGTCGAGATGAGGGAAGACTGTCACAGCCCTTAGACTTAAGGGTCAGACAATCATCATCCCCGATCCTTCAGTTGTCTTATGCCGATCGCGATATTTGTTGATGCATGAGAGTAGTTCTGTTGCAATTGATGCATATGATTGAATAAGTTCCAGCAGTATTGCTCGGTTAGCCCACAAGTGACAGCACCTCGGAGAACAACGTTAAAGTACCAATCGTTTGGGGCGAGTTCTTCAGTTAACTTATCGATAACTACGTAAGTACGTACGTTTTGATATACGCGATCGCGGCTGGAGACATTGATAGTTTCTTGACGATACCAATTGTGGACTACGCCTTCGCGTTCGTCTAAATGAGCACTTAATCGCCAAGGTAATTGATACAATACGCCTTCTACAACACCACTTTGATCTTTGATAATATCTAAAACTCCAGAGCGACGCAGCGCTGAATAAGAATAAAATCCCAAGCGATATCCTGAAAGCTGAGCAGGTCCAATCACGTAGATATGAGTTTTTTCACCAAGCGATCGCTTGAGGTCTACCGGACACATACAAGAACCGTAGGCAAAGTAGTAAAACATTGCTTCTTTATGTTGTCGCTGCGTTACTTGTGATGCCGGAAAGCTCATAAACTGCAATCAAAGTACTTAATTATTTTATTCAGCCAATTTTAGCAGAACTACTTGGATCTAAAGTGACGTATTCCGACCGACAAACTGTAGATTAAAATCATGAGTTACAAGTTGGTATCAACTGAGCTGCGATCGCTCATGCTATGCACATATTAAGGAACTGCAATTCTTGCAGAAAAAATCGTATTTTTGCCTGAAAAATTCAATTTTGGTGGGTGTAACCTCAAATACCTGTTTTTTGTTTTCACGTATTATTACTTAAATAAATTAGACAAGAAACTATTTTTTAATACTTTAAATCAATTTTGCAAAATAAAGAGAACCAAGATAACACTTGATAAAATACGATTTGAGCGGATTTTAAGGAATAAAGCGACTTATACTGGCTTAAATATGAATTAATGCTTGTTTGTAAGGAAAATCAGATATACAGCCAAACATACTTCCTGAGACTTATAGACTGCCGTAATCAAAAACAACATAATACGGGTATCTATATTGCTAATTTAATCACTTCTATGGCAGCTCCGATTGAATTTGAATTGTTTGCTCCATACGTCAAAGGAGCAGCCTTAATCGGGGATTTCTCAAATTGGGAAGATATCCCCATGCAAAAAGGTGAAGATGGTTATTTCCGCACGCAAGTAGAACTCGAAGACGGAGATTATCAATACAAATTCCGCGTTCAATCCAAATCATGGTTTTTTGAACCGGATCAATGGGTAGAAGTTGTCGATCCTTATGCTGTTGATATTGATAACCCTACTCAAAATGGAGTAGTGCGGATCAAAGATGGGGAACGTATCGTTGACACCTATGTTTGGCAACACGATGATAAGCCTTTACCAGCAGATCGTGAGTTGGTCATTTATGAATTACACGTAGGTGATTTTTCCGGCGGTGAAGACGATCCTTACGCCCGTGGCAAATACAAGCACGTAATTGAGAAACTCGACTATCTGTGTGAATTGGGCGTTAATGCAATTGAACTAATGCCCGTTAAAGAATATCCTGGAGATCATAGCTGGGGATACAACCCTCGACATTTTTTTGCTACAGAATCGAGTTATGGTCTAACTGAGGGATTGAAGCGTCTCATCGATGAATGTCATGGGCGAGGGATGCGCATCATCATGGATGGTATTTATAACCATTCAGAAGCATCAGCACCATTAACACAAATCGATCACGATTACTGGTATCACCATGAACCCCGCGATCCTGATAACAACTGGGGACCAGAATTTAATTATGAGCATTATGACGAAAAGCTAGAAACATATCCAGCGCGACGATTTATTGGAGATAATATCCGTTTCTGGATTCAGGAGTATCATACAGATGGTATTCGCTTCGATGCGGCACGACAAATTGCTAATTATGACTTTATGCATTGGATTGTGCAAGAAGCTAAAAATACAGCTAGCATGAAGCCATTTTATACTGTTGCTGAACATATTCCGGAAACACCTACCATCACTAATGCCGATGGACCAATGGATGGTTGCTGGCATGATAGCTTTTATCACTGTGTTTTAGAACATATCTGCGGTGACACGTTTGATTTAGATCGCCTCAAAGATGTGATTGACTGTAAGCGTCAAGGCTTCATGGGGACAGTTAACGTTGTCAATTACTTAACCAATCACGATCATAATCACCTAATGGTGGAGTTAGGCGATCGCGAAATTTTTGAAGAAGAAGCATTCAAGCGGATCAAGCTAGGAGTTGCCATTTTAATGACGGCGATCGGCGTTCCATTAGTATGGATGGGTGAAGAATTTGGTGAATACAAGCCTAAAACTCCTGATTCCGCCAAAATTGATTGGACATTACTGGGTAACGATCTCAACCGTGGTTTATTTGAGTACTACAAAGGGATGATTGCGCTACGTAAGCACAATCATGCACTTTACACTGAAAACATTGACTTCTTCCACGAAAATCCAGAAGCTAAAGTTCTCGCTTACACGCGCTGGAATGATGAAGGTTCCCGCATTGTTGTCGTAGCTAACTTCTCAGAAGACTTCCTCGGAGGTTATTATGTGTCTAATTTCCCTGCTGCTGGCAAGTGGCACGAGTGGACAGGTGACTATGATATCGAGTCTGGAGAAGATGGCTTGATGCTTGACATTGGAGGTTACGAAGCCAAAGTATTCGTCTGGCAACAGTGATGCGCTAGCCAACATCATCAGTCGTTCCTTGAGTGAGCTACACAAATGCAGCTCACTTTTGGTTTTACACAGATTTTTGAAAGCTCTTAGCAGTTTGCAATTAGCACTAAGCTAACAGCTCTTATTTTCTTACAAAATTGTGCCAATTTCTTTTAGATAAACTCGCGTAAACGGTTCGCCCGCGCCTAACGTATAATCTTCAATCAAGCCCCGACGACGAATAGAAATGTTGTCTCTTTCTTTGACAACTATGGTTGAATCTTCAAAAACGTCCCGCGCCAATGTCATTTCTGTTTCTGTTGGATCATTGAGCACAACCATATTGCTACCGTAGTAGAATATCCCTTCTTTTTCCAAAACTTCCTCGTTATACTCGGCAATTAGCAGATCGAGCCTAGGATTACGTAGTAAGTTTTGAATATTGTTGTTGTATTCTTTGTTCAAGACTTTTGGCGAACGGTTAACAAAAACACCATCTTGACATACCGCCCCAATTGTCCAGTCAGGATGTTGCAAAAGAATGTGATCGATTGTTTCTTGCAGTTCTCCTACAGAAACACGGTTGAATGTGATAATTGGTATTCTGGCATGACTGCCAGACTCAAAAAAGGTTTCGAGAATGTATGATGGCACATCCACACTTTCACCAACAGCAGGATTAAGATGCATAAAAATACCTGGCGCTGCATTAATTTCAATGATGCCAAAATTGCCTGATTTCCAGGATTGAGAAAGGCTATGGGTGATGACATCAATGCCAAGGCAAGTTAAGCGAAAATGCTGAGCAATGTCTTGCGCCAAAATGATGTTGTCGTGGTGAACATCGCGGGTTGCATCAATACTGAATCCGCCAGCAGAAAGATTGGCAACTTTACGCAGATACACAGTACGTTCTTGCTCTAGTATGCTATCTAGCGATAAGCCTTGTTCTTCTAGATAAAGTTCCATAGCCTCATCGCACTGAATTTTACTCATTGCAGAGGTTGGCGTGTCTAGACGTGCTGGTTTACGATTTTCGCGTTCAATTAACTCAGCAATTGTAGATTCACCATCACCAATAACGGATGCGGGACGCCGTTCAGTTGCAGCAACAAACCTGCCGTTGACACACAGTAACCGAAAATCTGATCCTGAGATGCTTTTTTCTACAATGATCCGAATTGGTTGATCTTCTGGAATCGCATTGACTGCTCTATTGTAAGCAGATTTGAGTTCCTCAGAATTTTGCACATCTGCGGTGACACCGATTCCTTTATGTCCCACTACAGGTTTAACTGCAACTGGATAACCAATGTCTGCTGCTGCTGCCGTAGCTTCCTTGAGAGAAGTCACAAGATCGCCCCCTGGAACAGGAAAACCAAGCGTCCCTAAAAAAGCCTTACAGTCATCTTTGCGTGTTGTAAAGTCCGAATCGAGGTGACTATCACAATCGAAGGTCGTCGCTACACCGCGTACTTGCTTACTACCATAGCCATACTGCATTAACCCTTCATCCCAAAGATAAAATGTGGGAATGCGCTTTTTATCAGCCGTACGTAGTAAAGCATAAACTGTAGGACCACCGTACACTGATTGGCGAAATTTGTTTTGAAGTATCCTAATTTGCTCTTCGTATACTATTTCGCGGTTTTGGGTAATTGATTCAAACCAGTCCCAAACAAAATAGACAACTGCATGGGCTGTTTTACCATGTAACGACTGTATAGCAATTCTGGCATACTCTGGATAGTATTGAATGCTCCAGTGCTCTAAATGCAAACCCATGTCGAGTTTTCCAACTTCAGAAACTGTGCGAGCAAATAAATGTGCATGAGATTGATACTTTTCTGCGCGCAGTTGCGGGTAGCGATCGCCAATCGCAGCAACATATTCTTCTATCGACAAGGGCTTTTCAGACTCTGTCAGTGCAATATCAAAGACAATCGCACCGGTTTCTAAATATTGATTGGGACCTTCGTAATGTTTAAGATTGAAGACATCAAAGACATCAGTTGCTCTAGCATTTACTCTCACTACATCTGTACTTGCGCTTTGTACCATTGAGTTTCTCCCAAAAATATCATGTGGACGCCCAATTGCGTCTTACGTTACTGCTTAGTGATGACTATTAATAAGCCGAAGACTAGGATATACGCGATCGCTGCACCATTTGGTTTCGTGCGTAAGCTTCCTTGAATAGTGAACCTACAATCTGCCTTAATTCTTTGAGAAAGATTACCTTTAATGCAATTATTTTGCAGCTATCTCAAGGTATAGTTTTGTATACTTTAGACTTCATCACTAAAGGTTTATTCTCGTTAATCATTTTATTACTGAGATATATAACCTGCGAAAGGTACGCTCTGACTTCTTCTATGAGTAAATATAGAAATAATTAAAGAAGTTTAGGAGACAGCATTATGCACGATATGGAAGCTGCTCTTCGAGAAGAAATTCGGCAACTAGCAGAAGAAGCTTTTCATAGAAGACTTATCTCTGGATATGGTGACGGTCCAACCAAGAATGAGTACCAAATTGTCTTTAAAGGAAAACCAAGACATCTCCCTCTTAAGAGAGCACGTGCCTTTTTAGACAACTTAATTTTGAGAAGTCGTGTTAGAGAAGCTTCATCAGTGTAGACTATATAACGATTACTTTGCAATAAAAGCAATATTCATAAATAAGGCTTAAAGTAAAAGACCCTAAACTGGGGTCTTTTTTTGATTATGGTAGTAATTTATACATTAATTTTTATATAGACCGATCAGTAAGTTGAAAACTTCTGTATATAAATCTACCAAACGGGTAGTAGCACAGATAATATTATTGTGATTTATTTAGTATATAAGTAGGACTTATGCACATTTCCATCACCTCTGTTTGAACTTTTGTAGCTATCAGAGGTAAGTCGGCAAGGAAGTAACAAAGGTTGAAACTTACAATTCCATCAATGGCACTTAAGTCCTAACCCTAAAAAATAACTAGGAGGGAATATGGCGCAGAGCCAAACTAAAGGTCAATTGGTTATTATCGGTGGAGCAGAAGATAAAGAAGGAGAATGCACTATTCTACGAGAATTTGTGCGTCGTGCAGGAGGAACCAAAGCACGGATTGTCATTATGACAGCAGCAACAGAATTACCAAGAGAAGTAGGAGAAAATTACATAAGAATCTTTGAACGCTTGGGTGCGGAGGATGTGCGTATAGTAGATACTGAATCACGCGAAGATGCTAGTTCTTCAACAGCATTAGAAGCTATTGATAAGGCAACTGGTATATTTTTTACAGGAGGCGATCAATCCCGCATTACAGACATATTAAAAGATACAGAGATTGATACCAGAATTCACAAGCGTTTTCAAGCAGGACTTGTCGTTGGCGGAACCAGTGCTGGGGCGGCTGTAATGCCAGATGTCATGATTGTAGAAGGGGATTCAGAGACAAATCCTCGGATGGAAATTGTCGATCTTGGTCCTGGTATGGGTTTTCTTCCAGAAGTTGTCATTGACCAGCATTTTTCTCAACGGGGACGTTTGGGACGTTTAATTGCTGCTTTAGCGCAGCAGCCTGCTGTTTTGGGATTTGGTATTGATGAAAATACAGCTATGATTGTCAGTAATGACCAATTTGAAGTTGTGGGAGCAGGTTCTGTTACAGTTGTAGATGATTCAAATATTACTCACAGTAACGTAGATGAAATATTAAAAGACGAGGCTTTGGCAGTTTGTGGTGCTAAGTTACATATTCTGCCACATGGATACAAATTCGATCTCAAAACTAGAAAGCCCATTCTAGATAATATTTCTCCAGCTACTAATCAGTCACAAAATAATAGCTTAGATGCTAACCAAACAGTAGCTCAATCTACTGAGGAACAATTACTAAAGCAATTAGCTACATAAGAGACATTTTATTAGATTAATTACTTAGTAAAATAACTTTATGAAGTAGTAGAAGCTACTTCTTTTTTATGCTCTTCAAAAGCATATATGTTTTGTCGTATGCTAAAAAAATCTTCACTAAATCATGTAGGAAAAACATTTTAAAATCAATAAACAAACATCATCGAAAAATAGTGTAAATATTTTTGTTCACTTCTAGTAATGTATATGTTTACTATTAAAAACTATTTTTTAATGTAAAACAAAGAAAAACAACCAAAGCAATTATCTATTTTTTTCAAAATCAATTCATTAAAAATAGACCGAGCTTTTATGACCAATAAAATAGAATTCAAGCTTTTTGCACCTCGTAATAAACAAGCAGCATTAATGGGTTCCTTTTCTAGCTGGAACCAAATCTCCATGACAAAGAATGAGCAAGGTTTTTTTCAGACTGTTATTGAGTTGGAAGACGGCATTTATCAGTATAAATTTCGGGTTCAACAGCTAAACTCGAATTCTGAAGTGGAGCAGTGGGTAGATGTTATCGATCCTTATAGTACAGATGTGAATGAAGCAGAAGGTACAAGTGTATTACAAGTCAAGGATGGAAAGAAAATCATCGATGATTATGTCTGGCAGTACGATAATAAAGCGCTACCTGAAAATCAAGAGATAGTGTTGTATGAGATACACGTTGCTGATTTTACAAGAGGAGATAATAACTCTGATAGACAAGGAAAGTATAATGATATCATCACTAAATTAGATTATCTCAGTGACCTAGGAATTAACACTATTCAGTTAATGCCAGTAACTGAATTTACCGGAAGTTATAGTTGGGGTTACAAAGTACGGCATTTCTTCGCTACAGAATCAAGTTATGGTTCAACGATGGATTTAAAGCAATTAATCGATGAATGCCATGCTAGAGGTATTCGAGTCATTATTGATGGCATTTATAAGCATTCTGATGAAGAATGTCCTTTGATATTGATTGATCGTGACTACTGGTATTATCATTCAGCCAAAAACCCTGACGATCCAGATAATTATTGGGGACCTGAATTTAATTATGAGTATTACGATGAAGAACTAGACATTAAACCTGCTTGGCAGTTTGTTGGTGATGTCGTGCGTTTTTGGATTGAAGAATATCACATTGATGGAATTCGCTTTGATGCTTTGAAGCAGTTAGGAAATTATGACTTTCTTTATTGGATTGCACAGCAGGCGAAACAAGTAGCTGGGAAGAAATCTTTTTACAACGTGGGAGAACATATCCCAGAAACACCAGAAGTAACTGTTGATTCTGGACCAATGGATGGTTGCTGGCGTGAAAGTTTTCGGATTTTCGTTTTAGATTATGTAAGTGGGAAAACGTTTAATCTAGAGCAGCTTAAAGAAGTTCTTGATGCAAAACGCCAAGGATTTTCTTATGCAGCAAATGTTGTTCACTATTTAGCCAGTCACGATCGCAATCACTTGATGGTAGAACTTGGCGATCGCGGTATATTTGATGCTGCTGCATTCCAACGAGCAAAATTAGCTGTTGTTCTCCAAATGACCGCAGTCGGAATCCCAATGATTAGTATGGGGGAAGAATTTGGTCAAGATACACGGCAAACTCCAAATCAACCGAATCCGTTGAAATGGTCATTGCTAGAAAATGCAGCAAACCGTAATTTGTGGGTACATTACCAGAAATTAATTAACTTACGTAACCAAAATTCTGCCTTACATACAGAAAATATTGAGTTTTTCCACGAAGATCCAGACGTCAAGTTGCTAGCTTACCAACGTTGGAATGATTCAGGTTCTCGTGTTGTCGTTGTGGTGAATTTGGGCGATCGCCATCTCACAAACTATTGTGTGAACAACTTACCCACTGATGGAAATTGGCGCGATTGGATCAGCAATGCAGTTGCGCAAGTCTCAGAAAATAACTTGTACATAGATTTACCAGAGTATGAAGCTAAAGTATTTGTCACCGATGAGGATCATTTTCAGATTGCTGTCTGTTGAAACTTAATCAGATTAGGTAAGGCTGTGATAACATGAGAGATTGCTGCATTATATCTATTTAACCGAGTAAATCATGGCTTTGACGCAAGAGCGTAAACAAGAGCTAATCTCTAGCTACCAAGTTCACGAAACCGATACAGGCTCAGCAGCTGTTCAAATTGCGATGCTGACTGAGCGAATTAACCGTTTGAGCGAACATCTCAAAAGTAATAAGAAAGATCATTCTTCTCGACGGGGATTACTAAAAATAATTGGTCAGCGCAAGCGTCTGTTATCCTATTTGCAGACAGAAGATCGAGAACAGTATCAAAATCTCATTGGTCGCCTCGGTATTCGTGGTTAGGGAGTAATTGAGTTCATGACACCTGAACCTGAAAATAAGCGTTTGCCCTTTGAACCTAGTAAAAAACGGCAAAAAACGGCAAAAACAAAAAAAGCTCCGGTTGTTAAAGGTAAAGAAGTAGAAACTAAGAACAAGCAAGAACCACAGGTAACTCGAGAACAAATGGCAGTACCGAAAGTGGTGAGCGATCGCATGGCGCGACGCATGGCAGCTTTTTGTGGCGTACCGACAGCATTAGGTATGACTACATTTATTGTCAGCTACTTAATTGTGAGCAACGGCTGGTTTAAATTGCCAACTGTAGCAGTTTTGCTAGTCAGCACGGGCTTTTTTGGTTTAGGTGTATTGGGTTTATCTTACGGCGTTATTTCTGCTTCCTGGGATGAGGAAACTGTCGGAAGCTTGCTAGGCTGGCAAGAATTCACCAGCAATTGGGGTCGGATGTTGTCAGCTTGGCGCTCAAGGCGGCAGAAGAAGAGTTCTGAAATTTGATTAAGTTAATTTCATCCCAAGTTCTGAATTTTGAGGTTTGACGTACAAGCTAGATCAAGTCTCTAAAATCAGTGTGCCTAGGTTGAAGAGAATAAAGAATTATGCAAAATAGTGCTAATTATAATTGACACAAGCAGTTGAATAATTCATTACTCACTCAAAACTTCAACATTTATAACTCATAACTCACCTATCTAGAGCGCTATATTTTAACTATGTAGGGTTTATTTATAGAGCAATAGCAACCAACTGAGCAAGGAACTAACATGATCGTAGTCATGAAAATCGGCTCTCCTGAAGTCGAGATTGCACGTATAAGCGAAGAACTTACTACGTGGGGTTTAACACCAGAAAAAATTGTAGGCAAGCACAAAGTTGTCATCGGATTAGTGGGAGACACTGCAAGCCTAGATCCATTGCAGCTACAAGAAATTAGTCCTTGGATTGAACAAGTGTTGCGCGTAGAACAGCCGTTTAAGCGAGTGAGTCGTGAATTTCGTCATGGCGAAGCTAGCGAGGTAGCAGTTGAAACCCCTAACGGTACAGTTTATTTTGGACAACATCATCCTGTAGCAGTTGTTGCTGGACCTTGCTCGGTAGAAAATGAAGCAATGATTGTCGAAACAGCACGGCGCGTTCAAGCAGCAGGAGCAACATTTCTACGCGGCGGGGCTTATAAACCAAGAACTTCGCCTTATGCGTTCCAAGGTCATGGTGAAAGTGCATTAGAACTATTAGCAGCAGCACGCGAAGCAAGTGGATTAGGAATCATTACGGAAGTCATGGATGCGGCTGACTTGGACAAAATTGTTGAAGTTGCAGATGTCGTTCAAGTTGGTGCGCGGAATATGCAAAATTTCTCGCTGTTGAAAAAAGTAGGAGCGCAACCCAAGCCTGTACTCCTCAAGCGGGGAATGTCTGCAACAATTGAAGAATGGTTGATGGCAGCTGAATATATCTTAGCTGCGGGAAATCCTAATGTTATTTTATGCGAACGCGGGATTCGGACTTTTGATCGTCAGTATGCACGCAATACACTTGATTTGGCAGTTATTCCAGTATTGCGATCGCTCACGCATTTACCGATTATGATCGATCCCAGCCACGGTACAGGTAAAGCAGAATACGTTCCGGCAATGTCGCTAGCAGCACTAGCAGCAGGTACTGATTCGTTAATGATTGAAGTCCATCCCAACCCTGCAAAAGCTCTATCAGATGGTCCGCAATCTTTAACGCCAGAACGTTTTGACAGCTTGATGCAAGAACTCAGTGTTATTGGTAAAGCTGTATCGCGTTGGCAAGAAAGAGCGATCGCGTTGTCACGTTAGACTTCATGCATGAATCACAAACGCCCTCTGACTAAAGTCAGGGCTACTCAAGCGAAGTGTGCGGAGGCACACTCTCAAGTTTAAGTTTTATTTAGGAAGTCCACCTCCGTGGACTTAGTTTATCTAGTAGCGAATTTATTCGCACTCGCATTCTATCCTCAACGGCGACGTCCACCACTACTACGGAAACCACCGCTACTGCGGCTGCGGCTTGAGCCAAATGAACGGCTGCTACCGAAACTTCCTGAAGAAGGACGTCTGTTGTAGTTAGAATTACCAGAACGCAAGTTACTTGCACCAAATCCTGAACCACTAGGACGGTTAGTTGTGGTAGTGCGCGGAGCAGTCCGTCGCGTGGTTGTAGACGGTTGACTATAACTTGGTGTTCTGATGCGCCCTGTAGTGCGGAAATTAGACCGTCGATTTCTTTCTGCAAGCGGTGCTGCGTTATATCGCGATTGATAGCGGTCAACTGCTTGACCATAAGAGCTACCATAACCACCATAGCCTGTAATTACAGATGCTCCTGGTCGATACAGAGGCGGTACGTAGTACTGCGGTCTAAACAACAGACTACCAATTGCTTGACCAGCTAAAGCACCAGCAAACGGCGACCAAAAACCCGTCTCGCGACGAACAACTACAGTTTCTTGCTGTCCAGTTTGGGGATTTGTCTGAGTTTCTGCAACATTATGGACGTATTCGATTTTAAAGTCTTCCGTTAAGTACAGTACTGGTTGACCATTTTCTACTTGGAGATAGCTTTTTTGACCAGCTTTGATGTCTTCATCTGTTAGCCGCGCCATCTGCAAGTTGGCGGTAGTAAATGTTGGCGGTGTACCAGGAGGAGTATTGAGTAAAAATAAACTATACTCTCCTGTCGCATCATCGTAAGTAGCTTGCTGGACAGGGTATTGTCCATCACTCAGCCGAGTACTCGTCGTCACTGGAGAAGCGACATTTCTCACCTGTGAAGCGTTAGATTCTGGTCTACCACCACAGGCGATCGTTGTCCAGCACAAAGATATCGTTAAAAAAATCAGTGTAACTCGCCGCAAGATTGTCATCATATTTTCAAAAATCAGCTTATTTCGAGATTAACAGGATCTCAACTCTTCCGACATCTGGCTATTGTAGGGACTTCAATTGATTACAAAGGAACTAACTCAGGAAAATATTGCAGCAATTGGTCATTGGTCAATTCATCACCAAATTGCGCTGGAGAAAAATGTACTTGAATTCCTCGCAGTTTTTCTTGATAATGCAAATTAATTAAAGCTTTTAACCCAGCTTTGAGAGCGGTAACATCGGCTAAATTTGTTTCTAATTCAGGAACTTCACCTTCAAAAGCCGCAGTCACCATAACAACGACATTACGAGTTGCTGGTAGCGATAATGGTTCATTCAAGTCAGAATCGGCACCATCTAAGTCTACTTCACTCAAGTAACGCTGCGCTGAGTCAGTAAACAACTCGTTGAAGTAATCGCCTGCTTCACCTTCATCCCAAAAAACATCACCCTCATTAGCCGCAGAAAGCCAGTATTCGTCGTATTGTAGTAGGCTTTGGCAAACTTCTACTAGTCCTTCTCCTAGAACTTCTAAATCGCCCTCTGTATCAATTGCCTCGCGTGCGGTACGATTTAATATTCCAAGGAGTGGTGCTACATCAGAACCCGCAAGATGTACAAAAATACGACACACAACAAAGCGAGTGCGATTCGTCATCCGATTTAAGCGATCGCGCCATGCGTTCATTTATCATATCCTCACGATTTACAAAAATGATTTAATGCCTACTAAGTTAACAAAGCATCCATTATGAATATTGGCATTATTGGTCTCGGTTTAATCGGTGGCTCTTTAGGTTTAGATTTAAGATTGCAAGGATACCGTGTTTTAGGCGTCAGTCGCCGAGAACAGACCTGCGAGCAAGCGATCGCTTGTGGTGCAGTTGATACAGCAAGTGTTGACTTAACAACGCTCAAACCTGCTGATCTCGTCATTATTTGTACGCACATTGCGGCAATTTTACCTACGGTACAACAACTGATTCCACATTTATCTCCTGCTACAGTTCTAACTGATGTCGGTTCAGTAAAAGTTCCCGTCGTGGAAGCGATCGCACCGTTGTGGGAAAATTTTGTTGGCGGACACCCGATGGCGGGAAAAACGGAAAGTGGAATTGAAGCTGCACAAAAGCAGTTATTTGTCAATAATCCATATGTGTTAACTCCCATTGCGTCAACACCAGCAAGCGCAGTGCAAATTGTCGAGGAAGTTGCGCGATCGCTCCAAGCAAAAATTTACCACTGTCGCCCAGAAGATCACGACCGTGCAGTTAGTTGGATTTCGCACTTACCAGTGATGGTGAGCACTAATTTAATTGCAGCGTGCATGAGTGAAAGTAACCCTGAAGTTTTAACTTTAGCGCAAAATCTCGCCAGTTCTGGATTTCGCGATACAAGCCGCGTTGGTGGCGGTAATTCAGAGTTGGGTGTCATGATGGCACGATACAATCGTCAGGAATTACTGCGATCGCTACAGTACTATCGCCAACACTTAGATGATTTGATTGCGATCGTCGAGCAAGAAAACTGGGAAGCTTTAGAACAACGATTAAAGTCTACACATGCCGCCCGAACTCGCTTTCTCAAAGAGTGATAGTTGATCTTAATACTAGGTTCACAACAGTTTACCTTAACAACATTTTATGTATTAAATGAAGTTATCATCGCACTAACATGAAAACGATGAAAACTGGTAGCAGTTCGGTCATTTGGGTACACTACATAAATATCATCTGTACTCAAACTACTCCTCGTATTTTAGTTTTTTGTAACTACAAACTCAGTGTTTTCTTTACGACAAAATTTGTATGACGGCAAGTAGTGATACCCGCAAAAGACGACAGTAAGTGCTTTGCATACTAAAGTAAATAGGAAAGAAGTTAAGATATACTATCTTTTTCCGTCCTTTAAGAAGTGAATACGTGTTGATTGAATTAGCAATAATCTTTCAACGTGAATGCAAAAACTGTTACTCAGAATAATTTCATTGAAGTGCAATAAAGTTGTCACAAAAATGACATAGTAGCTGTTTAAACTAAAACTAAGTTAAATAGGAAACTATCAAGATACCAAGACAGTCAATAATCTATAAAGAGCTTTGCTAAAACAGTATTTGTATTTTTGTATCTAGTCATTATTGATTTGCTGTAAGTGAGACATATGGACAACAAACCACAAGAAACAAGACAATTACATCACAACTCCTCAACTTCTCCCTGGCGGAAAACAGCGAGTTACGTATCAATGATGCTACTGGGAGCGGGTGTTGCTTTTTCAGGAAGTAATCTCGCAACGCGAATGCACTCATCATCGATCTCAACACCCATTAGTCCCGCGATCGCAGCACCTATCCCAACAACAGACCCCAACTTTGTCGCTAATGTTGTCGAAAGAGTCGGACCTGCTGTCGTGCGCATTGAATCATCACGAACTGTTACTACGCGAGTTCCTGATGTCTTTGACGATCCGTTTTTCCGGCGGTTCTTTGGTTCGCAAATTCCCCGAACGCAACAAAGAGTGCAACAAGGAACAGGCTCAGGATTTATTATTAGTGCAGATGGACGCATTTTAACGAATGCTCACGTTGTTGATGGTGCGCGTAGTGTCAGTGTAGTTCTCAACGATGGACGCCGCTTTACTGGTCAAGTGTTGGGCACAGATCCGGTAACAGATGTTGCTGTAATTAAAATTGATGCAGATCAACTACCGACATTAACAATGGGTAACTCAGATCAACTGCGTCCAGGAGAATTTGCGATCGCGATCGGTAATCCTTTAGGATTAGACAATACCGTAACAACTGGTATTATTAGTGCAACAGGTCGTACTAGTAATCAAGTCGGTGTTGCTGATAAGCGCGTACAATTTATTCAAACTGACGCAGCCATTAATCCTGGGAACTCAGGTGGACCTTTGCTCAATGCTCGTGGTGAAGTTATTGGGATGAATACCGCAATTCTACGCGGTGCTCAAGGCTTAGGTTTTGCAATTCCAATTAACACTGCACAAAATATTTCCAACCAATTGATTGCGAATGGTCGAGTTGAACATCCCTACGTTGGAGTTCAGATGGTAGCTTTATCGCCAGAGTTACGACAAGAAATCAATAGTAATCCCAACAATGGTCTAAGGATTACTGAAGATCGTGGCGTTTTAATTGTCAGAGTTCTTCCAGGTTCCCCCGCAGCCCGCGCCGGACTTCGCGCTGGTGATGTGATTCGTCGAGTTAATGGTCAAGAAGCAGCAACAGCTGAAGTCGTCCAAAGAGCAGTAGAAAACACCAGAGTCGGCGGACAATTACAACTAGAAGTAAGTCGTGGTGGTAGAAATGTTAACCTCGCTTTGAATACTGGTGCTTTTCCTAGTCAGCTACAGTCTCAAAATTAAAGCTACCAACAGGCGAAAATGTCTTCATAGATAAAATTGACAGGGACGAGTGTTTTCGCCCCTGTTTTTTCTTATATGCGTAATGGAGTGAAGCTAATCTTGAGGAAACAAGTAGGCGATCGCTGTAAAAGCAAACATAGTGACTAAACTTACTAAAAAGAATGCAAAAAAGAAATGATACATAACCAAAAAATTACTTATTTTGAGCTTTAGAATTTATGATTTAATTTCACGGCTCAAAAATCGTGTCTTCCTCATAAACAATCTATTCATAGTTTGAATTGCACAAGCATTAGGTGAGTCTAAACACCATTTATTGTGCTCTATAAGGTAGGCTCACTAAGTCAAACATGAAACTTGAGGTAGGAATATTGCCTGCCCGTTGCTATAGCTACAAACTATGTCTTAGATCAGGAGAACAAAGACTCACTACATTATTGTAAAAAAGTTCGATGCACCGATGGATACAACTAGTAAATCTTATATGAAAAAGCAAAGTTAATCTTGCAACTCTCTTGCTGTCCAATTCTCAAGTTGATTGACTTCGGGAAACAAACTTTCTACATCGTAAGGATCGTCATCAACAATCTCTCGGCGAATCCAATTTTTTAAACTACGATGCAAGGAAGATATTGTCATAGATTCTATTATCAAAGGAAAGCGGTATTTAAAACTTTGAGTAAAAAACATACTATTCTCCTGAGAATACAATGAAGTTAATTCAAACAACAATCTAATGTTTAAAAAATTAAAACTTTGAGCTACTGAACAAAAGTCATGACTTTTCTACTAAATAAATAATTGCAAATAGAATTTAAAGTTTTGTTTAAAAAATCAGATGATAAGTAACTAAGTGCGCTACCACCGAACAA
Source organism: Gloeocapsopsis crepidinum LEGE 06123 (assembly GCF_015207655.1). Classification (GTDB taxonomy): domain Bacteria; phylum Cyanobacteriota; class Cyanobacteriia; order Cyanobacteriales; family Chroococcidiopsidaceae; genus Gloeocapsopsis; species Gloeocapsopsis crepidinum. The sequence continues at coordinate 5,517 of NZ_JADEWN010000049.1, read as the reverse complement.
TATTAGACTACCAACTGCTTATGACAGTCATATGAAGAATATGTGTCGGATCTTTGTAAAGACTACTATTTAATATTTTAGATAGCTAAAGCCTTACCTAATGTTAATTTTAGTCACTTAATGTTGCAATACTCAACGCAAACCTAAGCCATAAATGCAAAAATTGAATACTTTACATTACATATGTGCAATGTTACCCAATACAAGTTTGATAACGAAGAGCACAGAGAAAGTTAATTTGAAATAGTAAAAAAGGGTAGGCATCTTGCCTACCCCACCCAATGAGTGAACTTAGCAAACATCACTACGATCTGCTGGCTTGTAGATCGTAGTGATGCCATAATGTCAGTTATTAAGGATACAGACGATAGAATCGGAAAAAGAAGTTATCAACGGGTAGAATTTCGATGTCACGAAAGCCTGCGGCTTGGGCATAACCCCGTAAGGTATCGGTTCGCATCACGGTACCTGTTCCACCACAGTGATATTCGCCGTCGTCTGCCATACCTACTGGCAAGCAGTGTAAAACGCTCCAACCGTACATCATCCATTCTATATCATTGCCAGAAGCTGTAAAGCGATCGCCAACCCGCTCATCTGCAATAAGAACTGCACCATTGTCTCCTACTAAACGCCGCATGGTTTGAAGTGCGCCTACAGGATTACCCAAGTCATGAATGCATTCAAAAGCAGTGACTAAATCATACTGCTGCGTCAGGATAGGGTTACTAACATCATGATGATGGATTGTTACGCGATCGCTTAATCCCGCTTCTCGGACATTTTGCTGCGCTAATTCAACTGAAGGAGTATCCAAGTCATAACCATCAACTTGCACCTTGGTGTATGCTTGCGCAATCCCAATACTCGACCAACCTCCACCACAACCAATATCTGCAATCCGCGCAGGAGGATCGGCTTGCAACCGAGCATGAAGATCAGGCATTGCCGGAATCCATTCAGTTCCCAACTGCTGGAGAAACATCGAGCGGTTAATCGCAGCTTGTCCTTCACGGAACATAGTTCCGTATTCACGATAGGGTACGCCACCACCGCTGCGGTAGGCATTTAATAGTGAGGTTAAGGGGCGTGTCACACCTACCAACATATAAGTTAATGGAGTTAGATAATCCAGACTATCGCGATCGAGGAGTGCTTCAACGTGTCCCGCAGGTAAGTGATAGCGTCGTGTTTTTGCAGGTGCGTTTTCATCATCAATTTCTAGGATACCTGTAACTGTTTGCTGTTCGAGCCATTCGCGTACATAGCGCTCAATCGTGTTAGTTTGAGTTGCTAGTTCCGTTGAAGTTAACCAGCCTTCAGCAAGTGCTCGATAAAAACCCAGTTGGTCACCAATGTAAATTGTGAAAATATCAAAAGTACCTGCAACTGATTTCAGCAATCGCTCAATCAAAGCTTCCTTTTGTTGCATTGCAACAGACTGTGTAGTCATCTGTTTCTCCTTATTGTGTTGTAATTAGAATTGAGAAGCAGTCAACTTGACATCAGCATATTTCCAAGCTGCGGCAAATTGTTGTTGTATCATTTGAGCTTCCTTTGTTTTGCCTTGAGCTTGTAGACTTTGTACAAGTCCAAATAGCGACCAACCGTTGTGTGGATATTGTTTTAAATCTTCGCGGTAAACAGCCTCGGCTTCCTGTACCTGACCTGCTTTTAGTAAGGTGTAGCCCAAGTTATGACGTACGGGGTAATACCAAGATGGTGGTTCGATATAGCTCAGACTATCTTGAATACTTACTGCTTTTTTAAGTTGGGCGATCGCTTCATTTGTTTGCCCTTGAGCCTGAGTAAGTTCCGATGCTAGTACGTGAGAGGCAATATCTAACAGCGTTGATGCTTGAGGAAATGATGCTAAAGTCAGCTTTTTCATTGCATCTGTCTGGGCAATTTTGCGTAACTGTGCGTACTCAGACTTTGCTTTATCGAGATTCCCGCGCCGCACATATGCTAAACCTCGCGCCCAGTGCCACATTCCCGTGGTATATTGCAGTTGTGATGCAGGCTGTGGTTCTTGAAGGATTTCTTGCCATTTACCAAAGCGCGCTAAGGCAAATAGTGGCATTGGTTTGAAGTCTTCCAAAGCAGGAACATCCTGATAGGCACGATCGGGAATTTTAGTAACTAACTTCCGCGCGGCTTCGAGCGCTAGAGTGCTACGCCCTGACATCTGTGCTGCTGCAAAGAGAAAGTGGATGTTGTGCGGATAGTACGCCAATGCATAGTAGCTGTGCGCATTCTGATCGCGAGTTCCACCGACACCATGTGTTTCATCTACTCGAATAGCACGTTCGTTGATCCGTACAGCATCGTAGTAGCGTCCTACTCGCCAGTAAACGTGTGACGGCATATGTACTAAGTGTCCAGCATCAGGTACGAGTGTCTCTAGCCGTTGTGCACTGGGTATTGCTCGTTCTGGAGTTCGTGATGCTTCAACAGCATGAATATAGTAGTGATTAGCTCCTGGATGATTGGGATGGCGCTGCAAAACTGATTCGAGTGTTGATACAATTTCGTTCGTGTAGGTTGTTGGTTGTCCGTCCTTCGTCCAGAAATTCCAAGGTGTGAGATCCATTAATGCTTCAGCATATAGTGTTGCTGCATCTAAGTCATTAGGGTAGCGCTGGGACAATTCGCGCATAGCCTTGGCATAATCTTGATCGAGTGAAGTACGATCCTTAACTGGCTGTGGAGCATAACGCTTTGCAAGTGCTTGGATATATGCTTGCTCCGCTTGGCTTGCCTTAGGTGCCAAATTTTGTGCTTTTTGCAATGCCGCATATGCTTTGGGAACTGCAGCATCATCCATCGGTGCATTAATATTTGGACCTAAAACTAAGGCAATTCCCCAATAACACATCGCGCAGTCGGGATCGAGTCTTGCTGCTTCGCGGAAAGAGCGCTCTGCCTCAGCATGGTTGAATCCGTAAGCCAGGATTAGTCCTTGATTAAAGTAACGTTGAGTAAGAGGATTATGAGTTGAAATCTGATAGTTGTGACTGCCAAGATTTAATAATGGTAATTTGCGATCGCCCACTTCAGTATGATAATGACCGCTCGATTGACATGCGATCGCTTTTTGCATTGGTGTAGCAGTCCATTCTGATAATCCGAATACGATCAGTAGACTTAAGAAAAATGTCGTTCGGTTCATCTGTGTCACCTCATTTGTGCTAGACATGTCAAACTGAACTAGCTGTTATGAAATACTTCACTAGCTCAGCTTGTGGTTTAGTATGCAATTGGTAAATTTTGATGTTTATTTGCTGACTTCTTTGGCGATCAGCGATAGATATCTTCTATAGTTGCGATCGCAACTGAGCCAAATTGAGCAAGTGCTAGTAACAGCATTACTGAAGCGAGATCAGCTATGGCAAAAAGCTGAAGTGCTGTTCCAACGGAAATACAAAGATGCATTGTGAATAACTCCTTTACCCGTACAGCATCAAGTTTTTCTGTTTATCCTGTTGCCGCCTAACCAAATTTATGTTGAACAAACAACTTATTCATCAAGTCACAAGCAAACCTGTGGATTAACTTGAGACAGAATCAAATGCTGCCAATACTACCCAAGTACTACTTCGCCAAACTCGTCAGCTAAATAGGACAAACACTTGAAGCGCAAAAGCATCACTTGTTCGTAAAAAGGATTCAACTTGCACAACGGTGGAATGTGAAGGATTGTATAGTTAAACAATTTGATTTCCCTCTCAAAAGGACAGCGATTAGGAATAATACGGCACAATAATCGTGCTACTTGGGGATTGCGAATTTCTATCGATTCAAGAAATTGGCGTGTTGGTTGCAGTAGCTTTAGCCTTGGAACCATTAAAGTTAAGCTAGACATTTGTTGTACCCCCTTTTTGTGCCACTATTGTTGTTGGTATTCCACCTATTACTTGCTCATAAGAATCTTTGGGAACTATTAAAGTCCCTGAAACGCAACTTGAGTTGATAAACTGTAGTTGAACTATTTCTGGAGGTAGCTATTTAGGTGGAACTACCTTGCTATTTCTAAAGTAATCGAAAATTTTGTATCTGTCGTTACAGAAAATCTCTGAACTTTACTGACTAAACCTCTCAGAAAAACTCAGCTTAGTCATTTAAATCTCTGTTACTAGAATCGAATAAGCTGTCCATGAGGCGGGACTTTGAGGTAATCGGTAAACAACCCAAGTACAGTTAATCTCAATAGTTCTTGATAATTAATTCCTTACCTTGGGCAGCAACTTTTTGCTTATAGTTATTCATGCCATATTGAAGAGTCCATTCGGTGATTTTGGCAAAGTTAAACAGTTTTCTTATTTCTGGAGAATCATCGTAAGTAATTAACCATCTGTGTTGGCATTTACACATATTTATGGCAAAGCGTTCATGATCAAAGGAAGTGTGTAAACCTCCTCTTACGCCATAAAGCCGTGATTTTGTTGCCCTGAAGTAGGGTGGATCAAGAAATAAAAAGACTCCATCTCTATCCTGATTCAATAAATCTTCGTAATTTTTGTTAGTAATGTAAACAGACGATAGTAAAGGAGAAACTTGCCGTAATCTATCAATTGATGAATCTGTAAACCTACGTTCAAATGCCTGCTGTGAATAGCCACCCGAATCAACAGTTCCAGAAAAAGTAATACGATTCAATACAAAAAATCTTACCGCTCGCTCAAATTTGCTAAGTTGTAAATCCTCACGAGTAAAGTAGGTAAATATCTCTCTGCCATTTGCATATTTTTGCTTAATTTCTGTGACTCTTGCCACAAGAGATTCTATATCATCTTGAGCGTATTCCCAAAAACAGCACAAATCATAGTTTAAGTCGTTGATCCAATAAAACTTTACTCTATTGCCCAGTAACTGCTTTACTGCCAGGAAGATAGAACCACCTCCTACAAAAGGTTCTCTGTACTCAGTAATATTTAAAGGAATATGTGGAATTATTTGGCTAAGAGCTTTTGATTTACCCCCTGGATAACGAAGTGGGCTTTTAATATTAGACATGATGTTAATGATTAGCTCTGATCTCAATCTCAATATTACTATTTCTCTGTACTTCAAGTAGAAGCTTTCTGACAAGATCTTGCCTTATTTTAGTGAGTACAGTCGAGTTGATTGAGAGAAATCTTTCCAACGCTTCTAGAGAACATGGCAAAACAATGTATTCTTTTATTCCCTTACCTGTAAGTTTCAATCTTGTAGTAAACGAAACTTGCTGACCGTTGAGCTGTAGAGAATCTATATTTGAGTATAGAATCAACTTGAAAAGACCATCTTGAATATCACTTAACTCTGGCAATGCTTTTTTAGTAGAATTCTTGGATTCCTAAATGACATAACGATTTGTGGCATGCAAGTTTTCATCTGGTGTTAAGTAATACAGCCTATTGCAAGTTTATGAGGTACAGTAAGAGGAGTACACAAATGAAGTCTAATGAAACCGTACTCGCTCGACTTGCGAGAAAAAATAGTTAAGGCATACACACAAGGTGACACCTCAATCAG
>NZ_JADEWN010000048.1 GCF_015207655.1 Gloeocapsopsis crepidinum LEGE 06123 | reverse complement strand
CCCCTCACCCCTCAATCCTCACCCCTATTCTCCACTGGATACGCGATCGCCTCTTACCTGCACTCCAACAAACACAACAAGAAATTACGAACTTATTACGCGGTTTGGATGGGCGGTATGTTCCGAGTGGGGCTGCGGGTGCGCCGACTCGCGGTCGTCCGGAAGTATTACCGACTGGCCGCAATTTTTACTCGGTTGATATTCGGGCAATTCCAACAGAAACGGCTTGGGATATTGGGCGCAAAGCTGCGGAGGCTTTGGTTGAACGTTATACACAAGACAATGGCGAGTATCCCAAAACTTTAGGTTTGTCGATTTGGGGAACTTCAACAATGCGGACTGGCGGTGATGATATTGCCGAAGCGTTGGCGTTGTTGGGAGTGCAACCTGTATGGGATGGTATCTCGCGACGGGTTGTTGATTTGGAAGTTTTACCGCTTTCAGTGTTAGGACGTCCGCGCGTCGATGTCACTTTGAGAATTTCAGGCTTTTTCCGCGATGCTTTTGCGAATTTAATTGATTTGTTCGACACCGCAGTTACAGCCGTAGCCGCACTCGATGAACCACCTGAACAAAACCCAATAGCTGCGCAAGTTCACCAAGAAACACAATTATGGCAAGCAGAGGGGTTGAGTTTAGAACAAGCTGAGATGCGATCGCGCTATCGCATTTTTGGCTCAAAACCTGGTGCGTATGGTGCGGGACTCCAAGGCTTAATCGAAGCGCAAAACTGGCACGATGATGCAGATTTAGCGCGTGCTTATATTAATTGGAGTAGCTATGCTTACTCGCGATCAACTGAAGGATGTGCAGTTCCCGAAGCTTTTGCACAGCGCCTAAAGCAAATGCAAATTGTTCTACACAATCAAGACAACCGCGAACACGATTTACTCGATTCGGACGATTATTATCAATTTCAGGGCGGTTTAACCGCAGCAGTACGTTCTCTACAGGGGAAAAACCCGCAAACTTATTTTGGTGACAATTCAATTCCAGCAAACCCTCGCGTACGTCAACTAAAAGAAGAAATTGCCCGCGTTTATCGTTCTCGCGTTATTAACCCGAAATGGATTGCGGGAGTCATGCGTCACGGTTATAAAGGTGCATTTGAAATGGCGGCGACGGTAGATTATTTATTTGCCTACGACGCTACGGCTAATTGTGTTGAAGATCATATGTATCAGGGAATTGCTACCGCGTACTTATTCGACCCTGATGTTCAGCAGTTTATTCAACAAAAAAACCCTTGGGCGTTGCGCGATATGGCTGAAAGACTACTAGAAGCCCACCAACGCGGTTTGTGGCAGAATGTCGATCGCGAGATGCTAGAGAATTTGCGATCGCTTGTTCATCATGCCGAAGCCAGCATTGAACAAACATTAAAGTGATTTTGCCATTTTCAGCCAATCAAAAACCTTTGCTGTAGTTAACTCTAGGGGAATTTCTGCTAGCACTGGTAGGCGATCGCGCTTTTGTTTCAATTCCGGTTGCTAACCTGGTAGAAAAACTAATACACTGCGATCGTCTGGATCGATAAACTAACCTAATCGACTTCCATGTTGTAAACAGTGAAGAATGTTACCAATATCTTTGCCACTGGAAGACCGCAATATCTGGAACAATTGAGCGATCGCCAAAGCTACAGCGTAGTTTAGGGAAAGCATAAGCAATCTTTTGCTCTTCTGTCATCTCATTATTTTCATTAGTTGTTCAATATTAACGTTAGTTCAATAGATCTCCTGTATAAATGCGGTTGCGAATAAATCCGCTGCTTATAAACAAAGTTTACTATCGTGGAATTACTGCTAAATCTCTTGTATTTATTGTAAAAAAATATACTTTAATTGGGTAGCCCTGACTTTAGTCAGAGGGCATCTGTTCATGCCACTTGGCTGCTTTTGCACTCATCTGTTGAATAAATTCGTCCTTCCCATCCATGTAACTATCAATGTCATGCGGATGCTTTCTTGCTAACTCGCGCTTCAACTCGCTATATTGCTGTGCGTCTTCCTGATGGGCAATCATGTAATCTCTGAATACTAGATGTTTCTCCACTTGTGGTTCGCCAACTTCAAATGTATGCACATGATGTGTTCTGACACCTACTGCATCGTTTTTGCGAAAGAAACGGCGACCTGGAATACCAAACTCACCCATCGCTTCATAGCCTAAAGCTACCATTGATGGATTGCATCGATCTATTTTTGCGATCGCTTTTACCTCCACCAACAAATCAATAATCGGTTTTGCGTAAATATTAGGTATTGCAGTGCTGCCAATATGGTGAATCGCAACTATATTGTCACTAAGCGTTTGCCAGATTTGCTGTTTTTCTTGTGCAAAGGCATCTCGCCACTTGGGATTATGGGGAACAACTTCTACTTTTCTCATAGGGATGACTGATTCTATGCTGAGTGCCAACACAAAACTTATCAACTAATCTCTCTCCAGTATTCTGAAGCCATATAACAATTGAATTCTAGTGCGATCGCCTAATGTCTACTCTGCTCTCAACTACAATATCCTTGGAAGCAATTAATAGCAGACACTCTTTAGTAATCTAGAGGCAGATATGCCAAGAACTCAACGTAACGACAACTTTATCGATAAATCATTTACCGTCATGGCGGATCTGATTCTCAAGGTTTTGCCTGCGAATAAAAAAGCCAAAGAAGCTTTTGTTTACTACCGTGATGGGATGGCAGCCCAAGCTGATGGAGACTACGCTGAAGCGTTGGATAACTACAACGAAGCTTTAGAATTAGAAGAAGACCCATACGATCGCAGTTACATCTTCTACAACATTGCCTTAATTCACGCAAGTAATGGCGAACACGAAAAAGCTCTAAACTACTATCACGAGTCACTAGAAACAAATCCCCGTCTGATCCAAGCACTCAATAATATCGCGGTAATTTACCACTACCAAGGCGAAAGAGCTAAAGAAGTAGGTGACAATGACGGTGCAGAAGCTTTATTCGACCAAGCTGCTGATTATTGGAGAAGGGCTATTAGCATCGCCCCCAATAACTACCTAGAAGCGCAAAACTGGCTGAAAACAACTGGTAGAATGCACGAGAACTTTTAGTGAGTGGTGAGTGGCTAGTTTTGAGTTTTGAGTTTTGAATTATGAGTTTTGAATTGGCTAGTTGCTAGTGAAAGAGTGACTAGTGAGTAGAAAGCTCAGTGTGATTCCATTATCTATCACCAATTACCAATTACCCGTTACCTTCTATCTATGATTGATCGCGAACAAGTCCGAAAAGTGGCGCTTCTGGCTCGATTAGAGTTGACTCCACAAGAGGAAGAGCAATTCACCACGCAATTGAGTAGCATTCTAGATTACTTTGAACAACTTAGTGAACTAGATGTCACTGACGTACCACCAACAGCAAGAGCAATTGAGGTAAAAAATGTGACACGTCCTGATGAACTACAACCTTATCAGGAACGCGCTGCAATTCTCAGTAGTGCGCCGGAACAAGAGGGCGAATACTTCAAAGTGCCACAAATATTGAATGTTGAAGAGTAATTACTGTAATTTTTAAGATATGAATGTGGGGAGTAGAAAGTTGTGTCGTTTACTTAAGTGATAACTGCTGTTAATTCACAGCAAGCTATAAAAGGAGATTCTTACAATGGGTTTGGGTGTTCTCATTGATGGCAAGTGGGTGCCAGAACGCGAACAAGAGGATGAAGGAGGACGGTTTGTGCGTCCTTCAACTACCTTCCGTGACACCATTACTGCTGACGGTTCAAGTGGTTTTAAAGCTGAACCAGGACGTTACCATCTTTATATCTCCTGGGCTTGCCCTTGGGCGCACCGTACCGCGATTATGCGGCGCTTAAAAGGTTTAGAAGATGTTATTGGTCTTTCGGTTGTTGCACCGGTTATCGATCAAAATAGCTGGGAATTTTCTGAAGATGAACCAGGGAGTATTCCGGATACAGTTAACAATACAAATTACTTGTGGGAAGTCTACCTAAAAGCTGAGCCTGACTACAGTGGTAGAGTGACTGTACCTGTTTTATGGGATAAGGAAACTGGCACAATTGTTAATAATGAATCCCGCGAAATTATCCGGATGTTGGATACTGAGTTTGAAGCTTATGCCACACAGGATATTCATTTCTATCCACAATACTTACAGGAAAAAATTGACGAAACGATTGACGCGATTTATCAACCTGTGAATAACGGAGTTTACCGTGCAGGTTTTGCGACAACTCAATCTGCATATGAAGAAGCAGTTACAGAATTGTTTCAAGCATTAGATTACTGGGAAAAAGTCTTATCTGAACAGCGTTATTTATGTGGCGATCGCTTAACTGAAGCCGATTGGTGTATGTTCACAACACTACTGCGCTTTGACCCTGTTTACTACGTTCATTTCAAGTGTAACTTGCGGCGAATTGCGGATTATCCTAATCTTTGGAATTACCTAAAAGACCTTTACCAACAAAAAGGAGTCAAAGAAACGTGCAACTTTGACCATATTAAACAGCACTACTACATGAGTCATCCGAAAGTTAATCCGACGCGCATTGTACCAAAAGGACCAGTTCTTGACTTAGATGCACCGCATAATCGCTATCGCTTAGGCGCTACTTTGCAAGTGTAAAAACGAAAAAAAATTCTTAATCATCTACGTAGGTACTAACAGCGACCTACGTTATTTTTTCAATCAAACATGAAACTCAAACTGATACTCCTAGGGTTAGCAACTATAGCAGGATTAGGAGTCATCTTTCTCTTTCAAATTATTATACATAACAAGCTTCTTCCCGATCAAACTAGCCAAATAAATCCCCAATGGCAAACTTATGCAGAACGCAATACTTATACTATTCAATATCCAACCAATTGGTTTGTTGAGCGTTTGCGAAGAGAATTAGTGATTATTATGAGATTACCACCTGCAAAGAATGGCATAGGTAAATTTCCTCCTGATTTAATTAAAACAGATGTTCGTATTGAACCCAGTTCGTTTGAATTTCTCACGAACCAAATGCTTAATTCTGAAGTTGAAGTGTCTCAAATATCTCGCAAAGAACAACCAAAAATTCATAGTAGAGAAGCATTAACACTATGGGTTAGCGATCGCTTTGGTGCAAACTCAGTTTTAACTATTATTCGCTATAAGTCTAATGAAACCATTTACATCGCGAGTTTTTATGCCGCAGAAAATACCGCAGCACCTAACATTATTCAAAATATTCATGGTTCTTTACGAATAAGCGAGTAAAAACTTAAGTACGACAAACTTGTTCGAGTGTGGGCACAAAATCTGGATAGGAAATAGCTGCCGCTTCTGCACGATGAATGGTGGTAGTTCCTGCACTACTAAGGGCAGCGATCGCTAAACTCATCGCAATGCGATGATCGGTATGACTATCGACATCTGTACCTGTAAGCGGAGTTCCCCCAACAATTTCTAAACCATCAGGAAGTTCGATCGCATTAGCCCCCATGTGTTGCAGTTGATTTGCCATGACTGCAATGCGATCGCTTTCTTTGACTCGCAATTCAGCTGCATCGCGAATGACTGTTGTTCCCTGGGCAAAAACCGCAGCTACTGCAAGAATTGGAATCTCATCAATTAATCGCGGAATCAAATCGCCAGCGATCGTGCAACTTTTAAGTTTACTCGAACGGACGCGCAAATCTGCTACAGGTTCGCCCGCAACTAACCGTTGATTTTCTAACTGAACATCCGCGTTCATCATCGATAATGCTTCTAGAATACCTGTGCGCGTGGGATTGACACCCACATTTTCAATAACCAATTCTGAATCAGGAACAATTGCTGCTGCAACTAGCCAAAAAGCTGCAGAACTAATATCACCAGGAACAATCACGCTTTGTCCTTGCAATTGGGCTGGACCAGTTACTGTAACACTATGCGTTTCCGGATCGATGTTGAGTTGTGCGCCAAAAGCTTGTAGCATTCGTTCGCTATGATCGCGAGATAATGCAGGTTCGGTGATGGTTGTTTCTCCGGCAGTCATCAGTCCTGCTAGCAGAATACATGATTTGACTTGTGCAGAAGCAATCGGAGAATTGTAATGAATGGGTTGTAGCGTTTGTCCTTGAATTGCTAACGGGGCTAAAGAATTTGCTTGACGTCCCCAAATTTGCGCCCCCATTTGTTGTAATGGTTTCACGACACGCGACATCGGGCGCGATCGCAACGAATGATCGCCCGTAACGGCAAAAAATCGCCCAGGATGTGAAGCTAAAATTCCCAGCATTAACCGTAGTGTTGTTCCAGAGTTTCCAGCATCTAGAACATCAACTGGTTCTTGTAATTGCCCTAACCCAATACCCTTAACAGTGACTAATTCCGTATTTAACTCAGAAATTTCCGCGCCCAAAGCTTGAAAACAGCTTGCAGTACTGCGCGGATCTTCACCTAGCAATAAACCTTGAATGCGCGTCTCACCAGAGGCGATCGCACCTAACATCAAAGCCCGATGGGAAATAGATTTATCCCCTGGAACTCGGATACGACCTTGTAAAGATAATCCAGCTGCAGTCTTGATAATGAGATTTTGTTGACGATTCGTCGTTTCTTGCGTGATGACAACCGACATGGGGATAAACTCACGTAATATGCGTGCGTTTTATCCTACCGCAGTATTAGCACTTAGGTACTTTAGTCTTGCCTAATCCTAAACTCTGAGCTACCTGCAACATTAGTCTAACCGTATTTAGTAAAGTATCAGCCTTCATGTCTTCTCACTAAAAATTCATAAAACGACCAACAATGTAAAGGCATTGTTTAAGTAGCAGTGCCACAGTTTACTTTTTTTTGCCCACCTGTCAGTATATTTGCATACATAATCTCAAGGTAAGAGTTTGTTAATACTATTTGAATTTAATAAAAACATAAGCTGAAGATATTTATTGATAATTTCAAACTTTGAAAAAGATTTTACTTGTATTAAATCTTAGTATCAAAACATCATAAAAAATATACTTACTAAGTAAAAAAAAGCAAATTAGTTTAATTAAAAGAAGATGAATATAAGTGTTATTATTCCTTGTTATAATGCAGCAGAAACAATTGCTGTGCAATTAGAAGCACTGGCAAATCAAACATGGAAAGATGCCTGGGAGATTATTGTTGTTGATAATGGCTCCACGGATAATTCAGTTGCAATTGTTGAAAAATATCAAAAACAAATCCCAAACCTCCGGTTAATTTATGCAAGCGATCGCCCTGGTGCTGCTTATGCACGCAATGCTGGTGTAAAAGCTGCAACTGGAGAAGCACTACTATTTTGTGATGCAGACGATCGAGTTGAACCAGGCTGGCTAACTGCAATGGGAGAAGCACTTTTGCAGTATGATTTTGTAGCTGGACGATTTGATTACACTCAACTCAACGAGTCATGGCTAATTAACAGCGAGATCTTTCAGGTTCAAAAAGCTGGACTTTCGCAGTATGAGTTTTCACCTTATCTACCTTTTGCTGGAAGTGGAAATCTTGGTATTAAAAAAGTATTACATCAAGCTGTGGGCGGATTTAACGAAAACTTAATATATGCCGAAGATACTGACTATTGTTTCAGGGTTCAACTAACAGGTACTCAACTGCATTTTATTGAAGATGCTGTAGCTCAAATTCGCCTGCGCCATACATTAAAAGATATTCATAAACAAGGAAAAAATTGGGCTGAAAGCCATATCTACCTCCGCTTACTATATGGCGTTTCAGTTAGTAATTTTGTAGTATTTGGTTATCTAATAAAGGTCTTATTATATCCCATAAAAATTATCTTTCACCTTAAAAATAAAAGTATATTTGCAGAATGGGTGTGGATACTTGGTTGGAATATTGGACTTTTAAAAGGAAGTATTAAGTATTCTCAGAATATGACATTTAAAAATAATGTACTGCCGAAGAACAACCAAGAAGTAAAAATTATTACAGCTAACTAGAAAATATGTTGGTTAACAAATACTATCAAAAAATCAAACAGCGGTTACTCTTAAAATCTCGATTTATTTATTTATGGTGGTTGTATAAGAAAAGCAAAGCGATCGCCTCAAATCAAAAATCAGCAATCGTCTTTGCACCCCACCAAGATGATGAAACATTAGGTTGTGGTGGCGCAATTGCTTTAAAGTGCGAGCAGGGAGTTCCCTTAGATGTTGTATTTTTAACAGATGGTAGGGCATCCTATGCAGATTATCCGCAAATTTGCCCCGATCAGTTAGTACAAACTCGTCAACAAGAAGCGATCGCCGCCCTTAGAACTCTTGGTGTTTTGCCATCTGCAATTCACTTTCTTGGTAAACCTGATGGTGGTTTATTGCAATTATCTGCTAGAGAACGTCAGCAAACTATTGATCAACTAGTACAGTTGTTACGCGATCGCCAACCGCAAGAGGTGTACATACCCTATAAACAAGATATTCACCCTGACCATAAAGAGACTTATGCTTTAGTACAAGCTGCAGTGCAAAAATCAAACTTACCTATTGAAGTGTTGCAGTATCCTGTATGGACGCGTTGGGTACCACATCAACTTGATTTCAAATCAGTAGAGCTTGCCAACGTATATAGATTACCAATTAATAATGTCATTAACAAAAAAATTAAGGCTTTAGAAGCTTATCAATCGCAGTACTCTAGTGTAGTTCCTGGTATTGAGCCAATTCTGCCATCAGGTTTTATGCAATGTTTCTGTTCTCCATACGAAATCTTTTTCAAAGCATCGTAATTAACAATTGTTGCAACACATTTTACATACACCTGATGTTCATCCTGCGTGCTTAGGTGTAATGGTATTAAGCTTTGCTTTAAGAACAGTTGTATAAGTCTTGTTCAAGATAAACTAGCGCTGTACTAGCCATGCGGTCTTTTTGCTCATGCTGACTCGTTACCGTCAACCAGTATCACTCTCACTCATTTCTACAGATTTACCCTTACGGTACGTTGTGCAAACTGCAGCTACGTTAGAACAAAAAGATCGTGAAAGTTTTCATCTTTTGATCTCAGAACCTTCAAGGAAAACTCTGCATCCATCCACTAGCCCCAGTCTTCTTTGGTTTGAAATTTCACCTTATAGAGTGATTATGACTAGACAAGCAGAAAACCAAGTTTGCTATCGTCACTTTTGGGAACGTGGAGTTTACGGAACTAGCCGCTATTGGTTAGGAAACGGATTTTTTCAAGGTAGCGAAAATATGCTGCAACTGCGTAATTTTACTAAGCAGTTAACTTTAGTGAGTCATCCCTTACCGCAGCAACTGCGAATTGAGTATGAATTGTGGTCACAAGTGCAACTAGGGCGTTATGTTTTACGATTAGAGATACACTACTAAGGAAGTGGGCGTTATTATTAACTGCACGTTTGATGCGGGTTCATGGTTAAGATTGTTGTTTCACTGACTATTGACCGGTAACAGCGCTTAAGTGACGTTTATTTTCATCCAACTTAAGTAGAACTGCTACCTAAGATAAAAAGACTAAGAAGAGTGCCACTATTCCAAAGACTATGGAGTAGCATCGGTGCGAGGAGATTACGCGATCGCGTATAAACAACACCCAAGACCATTCCTAAAACTGTCAGCGGCAAAATTTCGGCGACGCTAAGGTGTGCAACCGCAAACAGCAACGAACTAAGAACAATTGCGCCCCAAACAGATACATAGCGTGTCAGCGAGGGTAAAAGAAAACCACGAAACAGTAATTCCTCAAAGATTGGCGCGGCGATCGCCGCGGTGAAAAAGAAAATTGCCAGTGCTACTTGATCTTGTGCCTGCAATGCTAAAGATAATAGCGGGTTACTACCTCCTTGCCCTTGCCAGATTTGTTGATTAATCAGTGACACAATCACAACTAGTGGTAATGCAGCACAATAACCTCCTAATCCCCATAAAAACCAATTTCCTTGTAAGTCAAAGCGAAACCAATTTTTGGGCAAGGGAAAAAAGGGTTTAATCGATAAAACTAGCACTATTAACCCACCCAAAGCTACTGTTAGGTAAGTTGTCAAAATATAAAAAGCCTGAACGCGCACGCCTGAACCTGAAGGTGGTCTAATTTGCAGTAGCGCAAATCCCAAAGGGACAACAATTTGACCCATAAAGAAAAAACCGAGAATAAACACCTGCCAAACAGTTTCACCAGTCCAAGGAGTTGACCAACGCGCATCTTCATTTTGTGCTAATAGCGCATCTTTGCCTTTCAATAAGCGCTGGGCGCATAAAAATAGCAGTAACCCAATACCTACTATGCCACCGAAAGCTGGTAAACTCCCGATAAATGCGAGTTTGATTAAAGCTTGCTGCGCTGTTGCTTGTTCCGTTGCTTGTAATTGTGTCAGGGTATCTTGGCGTTGCTGGATTTGATAAAGTTGAGATAGAGCACGATAGCGAAACCAACCATCCAAGTTATTTTGAAGTAGTTGTTCTGCATCGGGTATTATCCGAGGAGGATCGCTCCAAAGTCCAATCAAAACAGTAGCAGTTTCGGCGAGCACAGCTTGCTGTTGATTATTAACTTGCTGTTGAAAGTTTGTCCAAGTTTGAATTGCGGTATTTGTTTGTCCTTGCTGTACCTGTAGAAGTCCCAGCCGTAGATCTAATTCAGCAATTAGTTGTTGCAACTGAGCGCGGGATTGTTGCAATTGTTGCTGCTGGCGCAGACGGGAAGTATCGGTAATCGGCGCAATTTCTGACTGTGGCTTAGGAGTCGCAGGGGTAGTTACAGGTTCCGACTGCACCTGTTTAAGTTGATTGTTAGCTTTGTCTAAGTTAATCTGCGCCGATGTTCTTGCTTCTTGATATTGCTCTAATGCGGAATTAAGCGGTTGTTCTCCGAGTAAAGCACTGCGGGCATTGCTGAGACTCGCGCTGTCATCGCCTTGAGGTTGCCACTCTTGCGCATGTAAAAGTAAATTTGCTTGGTACAGTTCCAAACGACTTTGAATTTGTGGTTGTTGCCAGCTTTCCCACAAAGACGCACCAGCAAACAAGATTGCAACTACTGTTAGCAAACTTAAGATGATCCGCTTAATTGTCATCAATCCTCCCATTACAGCCTGATTGAGAGCGCGATTCGCACCCTTGTGGAATGATAGCAAGGATTGAGAGAGGCAGGGGACACAAGAGTCGTGAAGTGTTGAGTACTGAGTTATGAGTTTAAGAGAGTTAAGAAATTCTTCAATTTAAAACGTGCTAAGGCACCGCTACGCTAACAAAACTCAAAATTCAAAACTAACCACTAATCACTAATTCTCTTGTTAACAAGTGTTCATCGCACGTTAAAATAACGCTGGCTTGCCTGTGCTGCGAATGCAGTGAGCTAGGTAACAGAAGTGCTGTTGGAGGATAACTAGATTGACCACTCGTGTAATCATTGTGCGTCACGGTCAAAGCAGCTACAACACTGAAAAGCGCATTCAGGGTCGTAGTGATGTGTCAACTTTAACTGAAAAAGGGCAAAACGATGCTCGTAAAGTTGGTGCTGCGCTGAGTCACTTAAATTTTGCTGCCGTTTATACGAGTCCCCTACAGCGAGCAAAACACACAGCAGAAATAATCTGCAGCTTGGCTACATCACTAAAGCCCCAACCTTCCAGTAACTTGATGGAAGTTGATTTGCCTTTATGGGAAGGAATGGTTTCATCTGAGGTACGTGAGAAATTTCCTGATGCTTACCGTCTGTGGCATGAACATCCAGAGCAACTTGTCATGGTAGTTCAATCGCGTGAAAACAACGAATATTTCCCAATCCTCAGTTTGTACGAACAGGCAAAGCAATTCTGGGAAGAAACTTTGCCGCGTCATGCAGGAGAAACAATTCTCATCGTTGGGCACAATGGCATTAACCGCGCTTTGATTAGTACTGCTTTAGGAATTTCACCTCAACGTTACCACTCGATACAGCAATCGAACTGTAATGTCACAGTATTAAACTTTGATCCGGCGACTCCCTCACATCAAAAAGACAGCAAGTGGGGAGCGGTACAGCTAGAATCACTCAATCAAACTGCTCATTTAGGTGAAGTTTTACCTTCACTACGACCAAATCATCAAGGGCAGCGCCTTCTACTTGTTCGCCACGGTGAAACTGAATGGAATCGCCAAACACGGTTTCAGGGGCAAATCGATGTTCCGCTTAATGATCGTGGTCGGCAACAGGCACAAAAAGCTGCAGAATTTCTAAAAAATGTCCAACTAGATTTTGCACTCAGTAGCCCGATGCTGCGTCCTAAAGAAACAGCGGAGATTATTTTGCAGCATCATTCTAAAATTCAACTGCACTTACATGCCGATCTCCAAGAGATTAATCACGGACTTTGGGAAGGTAAATTAGAAGCAGAAATTGAGCAAGCTTTCCCAGGTGAATTACATCAATGGCGGACAGCACCAGCAGAAGTCCAAATGCCCCAAGGCGAGAATTTACAGCAAGTCTGGCAACGTAGTGTCGCTGCGTGGCGGAGTATTCTTGATTCAGCAGCAAGTCAAACTACTGCACTAGTCGTAGCGCATGATGCGACAAATAAAGTGCTACTTTGTCACGTTTTAGGGTTATCACCTGCTCATTTCTGGAACTTCCGTCAAGGAAATGGGGCTGTTAGTGTAATTGACTATCCGCAAGGTGCAGCAGGTTTACCTGTACTGCAAGCCATGAATATCACAACTCATCTTGGTGGAGGTGTTCTTGATAAAACTGCCGCAGGGGCGTTGTAAAGTACTGAGTAATTGGTGTCAGGTGAGCAATCTGTATCCAAGTAAAATTCATGAAGAGTGAACTACTACAACAAGTTCGAGTAATTGATCCTGTATCGAATACCGATAAGGTGGTTGATGTTTTAGTTGCTGATGGTGTTATTCAAGCATTACAGGAAAATATTTCTGATTATCCAACAGATACGCAGGTGCGTAGTTGTCGCGGGCTTGTATTAGGACCTGGATTGGTAGATTTGTATAGCCACTCCGGTGAGCCAGGTTTTGAAGAACGAGAGACTTGGCGATCGCTAGTTGCATCTGCAACGGCTGGCGGTTTTACTCGATTGCATATTTTGCCGGATACTATGCCTGCAATTGATAACCTGTCAGTGTTAACTCGGCTACAACAGATAGAAAAAGCAGCCGCAGTTAAGATTAATTTTTGGGCAGCACTTACGCTTGGTGTTAAAGGTCAACAAATGACCGAATTAGCAGAGTTAGCCAGCGAATCTCATGTAGTCGGTTTTGCCGATGGTCGCGCGATTGAAAATTTAGCACTACTACGGCGCTTGCTGGAATACATTAAACCAATCAACAAGTCTGTTGCGCTTTGGGCGTGTGATTCGCACTTGGCAGGCAATGGTGTGATGCGCGAAGGTACTCAATCAGTTCGCTTTGGATTGCCAGGAAATCCGGCGATCGCTGAAACTGCTGCATTGGTTGCTATTCTGGAAGTTGTCGCTGCGATTGGTACTCCGGTACATATTATGCGGGTTTCGACTGCACGCAGTGTCGAATTAATTCAGGCGGCAAAAGCACGAGGTTTACCAATTACTGCAAGTACGACTTGGATGCACTTGCTCCGCGATACTCAAGCGATAAAAAGTTACAATCCGCATCTGCGATTAGAACCACCTTTGGGCAATACTGTCGATGTTCAGGCACTACGTCAGGGGGTACGTTCAGGAACTATAGATGCGATCGCTATCGATCATACTCCTTATACCTACGAAGAAAAAACCGTTGCTTTTGCTGAAGCTCCTCCTGGCGCAATTGGTCTAGAGTTAGCCTTACCTTTGCTGTGGCAAAATCTTGTAGAAACGAGTGAATGGTCAGCAGTTGAATTATGGCGCAGTCTCAGCACTTATCCGACTCATTGTTTACAACAAAGACCTAGTACTATTTCTCCTAACACCGCTGCAGAAATGATTCTTTTCGATCCTCAGCAGAAGTGGGCGGTAGAGCCACAAACACTAAAATCGCTTTCTACTAATACCCCTTGGTTGGGACAAACATTAACTGGTCGTGTTGTCCAAACTTGGTTGTCACAAGAAGACTTTTATAGTTAGCTGTGAGATTGAACTAAGCAGTTTAACGGCAAATCAGGTCAAGCACTCCATTAATTAAGCGATCGCGTTCCATCGGTAAAAGATCTTGACCATGCAGGACTTTTTGAATAAGGACGAAATGAACGAGTGTTCCCACAAAGATTCGAGCAGCAACTTCTGGATCTGCTAGTTTAAGTTGAGGTTGCGAGTCTAAGTATTGACTAACTGCTTCAATTCCTGGTTTTTCTAGCTTGCGAATAAAGAGTTGAGCAAATTCTGGAAAGCGCCCAGATTCACCCTCAAACTAGTAGAGCGATCGCCGTTGCCCGAACTTAGCTATCGTAGCCAATCTACTCACATTAGTCAGATATAACCAAGGAGCGGGTCTTAAGATCAGCAGTTGTATTGCCAAGTATCTAAAAGACATTGATAGTTTCTCAGTTTAATTCCCCTACTCGATTAGGAGGCCAAAAGCGGACTACTGCACGTCCTATGATGTTTTCGCGCGGGACAAAGCCCCAAAAATGGCTATCATAACTATTGTTTCGGTTATCACCCAGGACTAAGTAAGAGTCTTCTGGTACGAACACAGGTCCATACAAGTACTGAGGAGGAGCTTCAATGTAGTTCTCTCGTAACGGCTGGTCGTCAATGTAAACTCGTCCACCTCTAACTTCTACCTTATCTCCTGGAAGCCCTACAATTCTTTTGATAAAAGCATCTTTGAGATTCGGATTTTCTTGAATAATCCCTTCAGTGGGAGAAAATACGACAATATCTCCTCGTTGTGGGTTCGTGAAGCGATAACTCAATTTATCGACAATCAACTTGTCATACTTTTGTAGCGTTGGTAGCATCGATTCAGAAGGTATCCAACGCGCTTCAGCTACAAAGGTACGAATTCCTAACGCAAGAATAATACTCAAAAAGATTGTTCTTCCTAGTTCACCGATCCAAGAACCTTCGTTTTCTTGTCGCGAATTTTTATTCGATGCTTGATCTGGCACACGAGACATAGAGCTTTAATTAAAACAACGGAAAGATGTTAATAACTAATCTAACGAGCGAAAATACTTTGATTTATTAATTCTAACTAGAAAAAGCTTACATTAATGTAACACTGGTATCCTGAAAAGTTTTGTTGAATTTTTAGGATTTGAACGAAAAACATGATAGTTGTGTGGTTTTACTGTAGAAGAAGATAGTCACGAAGGAGCGCCCAAACAACTTGTGTAGCGATGGTTAATGTGGTTAGGACATTACTTAAAAGCTTATAATTATTGTCTTGTAAGTTTGCGGGCAATCTAATCTTTGCTGCTCTAACTATCTTTTGACTCTGACCATTGATCCCTGACCTCTGCTATATATGTGCTATTTGGTCAGTTTTTATGTAAGTTCTGCTATTTTCAAAGTATAGTCACCTATCACACTAAACTCCATTCCTTCTGCATTGTCATGTCATCTACAAATCTTTTAATCCGCCACGCCCAAATTCTTTTACCTAATGGTGACTTTTTGAGTGGGGATGTGCTGATACGCGATCGCCAAATTGCGCAAGTCGCACCAGGAATTAGACCACCAGAGGATGCAACAGATTTTACTGAAATAGACGCATCAGGTTTAACTTTGTTGCCAGGTGTTATCGATCCTCAAGTCCATTTTCGCGAACCAGGCTTAGAACACAAAGAAGATTTATTTACTGCAAGCTGCGCGTGTGCGAGAGGCGGCGTCACTTCCTTTCTAGAAATGCCTAACACTCGCCCATTAACTACCAATCAGCAAGCTTTGGATGATAAACTCCAACGGGCAAAGCAAAAGTGCTTGGTAAATTACGGCTTTTTTATCGGAGCTACTGGAGACAATACACCTGATTTACTCGCAGTAAATCCTACTCCAGGAATTAAAATTTTTATGGGTTCGATGCACGGTCAATTATTAGTCGATAAAGAAGCTGCCCTAGAGAAAATTTTTGCGCAAGGCGATCGCTTAATTGCAGTTCATGCAGAAGATCAAGCCCGAATTAATCAAAGAAGACAAGAGTTTGCTGGAATTAAAGATCCAGCAATTCATTCACAAATTCAAGATGTTACAGCAGCTTTAAATGCGACACAACTTGCGTTAAAACTGTCTAAAAAATATCAGCGACGATTACATATTTTGCATATGTCAACCGGTGACGAAGCCGAATTGTTGCGTCAGGACAAACCAAGTTGGGTAACAGCAGAAGTCACGCCACAGCACTTATTGTTGAATACTGATGCTTATGCCCAGATTGGTACTTTGGCACAGATGAATCCACCACTGCGATCGCCCCATGACAACGAAGTATTGTGGCAAGCTTTACTTGATGGTGTGATTGATTTTATTGCGACCGATCATGCACCGCATACTCTAGAAGAAAAAGCGCAAGAGTATCCGAATACACCTTCAGGAATGCCAGGAGTAGAAACATCGTTAGCGTTAATGCTGACGCAAGCTATGCAAGGGCGTTGTACAGTAGCGCAAGTTTCACATTGGATGTCTACTGCAGTTGCTAAGGCTTACCGTATCCCAAATAAAGGTGCGATCGCTGCTGGTTATGATGCGGATCTTGTCTTAGTCGATCTCAACACTTATCACCCCGTTTTGCGCGAAGAGTTACAAACCAAGTGTCGCTGGAGTCCTTTTGAAGGGTGGGAACTTACAGGATGGGCTGTAACGACAATTGTTGGCGGTCAGATTGCATACAACAAAGGCAAGCTTGATACAAACGTTAAAGGCGAAGCATTGCGGTTTGATGCTCGCCAATAGAGAGTGATGAGTTTAAGAAAGTTATGAGTTTTGAGTAGTGAAGTATTGAGTTAAGAAAATTCTTTTAATTCAAAACTCACGCATTCAAAACTCCCTAACCGCTTCTAATCAAAACTCGATTAAGATTATCCACTGCGTCTCAACATGCCATTACCTTCAACAATCTTCATAACGCGATCAACAGGGAGATTGTACATTCTTTGAACAACTCCTGAAGGCCAATAAACTTCAATTCGGTCAATGAGGGTATTGTTTTTTAGCCCAAAATGAACGCGTTGATGATCTTGACCATACAAGTGCATTCCTCCTCCCTGTTCTCGCACTTGAGTGACACCGCCTGCTGTTAGTAACACTCTAGTACCAATGCCATCGCGATTAGATGCTATCCCTTGTAAATCAATTTCCACCCAATGGTTTTTATTGCCAAGGTTACGGAAGAGTTGATGTGGAGTTCCTGTATAAGTTTTCTGTGTAGCTCTTAATACAGTACTACCCATAAACAAATCCAAAAAACCATCAACGTCATAATCTGCTACTGCAACACATGGACCAAAGATAGTTTTTGTCATTTGAGTAACAACATGAAATCCTGGATGACGCCCTGCAGCACCACCTCCATTAGGAACGACTCTAAAAGTTCCATTACCTAGATTTTCATACAGAACACTTGGTAAGCTGTAAGATTCATAACCCCGTAAGACGTACAAATCAACATCCATATCGTTATCAAAATCTCCAGCAACAACAGAGTGTGCTAACAGTGGATTACCAATACCAGATCCTTGTGTGCGATTAACATATTGTTTAGTCTTGGGATCGTAAAGAAGTAACACATCTGGTAAATCGAATTGGGATAGATTAAGTTGACCAAAACCAATTCGATTTAAGTTAGACATTGGTTGAGCCGTTTCTATGACTAAATGAACTAACTTATACCGAGGAGAAGAAAGCCGCACTGTCCAAGTCTGAGTAGCTGGCGTGTAGCCAATATATAAGCCAGCATCAACACCGGCAGTATGTGGTTTCATTCCTCTAACTGTTGAATCTTGTGGCGATAGCGAAAATCCTAACTTCCCTGGTTGTCTTCCTTGAGAACCAATGAAGATCTCTGGACGACTTATATCTACTGGTCCTTCTCCTACAGGTGAAGTGCGGAAATCAAATGTAACGTTTCCACTCGTCTTAAAACTGACTCCTACTTCCCGTTGGAAAGCTACTAGCTTCGCCAATGCTAGATTTGCATTTGTCTGATGTACGCTAGGAACGCGAATTAAACGATTTCTAGGTAGAAAAACATCTGGGTACGAGTCGTTGTTGAAGTCAGCAATAACTGAGTCTGAAGTAAACTGATGAGCGGGTAATCTACCAGTAATATCGCGAAAAGGTAGTGTTGTAGTATCGTATATTTTCTGTGGATACTTGGCTGCACTATGGATCACTATATCCTGATTGCCATCACCAGACACATCAGCAAGTTGGGCAAAGTCTGAAGCGTGGTTTGTTTGTAAACCAACCGCTGCATTAGCATTGTGAAAAGCACTCTGAAGTCGTCTGAATAAGGTACTGGGTGCTCTTCCATCTGGTCGGATATCATTTAACTGCAGAACGTCCAACAGTCCATCTTTATTCCAGTCCAACCACAGCGGTGCGCGACCTCTGCCTAAAGGAAAATCTAAACCCCAAGCCGCCGCTTGCTCTTGCAACTTTCCTTGATTATTAACAAGAAAAAAGTTTTTTTCTTGACCATAGCCAGCCCGTGCCCCTGTTACTACAAATAAATCAGGATCGCCATCATTATCAAAATCACCCCAAGTTGAACCATGCGAATCACCAGTCACGCCACGTTGGGGCCAAACTTGCGAAATGATATTTTTGAATTTACCACCACCCATATTGAGATAAAGACTAGGAAATTTTGCTCCTTTAGGCTCATTTGGGCTTCTGTATCCATGAGGCGTAATCCATAAATCAGGCTTGCCGTCACTGTTGAAATCTAACCAAGAAACACCGTGAGTTTCATCCTTAGTTGACATAATTCCAGCATTGGCAGTAGAATCCTGAAACTTGATTGTAGAATTTACCTGGTTAGTAAAACTATGGCTAACCTTAGTTGTAAGACTGAAAACTAGTGTTGCTATGCCAAAGCATAACAGCATTTTTAGCAGTTTATGAAGTCGCACATGCACCCCCTTCCGCTGGACTTGACAGCAGATTGATGTCGTGTTAGAAATAGAATCGGAATTTAATAAATAGCAACGTGTTCCTAGGTAGCAAAGTTGTACCTAAGAGTCGCTATAGAGATAGCAGTAAGCCAATCTCAAAAAGGCAGAGAAGTTAGATAGGTAGCAGATATCTACCTTCCCTAAAAAATTAGGGATAATAAAGTTTCTAGTTTCTAGGCAAGATAGAGCTAGAAATGCAAGGTTAGATTAAGATAACCAAACTTTTAGCAGAATTTATAGGTTTAAGCTCGAAAGCCCAAACCTCAGCTAATAGAATATAGAAAATCAAACTTATTAGATGCAAATATAGTGTGAATGTAGCATTAACAACTCCTTTATGTTAAGTCAACTTAACTAGTAGACTAGTACCTTAAAGTTAAGATTATGTCAGCATTTATCTCTTAACTTCTCTTAATTGAGTTAAGATGGATTACTCCGGATAGTATAATTGTTGTTCATGAGCATAAATAGACCACAGAACATAGCATTTATACTTCCTGGATTAATGCCAAACTTACTAAAAGTCTTATGCAAGTTAATAAACCGTACATATAAAAGATAGAAATATAATTTCTACCTATATATCTCTTGTAAGCCATTTTAAAAGGTAAAATCAACGAACTAAATAGAACTTTACAAAAACAGTTTTTAGATAATATTGAGCGAATAGCTAATAAATTTAAAATAAAATATTTGCATCTATCAAAAGTGATAAATAATATTAGTATGAGATTAAAAAGGCGATCGCTCTACTACAGCAATAAAAATGTATCTTCATTTAGTTAAATCCAAGAAGTTGAGTTGAACGCCAACAGCAGACAATTCTACTTGACGACCATGAAGATTATGATGACTGAGACGGATGCTGATATAACTTTGTGGTAAGTAAGGCAAGCGTTCTGCCCATTCAATCGCCGTGATGCCCGAATCCACATCAATACCTTCCCAGTAAACTTCTGGGTGCAATGCAGCAACTTCTTCAGGTTCTAGACGATACAAATCTAGGTGATAAAGTGGTAAGCGTCCTTCTGTGTACTCATTAATTAAAGTAAAAGTAGGGCTAACAATTGATTCGGTAATTCCTAATCCTTTACCAATACCTTGAACTAAAGTTGTTTTGCCAGTACCTAAATTGCCTTCTAATAAAATTACAATTCCAGCCTTTAAATATTGCCCTAATAAACTACCTAAATGTGTTGTAGCTTCTGTATCTGTAAGGATAAAATTAAAATAATCAACTATCATAAGTTAGCGCGTAACCTCGGTAGATATTATAAAAATAACCAATATTAAATTTGATAATTATTATAAAAGAGCTGGTAGATATAAAACTCCATAGTGCAAGGTTAGAGGTCATATCTAATAATACTTGTGCAAGCCAATTAGAAGCTTATCTATGAGCGCGACCATACCATCGTAGTAATACTCGTGCTAATGCTTGGGGATTATGTCGCACCAGTCCTGTTTCTTCATCCTCGTCCATCACATTTGCTAAAACAATTCGCCTTCCTAAGCGGGCGACAACATCGCGATCTAGAAATACAGGATGAGAGTTTTCTTGTGCGTAGCGTAAAAGGCTTTTTTCTGAGGGAGTTCTTCTATGAACTAAGACTGCGCTAAACAGTTTTTGTCCACACGCAGCATCAATCGCGCGAATATGATCGGAGACTGTATAGCCTTGTGTTTCTCCTGGTTGAGTCATCACGTTGCACACATAAATACAAGGAACAGGTGTTTTTCCTCCTTTACAGCGTGCCGCGATCGCCTGCGCAATTTCTGGTACTAATAAATTAGGAATGACGCTTG
Source organism: Gloeocapsopsis crepidinum LEGE 06123 (assembly GCF_015207655.1). Classification (GTDB taxonomy): domain Bacteria; phylum Cyanobacteriota; class Cyanobacteriia; order Cyanobacteriales; family Chroococcidiopsidaceae; genus Gloeocapsopsis; species Gloeocapsopsis crepidinum. The sequence continues at coordinate 27,648 of NZ_JADEWN010000048.1, read as the reverse complement.
TATAAAGACTTCCAGGACCAATAATAATATAGTCAGCTTCATGAATCGCTTGGAGTGCTTTAGGTAATGCTGGCGGTTCGGCGGGAGTACAGCCAATTTTGAGAATACAGCCCCCTGCTTTGGTAATATTAGATTCACCTTCAATGCGACGACCATCTGCTAATTCTGCCCATAAACGCACATCACTCAGCGTTGCAGGAAAAACTTGTCCGCGAATAGCAAGTACTTGAGAACTTGCTGCGATTCCCTGTTCTAAATCTCCAGTAATTTCACTCATTGCGGTGAGGAATAAATTGCCAAAACTATGACCAACTAAACCATCACCAGCCCGAAAGCGGTATTGAAACAGTTCTGTCAAAAGTTTTTCCTCGGAAGCAAGGGCAGCTAAACAGTTACGAATATCTCCTGGGGGAAGAACCCCAATTTCACGCCGCAACCTTCCTGAAGAACCACCATCATCAGCTACAGTCACAATCGCAGTAATATTTGCACTGTATGCCTTGAGTCCCCGCAGTAGCGTTGATAATCCCGTCCCGCCACCAATTGCGACAATTTTTGGTCCGCGATGCAAGCGGCGGTGTGTTAACAATACATCGATGAGTTCTTCATCGCCACCTTCTGGTCTTAGTACTTCAGTAATCGAACCTACTGTGCGGGTTTGTCCCCAGAAGATCAATAAAGCTCCGATGAGCAACACCAACGGACCGCTAATATAATTAGGAACAACATTAGCGATCGTGCCTACAATGTCCTGTGCTAACTGCAATGCATAAAAAATAGGCGTCAGTTTGACCCAAATTGCCAAACCCAAGCCAACTAACAACACTCCACCAGCGCTTAAAAGTAACCAGCGTTTGACAAATAGCCCAGGCGCTAACCACTTAAACCACTGACCAACTCGATGGGGGGCGCGATGGAATGAATCCTGCTTAATGCTTCGTAAGGTTTTGAAAGGAGCAAACGGCATATGCGACTCTTCAGCAGGGAGATACCAAAATGTATACCAAACCCTTGTTACTTTAGTAGGCGATCTAACTTTGTCAAGTAGCTTAACTTATAGCTCTAATTGAGATAGGAGAACTCATAATTTTATGTATTTTCATGTAATATCGATGGAATTCACCGTATTTGACTAGTACTTTGTCATTAAAGTTGCATCTACTTTTACACAATTTGGGTACTAGGTGTTAATAACAACCTGGCGATCAGGAAATCAGTATGGAAAAGCGAATTTTAGGAATAGATCCTGGTCTAGCTATTTTGGGATTCGGCACAATTAGCGCAACTTTGCAGCGAGATTTTAATTCCTCTGGGGCGATCGCTACCAAAGCTACCAACTCAGAAGTCATCACTAAACGAGAATTAACATTGCTTGATTTTGGCGTCATTCAAACTTCAGCCAATGTTGAGATGGGAAAGCGGCTGTGTACGATTTACGAAGACTTAAATACTTTGCTGGAACAGTCACAACCTGACTTAGTTGCTATTGAAAAGCTGTTTTTCTACCGAATGGCAAGTACGATTAGTGTAGCTCAAGCTCGTGGTGTGATTATGCTGGTGTTAGCACAGCACGATATCCCTTTTGTCGAGTTTACGCCAGCCCAAATTAAACAAGCACTCACTGGCTGGGGTAATGCCAAGAAATACGAAGTCCAACAAGCTGTCGCCCAAGAATTAGACTTAGAATATATTCCGCGTCCTGATGATGCTGCAGATGCGCTTGCTGTCGCGCTAACAGCTTGGTATCAGTTGTAATACCCTTTGATTTTAGGTTGTTGTGTATGGGTGAGCAGAGGGAGCAGTTATTCTTTTTAATGACCCACGACCTATTACCAATCCTTACTGAGTATCGAGTTTGCGCAGAATTGGTATAGTATAACCAGTGTAACCAGCTAAAAACATACACACAGCACACAGCACGTACAAAAGCGCTATTCCAGAGCCTGCACTAGTACCGAAGAGACTTCCTAAGTGATGTGCAATAACATGTTCAGATTGCATCATCGGTTCAAATACTTTATCTGCCAAGGGACCTGCAAGTAAAACTGCGATCGCTGAAATAACCTGCAAAGCCAAAGACTGTGCTGCGAATACTTTTCCTTGAATTGCTGGCTCAACTTTTGTCATCCAAATTGCTGTATCGCAACTACCCAAGATCGGAAAATTTAATGAGGAGCAGAATTGTGCAGGTAGCCAAACTTGCGCTCCTCGCCCTAAGCCAAACACAATTTTACTGATTCCTGCCCCGATCATGCCGCGCAAGACACCATCAATTCGTTGGCTCGGTCCCCTCCACGTACTAATTAACAATGCGCCTGTAACGCCACCAAGTCCCGCAGCAACGGCTGTACTTCCGAGGATACGGGCATCGTTTTGCGTTCGCGAGAGAATCAGCGGCGCATAGAGCGAATCACCAAGATCGTGCGGTAGCCAGAACAACAAATTAACAACCAACAATGCGAGTAAGTTGCGACGGTTGAGAATGTAGCGAATACCAAATTGCAATTCTTGCCAGTGTGTCAGGGAAGTGGGGAGTGGGGAGTGGGAAGTGGGTTGGGGAATGGCGACAAACATGACTGTTGCGATCGCAACACCAAAAGTAATGATATCGATTACTGCAATTCCTGCGATGCCGATCGCGTAATATAGAAATCCGGCTAGAGGTGGGGCGATAATTTGCGAAACTCGACCGGATAATGCTCGCATTCCACTGACGCGGACATACTGCTGTTGTGGCACCATCAAGGTAATTGAAGCGGAATAAGCGAGTTCTTGGACTTGTTGAAATGCTCCGGCGATCGCACCGATCAGATATAACTGCCAGATATGCAAATTCGCACTCGTGTAAAGCAGCAAAAATGCAACTGTTGTCAGTACTGTAACAGTATCGCCAACGATCATCAAATACTTCCGCCGCCAGCGATCAACGATAATGCCTGCGATTGGAAAAATTAAGATACTTGGCAGTAGAGTAAAAAAACTCCACAGCGTTAATGTTGTTGCTTGTTGTGTTTGCTCCCACACCCAAATTTCAATCGCAAAGCCTGTCATAATGCTGCCAATTGTTGAGACAAGTTGACCCAGCCAAATGATGATAAAGATCCGCACGTTAATTAGGGTTATTGATAAGATAGAAGCGTGTTTTGAGGGTTACATTCATGTCTCAATCCACTACCCCAGAATCCTTATTATTGGATATTGACATGGCAGCAGATGCGGAGGTGTCCTCCGCATTATTAGCTGACGATATCGCAGACGACATTGAATTTCCTCCTAGTGATTTATTAAGTGATGAACCGCCCTTGGAAACAGACTTTCATCGCGATCAGATTGACTTATTAATTCGTTTACTCAAATGGTGGTGGCGCGAACGAGAAGACTTTTATGTTTCTGGCAACTTGACGATTTACTACAACGAACGACAACTCAAATCGCGTGACTTCCGAGGACCTGACTTTTTCGTCGTCCTGGGTACGCAAAAAAAAGACCGTAGAAGTTGGATAGTGTGGCATGAAGAAGGCAAATATCCTAATGTGATTGTCGAGATTTTGTCGGATAAGACAGCAACTGTTGATAAAGGGTTGAAAAAACAGCTTTATCAAGATACGTTTCGCACGCCAGAATATTTTTGGTTTGATCCAGTGAGTTTAGAATTTAAAGGATTTCATCTGCAAAATGCTCAGTATGAAGAAATTGCACCGACAGAAGATGGTAGATTATGGAGTCAGCAACTAGAGCTATACTTGGGTGTGCATGAGCGTAAATTACGCTTCTTTACAGCAGATAACGTGTTGATTCCTTCACCAGAGGAACGAGTTGAGGAAATGGAGATACAGATGAAGCAGGCGGAAAAATCGATTGAGCGCTTACGAGAACAGTTGCGATCGCAAGGTATTGAACCTGAAAGCTAATCTTTACTAAGAAGTGGTAACAACAATTCGGGTAACTGTTGCAAAATCAATTCATCCGTAATTGGTCCGCGAATATTACTTCCCCAAAGCTGATAATCAACAAAAAATACGCGGTTTTCTTGAAAAGTTTTCATTGTTTTTAAAAGTGGATGCTGACTCCATGCTTGCTTTAACTCCTTTTCTGGGTTGTATAAACCTTCTGTCCAGCCAATAACAAAAATTAAATCTGTATCAATCGTGGGTAAAACTTCAAGCGAAATCTGCGCCCACGTATCGGGTGTCGTTGGTATAGGATTAACAATTTCAAATCCGATCGCATTCATTAATTCCCCTGCGGTACTATCAGGCGCGACTGAAACTTGACTTGCTAATTGGTTTGTGCTAAGAACAAGAACGCGCGGATACGCCGCAACCACAGGAGCCAATTTTTCACGCGCAGTTGCTAACTGTTGGGGAAATGCTGCAAGTAATTTTTTTGCAGCAGCTTCACGATCGAGCGCTTGGGCAATTCCTGTAATATCATTTGTCCAATGCTGATTCTCACCTTTGGTATCGTCAAAAAGCAGCGTTGGGGCAATTTTTGAGAAAAGTTGGTATTTGTCTTGATGCAACCAACGTTCTCCGATAATGACATCAGGTTTGAGTTGTACTAAAGTTTCTAAAGATGGGTTTTGGCGATCGCCTAAATTAACTGGTTGTGTTGTAATGCGATGTCCTAAATAAGGAATTTGTGCTGTTGGATTGTCAAAACGCGGTAAATTTAATTGCACTGTCTCAGCATACGCAGCAGGTTGCACGCCCAAAGCCAAAATACTATCTAAAATATGCGGACTCAGCGCCGCGACTTTTTCAGGTTGAGTGCAAACTTGCGTTTCGCCAATGGAATGTTGCACCAAGCGACATCCTGATGATGCAACTGAAACCGCAGTTGGTGGCGATTGACTACTACAAGCTGTTACAAACAAAATTGCTAGCAACCCTAAAAACAAAAATTTGATGCGGTATTTAGTCATTGGTAATTGGTAACTGGTAATAGATGATTGGTAATTGGTAATTGAAAAGAAGCCCTATTTCCTATTACCCATTACCCATTTCTCACATCAAAACTCAAAGGAAACACTACCAACAATATTCAACGGCGCACCTGGATACACAATGTCATAGCCTTGCGCGGTTTGGTAATACTCGATGTTAAACAAATTTTGGACATTAATTTGCGCCCGCCAGTTATTGCGTCGGTAAAATAAAGCGATATCTGTACGTAAGTAGCTAGGCAGTCTAAAATCAGGAGGATCGAAAGCTACTGAGCCTGGGCGATCGCCTACATACAATAACCCTAATCCAAATCCTAACCCCTGAAGATTACCATTTTTGATTTCGTAAGTTGTCCATAAACTTGCGGTATTTTCTGCTACATTGGCAAGCCGACTACCAACAGGTAACTCGTTATCTTCTGTCACTTCTGCATCGGTGTAAGCATACGCCGCAATAACGTTCCAACCTGGTAAAATTTCACCCGCGACATTGAGTTCGATTCCCTGGCTGCGCTGTTCGCCCACCTGAATCGAAAAATCTGGGTCGTTGAGATCGGTAGTTAGCACATTAGTTTTTGTTAAATGATACGCAGCAAGTGTCGCGGAAAGATTAGTCGCTAAATCAGCTTTAATTCCTACCTCGTATTGCGTTCCGCGTTCAGGCTCAAATATAGAATTATCCGCAGCACGACCAATCACAGGCAAAAATGATCGGCTAAAACTTGCATAAAGTGAAATCGGTTCGATGGGTTGATAGACAATACCAACACGCGGACTAAATGCAGTGTCTGACTGCGAGTCACTTGCGTCATCGAGAATAATTGTCTGATTTTGTTCGGTAAAGTCGAAACGTCCGCCAACGAGTAACTTTACGTTATCGAGTAACGCGATCTGATCTTGAAGATAAAGCCCTAAAGCATTAGTGCGCGTCACGGCGCTGTACCTTGGTTCAAGTTCGGTAGGAACATCGATATCGTAGACAGGGTTAAAAATATCTAGCGGTGGTAAACTCACAGCTTCTGATTTATAGCTGTCTGTAACGCGGTTGAAATCGAAACCTAATAGGAGTTGATGCTCAATCGTACCTGTAGCAAAGTTACCGATGATGTCGGTTTGGAAACCGTAGTTTTCTGCAATGCTGTTATCATCTCTCAGTTGTCTGGGAATAAACTGATCGTCAATCAATCCGCCGTCGAGATCTGATCGCGCCCCTCCCTGTTCAATGGAACTTATCGATAATGCATTACGCATTCGCCAATTGCCACTAAATTGATGTTCAAACGTTAATCCGCCGCGATAAACTTCTGTTGCAAAGTCATCTAATTGCGGATAACCTAAAAATCGGTTGATTGGTAATACAAATGAGCCATCGCTGAGTGTAACTATGCCGCGATCAAATACTGGGTCATCATACAGATACTCAAAATCAAATGTTAGCGAAGTGCGATCGCTCATATTCCACTGCAAAACTGGCGCGATAAACCATCTTTCGGTATTAACGCGATCGCGGAAACTTCCAGAGTTCTCATACGCCGCGTTCAAGCGATACAATACGCTATTGTCATCACTCAGTGGACCAGAAAGATCAATCGTCGGTCGATAAAAGCTAAATTGTCCAGCTTGAAGATTTACTGAATAATAAGGCGACTCTAGAGGTTGCTTGGTGACAATATTAACGATTCCTCCTGGTTGCACTTGACCGTATAACACCGAGGCGGGACCGCGTAGAATCTCAGTTTGGGCAACGTTTGCCGTTTCAGGAATTGAGTAAAAATTGCTAATGCGAAATCCGTTTCTAAATGTAATATCTTGCGAGAAACCACGAATAATTAATGAACCAGCGCCGGTGTTGCCATAATTACCATCTAATGTCGCACCAGCAAAGTTTTGTACCGCCTCGCGCAATCCGACTGTGCCGCGATCTTCTAGCACTTGTTCCAAAATGACCTGAATGGAAGCAGGAATATCACGCAATGGAGTCTCGGTTCGTGTTGCTGTCGCAGCTTGTGAAGGGTTATAGCCTTCTTGTTCGCCTGTAACGACGATTTCAATTTCTTCATCTGCTACTGTGTTACTGCTAGGAGTCACACTGAGAGTAAACTGTGGTGTGGTGCTAACCTCGACTACTGGTGGTGCATCTAAACCAGCGATCGCGACTCGCACCAAATTCCTGACACGAGTCACACTCACAAGCGCAATATCTTCAGTTGGGTTAGCTTGCTGAAATTCTCCACCATCAGGTAACGCCAATACCGCATTGGGAAGATCGACAATCAGTGTATTATCTGCAACTGATGTTGTAGGCGAAGATAGTTGCCCCACCGAGTCAAGGATCACTTCGATTCCAGTTGCAGTAGGGTTTATGCGTATCCCTGTCACTTGAGCCACAGTGAGATTTTGTGTTGTATATTCGACTGAATCTGATGCGATCGCCACATCACTCCACACAGGGATACTCAATGCGATCGCCATACTCGTAACTAGAATTGACAAGAAATCTCTTTTATGCATTCCTTCACACCACATCATAACCTCAGCAAAAACTTGCCGCCTCTAGTTGCGCTACCGAGGAGCCTTGCTGTTGTCACTGTTAAATTTTCAGATGAAATTGAGAAAACTTGTTAATAAGACTACAGCTAATTGAGCGTGATGTTGCGACTGACACCCAACCACAAACGGATTTTTTTGAGTACCAAAACGGATTTTTTTCGCTCGACTATCGCATTCCCATACGATATGCTTGCGGACTAACGCCAAATCGTTGCTTGAAGGCGATCGCAAAGCGTCTAGAGTTGGTATAACCCACTTTTTGTCCTATTTCCTTAACACTAAGTTGATTGTGTTCGAGAAGCGATCGCGCTTGTTCCATGCGGTAACTATGCAAATATCCAAACGCAGTTGTGCCAAAACAGTAGCGAAAACCAAGTTTTAGTTTGTAGTCATTTAAACCAACTTGTCGTGCTAAATCTACGAGTGACGGTGGATTATCTGCATTGCATAAAAGAATATCTTTGGCGTGATGAATTCGTTCGATGTCGTCTGGTTTCAAACGCTTGCAATCTGACTTAGAATGCTTTGTCATTGCTTGCTCTAGTCTTAAGGCAACAAGTTCTAATACTTTGCTTTCAAGATATATTCCCCTTGTCAATTCTTGATAAGGACAATTAAAAATTTGATGCAACACTAGTTGCATTGTTGGTGTAGTTGTATTGACTTGAAAGTAGTGTTGTTGCTGCGAGATTGCCCGACTTATTGAAACCGAACGTTCAGCTAAAGCGGCAACGATTGATTCATAAAGCGGTTGACCGATGTGAATATCAAGCTTTAAAATCTGTTGTCCTGCTTGCCATTCTACAAAGCCTCCTGCACTCCAGCCAACCTCCACAAAGTTTTGCCCGTCATGAACTTGCTCGTTTGTATTATTACCGCAAATCATGAAACTAAACTCTAAGCCGTGCGCCTCATCTGGTAAATTAGGGACTCGCGTGTCTACAATCAGATGTTCCTGTAGCGTATAGTTATCAATTAGAAGATTTAATCCAGGACGTAAGTCTTGCGATCGCCGATACCCTTGGCTCTGTCCTGTAGGATCGTATAATGGAATTTCATACGTTTGTGTCGATATATCCTGCTGCTGGCTGAGGAATTCTAGAACGGAAAGAATAAGTGTCATGATTGTTTTTAATGACAAATTCGATCATTAAATACTGCTAAATAATGGGTAATCAGTTCTCCAATTACCCATTACCCATTACCTATTACCAACTACCCATCACTTTTTCCAAAACTTGCAATGCTGTATCGATTTCTTGTGCTGAGACAATTAATGGTGGCACAAAGCGGATTACTTTTGGTCCTGCGGGAACAAGTAATAAACCTTCAGCGATCGCCGCTTTGACAACATCCGCAGAAGTTAATGAACTCTCAGCTTTTAGTTCCATACCATTAATCAAACCCCAGCCGCGTACCTCGGTGATGTGTTCGGAATATTTTGCCGCGATCGCACTCAAACCTGCACGGAGTTGTTCGCCACGTTGCTGAACGTTTTCTAAAATATTTTCACGTTCTAGTGTTTCACAAACGCTAAGGGCAGTAGCACACGCAAACGGATTACCACCAAACGTACTGGCATGATCTCCAGGTTGAAACAGATTGCAGAAGGCTTTACACATCACCGCACCAATCGGGATACCACCACCTAAACCTTTGGCAGAAGTGAAAATATCAGGTTCAATCCCTAGGTTTTCGTAGCCCCAGAGTTTACCACTGCGCCCCATCCCAACTTGCACTTCATCAAGAATAAGTAAGATCCCTGTTTCATCACACATTCGCCGAATTTCTTGGAAATAGGCTTTGTCGCCAGGACGCACACCGCCTTCTCCTTGGAGAGGTTCGAGCAAAATTGCAGCGACAGCGCGATCGCCCTCATCAAGTTCAGAAATCGCAGCTGCGATTGCCTTAATATCGTTATACGGTACGTAATGAAAACCAGGTACAAGTGGGCTAAAGTCTTTTTGATACTTTGGTTGTCCTGTTGCGGTAATTGTTGCAAGTGTCCGCCCGTGAAAACTCGCGTGTGCGGTTAAAATAATCGGCTGATCGATCTTTAAGACCTGATGCGCATATTTCCGTGCTAATTTGATTGCACCCTCGTTTGCTTCTGCACCAGAATTGCAGAAAAAGACGCGATCAGCGCAAGAATGCTCAATGAGCCACTTAGCAAGTTGCGCTTGTTCGGGAATGTAGTACAAGTTAGAAACATGATGCAGCTTTTGAATTTGCTGTGTCACAGTTTCCACCATCGCAGGATGTGCGTGTCCTAAAGTACAAGTCGCAATTCCTGCTACAAAATCAAGATACTCTTTACCTTGAGTATCCCAAACACGACAACCTGATCCGCGCTCTAAAGCTAAAGGAAACCGCCCGTAAGTTGTCATCACGTACTGATCGAAGCTCTCAGCATCGTATGCAGCAGATAATACCGCTCCTGCTTCAGCTGGTATTGCTGGATCTTGAATAAGCGTTTCTATACTCACTCGTTACTCCTCAAAAATTTTTAATTATTTGCCAGCTTAATCAAATTCTGCAAAATCTTTTGTCGCATCTGAATCAGATATTCACTTGATTTTAGAAGGAATGAGGAAAAAATGTGAAGTGAATTCCTTCTTCCTATAAACTGAATGAGTGCTAGACAGACTAAGTATATTGCACTACTTTATCTGAGTTTTGGCAATCAAACTGGGCATTATTTGAATTTTTGGGTTAGCTGCAACTTCAATCGCTAGACTAATTGGCGTCAGTATTATAAGTTGCATCAGTGACTATAATACAATGTTCATCGATTCATCCACAATCACAGCTTGGCTACTAATTACTTACCAATTCAGGAAACTGTTTTGCAGCCCCCAGGAAATGTTGCTGAGTTAGTTATTGGGCTAATTATTCTATTATTGGTTGCAACCGGCGTTGCTTTATTGTCGCGTCGATTTCGAGTTTCTTATGTAACTGGCTTAGTTTTAGCCGGACTCGTATTTACTGAAATTTTACCGCGCCAGTTTGGTTTAGATCCTGCTTTAGTTTTAAATCTTTTCTTGCCCATTCTCATCTTTGAAGCGGGGATCAACACTGACATTAGTCGCTTACGCAGCACATTCAAGGCGATCGCACTTTTAGCAGGTCCAGGGGCAATAATTTCTGCAGGAATAATTGCCATTCTATTGAAATTTGGGCTGGAATTAACTTGGATACCAGCTTTACTTGCAGGGGTAATTTTAGCAAACACTGATACAGTCTCTGTTTTGGCTGTATTTAAAGAAATTCCTGTCCCTTCTCGTTTATCTACGATTGTGGAAGGAGAAACGCTGTTCAATGATGCGGTAGCACTGGTTTTATTTAACTTAATTTTGAATGCCTATTCTACTGGTTCGTTCACTTTTTTAGGAGGACTGCAAGAGTTACTCGTTGTCTCCGTAGGCGGTATCGTTGTCGGATTAGTCTTAGGATACCTCAGCGTCGGTTTATTCAATCGTTTAGACGATCCTCTCAGTAGTATATTACTCACAGTTGCCGTAGCCTTAGGAACGTTTCAAGCTGGGCAATTTTTGAGTGTTTCAGGGGCTGTGGCTGTAGTCGTCGCAGGATTGATTTTTGGAAATATTGGACTTGCGCGCAGTATTTCGGCTTCTAGCCGCATTACTTTATTGAGTTTTTGGGAATACGCAGGATTTGGGGTCAACACGTTTATTTTTCTGTTGATTGGTGTAGAAATTAACTTGACGGTCTTTTGGCAGACTTTACCTGGTATTCTTTTAGCCGTTTTAGCATTTCAAGCGGGACGACTACTGACAATTTATCCACTATTGGCAATTGTTAAATGGTTTGATCGTCCAGTACCGCTACGTTGGCAACACGTATTATTTTTCGGCAATATTAAGGGTTCGCTTTCGATGGCGCTTCCTTTGAGTTTACCGCTCGCATTGGCAGGACGCGAGCAACTAATTGCTTTGGTGTTTGGCGCTGTATTGTTATCGTTGGTAGTTCAAGCAACAAGCTTACCCTGGATCGTCAAACGGTTAAAAATTGCTCAGGTTTCCTCTTCTCAACAGCACGTCGAGGAGTTACAAGCCCAACTTATGACTGCTAAAGCTGCACAAGATGAGTTGGAAACTTTACTCAAGGGAGGAGTTTTACCCAAGGCAATTTATGAAGAACTACGCGCGACGTATCAGGTGCGAGTGGCTGGCGCAGAAAAAGCTTTGCGAAACTTGTATAACCGCCGTCCCGATCAGTTCGCAATTACTGGTAACGACCATACTAAACTCGATGCGATTCGACGCCGCTTGCTTTTAGCAGAAAAGGGAACATTGAACGAAGCATTGCGCAAACGCATTCTCTCAGAGGAAGTTGTGCGAGAACGGCTGAGAGTGATTGACGAACAGTTGCTGCGACTTGAAGATGATTAATATGATTGAGAGGCGAGGGACAAGAGGTTAATCATCAATCACTCTTCCACTAGCTATTAGTCACTAAGGCGCTGACGAGCAAGTATAGTTAGTTTGATTTTGAATTACCTTAGCAGGACTAATATAAGAAATTCCCTGCTGAAAGCCAGTCCCGATCATTACTGCTTCAATTATTGGTTCAGAAACGTTTGTTTGAGCTACCCAATCGACAATAAAGTTTGCGCCTAAACCTCCAGTATTGTCAGATGTACTAATGAAAAAATCGGTAGAAGCTAAGGCGGCAAGTTGAATAGGATTCTCTAAATACTGCTGAACCAATTGACCCTCCGAATCGTAGTAGCGTACGCAGGTAATAATAATTGGATTTGCTAAATCAGTATTGCGAATACTCAGAGTCGTTGCTAAGTTGAAAAGTCGTTTTTGATCGTCATGATAGATGTACGAATATACTGGGACATAAAGCGTTTGACCAGTAACTATTTTAGAATTTTCATCTAAAATTACCTGTTGCGCTTGATTGGCGGAGGTTTGATCGCCTTGTCCCTGTGGTGTCGTTGTCGATGAGGTACACGCACTCAGCACAATCATGGCGGCGATTGCCAAAAAACGGGATATTTTCTCAGACATCGCTAGCAGCCTTCCACGAAATCAATTACTTGATGTAATGATCCTGGTTTGGTCACAATCAGTACGGTGGAACCAGGTTCGAGTATGGTGCTGCCATTGGGAATCTTTAAGTCTTCATGAGGATGCGCTTGGTAGCCAATAATTAAAGATCCACGCGGAAAACGCGAATCTTGCGCAACTTCTGCAACGCTTTTCCCTGAAACATTGCAATGTTCTGGGATGGAAAGCTTTAAGACTTCGATTTGTCCTTGCTCAAAATGCATCATTGATTCGACTTGCGGATACTCAATTGCATTTACCATTGTGGAAACCGCAAGTTCAACAGTACTGACAATGTGATTTGCTCCGACAAGGCGCAGTGGTTCGGCAAAATCACGATGGCGCATCCGTGTCAGAATGTGGGGAACTCCGTAGTGCTTGGCAAGCGTTACTAGCGCTAAATTCAACGCATCGTGTCTTAGAACGGCTGCTACTGAGTCGGCTTTGCGAATTCCAGCTTCTAGTAGAACTTCAGTATTCACTGCGCTACCTTCAAACGCCATGACTCCTACTTGTTCGCGAGCATAACGACAAGCTGTAGGATCGATATCAATTACTGCAACAGTGTGTCCTAGTTCGATCAATCTTTGTGCCAAACTTAACCCAACAAGTCCTGCGCCACCGATAAGTACATACATTACAAGATTGTTTAATTGAAGCTTTCAGTTTTACTTTACTGTAATCGCATTGAGCCATCCACATCGTATTGTGTATGAGTCAAAATCGCTATACTAATACCGTTTGGAAGAAAGATGTGGGCTTGATGCGATCGCTAATGAACTATTCACAATTTTTCAATCCAAAATGGTATACGGCTCAACTTAGTGAGTACAGTTAATGTGTTTAGTTCGCAAGCAGAAATTGAGCAGAAATATCGACGTATTCGCCGAGAACTCACTTTATCTGTCATTGGTCTTGGGGTTGTTCTCCTTGTTGGGACTCTCTGGTATTGGTTAATTGAAGGCTGGTCGTGGATAGATGCAGCGTATATGACGGTGATTACGCTCTCCACTGTTGGTTATAGTGAAACTCGTCCGTTGGGCGATCGCGGTCGCTTGTTTACTGTAACTCTGATTATCATGGGAGTAATCAGTATCGGTTACATCGTTAATCGATTTACTGATGCTTTGGTTCAGGGCTATTTTCAAATTGGTTTTCAACTCCGGCAACAGCGACTATTGATAGACTCTTTATCGGATCACTATATTATCTGTGGATTTGGACGTACTGGTCGGCAGATTGCTTTAGAGTTTGCGACTGAGGCGATTCCTTTTGTGACGGTTGACTCCGATCCTGAATCGGTGCAAGCCGCGCAGCAACTCGGTTATACCGTCGTTGAAGGTGATGCTACGCTTGATGAGGTTTTATTGAAGGTGGGTGTCGAACGTGCCACTTGTTTAGTTGCGGCTCTTCCTTCTGATGCTGAAAATCTTTATACTGTACTATCCGCAAAAGCACTGAATCCCCAAATTCGGGCGATCGCACGAGCTAGTACGCAAGAAGCGCTACAAAAATTGCAACGTGCTGGTGCAGATGCAGTTGTTTCTCCCTATATTACAGGTGGTAGGCGCATGGCAGCCGCCGCTTTGAGACCACAAGTGATGGATTTTGTCGATGGAATTCTCACGGGTGCAGGTCGCGAATTATACATGGAAGAAGTCCGACTCGATCCTGATACTTGTCCGTGTATTGGTCAAAGTTTAGGTGCAGCCCGATTGCGATCGCAAACTGGGGCATTAGTTCTCGCCATTCGTCGCAGTGATGGAACTTTGATTGGTGGTCCTACCGCAGATACGCAGTTAATGGCAGGAGATTTAATGATTTGTATGGGAACTGCAGAACAATTACGACGGCTCAATCAAATTCTTGGACCAATTAATTCTAAGCTTCCCCGTCCACCTAAGCATAATTAAGCATTTTTTGTCTTTATTCATCAATTTAGCGCTTATATCTCAATTTAATGGGCTTTCCTTGCCCTGTTTCTTTCTTTTGGCAGAAGCAGAGGAACATAACCGTAGTAGATTAAATAATGTTACAACTTTGACGCTAACTCAATCTCACTTCTACAAAGAAGCTACTTAGTAAGAATGCAACAAGCTGCTACGAACTGGTGGGTGGAAATAACGACACTTTCACCGCGCTGTATTTATTATTTTGGACCGTTTGAAACAAACGAAGAAGCTAAAGCAGCTTACCCAGGATATGTGAAAGATCTCGATGGTGAAGGCGCAAAAGGAATTATTGTTGTAATTCAACGCTGTCAGCCTAAAGAATTGACAATTTGTGAAGAAGATAAGATATAAAAACTTTATAACCAAGGTTGGCGATCGCCCGTTAACACCCCGCTAAAATTTATGCCGTTTAATCGTAAATAAGCAATGCGATCCGAACCGTGAAGAACCATTGGTAAACGAGGCTCTTTCAACGCTCCGTAGTGCAATAGTGTGAGTTTTAGAGTAGTTTCGACAATACGCTCAATTGCGACTTGACATCCTTGCGGATGTACCCTTAAACGCAGCGGACGAGCTAAGCCTACACTAGAATGCACTTTTGTGGTGACGATAATTGCTTCATGTGATGAGAGTCGTAGGGCTAACCCTGGTATTGGTGCTGAGATTGTTTTATTTGTTTTATTAAAGTTATACAAACGAGGATTTCCAGACTTAAGACACTCTACCAAGATAAAGTTTGCACTGATCGCCTTAGCCCACTCAACTAAATTATGAACTTCTTGACCGCGAAACAAACCATCGCGGTAAATCAAAACAGTTTTATTCCTTAGTTCAGCTACAGGAAGTAAACTTTCTAAAATTCGTCGTGGAATTTCTTCACCTTCAATCAAAGCGTCTTCTAATTGGTAGCGAATAAATTCACCTTGTCTGCCATAAAGACGAATACTGGCACAAGCATTCAACGTTCCTGGTAATTTTGCTTTAGAAACCCTCGATACATCCAACCCAATAATATAGTCTGCAATTTCTAATGGTTGGGCTAAAACAAAAGGTAAATTGCCTAATTTGCCAAGAATTCCTGGAATAACGGAGTTTAGTATATTTCTCGAATCAACACTTTCTAAAGTATCAGCGTAAATGACTTGGCTAGCAATTCCACGTCGCAATAATTGTGAGTATATTTGATAGTAAAGACTGCCACTTTCGTCACGATCAGCAGTGCGATCGCTCTCTGGCAGAAATACTAAAACAACATCACATGGAACTATGATAAGTTCGTTGACAGCTTGTTCAACTTCTACTCTTAAACTAGCACCCGCTAAGTTTTGAAGTTCTAAAGCTTTTTTATTAACAATGTCACTAGCAAATTTATATTGTTTGAGACGTTGTTTAGTTTCCTCTAAAAAAGGATTTAATTTAAAATCACAAAGTTTCAATGCTGCAATTCTAATACTTCTTGATTCATCGCTAAAATCATCGTGTCGGCGATAAACACCACCCTTAGATAATCCCTGAAGAATTTTGCCTCTCACTCCCGTAAATCCGTTACCAAAAAGCAATGGAGTTTGTTCAATCGGCGTTGCTGGTTGCCAAAATAAGTTGGGATACTCTCTACTGTTAATACTACGCTCTAGTTGAAAACCATAAGCAATCAAAGTACCTTGAGCAATTTGCTTATAGGATTTTAATAAGTTTTGTCGCTCTTGATTAGAAACTTTTGTTTTTTTAAGTAACTCTCCATAATCGACTTGAAATTGCTCTGCCGTTTCAGCCGTAACACAAGGACGTAGTGCGGCTAATGGATAGCGAAATCGCTGTTTGTTTTTACCAAATTGCACTGCAACTACAGGTTGATCTGCTGATGCTTCTTCTAGCTTTCTTTTACTGACTGAACCTTGAGCTAATGCTAACAGTTCTTCTCGTTGTTCTCCCACGGTTCCAGTAATACTAATAATATTACAAGTATTACCATGCTCAATTTCTTGAACTTTAAGCACAACTAAAGTTTGTTCTGGTTCGTGTCTGTATGGATGATTATTAAAGAAATCTGCTAAATCACATTTAGGCACAATACTACTACAAATCGTTAATGTCATTGCTGGTAGTGTTGCTAATAGCCATTCAACTGTTTCTGCCCAAAAGTCTACTTCTCGAACAACTTCTACCAAATTTTGCGATAATACAGAAGTAGAAGCAAAAGGACGATTTATTCTTAATATCTGTACAGCAAGCTGCGCCAGAATGAGCGGCGTTGGTGACGGCTGACGTATCCACTCAATTGAATAGTCGCGATCGCCAATATCATTATGCAGCTCATCTTGAATTTCTGCTAGTACTTCTTGCAACTTGTTTTGACTAGGTAATTGTTTGATTCCAACTAACCAAAATACTTCTTGCCATACAGTGACAACTTTGGGAAGCTTTAAACTAAAACGAAAAGCAAATCTATTGCCTAATTCCCGATCGATTTCTGGTGTTAATCGGAAACACATCAAGTTATGATTCGATATACTTAGCGGTAAAATTTCACTTAAAAATGTTTCAGTTTGTGAAACAGTAGCTGTCATGCAGTAACCTCATCGGAAAACTCGCAAGCTGATTTAAATTGACAATGTTGACAAGTTCTACCAGGATTTGGTGGAAAAATCTGATGAAAAGCTGCGATATTTTTTCGATATCTCTGGAGGTCATTCTGATGTTTTTTAGCAATTTGTACAATCTCAATTTGAACTGCTTTTAATTGAGTACTTGTTGCTGAAATTGGCTTTGACCATTTACCAGTTTCTAAGTTGTAAAACGAGGCAATCGCAGGTTGCTGTGGATACAGATAACTAACTGCTAACAGATAAACAAATCCTTGTCGAAGATCGAAATCTGTTTTACCCGTTTTAAAATCTAAAATGTGTAAAATATCATCTTCTGTAAAGATACAATCAATTGCTGCATATAAATTGAATAAATAATTACCTTGTTGAATTTGAATTGGTTGGGGGAATCCTTCATCACCCCGTGTAAGATGAATGATGTGTTTATCCTTAAGGATAGGGTTTTCTTGATATTTTCTCAAAATCAAGTCTACGCGTTCTTGCACTTGCTCTGTTTCTTGATTCAATTGCAAAGTTTCTGCGATTATTTGCACTGCATTGCTGCGATTCAACATTGAATGGTCTTGATGAAACTCGTATACTCCTCTTTGTGCTAAATGACCAATTCGCTGAGGAATGTTATCTTGCTTTAATATTTGTGCGATCGCTGTTTCTTTTCCACGTGCTTTAGTGAAACCTCGTTTCATGTCGCAATGCCAGTTTTCTTGTCCAACAGCTGGTGCAAATAGTGACCACAAGTTATAACTGGCGAAGGGAAGCCACGTCATGTGTATTGTTAATAGTTATATTGATTTTTTTTACGCACAAAATAATAACTCAATGTTGATTTTTTCGTCAAGATCGAATATAATATGTGAATTGTGTAAAAAGCCAGCTGCTTTGCCGAGCGCGTAAAGACAAGGAATACACTCAGTGTGAGCTAACATTGGTATTGGATTTTATATACTTGTCTAAATTAGAGAGCGATCGCTGGCACAGAAATGAGATTTAAACGCAGAAGAATTAATTTTTTTAGCAGGGCGGATTCCATAGCATGATGAAGATCTTCTCAAGCAATGCCTGCTTTTCGGCGAATGCAAGAGAACCCATTTGCTTAGGAAGTTTTTCGCGCTGCGCTATTAGATAGCGAGGAGTATTGATGTCTACACCAATCAAACGCTGACAAGCTTTTAAAATGAGCAATGTAAATAGGTACTAATCTTAAGTTGCGTTTCTTTTATGGAGGTAAGCGGACTCGAACCGCTGACATCCTGCTTGCAAAGCAGGCGCTCTACCAACTGAGCTATACCCCCGAAAATTTAAGAAGTGGCTTGCTTGACTCGCCTTTGCTATTCTAACCTATAGATTAAAATTAAATCAAGTACCTTGTCGATCAAATTTCAACAGTTGTCAGGATAATGACCCAAATTGTTGCAACGTTTTATAAGTTTGTCAGTTTACCAGACGCAGCAGAAAAACAAGAGCCTTTGTTGTCTTACTGCTTAACGCACAATGTCAAGGGAACAATTCTGCTTGCAGCTGAAGGAATTAACGGTACAATTGCTGCAACACGCGATGGAATCGATGCAGTTTTAGCGTTTCTTTGCGCCGATCCTCGTTTTACCGATTTAGAGTATAAAGAATCTACGGCAGATTCTCCACCCTTCGAGCGCATGAAGGTACGCCTCAAAAAAGAAATTGTAACGCTAGGGGTGCCAGAAGTCGATCCCAACGAGCAAGTAGGAACTTATATATCTCCTTCAGAATGGAATGCTTTAATTAGCGATCCTGAGGTTACTGTGATTGATACCCGCAACGATTACGAAGTAGATATTGGTACTTTTCAACGTGCCCAAAATCCGCAAACGCGATCGTTTCGCCAATTTCCTGAATACGTTAATCAAAACCTCGATCCAAGCAAGCACAAAAAAGTTGCAATGTTTTGTACAGGTGGTATTCGCTGCGAAAAAGCTTCATCTTTTTTGTTAGCCCAAGGTTTCACCGAAGTTTATCACCTCAAAGGCGGTATTCTGAAATATCTAGAGGAAGTTCCAGCCGAAGAGAGTTTGTGGGAAGGCGAGTGTTTTGTCTTTGACGAACGAGTTGCAGTAGTTCACGATTTAGAAATTGGAACGCATGACATGTGTCGTAGCTGTGGACATCCGATTTCTGAAGCTGATAAAGCATCAATGCATTACGAAGAAGGTATTTCTTGCCCTTACTGTTTTGAGAATCTCACTGAGGAAAAACGCAAGCGTCAGCAAGAAAAACAAAAACAGATCGAGTTAGCTAAGAATAAAACTAATGTTATCTCCTCAAATTGAAGTGACTAGTGATTAGTGGTTAGTTACTAGTCACTAAATTACTTAATATATAGTCTGGCTATTCTAATCGGATATGATATGAGGGCGTTTACAAGCCAAAGTCAATCCATCACCAATTGGAATTAAGCTAATGGCAACTCGCGAATCTTGATGCAGTTTTTGATTAAAAGCACGAATGTGATTCGTTCGATTATCCTGTACTTGAGGATCAGCAACTCTTCCTGACCACAATACATTATCAACCGCAATTAACCCACCAGGACGAATTAATTGCAATGCTAGCTCATAGTAAGTGTCGTAGTTGCTTTTATCGGCATCAATCAAGGCAAAATCAAAGCTATTTGCTGCACCTGTTGCAAGTAATTGTGTCAGAGTATCCTGGGCAGGTGCAATATGTAACTCAATTTTATCAGCAACACCAGCTTGGTTCCACCAATGACGCGCGATACTGGTATATTCCTCGCTAATATCACACGCAACAACTTTACCCGTAGGAGGTAAGGCTAATGCTACAGCAAGCGAACTATAGCCAGTAAACACGCCGATATCAAGGGTTTTTTGGGCTTGCATTAGTTGCACAAGTAGCGCGATAAATTGCCCTTGTTCTGGTGCAATTTGCATATTACCCATAGGATGATTTGCAGTTTCTTGTCGTAGTTGAGTTAATACTTCTGCCTCGTTTAAAGAAACCGATCGCATGTAGTTGTAAAGCTGTTCGTCAAGTTTTAACGTTTGAACACCCATCTGGTTTTCGCTCAAAGGAAGATAACAAAAAAGGGCTAGTGAAGTGATTAGAAGTGAAATTCATCAGATCTACTAGCGCCTTATTTTTAACCCTCAAGGGGTAGTGATTTTGACGATCCTTAATTTTAAAATGAGTTTAATCGAGTTTAAGAGCGTTGACTGGTACTTCATCCCAAGAATTAACTGTGCGGATGCGCGCGATCCAACCTGCTGCTTTTTGCGTATCAGTTAAATTACGCTCGTAGGAAACATGACAATCGTTGGCTTGTTCTTCGTTGGCGCAAGCGATACAAGCATGAATCATACCAGAAGGATCAATTTGCTCATTTACCCAGATTTTCATCAGATAGCTCCTCCACTTGAAAATCAGTGATTACAACCTGACAATTGATAGCTTACCGCTTTGTGGAGTTCTGAATTTTGAATTAAAGACGAAATTTATAACTCAAAACTCTAAAACCTCGGTATTTGCAATTGATGCGATCGCATCCCCACTCACGCGACAAATGCGCCAGTCAGGTAAAATCGATGCACCCATGCGATTATAAAAGGCGATCGCTGGTTCATTCCAATCTAAAACACTCCACTCCAGGCGTCCACAACCACGCTCTACGGCAAGTTGTGCTAAGTATTTTATCAAGGCTTTCCCTATACCTTTGCGCCGATATTCTGGTAGTACAAATAAGTCTTCCAGATAGATTCCAGGCTGAGTCAGAAATGTCGAGTAGTTGTGAAAGAATAACGCAAAACCCGCAGCTTTCCCTTGCACTTCAGCAATAATAGCTTCTACATAGGGTTGAGCACTAAACAAGTGTTCTTCTAAAGCTTCAGCACTGCCTGTTACAGCATGAGTTAATTTTTCATACTCAGCGAGTGCTTGAATTAAATGAAATAGCACTGATACATCATCTGGAGTAGCAGGACGTAACGTTAGTTCAGGACTTATCACGCGAGTTGCAACTTCTATAGATAAAAACCAAATTATTTAACAATGTCACACTACTGTATCAAAGCGCAACTAAAACTAGTTAATGCTAATAGCTAATTGCTCCTAAAATAACCACCCTTTTAATCTTTTGGCAATTTGAGGACGACGTAGCTTGCGCATTGCTTTGCTTTGGATTTGGCGGACTCTTTCGCGTGAAAGATTGAATATACTACCTACTTCTTCTAAAGTACACGGTTCACTTGTAATCAAACCATAGCGCAGAGAGATGACATCTTTTTCCCTGGGAGTTAATACGTCTCCTAAAACATCCCAAATTTCCTGACGCATCATAGTTTCACTCATTTGTTGCTCTGGAGATTGGCTATCCTCGTCTTCCAATAAATCTACTAATTCAGTATCTTCTTCTTTACCAACTCGGTGGTTTAAAGAAAGTGATTTACGTCGTAGTTGTAACAGTTGACGTAAATGTTCTGCTGAAATTTCTAAAAATTGAGCAATTTCTACTTCAGTAGGATTACGTTGAAGTTGTTGTTTAAGTTCTCTTTGTGCTTTTTTAAGCTTATTTAATTTTTCTACAATATGAATGGGTAATCTAATTGTTCTTGCATCATTAGCGATCGCGCGCGTGATTGCTTGTCTAATCCACCAATAAGCATAAGTCGAAAACTTGTATCCTTTGTCTGGATCGAACTTTTCTGCTGCCCGATTTAACCCCATTGCTCCTTCTTGAATTAAATCTAGGAACGGCAAACCTCGATTTAAATACCGCTTAGCAATTGATACTACTAATCTTAGATTGGAGCGAATCATCTTTCGCTTTGCTACTCGTCCTTGATAAAGACGATGTTCTAACTGGCGTTCTGAAATTCCTAGTAAAGCTGCAACTTCTAACTTACTTGGCTTGCGCTTTATTTCTGCTTGCAGATGTTGCTGTAGCTCTTCAAACTCTACTATGAACTTAACTCGCCGTGCTAATTCCACTTCTTCATCTGGTTTGAGCAAAGGATATCGTGCCATTTCTTTAAAGAAGGCACCTACAGCATCATCAGATTTTGTTTTCTGATACCCTGAAGGCTTGGCTACAGCTAATTTGTCTTTGTCTTCTAGTTCTATTTGGTCTATTGGTGATATTTCTGATACTACTGCTGCTAAATTTTCTGGGGATGGTTCTTCCAAATCAGCACCGTTAATATCACTATCTTTTAAGGAATCGATTGCGTCTAATTCAGCAATATTCATACTTTATATTAGTTTAGAACTGACAGATGATTGGCTTGCTAAGTTGTGCTGTTTGACTTCTTTGGTTAAAGAGGAAATGTATTTACTTTTCTAGTTTTATGTTGAATCGTTCATGCTTATCAAATGAATACTTTTCCTCTTCAATTACTTGTGCTGATTTCTCTTATACCTCTTGATAGTTTTTATCTTTTGCAGTAGTAAAGCCTTTTTGCTATGTTAACAAACTAAATTTATATTGTCAGAATAAGTGGGCTAAAATAATAAAATTAGTAAATGCTTACTTTCTAACTTAGTTTTCTTTAACTCGGATTTAATGTATCTAAATCTTGTTACTACTTTGCTATTCTGACTTACTAAAATAACCTGTTTGCAAATTTGCACATGAGATCACTTAACTTTGTAAAGTCTTGTTAATCTATTGAAGATTTATTTTTTTATTCTTCACCATGAAGCAAGGATCTCATATTCTGTGATTGTTTGTTGTCTATCAATAGGGAGAAAATGCTGTACAGAACACCTATATTGTAAGAATGAGGATAGGTATACTAATTAACAAAAAAACTTTGCACAAAAATCTTAGTATATTAGGCTACAAAAAGTTACTGACTTAATGAATCAGTATCAACACAGTCAAGGGATTAGTAAATAAAATACTTATAATACTGGTATAAGTAATAACACAATGATCGCTAGTTCGGATCATCAGTGTTTAAAGTTCTATTTGAATTTCAAAATGTGTTCTATGTATCTTCGTGGTTTGGAGTCATCAATTGTAGTAGCAGAACCGAGAGTTCCTTTTCAAGTTTCCTCACGTTGGATTGAGGTGTTAGTAGATTGTCCAGGAGCACAAGGTATTTATACTTACAAGTTGACAGCATTAGATGTACAACCAGGAGATATTTTGAGTGTGCCATTTGGTACATCTCAAGTCGGGGCGATCGCAATTCGTTTAGTTTCACAGCCACCAGCAGATTTAGCACCCGACAAAATCAAAGAAGTGACAGACGTGGTGAGTGCGGGCTTTTTTCCTGTTGGATATTGGCAGTTACTCAATCGCATCGCTGAGTACTACTATACGCCACTAATACAAGTGATTCGAGTTGCTTTACCACCAGGGTTACTTGGGCGATCGCAGCGACGAATTCGGCTAGTTAAAAACACAAATTCTTCAACTCAATTTTTGACTCCCGCAGCACGACAAATATTAGAACTGTTGCAAGCGCAGAGTCAAGGAGACTACAGCTTTACTCACATCCAACGTCAAGTTAAAGGAGCATATCGCGGAGTACGCGAACTGTTGCGATCGCACTTAATAGAAAGTTACTTAGAACCGCCACGATTGTCTAAACCGAAGCTACAAAAAGCTGTGACTCTGGTAGATACTGGACTGGAAGGCGATGTAACTTCCCGTCAGCGGGAAATTTTAGAAGTATTGCGACGCCGTGGTGGCGATATGTGGTTAAGTGAGTTGTTGCAGATTTGTAGTACGAGTTCAGCAACGCTCAAAGCATTAGAACAAAAAGGTTATGTTGTCATCCAAGAACGAGAAGTTTTACGCATCGAACGCGATTCGATTGTACAAGAGCAACCCAAAACTTTAACGCAAGCGCAGTCACAAGCTTTAGAAACAATTATCAAGTTGGATGGCTACGCCCAAGTCTTACTTCATGGAGTCACAGGTTCAGGAAAAACGGAAGTTTATTTACAGGCGATCGCGCCATTACTCAACCAAGGTAAATCAGCCTTAGTTCTCGTTCCCGAAATTGGGTTGACACCACAATTAACAGATCGTTTTCGCGCGCGTTTTGGTAATAAAGTCTGTGTTTACCACAGTGCGTTATCAGATGGAGAACGTTATGACACTTGGCGACAAATGCTTGCAGGCGAACCGCAAGTCGTCATCGGAACTCGTTCAGCAGTATTTGCCCCTCTACCCCATTTAGGCTTAATCATCCTTGATGAAGAACACGATAGCAGTTTCAAACAAGATCAACCAATTCCTACCTATCATGCGCGTACTGTAGCGACTTGGCGTGCTGAACTAGAACACTGTCCCCTAGTCTTAGGTTCCGCTACCCCTTCTTTGGAAACTTGGGTGGAAGTAAGGAGTGAGGAGACAAAAAAACGAGAGGAATCGACTCCCATTACCGATTACCGATTACCAATTAACGCCAGTTGCTACAACGGAGGACACCTCCGCAACGCCCTGGCTTCCCATTACCTATCGCTTCCCGAACGCATTCAATCGCGCCCTCTTCCCCCAGTGGAAATAGTCGATATGCGCCAAGAGTTACAGCAGGGAAATCGTTCAATTTTTAGCCGAACGCTACAAAGTGCTTTAGAACAATTGCAAGAACGCGAACAGCAAGGAATTTTATTTATCCATCGTCGAGGACACAGTACGTTTGTTTCTTGTCGTAGTTGTGGATATGTGATTGAGTGTCCGCACTGTGATGTTTCGTTGGCGTATCACCAAACTGAGGAAAACGCGCCAGAAATCTTGCGGTGTCATTATTGTAATTATGCACAGTTGCATCCACGCAATTGTCCTGAATGTAGTTCGCCTTACTTAAAGTTTTTTGGGAGTGGAACGCAGCGAGTTACACAAGAGTTAGCGCGACAATTTCCTCAATTACGAATAATTCGGTTTGATAGTGACACAACTCGTACTAAAGGAGCGCATCGTACACTCTTGACGCGATTTGCTAACCGAGAAGCTGATTTATTGGTAGGAACGCAAATGCTAACGAAAGGACTCGATTTACCGCAAGTTACTTTAGTTGGTGTTGTTGCTGCGGATGGATTGTTACATCTGGCCGATTATCGCGCTGCTGAACGTGCATTTCAAACCTTGACACAAGTTGCAGGTCGTGCTGGTCGAGGTGAAGATCCAGGAAGAGTCATTGTACAAACGTATTCGCCAGAACATCCTGTCATTCAAGCAGTGCAGCAACACGCTTATGAAGCTTTTACCACTGCAGAATTAGAACAACGTGCTGCACTAAATTATCCACCATATGGAAGATTGATTTTGTTGCGTTTGAGTAGCACTGATCCAGCAATGGTAGAAAGTACAGCTCAACAAATTGCTACTCAGTTAAATAGTATCTCGGAGTGTGAGATTTTAGGACCCGCACCAGCAAGTGTTTTTCGAGTCTCTAACCGCTACCGCTGGCAAATTTTACTTAAGTTCTTACCCACTGCACAAATCGAATTACCTGATTGGGAAGATGTGCGATCGCAGATTCCAACGTCAGTCAGTCTCACTATCGATGTCGATCCACTGAATTTTATGTAAAGTGAATTTTGAACTTTCTATCCATGTTTATGAGCGGTTAGAGGAACGAGACATTCCTATCCAAATTTTACTAGATTCTCTTGGAAACACCAGAGCAAATTCTTGTACAAGAAGACGGAACAAAAGTTTATCAGTCAAGGTTTTTAGCAACGAATGGTAAAACCTACTTACTAAGAGCATTCATTAACGATAGCGTTGATCCATCACGAGTTAAATCGCTATACAAAACAAGTAAGCTCAAAAAGTATTGGAGGGAAGGGGATGAAAGCAACTTATAACCAAGAAGATGATGTACTGTGGATTCGTTGGAGTAATGAGATTGATGAGAGCGATGAAACTGAACCTGGTATTATTGTGGATTATGATAAGCAAGGCAATGTCGTAGGGCTGGAAATTTTAGATGCCTCAAAGCGAATTAAAAACTTTCCTCAATCTGTTGCTAATTCCAACCTCAGTCAATCTCACCATTGAGTCGAACCACTGAATTTTATGTAAGCAAATGATTTTGGATTTACGCGCTACTGCTACAGAAGATTTTGTATCTAGCTAACAATGCAGTTCTTTTCTAAGCTTCTTCATTGAGCTAAACTTTTAACAAACTTGATGAAGGGTGAGGAATTTGTCTCAAGTTAATTATTGCAATGTGCTTCTTTTAGGACTACCATAACGTTCTAGAGCTTGTATATATTCTGAGCATGAGTGAAAAGTTGAATCGAAATTTGATTGAGTGCAACATGGCTGGAAATTTGCAGCCGTGGCGATGGCGTATCTAAACTATCATTCACGCTTGTGCCTAATTGACTCAATAAAATTTAGACAACTTATCAGCCATGACGCATAAGAGAATTTTGACCGGCGATCGCCCCACTGGGAGATTGCATTTGGGGCATTATCTTGGCAGTCTGCAAAATCGTCTCAAGCTTCAGCATGACTACGAAACAAACATCTTGATTGCTGATGTACAGGCATTGACTGACAATTTTGCTACCCCAGAACGGCTCCAAGCCAACATCCGTGGATTATGCTCGACTACCTAGCTGTCGGGCTTGATCCCAATCGGTGCTGTTTCGTGGTGCAGTCAATGGTGTCAGAAATAGCCGAACTTACGATTTTTTACATGAACTTTTGGTATCGCGACACTTGACCATAATTGTCATATACACTTATGAAACTAAATGAAGTTGTGCCTTGGGGCAGAACGCTGGAAGAATACAAATTAATGTTTAATCTGTCAGAAGCAGATTTGAACACCAAAATTATTGGATGTGGCGACGGTCCGGCTAGCTTCAACGCTGAGATGACGCAACTTGGATATTCTGTTGTGTCCGTTGATCCCATCTACCAATTCTCTGCTGAGCAAATCAAACAGAGAATCCAAGAAACCTATGAGCCAGTTATCTCACAGGTTAAGCAAAATGCAAACCGTTATCTGTGGAAGAACTTCGGCGATGCAGATGAACTCGGTCATGCCCGAATTGCTGCAATGGAAAATTTTTTATTGGACTATGAAGCTGGTAAAGCAGCAGGACGCTATTTGCCCCAATCTTTACCGAGTTTAGAACTGTTTGACAACCAATTTGAGCTATGCGTGTGTTCCCATTTGCTCTTTCTGTACTCCGAACAGTTATCACTCGATTTTCACATCGCATCCATCCATGAACTCCTGCGAATCTCTCCAGATGTTCGGATTTTCCCCTTATTAAAACTTGATGGTTTACCATCACCCTATGTTGAGTCAGTTATCCAAGAGCTTTCCAGCAGAGGTTTTAATGTACAGATTCAAGTAGTTAGTTACGAGTTTCAAAAAGGTGGCAACCAGATGTTGAAGATTAATAAATAAGCAGTTAGGGGCGCACTTACAGCCTATTGCAGTTTTATGAGGCACAGTAGCAACAGTGAGTAAACCAGTTTTTCAAATGCACGGGATTAATTAAATCGAGTGCAGTGGCAATGAGAAGATCAACCCTGAATGCAGTAGTTGGGG
>NZ_JADEWN010000140.1 GCF_015207655.1 Gloeocapsopsis crepidinum LEGE 06123 | reverse complement strand
GAATGGCACTAAGAAAAGCGGAAACGCTTATCAATTAAGCAGTCTGCAATTGTTTACGTAATTCTTGCCGAGGCTTAGTCAATCTGGGGTAAGCTTTGGGACGGCGTTTGGTGACTCGTGGTTCGCTGCGTGCAGGACGGTCAGGGACAACCTTGTGAACAATAATTTTCAGCAAACTACGATAAAGAGGAAGGCGTTTTTTAGAGTTAGCAGCCTCTAATTTGGGGATAAAATTTAGTAAATGATGGCGAGTACCTTGCAATGACAAACGATTTGGAGATGTATTGTAAGTATTGCCTGCCTGCCACATTAAACTACGAAGTAAATTATAAGCGAGTAAATAAACATGAATTTCTTTGCGTACCATTGAAGGAGTTTTACATCGTAAAACATCCATACCTAAAGTAGTTTTTAAATGTCTCAAATCGAGTTCTACATCCCAGCGTTTACCATAAAGTCCAACAATTTCTAGAGTAGAATAAGTTGCTGGCTCTAATAAAGTAGTAATTAAACTAACAGATGAAGTGCGAAAACCAGGAATAATAATGTAGTAGTAAATTTCTCGTACAGTTATGTTAGGAGGTAAAGCTAAAAATTCATCCTGACTTAATCCTGTTGGACATCTTTGAGGTTTATACCAAGTAACCAACTTGTCACAATCACCAACAATCTTACCTTTTCGCATAGTAGTTGTGCGAGACCTCCTCTTACGAAATATAACATCACAGCCGAGCTTGGTAATCGCAGCTATATCGGCGTAAGCACAAAAAGCTCTATCCCCTAAAAGTACATCATTTGGTTTGAGGAAACTGTACAACTTCCTAGCTAATTTAATATCATGAGTGTTCAAAATGTCTATGCACAAAGCAACGGCGGCTCCTGTTGCTAAACTAAATATCACCCCAATTTTGGCAATCGGAAATCCACATCCCTCTTTTTGGGTACTAGGTTGGGGGTATTCTTTTTTGTTCTCGACAGTATCCGGCATAGATACTGTCGAGCCATCTATCACTTTGATATTTCGACCACACCATAAATGTTCTTGGGTTATTTTATCTTCCAAATTCTGTCCTGAATAATTGAAAAGTTTCTCTAACAATTTTTCTGGTAACCTTGCCCTAGCTTGGCAGTAAGCACTTGTATCTGTTGAAGGAATTTCTACTTCTGACCCTGCCAAATGTGCAATTATTTTACTCACACTGTTATGACAAGTTTTATCAGTATCCAAAACCTGAGATAAAAATGCCCACACCGTTATTAACGGGTCAAATAATCGCTTTTTATATTTATTTTTTAATTCAGCAATTGCTTGTTTAATTGTCGATTCTGGCAATAGTTCTTTGAAAGGTAGCCCTAAACTTTTGCTAAATTTATCCTTGAGAATTTGTACTCGTAGTGTCACAGTAATGTTTATGATCTTGGCTTGCTCGTCTTCAAGAAGTATTTCATGAACGAGTAAGCTTTTCTTACCTCCAAAAATTTTTGGACAACCATACATCATCTTTCTCAGAGCGATTGCCTGAGTCAAGCTATTACTGCTAAATGGGCATTACAAGCTGTAGTGCTTATTCTGCAACACTTTGAGCTTTTCTTCGTGCCATTCG
>NZ_JADEWN010000047.1 GCF_015207655.1 Gloeocapsopsis crepidinum LEGE 06123 | reverse complement strand
GCGTAGCTGTTGGTGTTGGGGTTGGAGACGGAGATGCCGTTGGAGATGGTGTTGGAGATGGCGTAGCTGTTGGTGTTGGTTCTTCCCCGCTGAGAATTCTTCTAGCTTCTTGGTCGAGTCTGATGCGAGTTTCTAGATTGGCAGTTCCAGTTGTTTCTAAGTTATATCGCTCTTGAAACTGTTCGACTGCTGATTCTGTGAGCGTTGTATAGAATTGGTTTCGCGGTAGAGGAGGAATAGGATTGACAACTAAGTTCAAACTTCCATGCAGATTTCTCATCAAATCAGCTGCTGTACTCTGTGTCTGTGGACCTGCTACACCATCAGCTTGTAAGCCATATCTTTGCTGAAAGTCCCGAATTGCATTACGAGTAGCTTCATCAGTTAAAGGTCCTTCTTCTGGAATGTCATATCCTAAGCCTCGTAACGTGACACGAAATTCTCCTGGAGTATAGTAATACCGTTGCTGAGCAACAGAAGACATTTCGTAACTAACTAAGCCAGCTGTTACCCCGAAGGTGACAGCTGCGATCGTTGTGCTCCATCTACACCACATAGATTTAACTCCTTGGTAGCTAATTAAGCCTTGATCACAGTAAATAGGAATAGTGTAAAACAAGTAATACTTAGGGCAAGATGCTCCTTAGTGATTATTCACTATCTCTGGTTATCTTTGTGTAATTGATTTCTCTATGTCAAGTCTCTCTAGGTAATATTAGGAATCATTAATCAACTTAGTTTTGAACAATAAAGTGCAAAAAAGTGCATTATTCGCATTAACTCCTTGACTTTATCCATAAAGAATGCTTGACGAATAAATTTGCAGCGAAACATACTCTGTCCACCTCCGTGAACTACGGGCGAGTATGCATTATCCTCTCAAAATGCTGACTCTTGAGTGTGCGCTCATTACCGCTGCATATCTCAAAACCCTTGAAACTTCGTTCGCTAGCCCCGACTTCAGCCAAGGGACATCTGTGATTCATGCATGAAGTCTATTGATATGCTAATACTTGCACCAACAAGGAAAATGCTTCTAAGAATCTAGGTTTTCTGGGTTTCTTAAGTTTTTTAATTTGATGAGAATAGACGATTGTTCTTCATAAACAGCAAGCTAATTGTATGAATAATCTTACGCCGCATTCTTGTCATAAATTGAGCTTTTGCTCGCTAATTCATACTTTCGAGAGATTGCTAAACTATAAAAAATATACCCTTAGTCGGTAACTTAGTCAGAGTAATTAAGCAGCACTTCTAAAAATCTCCTTCTACTGCGTCGTCCACACGTAGGAGGGCAAAGCGTTTTATTTGAGGGATGCTATCTATAACAAGATTTTTAACCTGTTTTTGAGGTGGATAATAATGAAACTGGAGATTTTTGCTATTACAGCTTTACTGAGTACTGTATCCCTAGCAGCTCCGGTAAGAGCAGAAAACCCAGCCCACGTACGCCAACTCATTGAAACGAGGGAGTGCATGGGATGCGATCTATCAGGTGCTAATTTAAATGGCGCTCATTTAATTGGCGCTGACTTAAGAAATGCCAACTTAGAGGGAGCGAGTCTGATTGATGCCAACTTAGAAGGCGCAGATTTGACAGGTGCGAATTTGCAAGAAGCTAATCTCTTCAAAGCTTTTGCAACTAGTGCAACTATGAATGAAGTTGACTTGACGGGTGCTAATCTTCAAGATGCAAAACTGTATAAAGTGGACATGGACGGTGCAACTCTAGCAGGAGCTGACTTCAGGGGAGCTAAGTTGTATGGTGCTAATCTGTTCAATTAACTATTGGGACACCGTAAATCGATGGTTTTAAGTTTTATTGCGCTAATTGCTGCTGAATCTGCTGAATCTGTTGAGTAAAGTAAGGTTGTTGATATTGTAATTGTTGGGCGATCGCAAGTCCTTGTTCAAAAGCAGTAAGAGCCGCATTCTCATCGCCATTTTGTAAATGAATTTGTCCAATTTGGTCGTAAGTGTTCATCAAACCGTAAAAATTAGCAGCTTTGTTGTCTGCTTCCAAAAGAATTTGACTTGTTTGTAAAGCTTCCGCAAATTGACCTTGGCTGCGGTAAAGTACAATTAATCTCCGTAAAGCATCTCCAGCACGCGCATACTGCCGCAAAGACCAAGCAGAAGCATAAGCCTCTTGATAATTTTCAAATGCTTGCTGAGTTTGTCCTAAGGCTTGATAGTCAGATGCGATCGCTAGCCGAAGAGCGGGGACTTGAGTGAATTGAGCCTCATTGAGATACAGATCTGCAAGGCGCTGTTTAACTGTGATTGCTTGTTGATATTGTCTAGCACGGTCGTAAATATAAGCTAGCTGTTGCAAATAAGTCACTTCACTGACGCGATTGCCGCGAGTATTGGCTAAATTACGTAACTCTTCATAACTTTTAGCAGCTTGTGAATAGTCAAACCAACTAAGATGTAATTCAGCAATTGTTCTTAAAGTATTGTCTGCTGCAACAGTATTCTGCGCTTGTCGCTCTAGTGCAAGAATTTGCTTATAGACTTCTATTGCTTGTTGTGGCGATCGCACTTGTTGATAAGCGTAACCAAGCGATCGCAGTAATGTTAAATCTACTGTGGGTTGCGATTGTGCTTGTTGTTGAATTGCTTGGAGTCTACGGGTAATAATCTGAACTTGAGTGGTTTCATTCTCACTCCATGCGATCGCCCCGACTCTTCCCAAAGCTTGTACTTCAGCTAAAGCACCCAAAGCCCGCCTGAGTCTCAGTTCTCGATTCCAAATTTCAAACGCACCAATACTATTTCCTGCTGCTAGTTGTGCTTGCGCTTGAATATTAAGTTGATCTAAAGCTGTTGCTAAACTTTGACGTTCTTGAGGACTCAATGGTTGATTTGGTCTAGGTAGCAGTGGATCTGGTGTCGTTATTTCTAACGGATTTGGCGAAGCATTAGATGACGATTCCTGGCGCTGTGCTAGTGCAATGGAACTACAACACAGCCATAACGCGATCGCAGTAGTAACGACAACTTTCTCTCGTCGTTGAATCATCTTGTGAAGAAAAATATCATAATCATGCATATCTCAATGAAAATAGCAAGTCATTTCGTCTAAAAATTCACTCTTCCACTAGTCACTACCTCCTTGACGAGTCACTTAGTAAAATTTCTCCACAAAAATAGGTAGCTTTGAGTTTTAAAATACTCAAAAGAGTATTACAAACAACGTTATCGTTATCCAAGACCGATCAAATGACTCATTCTACAGATATCGCTACTTTAGCGCGGTGGATGGCAGCAGATTTCAGCAATCAAGAACAAGCTTTTGAAAATCCTCCTTTTTTTGCACACATTCGCGTTTGTATGCGCCCTCTCCCTCTAGAAACCCTCTCCGGAGTAAGCTTTTATGTGGAACAAGCATACGATTATATGCTGAATAATCCCTATCGAGTACGAGTATTAAAGTTGGTAAACGCAGACAATCGCATTATGATTGAGAATTATGTCGTTAAAGACGAACAACAATTTTACGGTGCATCTCGCGAACCCCAACGCCTGCAGGCGATCGCATCAGAGCATTTAGAAAAATTACCAGGCTGTAATATGCTTGTCGAATGGACAGGAAACAGCTTTAAAGGCAGTGTTGAGCCAGGAAAGGGGTGTATTGTAGTACGTAAAGATAAAAAGACCTATCTAGATAGCGAATTTGAAATTGATCAAGAACGGTTTATCAGCCTCGATCGAGGACGAGATCCTGAAACTGATGAGCACGTTTGGGGTTCTGTTGCTGGACCATTTTACTTCGTTCGTTGGAACAACTTTGCTGATGAAGTCAAAGTGTAAAACAAACAAGTGAAAAGAAATTAGTGGCTAGTGAAAGAGTGATTAGTTTTGGAAAGCGAACAAAGGTGCCGGAGGCAATTATTTTGAGTTTTGAATTGAATTAAGTCTTAAAATCAACACTTCACCACTCATCATTTCTAGTCTCTCTCAGCTTCTGCATTCTGAATTGTTCGCCTAATACCCAGTTGCTGCTAAATCTAAAACATATTCACTATAAGCTACGCGCTCAATTTGAGTTAGCCAACTACCATCAGGATACAGCTTAATTAGTCGGAATCCTGGATTTTCTTGTTTTATGGAAAAGTGCGGGCTATTTGGCTCAAATTGAACTGAGGTTGAGGGACTCCCTAGATAATGCACGCCATTTCTCTGGCAATGAAATTCTTGGTGAATGTGACCAAACAAAACTAACTTGACTTGTGGATGGCGATCTAAAACTGCAAAAAACTCCTCTGAGTTTTCTAGTGTGCTACTATCTAGCCACTGAGAATTGACTAGAAAAGGCGGATGGTGCAGTGCAACTAAAGCAGGTTGAGTACTGCAACTTGCAAGTCGCCAGTCTAACCAAGCTAGTGTTGTTTGTGAAAGTTGACCATGAGCATGCCCAGGTACAGCAGAATTGATGAGAACAAAGTTCCAGCCACCTTGAATAAATTCTTTCTCTGCAAAAATAGAGGCATGATTCAAAATTTGTTGCATTGTCGGGAAATAATCATGATTCCCTGGAATCCAGTAGGTAGGCATTGCTAGTGGCAGCAACAAGTGTTGCAAGCGCTTATACGATTCCGGTGTCCCATCTTGTGATAAGTCTCCTGTAAGCAACAACAAGTCTAAGCGATCGCGCAAATACAGTAACCGTTCGATAACTGTTTGAAACGATTGTGTTGTGTTTAGCCCTAATAAGTCTTGCTTCTCATCCGTAAATAGATGAATATCTGAAATTTGAGCAATCGATAAGGGAGATTGATTCATTTTTGCAGACACCAGTTTTTGTCCAAAAATGCTATTCTCTAGCAGCACAATATCTCATCTTGAGTACAAGTCAAATAACAAAGCAAGTAAAAGCACAACTTTCAGTACACAAAACTGTAGCTTCCAGTATTTTTGAGACGCAAAGCTGGAAACGTACACAAGCACAAGCTTTATCTTAATTTATGCTTCTTCATACTATCGAGAAAAGTAACGGTAATATGCGATCCTTAACCGCATTATGTGTGATTTCAATCACGATAAGCTTGAGGCGATCGCAACCAAGACGACAAGGTAACACTAAAGCACTATCAACTAATCTATCTGTTTCTATTAGTGCTATATTAGTTTAGTGAAAATTCTCAGGTGCGCCCAACTTAATTAAGAAAAGCAAGTAAATGCAAGTACGCTGAGTCACACAAGTTAACTTGTTGCGTTGTCAGTAGATCATCATGGCGGCATAGCCAAGTGGTAAGGCAGAGGTCTGCAAAACCTTTATCCCCCAGTTCGAATCTGGGTGCCGCCTTCTAAAAAAGTGAGGCTTACACGTGTTCTTTTCAGAGTGCTTGTTTCGGAGTACTCCTACTGATTTGCGATCGCTGAGTAAAGCGTTCAATACCTAATTTACATGCATACACGCCAGCCAATAATTAAGTAGATCTTTATAATAATTAACATTGATAACTTTTACTAATTATTAAAAGTAATATTTGTAATAACCGATGAAAGTGTTTCACCCAGCAGATAGAGTAAATTGACTCCTGCTATGCCATACACTGAACTCAATATTTAATAAGTCGTTATTTATTTTATTGGATGATACCTTTGTCCTGTCAGTCTGGTACCTTACGCGTTTTAGTAGCTGACGATCACGAACTAACTCGTTTTAGTCTCAAATTAGCGTTAGCTAATCAAGAGAACATAGAGTTAGTAGGTTTAGCTAGCAATGGTTTAGAAGCAGTAGAAATGGTACAACGCCATCATCCTGATGTGATCATTCTTGACTTGCAAATGCCAGTTATGGATGGATTGAGTGCTTCTAACCAAATTAAAGATATTGCCCCAGGGACTCAAATTATTGCCTACTCATCCCTAGAGGAACCAAAGTTGCGAGAAAATAATCAACTCAACAACATGGATGCCTTTTGTCGTAAAGACACATCTACTCCAGACTTAATTGCCTTAGTGCGAGAGTTGGGGAACCGTAGTATTACATAGAAATAACACAGGTATTAGTTCAGCGCCAAAAAATTACAGTGCATAAAACTGTCTTGGCGCTTTTTAGTATCAAAAACTGAATTTCAGTTAAAAAGATTGTGCCTCATTCGGAAAAGTCCGGCGATATTCATCAATCAAGTCATCCATTTCTTCCAAGGCTTGATTGACATCTGTTCTTAAAATCCCTAGATTGGGTTGTTCTAACAACAGTAAGAGAGTTTCTCGTTTACTAACGACTTGAGCTACTCGTTCGCGTAGTGTTTCGGGGTTCATGCTGCTATTGTAAGTTTGACTCTGTTTATATTGTAGTCAAGAAGAATAGAAACCATAGTTAGAGTTGAAGATGAGCGATCGCTGCAACAAAAAATCATATACTAGCAGTCTGAAAGTATGTCGTCTCTTCTAATACTTGTTTTCAATCTGCTTAGCAAAGAGACAAGAATACCATTAAAATATCTCAACTACACGACGTAAGGCTTGAACGACATACGGCAATTCTTTCATAACAGATGCTTGCTCCTCAAGACGGGGGACAAGAAAGCCGAGATTATCAAGGTAAGCTAAGCACAGAAACATATCTTTAAGCTTTGTATAATCACTAGGCAATGGTTTGACAGATTCGTAACCTTGTCAAAAGACTTGCTGTTGTTGCTCTTCAAGTTCCATCAAAGCTAAGGCAAGGTCATACAAGTAAAATCCGAAACCGCAACGGTTAAAGTCGATAATGTGCACCTCTTCGCCATCTAGTCAATAATTACCAGAATGAAAGTCGGCATGAATCACACCAAAACTGTCTTGCTTGCGTTCTAGTTGAGTAAAACGAGTGATGATGTGATTACCATTGACCTTTAAACTATCTAGCTCATTTTGATTTGCAGTATCGCTTAAAGTCATATACAAAGGCTCTAAACGTTGACTAAAGTGCGCTGCATCATATGTTTGGCGTTTGAAGCGATCGGGCAGTTTAAACTGTTGTGAATGGTTATGAAGTTGTGCCATCACAGATCCTACTTTGGCAAGTTGTTCATCGGTCAAAGTATTCACAGTCGGTGGTATTTTCCCTGTTACCCAAGACAAGAGAGTACAAAGTAGTTCTAACTCATTATCAGCAAATACACTTGTGACTAGCACTCCATTTAAATTAACAATAGGCTTAGGGAGTATCAAAGTCGTATTGCTATGCAAACTGCTTAGCCAAGCTAGTTCTGAAGATATAGCATCTCGGTCATGAAGTGCAGATGTGTGTAGACGCAAAACAAAGGATTGACCGTCAGCATCTACTTTAAAATTTGTGTTACTTGCTCCACCTAAGCGCGTTAGCTGAGCGTTTTTTAAACCATAGTTATAAAGTGCTGCAATTGCCAGGTGTAACAACGGCTCGTCATTCATTATTTGTAGTTTCAAAAATATCCTCACTACATCGTCAAGCTATTATGGGTGATGAGATGCTAAGTTAAGGTTACTGATTGGTAACGTCGTTATGGCAAATCCTGCTGAGCCAACAGTTCTATAGCTTGACGGTTTTGTGATGCGATCGCTGCAATGCTCTGACTTAGACGCTCTTGCCGAAATCTGGGCTGATCCTGAAGTGACGCGATTCCTTCCCAGTCAGGGAGTTCCAATTTCTAGAGAAAATGCCGAAAAATTGCTACAATCTTTCATCAAACACTGGCAAGAACGCGGGTATGGAGTTTGGGCAATTGTAGAAAACAATTCATCTCAAATGATTGGCTATTGTGGTCTGCGGTATTTAGACGAAATTGATGAAGTTGAGGTACTCTATGGACTTGCACAAGCCTATTGGGGACGAGGAATTGCAACACAAGCAGCTCAAGCATTAGTTTCATATGGTTTCAATGTCGCTAAGCTAGATAAACTCATTGCTATGGCATTGCCCGATAATTTGGCATCAAGAAGGGTGATCGAAAAAGCTGGCTTGCAGTATGAAAAGCAAATTCATATCTTTAATCTAGATGTTCTTTACTATTGTGCAAAACCATGACTCCTGCTTGGTATTATGAAGAGTCTAAAATGGCTGGGGTTGACTTTGAGGATGCAGCACAAGTTGAATACGATCGCAATCAAACATCTAGTTCACCAGAAAAAGAGCAAGCTTTAGTCACTCGGTTAGGAATTACAGCAGAAGTCACTCGGTTAGGAATTACAGCAGAACATACTGTTATTGATTTGGGAGCAGGTACAGGGAATTTTGCCATTCAAGCTGCGCTGACTGGGGCATTTGTCCACGCTGTCGATATTTCACAAGCGATGCTCACTTACGCTCAACGCAAAGCAGAAATAGCAGGCGCGACCAATATCAAGTTTCATCAAGCAGGATTCTTGAGTTACGAACATCAAGACAAGTTAGCTGACTGGGTTGTCACCAAAAATGCACTTCATATCTTGCCCGATTTCTGGAAGATGACGGCTTTTCTGAGAATTGCTGCCATGCTGCAGTCGAAAGGTATTTTCTACTTACGAGATGCGATCTTCTCATTTCCACCCGCAGACTATGAAGCATCAATTAATCAATGGATTAGACAAGTTGCTAAGCCTGAAGGTGAAGGGTGGACAACCAGTGATTTTGAGATGCATGTGTGCGAGGAACATAGCACGTATGAATGGATTATAGAGGGGATGTTAATCAGAGCAGGTTTTGAGATTGTAGAAGCAAATTACACTACACCGACTTATGCTGAGTACCTATGCATCAAAACCAGTTGACACTCTCCGCCGTAGAGGGCGCGAGGATTCTTAAGAGACACTCATCCTTAAAGGGTTAGCCAAAAACCCGCTAGACACTCGCTGGAAATCCAGTCTGTGCTTACTTTTAACTAATATATTCGCACTACCATTTATATCTGCTGAGACTAGATGTTTATTTTTTGTTCGATACAATCCACGCTTAATCCTTCTGCCAGAAAACTTATTTTGGCTAGGGTTGTCGGCATTGTAAACGGGCATCTCGTCTTGATCGTAGAAACTAGCTTTCGACGAGTAAGATTCTTCTTGCTCGGCATACTCAATTCCATATCTAAAACAGAGAGCTTCAAGCTTACGTCTCAACTGCCAAAAAGGAATTTGAACGAAGTTTTGGTTGTTAGATTTCCCTACATTAATTTCTTGCTTAATCCCTGGATTGTACCCAATTATCAACTTCCCTATTTGTTGAAAGAGGCAATGGTTAATTATTATCCTTGCAGCTTTATTCAAATAGTCTCGGATGCAATTATTACGCCATTTGTAAAGCCTTGCTTGTTTATGGGTAAAAGACTTAATTCCCTGTTTATCTTTAAGAGATTGAAGGTATGCATTTTGCTTGTTGTACCACTGATTAATGCTTTTAAGTTGTTTTCCATCAATCAAAAATTGATGCCCTTCAGTATCAAAGCAAGCAGCCAGATTATCGACTCCCACATCAATAGCAATAGCCTTACTATCATCAACAAGTGTTTCTATTTTTTCATCCTCATAAACGTACTCAATCTCGAACCATCTAGCCTGATATTTTGGATGGATTCGTACCTCCTTAATGTTTTTATTTTTGAGTCTTTCTGGAAGGGCGATTTTAACCGAGCCGTATTCTTGTTTAAACTCGCGAGCCATAGGAATTTCAAACATTCCATCTTTGAGTCTAATACGAGGAATAATCAAGGGGAAATAACTATCCTTAGACAAGTATTTAGGCAGTTGCGGCTTTTGGTCACATTTTCCTATGTTAATTACCCGCATCAACCCCAAAAACGACCTCATGCTTCTATCTACTACTTTCATCGTCTGTTGAGCGATATCGGTGTTAAGCATCCGATAATTCTCGTTTGACTTGCAGATATGGTAGTTAGATTCATAACTCAGGCGTTTTCTTTCGGCAAAGAAATACTGACGGCAAGAGTACAATGCCACGTTAAAAAGATTCTTACTCAAACGACACAAAGCTTTCAGGGCATTAAACTCCTGAGAGTTAAGTCTTCTAAGTTGATTCTTCTGAGTGGCGTACATCTTTAAATAATTCGCTGTATCTAAAATATATAGCGAATTAGCTTAAATATAAAACCGTCCTAGAAGGACGGGGTTTCAGACCCAAGATTTTCGATGATAATAAAAGCTTGGAGTTATTGCGATTAGCGGCTGAATATTATGTTACGTCAAACATCTTTGGGAACACTAGGGTTAGTTCTTGGTGGAATACTAACTGTAGTTGGGTTTGCTGCCTACTTCAATGACAACCCGACGCTAAACTTAGTGGGCTTTTTTTACGGCATACCTTTGTTACTGGGAGGATTAGCACTGAAAGCAGCGGAACTTGTACCAGTTCCATTCAGCCAACCAACAACACCAGAGTTACTGACACTTCGCCAAACACAAGCAACAGCAACACAAAATCAAATTCGTCAAGATGTCACTCGCTATCGTTACGGTCAAGAAGCACACTTGGATACAACACTTTCGTTTCTAGGCTTGAGTCCCACAGATGAAGAAAGACCAATCATCACAGGTTTACGCGAAACCGAAATCCAAGGCGCTTATGCTTTGATTCTAGAATTTGACTCTCCATTCATTTCTTTGCAAGTTTGGCAAGATAAACAGCAAAAAATGGAAAGCTTTTTTGGTCCTGGAATTCGTGTAGAGATTGTTCAACCAGAAGCTGAAAAAATAGAGCTAGCTTTAATTACGACTGGGCAAGTAAGTAGTCCAACTTTGAAAGAAGATTCAGAAGTAAAAGCTAGTTAACTGCCATTTACTTCTCTAGACGGACAGCATACCACTGTAAATATTTTCCAGGACCAACATCAAATTCACAGCTGGTATCCATTAAGTATTGAGCTTGTGCTTGAATCGATGTGAATCGCTGTAACTCTCGCGGTAAATCTTCCTGATGTTGGTTGAGAACTTCTTGCAGCTTGGCAAATAGTTCTGCTGTCGTTAAAAACTGTTCGGGTTGATCGGGTTCCAGCACCACAAAAGTGTCTTGCTGGTACATCATCGGGTCTGGCATTTCAAGATTTTTGTAACTTTAGGTAGTGTCAGTTTTGCAATAGCAAGTGTTATGTTCTTGCTAAGATATAAAGCTTAAGCTTTCTAAATTGTAGACTGTCTTTGACTTTGGTAATGTTGTTGCGCTTTGGAAGAAATGGCGATCGCTATTTCTTCAGACAATGTGACGATCTAGAAAGTCTAACTATCGTGATTGAAAACTAGATTGGTATGAGCCGAACTGATGCTTGTTTGATCTTTAATCCTGTTGCCGGTCAAAGCAACCCTGAACAAGATTTAGCCCAGATTCGTGGAATTTTAGAACCAGAGATTAATCTTGATATTCGGTTTACTACCGAGGATAAGGGAGCTGATGAGATAGCGCAAGAGGCGATCGCACAAGGCGCAACAAAAATTATTGCTTCTGGTGGCGATGGTACACTGTCTACAGCTGCTGCGGCATTGGTAGGTAAAGACATGCCACTTGGCATTATTTCTCGCGGTACAGCAAATGCTTTTGCTGCTGCTTTAGAGCTACCCAACACAATTGAAGCAGCTTGTCAAACAATTTTAGGTGGTGCAACGCGTGTTGTCGATGCAGCGCGGTGCAACAATCTACCTATGGTTTTGTTAGCAGGAATTGGTTTTGAAGCTGAAACTGTCAAGCGTGCAGATCGCGAAGCCAAAAACCGCTTTGGCATTATGGCTTATGTTATGGCAGGATTACAAGAATTGCGCGAGATGGAAAGTTTTGAAGCCGAGATTGAAACCGAAGATAAGATTATTACCGTAACTGCGGCTGCAGTGACTGTTGCTAATGCAGCTCCTCCAACTTCAATTTTGGCACAAGGACCTGCAGGAGTCGTGTTTGACGATGGGTTGATTGATGTGACCATTATCGCTCCAGTATCGCGTGCAGGCGCGATCGCTGCTTCTTACCACTTACTGCAAACTGCCTTAAATGAAAATGCTGCACAACGCGAAGACATTGGTTATCTCCGCGCTAAACGTGTCATTGTCCGCACAAATCCTCCACAAAGAGTTGTGTTAGACGGCGAACTTATTGGTGACACTCCAATTGATGTCGAGTGTGTGCCAGGAGGATTAACAATTTTCGTTCCTCAGGAAGCTGCCCCACTCTCTCCTATAGAAAAACTTGAGGGGCTACCTGGCTTAAAGGTTGAATCTAAACCAACACCCAGTTTTGAAGAATGAGTTTAACTTACTTGAAGCCGATGGCGAGATTTGAACTCGCGACCGATCGATTACGAATCGATTGCTCTACCACTGAGCTACATCGGCGTGGCGGCATACTATTGTATCAATATTTTAGCTTTCATGGTCA
The DNA here is from genome assembly GCF_015207655.1 of Gloeocapsopsis crepidinum LEGE 06123. Lineage (GTDB taxonomy): Bacteria > Cyanobacteriota > Cyanobacteriia > Cyanobacteriales > Chroococcidiopsidaceae > Gloeocapsopsis > Gloeocapsopsis crepidinum. The sequence continues at coordinate 36,558 of NZ_JADEWN010000047.1, read as the reverse complement.
AACCAAATTCAAAAAACCGCAACAGTAAACGTTTTACTCCTGAACAATATGCCCGCTTAAAAGCGGAAGCTGCTGCTCCTTATCGGGGTTTACGTAAATTTGTTTATTTTAGCTTTGGTGCTTCTGGGTTGATTGGAGCATTAATTTTTCTCACTCAATTAGCGGCTGGACGTGATGTTGAGACGGCTTTACCTAATTTTGCGCTCCAAGTTGGAGTCGTCGCTTTAATGATATTCCTGTTTAGATGGGATCGTGATTCTCGCAAAAGCTGATACACGTATAATTGTTAATAGCAATGAGACAACCCAAGCTTTAACGAAACTTCAAATATATTTAATAAAAAACATACACTGGTATAAAAAATAAAAAAATTATTAGGAAACGCAAGATTTTATAGAAGTTCTGACATCATATATATAGGTTCAAACGGGGTCAGCTAATTTAAAGACCCTGAATATAAAAGCAAATAAATAAGTAGGGTCACTTACTACATAAAGACCCTAAATCTCTTAAAAACCAACATTTATAGCGCCAGATTCGTTATTTTTCGGTTCTGGCGCTTTTAAATTAGCTCTAAGGAACCCTGACTAAATAAGGCGATGCAATTTCTTGGGCGCGTCCAGAATTCACAAGTGCTTGGTAAACAAATGCTGCAACTTCAGCACGGGTAGCAGGGCGATTGGGATTTAGTTGATTTGGTGACGGGTAGTTCACAACTAATTGCCTTTGAGTTGCTGCAGCAACAGCATCGGTAGCATAACTCGGAATTTGGGAAGCATCTGTATAAGCAGTAAGTACGTTCGGATTATCAGCACGTAAGTTCAAGCCATTGGCTAAAGAAACTAGTGCTTGAACCCGAGGAATCTGTTGCTGTGGTTGAAATCCACCGCCTGGATAACCAGCAACAAAGCCACCTCGGTAAGCAGTTTGAATAGCTTGATATCCCCAAAAACTACGGTTAACATCATTAAATTCCTGCGCTTGACGTTGAGGTGTCGGAGCAAACGCTTTACTCACAATCGCTGCAAATTGTGCCCGCGTTACTGGTTCATTGGGCTTAAAAGTGCCATCAGGAAAACCAGCAATAATTTCTCGTGATGCCAAGGCTGCAATATAAGGTTGTGCCCATAATCCCTGAACATCACTAAAGGCAAATTGTGGTGCAACAAGATTAACTTTTCCTGAGGTACGCTTAGCATCAAGCGTATTGCCAACAGCAAGCAACGTATTGCCACGAGTTGCGTTGTAAACATCGTAGCGCTCGTTGCTACGGATGATGTTATTACCTGCGCTTTCACCAGTACCAAGATCCGGTTGAGCATTTACAGTAGCTACGATACCGTCGCGTTTATTGTTCTCGATCACATTGCTACGTAGAATAGGACGAGCCGATTCAGATATATAGATACCGTCTTGATTCTCCTTGATTTGGTTTTCTACAACTAACGGTGAGGATGCACCACCGATCGCTAACCCAAAACCTGTATCTTGGAATGTATTGTTGCGAATTTCGCCTTGAGCAGAACGCGCTATTGAAATACCATTACCGCCATTTTTACTAAAGACATTAGCTTCAATCTTGGGATTGGCTGAACCCGTTACAAAAACGCCGTCGCGGTTACTCTCGACAAAAGTATTGTTCGTTACGGTAGGATTTGTGGATTCAATCCACAGTGCGGTTCCTCGTGTATTGGGATTGGTAATCGTAACTCCACTAACAGCACTATTGTTCTCAGCACGTACCGTAATATTTTGCCGTGCAAACGTGGGACTCACATATTCTCCACCGCCTGTAATGACAATGGATTGCCCCTTGCTAGCATCATCACCGCGTAGAGTCACACCCTGTCTAATTGTGAGTGGAAAAACTTCTCCTGTCTCACTGCTATAGTTACCAGGTGCTAATTGAATCGCTGTACCAGGTTGGGCTTGGCTGAGTGCGTAGGTAATTGTTCTATAAGGCGCTGCTGCGGTGCTTCCAGCACCAGCACTGTCGGTTCCAGTTTGAGGATTAACGTAAATAACTGTTGTCGTTGCTGGAACTTGATTCGTACTTGGCGTCGTCGGAGTAGTTTGTGTTGGAGATAGTGTTGGTAATGGTGATGGGCTTGTGGTCGGGGATGGTGTTGGAGATAGTGTTGGTAATGGTGATGGTGATGGGCTTGTGGTCGGGGATGGTGTTGGAGATAGTGTTGGTAATGGTGATGGTGATGGGCTTGTGGTCGGGGATGGTGTTGGAGATGGACTTAGAGTCGGACTAGGTGTTGGTGTAGAAATCGGCTCGTTTGTTGTCGGAACAACAAATTGAGCAAGCTTTTTAGAAGATGCGATCGCCTTTGGCGCTAAGCTTTGCGTAATCGCTATGTCAGCTAAAAAAATTGCACCTGTAGCCACAAATAATAGTGCACTCGCTCTTGCACCTAAAGAATGTGGCGCACACCCTTTAGTAGAAATAACTCTAAAAATATTTGATTTGCGATTGTCTGAACCGTGCTTTGTCATACTGTCTGCATCTCTTGAATTCTTAAACTAGGGTAAGGCGATCGCGTACAAACGCAAAAACTTTATTCATAAGATAAGAACACTTACATAGTTGCTTGTGCCTTATCTTGGGCTACTTTGAGGGCTTACTAGCATTGCCTCATTACAATCTGCATCATAACTACATCAGTTTATGAGTATTTAACCAAATACGCTATTAGCTGAAAAGTTATAAAACCCATGCAAAACTATAGCGGAAGACAAAGACATTTGTAGCCAAGTTCCCTAAGTTTTTTATCAAAAATAGAACTTACGCAGAAGCACCAAGGTATGACAGCAACAGCCTTTATTGAGCAAAAAAGCGTAAAAGAAGAAAAATCAAGTATTTAGAGGAAGATTATCAGTACAATCAAGCAATCGAACTGGTATAAAAAAGCTAGACATTTTTTAGGAGTATCTGTCTAAAAGCTAAGTCTTGTTTACCAATTGTGGAATAGCCTTTAATTGCGCACAGACAAGACGCTAACTCTATTTGGTGGACACAATCACATATGAGGTTGGTTAATGGTTGATTGTTGAGTTGCCACTAACCAATTCCCAATTACTATCTTTAACTTCTGTCGATTTTCACCTACCATATTTAACTTAATTTAGTTAACCTACTTGATTCAAGCATTGACTGAAACGACGATTGCTTACGTCTCAAGAGAGATATTGCACTCAGCGCTTAGGATCACGCAACTTAACATCTTAACGGCTCGTCAAAAGAATTAATAAAGAATGATTTAACAATCAACAGAAAAATGCGTTTGAGATTTCTACATCTTGCTGCTGCGGTAGTGGCTAGTACAGGTATTTTTTTTAGTAGTCATGGTATCTTTGAGATTCCTGTAGCTAATGCTGCTGAACGAGTGGTACTAAGATACCGAATTTTTCGACAATCAGTTTCTGTCGCCGAACTTTCTCGCTTTGCTGAAACTGGAGAACTTTCGAGATCGCTACGCTCTAATCTCGCCAGGGCAGGACAAGATCCAGCAACAGTACGTCGTTATTTAACTGAACCTGTCACAGTCAATCCTATCTTCTTAGATCGTTTGTTGAATAGTCCTGTAGGCAATGCTTTGCTTGACGAGATTAGTCAAGTCATCTATACACCTTCGCGACGAGCTGATAGACAAGCCTTACGTGCTGCATTAGTTCTTTCCGCTCGTGATGGACAAGTCTCACTGATTGAAGTGCTGCAAAACTATCCAACACAGGAAGTACAAGTAGATGGCGATCGCCTAGAAGTTGCTTATCGTCAATTACGTCGCTTAAGTGGAAACATTCAAGATATCCTCAATCGTGGAGGACGTGTTCGAGATTTACTTAATCAGATCAGCTAACACTAGCCATCATCTAACATTAGTAAGGACTCAAGTGAGTCTTTTTGTGTCTCACATTTGTACTTTAATACGCTAAAGTTTCTAAAGTCTCACGTAAATAGAGTTTAACTTGGTGGTCTAAACTTAGATTATTAATCTGGGCGTCATGTGGCGATCGCTCAAGTTGCCAGCGGCGAAATCCAGAAGTTGTAGCGATCGCCTGTTTGAGATGATCCCAAATTTGATGTTGATCCGATTGAGAATGGCGAGACGCAGAGATAATAGCCATATTTCCTCAGTTTTCTGTGTGAGTGTTTGCGATGGGTAGAAGCTACTTGACTTGCAAACCTAAAATTGTAAATCCGGTGCTATCTTTATCTTAAGAATAAGGTTTTATTCCAGCAAGTTCTGCATCACTGGTAACAAGCACCTACAGTACACTTAGGAAAATTTGAAAAAAGTTTCCATTGACACGGCAGCTAACCTAGAAAGTGAATCTACAATATGAGTTTAGATAAAAAGACAGACTAAGGATGCGACCTGCATCCCTAGCCCAAGCCCCTAATTTCTAGACCCTCCTAACGTACGGCGTTTAGTCACCATTTGGAAGGCTTCAAGGATATCGCCTTCAGCCCAATCGTTGAATCGATCGACGCCAATACCACACTCATATCCAGCGTTGACTTCGCGGACATCCTCTTTCATCCGTTTTAAGGAGTCAAGCGTACCTTCATAGACAATCTTACTGCCGCGACGTACCCGTAGTTTACAGTTACGAACTAGCTTACCTGAGAGCACGTAGCAACCAGCAACAGCGCCACGCCCAACAGGGAAGACAGCGCGCACTTCAGCTTGACCGAGCGATTCTTCGACTAGTTCTGGCTCTAATAGACCTTCTAATGCGCCTTCAATATCTTCTATCAGTTTGTAGATGATATTGTATTCTCGGACATCCACACCTGCTTCATCTGCAGCTTGTCGAGCACCACTAGCAAGCGTTGTGTTGAAGCCAATAATGACAGCATTACTCGCAGCAGCCAAGTCGATATCAGTTTCTGTCACTTCTCCTGGAGCAGCCAACAATAAGCGAATTTGCACCTCGTTTTGTGGCAGTTGTTTGAGCGAACCAACGATCGCTTCTACCGAACCTTGAACATCTGCTTTCAAAATCAAATTGAGTTCTTTCAACTCGCCTTCTTGGGCTTGTGCTGAAACGCTGGTAAGTGTAGCACGTCCTTGCATTAGGCGTGATTGCCGTTGTTTGTTGGCGCGTTCTTCTGCGAGCGCACGCGCTTCTTTCTCTTGTGAGAAGATTTCAAATTCATCGCCAGCGGCTGGCACATCGCTCAATCCTAATACTTCTACTGCAAAAGAAGGCGAAGCGATGTCTACTCTTCGTCCGCGATCGTCAACCATTGCCCGAACTTTACCAAATGCCGAGCCAGCAACTAAAACAGATCCCACATTTAAAGTTCCGTTTTGGACTAACAAAGTCGCAACAGGTCCTTTTGCCTTATCGAGATGTGCTTCAATAACTGTGCCTTTAGCAAAGCGATCTGGGTTAGCAGAAAGTTCTTCTACTTCGGCGACTAAGAGAATCATCTCTAAGAGAGTATCTAAGTTTTCTCCTTTGATTGCACTAACAGGCACCATGATGGTTTCGCCACCCCATTCTTCTGGAGTTAGTCCATACTGCGTTAGTTCTTGTTTAACGCGATCTGGTTGTGCGCCTTCTTTGTCAATTTTGTTGATAGCGACAATAATTGGGACTTCTGCCGCTTGAGCATGACTGATTGCTTCAATCGTTTGTGGGCGTACGCCATCGTCAGCAGCAACAACAAGAATTGCAATGTCTGTCACCCGCGCTCCGCGTGCCCGCATGGCTGTAAACGCTTCGTGACCAGGAGTATCTAGGAAGACAATCTGCTGCATTTGCCCATTGTGTTCCACATCGACGTGGTACGCACCAATATGTTGGGTAATACCACCAGCTTCGCCTTGCGCCACCTTAGTTTTGCGAATTGAGTCAAGCAAAGTAGTTTTACCGTGGTCTACGTGACCCATAATAGTTACTACTGGTGGGCGACGCTGGAGCAGCTCCAGATCTTCCACATCTATCATCTCAGTAACTTTACGAGCTTCAGCTTCTGGTTCAGCGGTTTCTACTTCTACGCCCAACTCATTTGCCACCATTGTGAGGGTGGGAATGTCCAAGTTTTGCGTGATATTCACCGCAATACCTTTGAGGAACAATATCTTAACGATTTCTGTGTCAGGAGTAACCAAAGCTTGAGCTAATTCCTGAACCGTCATTGTACCTGTAATAACGATCTTTTCTGGACGTTCCTCTTTCTGCTCTGGCTCGCGACGGCGATTTTGTTCGCGAGGCTGAGCCATCTTTTTGCTTCTAATCGTGTTAATAGCGCTTGGAGCTACACCTGCTGCTTGTCCAGGACGCGCAGCTTTTTGTTTAGGTGGACGTGCAATAGAAAGGCTAACTTTGATTGGAGCTTCAATATCTAGATCAGCATCATCAAGATCCTCTTCATCATCGAGATCAATGATGGGTTTCATGCGCTTAGCTTTTGTGCCAGCTTTTCCTACTTTAGAACCTGAGTCTTGACCTTCGTCAATCTCTTCCTCTTGCCACTTCTTCCCACCTTTTTGTGGTCGCGGTGGTGTTGGTCGTTTGAGGAGCTTTTCTGGATCTTCTAGTTCTAGAAGCGCAGCTGGTTGATCTGTCGCTGCCTCATCTACTTCTGCACTACCTACTCCTGCTAGTTTTGGACGATTGGTCGTTGCTGGTTCGTTAAACCGCGATACTTTAGGTCTTTGTAGTTCTGGAACGGGTTCGCCTTTGGCAATTTGCTCAGGTTTTTGAACAAAACGGCGTGCAGGTTTTTCCCCGCTATCGGCTCGTGCTTCTGTTGTAGCTGGTGTCGCTGGTCGGTTCCGACTCTGAGATTGATCCCGTTTCAGAATTGGTCGTTCAGGTAAATTAAGCTGTGGCGTGGTCGGTGCAGTTGGTCTTGCCGGAGGTTCGACCAGTTGCGGTTTTTGAGGTTCTTTTTTCTGAACTTCTACCTGATTTATTTTCGGTTCGTCTTGATTGTCAGATGCCACTTCTTTTGCACTGTCTGAAAGCGCAGGACGTACTGGTCGAGGTGGCGGTGTCATTGGCTTGGATGGTGCCGATGGTGAGGCGAAAGGACGTGGCGCAAGAGGAGACTCTCCCTGCGGCTGTGAAGAAGTTGAGTTAACTTGAGACTCTGCCAAATTTTGGTTGGTACGAGGGGGAGTCTTTGGTTTCCGAATTTCTAAGATTTGCTGTTTTGGTGGCAAGTTAGGTCTAGGTTTAGTTTTATTAGGGTGATGTGCTTGGGTTGTTGATTCTCGTCGCGAAGCCGAACGCTCAGCGACGTACTTTTCTGCTAAGGCGCGAATTCGTTCTGCCTCAGTTTCGCTAATCGTGCTGCTGTGACTTTTGACTGCAATGTTAAGCTGGTCACAGATTGCAAGTAGATCTTTGTTATCTAAATTCAATTCCTTTGACAAATCGTATATCCTTACTTTGCCGTTATTCATCCACTCTTCCCCTTTACCTACCAGTTGTATACGGATGGTTGCCTGAGTTTTGTTAGCATCTCCATCCTGCGAGTCCTGTTTTATTGGTTGCCGTTCAATTTGCTGCCCGTGCCTCCAACAAAGTAAAGAGATTTCTGGTGTGAGAAAGGTATTTTTCTGTCATCGCGACGGTTAATAGATCTGTCCTCCGCTTTTACCGCAATTTTATCCTTAAGGAATTTTTACGGACCCTTTCTCTTCAGGGTACGCATCCGTACTAACTGCTTGCCATATATTTGTGTGGCTTCTTTCTTTAATCTTGCATTAACCTACGAAAATATTGTGTGAAAGTTTTAATTTATCGTACTGAGCTATTTACGTTAGTTTCATGTTCTTTATTATTTTGTCATTAACTCAGTTTGACAGAGTTTATTATCAGTCATTCTCAGCTAGTTATAGCGCCAAGACGCAGTTTCTGCTGAAATAACTTGAAGATGACACTTAATTTTTATTTGGAATAGGTAGTGTGGTTTCAATTTTTTGGTTGCTGACAAGTTGGTTTGTTGATAGGCGTTGCCATAAGGCTTGATACATGGCTTCGGGTACAGACGTCCGCAGCGATCGCCGCAACAGATTTTTCTTCTGAGCTGTTTGCAAACAGCTGGCTTGCGGACAAAGATATGCAGAACGCCCCATACCCTGATCTAATTGTAACTCCCCAGAAGGATAGACGCGGACAATTCGCCAGAACTCATGTTTTAAGGCAACCCTACGACAACCAATACAGCGTCGGTAGTTAGGTTTCATATCTTAGGGGTCAGGGGTCAAACAATAGAGACAATAGTTTTAATCTAGAATTGCCTGTTCTTTTCTGCTCAAGCTGGAGCATCACTGACTTCCATGCTCTCTGTAAATTCTGTAAATTCTTCTAATTCATCCTCATAATCTTCTTCTTGCTCCATCTGAGCCTGCTGTGCTTGATACTCTGCTGCTGCTGCGGCAAACTTAGCATCTTCTGCGGCGTAATCATACTTCGCACGGTCTTTGATATCTATTTTCCAACCTGTTAAGCGTGCAGCTAAGCGGACGTTTTGCCCTTCTTTACCAATAGCTAAACTCAACTGGTCTTCTGCAACAAGTACATGTGTCTGACGTAACTCTGGGTCCATTAGGCGAACTTCATCTACGCGAGCAGGACTAAGCGCATTAGCAATATAGGTTGCTGGATCTGGAGACCAGCGAATCACATCAATTTTTTCACCACGGAGTTCATTGACAACTACTTGAATCCGCGATCCCCGCGCTCCGATACAAGCACCTACGGGATCGACATCTCGTTCTAGAGTATCAACGGCAATTTTTGTGCGCGGACCAACATATCGTGATGGTGGATTTGCTTCGCGTGCCACTGCGACAATGCGCACAACTTCATCCTCTATTTCTGGGACTTCGTTAGCAAAAAGATAAACTACCAAACCAGCATCAGCTCGCGAGACGATGAGTTGGGGACCGCGTTGCTGACCTTGCGAAACTTTTTTTAAGTAGACTTTGAACGTAGCATTTGCCCGATAGTTGTCGTTGGGCAATTGTTCGCGCTTGGGTAGTTCTGCTTCGACTTCGGGCTGACCAAAACCACTGCTGACTGCCATAATAACTGACTGTCGTTCAAAGCGTAGAACTCTAGCTTGCAGCACAGTACTTTCTAAGTCTTGAAACTCTTCTTGAATCATTTGCCGTTGTTGGTCGCGGAGTTTTTGCGCCAGCACCTGCTTAGTCTGCATCGCTGCCATCCGACCAAACTCTTTTTGTTCAGGCGTTACATCTAACACAACTTCACTACCAAGTTGCGCTTCTTCTGCGACTTCTTGAACTTCGCGTAAAGAAATCTGATGGTCGGGATCGCTGATTTCTTCCACAATTGTTTTAGTTGCAAGAACGCGAAAGCCTTCTTCTTCTACATCAAGTTCAACTTCAAAATTGTCAAAAAATTCTTCGTCAAAATGCCGCTTATCTAGATTTTGCGCGCGACGATACCGCTCGTAACCTTTTAATAGCGCTTCGCGGAGTGCTGACTGTACGGCAACACGAGGTAAATTACGCTCGTGACTAATATTTTCAATTAAATCTTTCAGTCCAGGCAAACTCACCATTGACATAATAAAATCCTCAATAAAGAAAATAGGGGTCAGAGGTCGGGGATCAGAGGTCAGGAAAAAAACTTAAGATGGATTTCACTCTTTCACTAGTCACTATTGACTAGCCACTCTTTTACTCACTCCTCGCCCCTGTTCTAACGCCGTTCGTCGATTTGTACTTTAGCAATGAGATCGCGAGGAATGGCAACTACGCGACCTTTCTGGTTCAAGTACACTGCTGTTTCATCTCGACGAATTAGTTGTCCTGCCCATTCCTGCTGACCTTCATACGGTTGAGAACTACTAACAATCACCGCAAATCCTTTAAAGGAAATGAACTCTCTGTCGGTACTCAATTGCCGCGAAATTCCTGGGCTAGATACTTCTAACACGTAAGCATCTGGAACAATATCTGTTTGATCGATTTGGGCTTCTAAAGCGCGACTCATTCTTTCACAATCATCTAAACCAGTGTCTTGGTGTGGGTTGCGTATATCTACGCGCAGCACAGGTGGGCGTTGGTTCGTGTGAAAAACTACTCCGACTAATTCCAAGCCGAGTTCCTCTGCTACTGGTGTTGCTATTTCGATGATTAGTGGAATCAGGGGATGAGTCATTTTCCAAAATAAAAAAGTGGGTTAGTACCCACTTCCTGCGAAATGATATTTTCCAAGAAGTTTTCAGAACGAACTCATCTTATGCTCGTTCCTGATTTCAGTTTATCGCATCATAAAAGTAAGGTGTAGGAAATATTTATGCGGCAATTACTTGTTCAAGTACCACATGGTTATGGAAAGGAAGTTCTAAACATTGCTCAAGCTTATGATGCTACAAATACAGCAAGAGTTGAAGCAATGGGTAATGACGAACCTGTTGAGCTGATCGTAGTTCACATTTCCAACCAGAAAGTAGAAGGATTTTTAGGAGATTTAGAATCATTGCCAAACTTGCAAGTGACGCTGATTCCGCGTGGGGTAATTGCGATGCAACCACCAGCAGATGAAGCACCCGAACAGGTAACTGATGTCAAGGCTCGTAGCCCGATTGAAATTTTTCTGGCAGGTTTGCAAAGTGTTGGTTCTTGGAAAGCTTTTCTCGGATATGCAGCTGCAGCGGGTGTAGTTGTGTGGATTGGTTTATATACAAACACCAATTACTTATTAGTAGCAGCAATGTTAATTGCACCGTTTGCGGGTCCTGCGATGAATGTGGCGATCGCGACATCTCGTGGTGATGCTAAGCTACTCAAACGGACGTTGTTGCGCTACTTTGTGGCACTAGTAGTCACAATCGTTGTTGCTGGTACGCTGAGTTTCATTCTTCAGCAAGAAGTAGTAACGAGCACGATGAGTGATACCAGTAAAATTTCTGCGGTTGCTGTACTTTTACCACTCGTTGCTGGTGCGGCAGGAGCAGTTAACCTTGTGCAATCCGAACGCAGTAGCCTTGTTTCTGGTGCAGCGGTGGGAATGCTTGTAGCTGCTTCGTTAGCACCACCTGCGGGCTTAATTGGTATGGCAAGTGCTATGGGGCGCTGGGATTTGGCAATTAATGGTGTGTTTGTTCTATTGCTACAACTTGTTGGAATTAATTTATCTGCATCGCTCGTATTTCGGAGTTATGGTTTAACTTCTAAAGGAGCGCGATATCAGCGTGGCAAAAAAGGCTTGTTTCCTACTGTATTAGCTGTAACATTTGTGGCACTTTTAGGGTTGCTATTTTGGCAGTTTTCTGATTCTCCAGAGTTACAACGTAGTAGCCGCGAACAAAGTGCTAATCAGGCAATTCAGCAGGTGGTAGAAGATAACGATTTGGTGGAACTTGTGGAGGCAAATGTCCGGTTCCCGACTCCAAATATCCCTGGACAAAATACACTGCTAGTTGTGATGTATGTGCAGCGACGTGCAGGCGTGACAGAATCAGCAGAAATTATTAGCGATCGCCTCACGCAAACTGTTCAAGCTGAATTACAAGCCCAAGGCTTCAATGTTACGCCACTAGTTAGTGTCAATGTCCTATCCGCACCAGATACTCAAAATTAGGCAGCAGCCGCGACTGCTACCTACTTCAATTGAATTTTAATTTTCTCTACTTCGCGGCTTCAGGAATTGCTGAGGGATATACGCCATCAGCAACAAGTACAGGCTTTTGGCTATATTCTGCTTCCAGCTTTCTTTGGAGATCCAAATCCCACGTTAAGTCGTAGTCGCGCTCAATCTCAGCAACTACAAACGGGCGGAGTACTCCAGTTACAGCAACAGCTTCACCGTCGTTAACTGCTGCTGTGGGATTTGCATTAATAACTAACAGATCCTCAGCACCGATTAGCTGCTCTTCATCTAAAGTAAAGGAATTGGCATCTACAATATCTTCAACTTCACCTGTAACCGCAAGCGTTTGACCGTAATATCGGCTAGGATTTTGTGTAATCTCACCAGGTTCAGGCGCTAAAGCTATTGACTGAGCATAGATGACTGGTCTACCTTCATACTCTACATACAAGTTTGGATCTAGACCTAAGTTGTACTCTCGGTTAACGTCAGCAACAACTAAATTAGCGACTTGACCTGTTACTTGTACTTCTGTATTCTCAGGCAAAACAAAGGGTTTTCCTGACGTATTGACTACTAAAATATTTTCGTTACTAAAAAACTGTTCGTCACTGATAGTAAATGTACTATCACTAATCTTCTGAACTGGTTCGCTTCTGACAGTTACAGTTTTACCGAGTAGTGCTTCGGTCTGATTTGCTACTTGCTCTGTTGTGACATTTCCTGGACTTGCCGGAGTCGTTGCTTGTGGCTGGTTGGTTTCGCAGGCTGCTAGTAATGCCACCGAGGCTACTAGGGCGATCGCTTTCCTATTCCACAACCCTTGTAAATTATTTCTCACTTTTACAATCTCCTCAACTGTATAAATCTATATAAATCTATCAGATTTTAACGAATTACAAATTTTTCTGTGTGGCTCAAAACATTATTTGAATGCCTCAATCTATATCTGTGCTGTTACTCAAATTGCAACAAGTAAAGTTATGCTTTATTCTAGACGTTATTACTCGTTGCATCAAAGTTTATTATTAACTCAACCAACATCCAAAATCGCACCTTTCCTAATAATGAAAAAAATATTTTATAGATATATGAAGGCACACACTATTAATCTTTCTTGGCGCTCTCTTCCCGCTCTGGAGCTGATTTTTTGCACTTTAGACTTTTAGTTTTAACACTAGATTTTTTGTATCGTTAAGCACAGTATAGACAGTGGATATTAATAAAGTATCTACTTTGAGATAGAATGTTGCAGTCATATTTTTATCTAATTTGCTACTTAAGATATACGCTGGTGTTCTCAAATTAAGTTGAATTCAAATGAAGAATTTCATTATAAGCTGCTACTTTGTCAAGTAGTTTGAAGATGAGTGACCAGCGGTTTAAGCAATATCATCATTAGTGTTATTTGTACAATTTTACTAATATTAAAATTATTTATAGCTGAAAAAGATTTTATTAATCTCAACAATTAGTAGAGTAAGCTGACTCTTTGGAATTACTTCGACAAAAATCATTTAACTAACAGATCAATTTATTTACAAATCTTCAGGAATTAAGTAAAAGATCTCCCTTTGGTGCAATTGTTTTTCAGTATTTTTTTGTTGTAGCGTTGTATCAATAACTGCTCAAAGTACTCGTGTTTACTACAAGCAATAAGTAGAGGTAGCCCGTAAAGCTTATTCTACCGACGTCAGGAAGTTAGAAAAGTTGTATCTGTTCAACACCACAATGAAATCAATCAAGTACATATTGCTAAGCTTACTGGGAGTTGTTTTGCTACTGGCGATTTGGGGCTTAGTAGAACCGTATGTTATTGATACAGAAGAAGAAGTAGCAGAAATCCCTAATCTTCCTGATTCCTGGGAGGGACAACGAGTTGCAGTTATTGCCGATTGGCAAATTGGAATGTGGCTTGGGAATACCAACACAATTAGACGCGTAGTCGATCAATTAATTCGAGAACGTCCTGCACTTGTATTGATTGGCGGTGACTTTATTTATCATGCGGACAAGGGAAATGATAATGAAATTGGCAAGGCGGTAGAATTGGTTCGCCCCTTAGTAGCAGCAGGTATTCCTACTTACGGGGTACTTGGTAATCACGACTACGCAATGGATGCAAAAACTGCCCCACCGAATGAACAGATAGCAGGCGAACTGTATGCAGCGCTGGAACAAGCGGGTGTAGATATGTTACAGAACGAGGCAGTTTCCTTAGTACCACCAGGAAACCAACAACCAATAGGAGAAAATTCACTGTATCTCGTTGGTATTGGATCGCGGTGGGCAAATAAAGACAATCCCGCGATCGCATTATCTCAAGTACCACAATCAGCACCAAGGTTGGTGTTGATGCATCATCCAGATTCGTTTGAGAAGTTCCCTGCTAACACTGCACCTTTATCAGTCGCAGGACACACCCACGGCGGACAAGTGCGTTTGCCATTTTTGCCGGAATGGTCTTGGATGACATTTGTGCGAGAAGATCGGGTTCACACTGATGGTTGGATAGAAGCAAGTTATGGACAGTCAGGAAATCGCCTGTATGTCAATCGAGGCATAGGATTTAGCATTGCGCCAATCAGAATTAACTGTCCACCGGAAGTTACACTCTTTACGCTTCAAGCTGCAAGATGAAAACCTGCTGGCTTCATTGTCATTAAACACCTGAATTAGGTACTTTATTTATTCATTTGTTTGAAGACTTCTTCTAGCATCGGTGGTAGTTTGTCGTTTAAGCGCCCACCGCGAACTAACTCTGCATAAGTATCCGCTTCGATCGCAAGAAGTTCCTCTTGGAGTTGTTCTACTACAAATTCTCGTAGTTGGGGATGTTCATTGCGTAGCTTGTTCACATCCTGCTGCACATCATCTAGTTGCCCTTCTACTAAGGCTTTTTGGTAACGATAAAATTCTGGGTCAATTTCGGGGCGAAGATTTACTTGCGTCAGATGTTCTAAAACTCGATTCATCGCGACCCAACGCGCAACCGCTTCTAAATACTCCTGACGTACTGCTTGATCGCCTAAAGGTTTGAATTTTGTCACTAAAGGTTTGGTAGTTAATCCTTGTACTAAAAGAGTGAATAGTACTACACCGAAAACTACAGCAATAATTTGTGTACGTTGTGGTATACTCTCTGGCACACTTAAAGCTAATGCGATCGCAACAGAACCGCGCAATCCTCCCCACCATAAGATAAGTTCATCAGACCAAGAAATTTCTGATTTAACCAAGATGTTACTCAACCAACCCAAACCATAAATGGCGATCGCTCTTGTAACAATCATTGCTGCGAGTGTAATTGCAATTAGCCCTAAGTTAGCTCCCAAGTCCTCAAACTTGATTTGATCGCCAATTAGCAGAAACACAATCGAATTGACAAAAAATGCTAGAAAGTCCCAAAACTGTGTCACAGCTAATCTGGTACTCGGCTGCATTCCAATCCGCGAACCAAAGTTTCCTAAAACTAAACCTGTGGTAACAACTCCAATAACGCCAGAACCACCTAAATCTTCAGTGATGATATAAGTCCCATACGCAGAAACCAGAGTTAGAGATTGTTCAACTAAAGGTAAATCAAACCGCTGTGTTAGATAAGAAATTCCAAAACCGACAACACAGCCACAGCCAATTCCGATTCCAACAACGGTAAAAAATCGTGCGATGAGTTCCTGAATTTCTAAAGTATCAGTTCCAAGGGCAAATCCGACAACAAAACTAAATGCAACAACCGCAATACCATCATTAAATAAGCTTTCACCTTCCATCAAAATTGTCAGGCGTTTATCTACTCCGAGTTCGCGAAATAAAGCAATCACAGAAACCGGATCGGTGGCAGAGACACAAGCACCTAAAAGTAAAGCAATTCCAATTGTCACTCCTGCAGTTTGATTGAGCGCCAAACCTACACCAATGACTGAAATAATCACTCCTAAGATGGCAAAAAGAGTAATTGGTACTAAGTCCCGCTTAAGCTTAGTCCATTCCATATTCCAGGCAGCCTCAAATAATAACGGAGGCAAAAATATTGTCAAAATGAGTTGTGGTGACAGATTCACTAATCTGACATCAACAAAAGCTAACCCCAACCCAACAATCACTAAAAGAAGTGTATAGGGGATCTGCCGAAACCAGCTAAAAAACTGTGGTAACGTGGCAATACTCAAGGAAACTGATAGCACCAAAAGAAATTGTTTAATATTTTGCTCAATTGCTACTTCGGCTAGTGTTTCTGTTGTCATGTTAGCTAAAACTTAATTTGACTAATTATTAAATGAAGAACCATTAACACCTTCACGTCTTACTTCTTCAATTTGACCAACTTCAAAAATCAAAGTAAAGCGTTGTCCCAGTTCTCTGCTGAGAAATTCTTCTAAAAGTTCTACTTGTCTTGGGGTGACAGGCTCTCTAGAACGAACATTTAAGCGCACCACAGGCGGATTACTTAACCAGTTAATATTACTATCAATAAGTACTAATCTTTGAAAGGTAACAGTTCGGTTTAAAAGTGCTTGTCTGAGATTAACTTCGAGCCGAACTTGCTGCGTCAAACGAAAAAAGCTGAACCCTAAAGGCACAAGTAGTACTGTAGTTAGTCCACCTGTCCAGAGTAGAGCTTTTTTAGCACGATGGAGCGAAGTATAGCCTGTAGCTAGAAAAATCAGCATACAGGAAAGTGTAATCCCTAGCAAATTGGTAAGGTACAGAATAGTCGCACCGAGGCTCAAAGACCAATTTGCTTGTGAGAGACCTAAACCAACGACACAAATAGGTGGCATCAAAGCAACAGAAATCGCAGTTCCTGCTAATGTTGGAGAAATCTTTGGTTCAACTTTGGCAAAACCACTGATTCCCCCTGCGGCGATCGCAATTCCTAAATCGAGTAAAGTCGGACGCGATCGCGAAAAAATCTCACTACCGAATTGTGCTAATCCGACAAACATCCCAATGAACCAAGAGATTGCGATCGCAAGCAGTGTTCCCACAATGATGGAAGTTAAACCTGTGCGAAATAGTCGTAAGTTACCTTCTAAAGCACCAAATGCAATTCCTCGAATGGGCAACATTAAAGGAGCCACAATCATCGCTCCAATAATAACGGCAGCACTATTAGACAGCAACCCAAACGTAGCAATGATGCAAGACCCAACGGTTAGTATAATATAAATTCTTGCTGGTGCTGATTCTTCTAGTAGCCCTTCATGCATGGATTGCAAATCGTGAGGTGCGACTCTCCGCTTATGCAGAAAGTTAAATCGCCGACGAATACCATACAGCACAATACTCTCCTTGCATGACTAGTAAAGCTTAAGACCAAAATATGAGTTAGGATGTTGCACGGTAATTTCCCATCCAAGTATTATCACTGAGTAGCAGAAAAACGTCATCCCCTGTACTGATGACTTGCTAAGTTGCTTTCAGCACATTGCAGTTAAACTCTGCACTGCATTCAATCGATGAAAATGAATGAGTGTTGTCAAACGGCGTTGATAATTAACATTTGAGTAGTAAGTTTATGGATCTCGAAGCATCAGCATTAGCAGCTTGGCAAAAAATTCAAGGCACGATCAATGGGGCGATACTTTTGCTGCCCAACGTAGTAGTAGCATTAATCGTCTTCGCAATATTCTTTTTTGCGGCGCGATCGTTCAAATTATTAGTCAACAAGTTGACGCGCAGACATCGCAAGGCGCGGAATTTAGGAATGGTACTGGGACGTTTAACCCAGGGAACTGTGCTCTTAATTGGCTTATTTGTTGCTTTATCGATAGTTGTACCGACTTTCCAGGCTGGAGATTTGGTGCAATTGCTAGGAATTAGCGGTGTGGCAATCGGTTTTGCTTTCCGCGATATTCTGCAAAACTTTTTGGCTGGAGTTCTCATTCTCTTAACTGAACCATTCCGCATCGACGACCAAATCGTGTTTAAAAGCTTTGAAGGAACTGTAGAAGATATTCAAATCCGAGCAACAACAATCCGAACATATGATGGGCGCCGGATTGTTATTCCTAACTCTGAGCTATTCACCAATTCGCTTACTGTCAACACCGCATTTGAAAATCGCCGTTTGGAATACGATATCGGTATTGGCTATGGAGACGATATTGATCGAGCAAAGGAACTAATTTTAGAAGCAATTCACAGTACAGAAGGAGTATTAAGCGATCCTGCGGCTGATGTCCTTGTAGTAGATTTGGCAGAAAGCACAGTCAATATTCGTGCCCGTTGGTGGGTACAGCCACCGAGAAGATTGGAAACATTACAAATGCGCGATGGAGTTTTAACCGCAATCAAGAAAACACTAACGGAACATGGTATTGATATGCCATTTCCTACACAACAAATTTTGTTTCACGACCAAACCGAAGAAACCGATGGCGATCGCACTCGTCAGCGAGAAGGATGGCCTTCAGGAAAAAAAGAAGTTCCCAAACCACGCAGAATCAGTGACTCGATTAGAAAGCTGGCAGAAATGCGATCGCAAAATGGTAAAAGTGATGGCGATGACACCCAACCTACGGTAAATACACAGGAGCAAGCATGAAGACCAAGGTAGGTAAAATCTGGGAATCACTCCATACGAGTCTTTGGTTTATCCCTTCACTAATGGTACTCGGTGCGATCTTCATAGCATACATTACGCTCTCCCTCGATCATCAAGAGTATACCTTTATGACCAGCTTGCCACTAACCTACACGCGGGGACCTGATGGCGCGCGCGCGATTCTTTCTACTGTTGCTGGCTCAATGGTTACAGTGGCTACCACGGCTTTTTCAATTGTGATTGTGGCATTGCAACTCGCCTCTGGACAATTTGGACCGCGCTTACTGCGGAATTTTATGCGCGATACGGGTAATCAAATTGTACTCGGCACATTTATCTCAACGTTTATCTACTGCTTATTCGTGCTGCGCACCATCAATGGTCAAGATGATGAAGAGTTCGTCCCCCATTTTTCGGTAACTTTCAGCATTGTTTTGGCAGCAGTTGGTGTTGCAGTCCTCATTTACTTTTTACATCATGCCGCAACCTCGATTCAAGCACAGCAAATTATCTCTAATGTTGGTCAAGAGCTTGATGAAACGATTGAGCGCTTATTTCCCAACAAAATTGGACAAAGCGAACCTGCAGATCGAGACGTTATGGCAGATATTCCGAGAGATTTTGAGCGTGAAGCCGAGTCAATTAGAGCAAAAGTTGGTGGTTATATTCAGGGAGTTGACAATGATGAGCTAATGCAACTAGCAACAGAAGATGATCTACTCATACGTCTTAATTATCGTCCAGGAGACTTTATTGTTAAAGGCAGCGATCTTGTAGCGATTTTCCCTGGAAAGCCGGCTAATAAGAAACTTGCAGAAAAGATTAACGGCTTGTTTGTTGTCGGCAATCAGCGCACTCCGCAGCAAGACGTAGAATTTTGTGTGAATCAATTAGTCGAAATTGCTGTACGTGCATTGTCTCCAGGAATTAACGATCCGTTTACGGCGATTCAGTGTGTCGATCAACTTAGTGCAGCTTTATGTCACCTAGCGCAAAGAAATGTTCCTTCTCCTTACCGTTATGATGACAATAAGAAGTTACGTGTTATTGCCGAATCAGTTAGTTTTGCGGATATGGTTGATGCCGCGTTTAACCAAATTCGACAATATGGACAATCAAGTGTCGGTGTAACAATTCGACTATTGGAGGCGATCGCGCGTATCAGTGAATGTACTCGCAGTAAAGAACAACGCGCAGCGCTGCTGCGTCAAGCGCAAATGATCGAACGCGGTAGCCATGAAGGAATATCTGAAGAACTCGATCAAAAAGATGTTCAAGAACGATATTTTGCGGTTATTAAGCTGCTCAAGGCACAATGACGTAGAAAAACGATTATTTACGATCTCTTTGCTGCCAAATTGGCAGTTGGTTGATTGCTTCCAGCGTCAAATCAACATATGTTGTATTACTGCCTTGGACTTGATTTCTACCAAAATAGCCTTGCGAACCATCATGTTCATGTGGTCCACTGATCTCTGCTTGATAGCGACCCTGCTGGCGGGCGCGGCTAAAAGGAGAAGCAAATGTAAAAACCCAACGTGAGGGAAAAATAATTCCGCCGACATCTTCTATCCAGTCGTTCGTACCGCGTAAGTGAAAAATCTGATCAGCTTGATCGAAACCATTGATACCACCAAAAACACCACCAATAGAAACGACAATAATTTGAGAATTCAGCCATTGGTTGAGATATGGAGTCGCCTCTAGTGCAACTTGTGCACCACCACTTGTACCAATTAAAATAATTTTCAGCGGTTTTGATGTTTGCGATACAGGATGTACTGCATTCATCTGGTCAGCGATCGCACTCGCGATGCCTTGGTTATATACTGGACCATAACGCTCATCGGCAGAAATCGCAAAGCGCCACAGATTGCGAATTTTAATGAGAACATCAGCAATACTCAGCCAGCCTTCGGCTTGATTAGCAAAACGCCATACAGGAGCAAGTAACCGTTCTCCTCCTAAATTCTCATTGGCTGCGGAGTAGGGAAAAACATCTTTAACAATTGCACAACCTTGATGAGTTTGAGCTAAACCTTGGAGAAAAACTTCTTCACCTTCAGTTAGTTCATTCGTAGAAAAATCTCCTACTCCAGTCAAAAAAACGATATAACAATTTGAATTTTTTGGCAGCTTGCCAGCCCCTAAGTCATTGCTAGCAGGAAGCTGCGGAGATTGTCGCTTGGAACCCAAGGGTTCTGATTGTGTCAGCCACCATACTATAGTACCTAATGGCGAAAGTATGCCCCAAATCGCAAGGATAACTCCCGCCAAAACGAGTAACCTTAATGTACTACCACGCAGCCATTCAAAAATTTTACTAATCAACTTCAACATTACACAATTGTTTAGGCAGCACTTGCTTGATCAACCGCAAACACTTCTTAAGCATCCCTATCCAACTCTTACTTTGTGGTCTAGCCTAGCGCCTGCGGCTAACGGCAACCCCTGCGGGGAATGCGTCTATTAGTACTTATATTGTGCCCGCTCAAGAGATACCTCATTACACAAACTTTGAAATTTTTATACTTTCCTTATCTTGCGATAGCCACCATATGATTGTTATCAGCTTAAACGTAGTACCCTGCTGCCACCCAAAACCCGTTTCATCCAACCGCTCCTGTCATGTAGCTTTGTAACTATGTAAAATCAATACCTAGTTTTATAGCTTTTTATACGTAGGTATATGATAAAAATACTCGATTCTCAAGTCAGAATGATCTAGCAAAAGTAGAGATTGAATGTGAGTGCCAGGAAAGACCAATGGAAGTTTAGAACAAGTCTGAGGGAAGCTTTAACCTTAGATGCTCACTTTTATGAAGATGCGCCCAATACACGCAAAACACGGCGAGTTGCTAAAACAATTGTAATTGTCGCAGCAATCTCTTATGCATTAGGTAATGCATTTATATTATTAATTAACCGTGTTAATACTACTAATTTTGTGTTCGCATTAATACTGAATGTTGTCAGTGTGATACTAGGTTACTATTTCTGGACTTTCACAATTTGGAAAATTGGCGATCGCTTCAAACCGCGTCATGTTACGTATCAAGAGCTACTTGTTCCCATTGGTTTTGCTTATGCACCACAAGTGTTTAACTTTTTAACATTAATTCCACTGCTTGGTATCCCTATTCAGCTTGTACTTGCTGTTTGGAGTTTGCTTGCGGTTATCGTTGCAGTGCGCCAAGGTTTAGATATTAGCAATGTCTGGGCTGCTGTTATTTGCCTAATCGGTTGGCCTTTGATTCAATTAGCTGTAGGGTCAGTCCAACTTTTGTTTATTAATTAGGAAGTGTGCGTGACTAGTGTCTAGTGGCTAGTGAATAGTTTCTCGTAAAGAATTTTGAGTGATGAGTTAAGAAAACTCATCACTTCACGACTCTCTTAATCTACCCGCCTACCCTCTGCCCTTCTGCTCCTTCATCCGACACCATTCTAAAACGCGATTCCATGCCCACCACTGATCGGGATCTTTTACTTGGGCTTGACCTTGTTTACTACTGATGTAGCCGACATGACCGCCATGAGGTGTGAGAATTAAGTCTACATGAGAGTTGCGATCGCACGCTGTTTGTAAATCTGGCACAATCGCTGGATCGAACATTGGATCGTCCGCAGCGTAGATAATCAAGGTTGGCTTGGTTAAGCTTGATAATATTTTTAAGCCGCTACTTGCTTCGTAGTACGTCTCGACAGAGGGAAATCCCAAGCGTTCAATCACAAGTTCATTGTCGAAACCCCAAATACTATTTGCGCGTTCGATTGCTTCTGGATCGATTGCTTCTGGATGTGCTTCAAAAAGGCGCCAAGCAAGTCTTTTCAGTTCTTTGGCGATCGCTTGTTCTAAATACTTTCCTAATGGATCTTTCACTAAATATGAGAGCGATCGATTCGAGTCTAAACTCGGACAAATCACTGCCGCCCCTCCAATGTCTTGAGAAGTGAGTGAATGGCTAGTCGTTAATACGTCTTGCGCTGCTTTTACTGCCCATAACGCTAATTGTCCACCTAGAGAAAATCCTGTAAACCAAAATTTAGCAGGACATCC
Source organism: Gloeocapsopsis crepidinum LEGE 06123 (assembly GCF_015207655.1). Classification (GTDB taxonomy): domain Bacteria; phylum Cyanobacteriota; class Cyanobacteriia; order Cyanobacteriales; family Chroococcidiopsidaceae; genus Gloeocapsopsis; species Gloeocapsopsis crepidinum. The sequence continues at coordinate 14,356 of NZ_JADEWN010000047.1, read as the reverse complement.
CATCCCTTTAGCTTGAGCCGCAATCTGGACAAAATCTTCTCCTTCGTACAAACCATCAGATGTCAATGTTGGCGATAATAAAGCCGTTTTACCGTGCGCGCGCCAATCAAATAGAACAACCGCATAACCTTGAGCAAATGCCTTGCGCCCCAAAAGTCTAAGAAACCATTGATTCTCTAGAGATCCTGTAATACCATATGTGCCAACAATTGTGCCTCGCGCATTTTTAGGAATTGCTACCCAACCAAAAATTGGTACTCCTTGCGCTCCTGTAAAAATTTTCTCTTGGTAGAGTGGTTCTGGGTAGATCGTCTCTTCCCAATAACGATTAGCCCATAACGCTGTATAAAGCGTCATCGCAAGACCGTTGCCTAACCACCACGGCGGAGTATATGTGCTTATCAATTTCTCGTAGCTTTTCCTTGCAACAATTTAAGAGAGATCAGAGATTGGGGCAAATTACTAGGGTAAAGCAATCGATGGCTTGTGTGTGCCAAGCAGTGGGACGTTTTTCTTCGCTTAGAACTGCACAAAGGTACTAAAAACTACTTGTACAACGCAATTGCTCTACTGCCCTGCTCCCCAATCTCCAATCCCTGACCTGTATTCAGTCACTTTGCACTTTTATGTTAGCAAGCTGACACTTTAATCTTTAGCAAATTTTTATAATCCTCCTTATAATCAGTACAGCAATCTTTGTATCTACCAAAGGTTCTTAATTTAACTTTAATAACTAGTAACATTTTTTAGAATGCCTCGGATACTTGTTATAGATGATGACCCTGCAATCTCTGAGTTAGTTGCGGTTAATCTCGAAATGGCTGGATATGACGTTAGCCAAGCTGAAGATGGCATCAAGGGACAGGCGCTAGCTATCCAGCTACAGCCAGATCTGATTATGCTCGATCTCATGCTACCCAGAGTTGATGGCTTTACTGTTTGTCAGCGATTGCGTCGCGATGAGCGTACAGCAGAGATTCCCGTACTAATGCTCACAGCATTGAGCCAAACTCAAGATAAAGTGGAAGGATTTAATGCTGGTGCAGATGATTACTTAACAAAGCCCTTTGAAATTGAAGAAATGCTAGCCCGCGTGCGAGCGTTATTACGACGTACAGATCGCATTCCTCAAGCAGCCAAGCACAGCGAGATTCTTAACTATGGTGCTTTAACATTAGTACCAGAAAGATTTGAGGCAATTTGGTTCGGTGAAACGGTTAAACTAACTCATTTAGAATTTGAGTTACTTCATTGTCTATTGCAACGTCACGGACAAACAGTTTCTCCCAGCGATATTCTCAAAGAAGTATGGGGCTACGATCCTGACGACGATATTGAAACGATCCGCGTGCACATTCGTCACTTACGCACAAAATTAGAACCAGATCCTCGTCACCCTCGTTATATTAAAACAGTGTACGGTGCAGGTTATTGCTTAGAACTTCCAGGTGAAGAGCAAGGCAGTGACAACAATAGTGCTATACCGACGAGTGCGGTAATTCCAGAAAAAGCTTCTAATTAAATAATTGGTTTGATAAAGTCGGTGTGTCTACAATTCGTCATTATTTTTTCTCCTTTGTTGCTAGTGAGGTTCGTTCAGAATCCTGCTTTTATGTATCAAAATCATAAATAAAGCGATCGCTATTCAGCTTATGCGATCGCCTTGTGTTGAATAATCAATTGTTAAGGAGCAAGTGCGTTACCGCGAATCAAGCTACCAAGAGTTTTAGCCGTGATCTTCATCTGTGTTAGCGGGTTTGCTGGGACAACGGTTTTGTAAAGATAGCTATCAAAAGTCAATCGCTGTACATCGCGATCTGCACACATCTCTACAAAAGCTTCGCGGGTGGCATCACTGCGGTAAAAGACAGTTTGAAGCAGATCTAACACTTTGTAGGTCATGCCATATTTTCTATCCCAACGCCTGAGGTAAACCTTCAGTTCGTTTTCTGTAGGAATCCGAGTGCCACCTTGGGAAACCTCAACAAGAGTTTCCGCACACATCCGACCTGACTTCGCAGCAAAGTAAATGCCTTCACCTGAAGACTTTGTAACATAGCCTGCGGCATCACCTATCAGCGCGACACGACCAACAACACGCCGAGGGCGAGGATGTTCGGGAATGGGATGAGCTTCTACTTTAATGATTTGACCGCCAACAAGTTTTCTTGCTGCCCGCGCCCGAATACCAGCTTGCAATTGTTTGATACTGGCTTTGTTAACCTGCATTGTGCCTGTACCGACTGCAACGTGGTCGTATTTCGGGAATACCCAAGCGTAAAAATCGGTAGAAACGTCGTTACCGACATACATCTCTGCGAGGTTGTTGTAGTATGCCATTTGGGCTTCTGGGAGGCGAATGCGCTCTTGAAAAGCGATCGCATAGTTGTAATCTCCAGCATCAATCTCCTTAGCGATACGGGAGTTTGCCCCATCAGCACCAATAATTGCATCCACTTTTAAGGATTTGGCAATTCCTTGCGCACCACCTTCTGAGTGATCTACGTAGTGAATCGTATAAGGGTCTGTATTATTTTGCGGAATATCAAGTTTATGAACCGTCGCATTAATTAAAGTTGCGCCTAATTTTGCCGCGCGATCGCGTAAAAAACCATCGAGAACTTCACGACGGCACATACCAATATATTCATCTTCATTGTCTAGATTGATATCCACCTCGCGATTTGAGGGGGATATCATCTTCATCTTCCGCACCTGACGGTCAATAATCTGCGGCGGTAGATCGAACTCACTCACCATACACAGCGGAATTGCTCCGCCACATGGTTTGGCGTTGTCTAGCTTGCGTTCAAACAAATATGTTTCAATTCCAGCTTTTGCCAAGGTTTCGGCGGCTGAAGAACCAGCTGGACCTGAGCCTACAACAGCAACCCGTAGTGTCAAAGGTCTTCTCCCAATCTTCAAGAGCTAGAGAAGCATCGTATCACGGACTTTTAGCTTCCTCTGCGACTTAGCAACAAGATGTGACTGAAATGCAATAGACCTTAATATTTTGACACATAGGAAAAGTTTTGAGTTTTGAGTTAAGTAGGGTTGAGGGAAAGTTGTAAAAAGCGATCGCTTGTACTTTGTAAGGATTGTGAACTTACCTGATCGTGCTGAGTTTATCTGACAGATGAAAATAGCAATTGCTTTTCTCGTCAAACGGAAGCTGTTTTTTGAGATACAGCGGCTGGATACTATAGAGCCATCAGCAATATCCACTAGTAATTGAGAATTAATTGTAATAAACTGAGAGCATTCTAATCGCGATCGCTGGTTCTGGTTGTAGCAAAATGACGATTACGCTATCACTGACAGATTATCAGGAGCTGTTTGAGGAAGCTGAGCAGAGCGACGAAATTACTTGTCAGTCAAAGGATTGTGAAACGATTTGGCAATATCCCCAAAAACTTGGCCAAGGACACAATCGCGTGATTCAGTTGAGTACTGGAATAGAAATCTTGATTCAAGATTATACCTGTTATAAGCACTTAGTTTTAACGAAAGATACCTGTAAAGTTCCTTTGGAAATCGGCTTTCAGCTTTCAGGAGCGAGACAAACGACATCTTATGGTTGTTTAGGTGCTGGACACAGTTTCTTGTTTGGTAACTTAGAGCCAAAAGCGATCGTGGAACTGCCAGCAAGTCAGCAACTTTTTCATATTACATTTGCCATTCCACTTCAGACATTCATAACGCTGATTCCCGAATCATTCAAGTCAATGCCGCTGGAGTTAAAACGAATTCTTGAGAAGAATGAAAACTTGCCCTACTTTCACTCAGGAGTCACAGCAGCATCCATGCAGCTTGCTTTGCATCAAATCTTGCATTGTCCTTATCAAGGGGCTATCAAGCAAATGTATCTCGAAAGTAAAGTCCATGAACTGATTGCCTTAAAACTGGCACAAATCATTGAAACTGCGGAAGCACTGGCAAGTCAGGCTAAATTGAGTCCAGAGGATATTGAACGAATTCACCATGCTAGAGAAATTTTGATTCGCAATTTCAGTTCTCCGCCCTCATTGATTGCCCTAGCACGACAGGTAGGACTCAACGACTATAAATTGAAGCGGGGCTTCCGTCAGGTTTTTGGTACAACGGTGTTTGGCTATTTACACGCCTATCGCATGGAGCAAGCACGCCAACTGTTGGCGAGAGGTGACATGAGCGTTACTGGCGTTGCAGCTGCGGTTGGGTATGTCACTCGCGGACATTTTGCGGCAGCGTTTAGGAAGCAGTTTGGTATCAACCCTAGTGCTTACTTAATAGAACACTAGCGATAATGAGCCTGGCGAAAGCTGTCTGCTATATTGCAAAAGTCCATGTTGTAACTATAGAAAATCCGGCTGGGAAACATTTTCTCATGGCTGCCAGTTTACTGGCTCTTCAAAGATTTCTGCCTCTGAGAAGGGGCAAGACTGAGGAAGTTGGTTTGGGTTTAGAGGCGTTTCTTTATCTACAAGGTTTAGTCCATATCGGTAGCTTTTGTTAATAGCTTCAGGTAAATAGGGTTTTAAGCTAGGGTTTTCTGCTAAGTGTTCTTGTATGCGCTCTCGCTGCTCCCGAATGGTTGCAGCCCAGCTTTTTGTTTGGGCTTCTGGCTGATAGTGCCATTTGAGAAGATGCCCCAGCAGCACCCCCAATCGGTTGCAAAGCTCCTGCCGTTCCTGCCTACCCAACGATTCAATCTCCTCGATCAGGTTTGCGATATCCACTTGCTCCCACTGTCGAGCTTGCAGCAACTCTATTTGGCGTTGAGTCCAAGCATAAAAGTCTTGGTCGTAGAGAGTAGTGGTTTGCATGAGAATCACCGCACTGGTTTATCTTATTCTGTCATTTCAGTTTATTGTCTCTAACAAAGTAAGGGCAAGTTGTGTGTACACGTTAGACTGACAAAAGAGCGTTAGCGAAAGGTCTTTCATCACCTTTATCGTAAAAGATCCGTGTTGGAACCATAGAAAATCCGGCTGGGAACCATTTTTTGCGCTAGAACACCCTATATTCAGTCCTACTTGAGAAAATTTCTGAAGAGGTGTGTGAGGAAAGATGTGGAAACAGCTGCGATCGCTTTTGCTCGTCGGAACTTTAGTGCCGTTTTCTATAGGGATTGTTATTGGTGTAGCACACCCTGTAATAGCAGAAGATGGAGCAGAGCTAAATTCTGAGGACAGTTCTTCACTTCCCGTTCCTCGCCTCGCAGAACTCGACCAACCTGCAACAACGATCGAGGAGTGGCTAGCCCAGCTTGCGACTTCAGTTGAAGTTATGGGAGTGAGCGTCAATTCAACGGAGACTGGATTAGAAGTGATCTTGGAAACCGTTGAGGAGCAATTAGAGTCTCCTGCAACCTCTGTTGTCGGAAATGCACTGATTGCTGATATTCCCAATGCAGTGCTGGTGTTGCCAGAAGGGAATGAGTTTCAGCAAGCGAATCCGATCGAGGGCATTGCGCTGGTGAGCGTGACGAGTTTACCTGATAATCGAGTGCGGGTAGCGATTACAGGAGTTGATGCACCGCCGACTGCTGATTTGAGCGTGGAAGCATCAGGGCTAGTGTTGGCGGTCACGCCTGGAACGGAGGTGGTAGAAACTGATGAGGATGCCATTCAGATAGTAGTGACTGCAACTCGCACGGAAGAAGAGGTACAGAATGTGCCGCGATCGGTCACAGTTATTAACCGCCAACAACTACAACGGCAGTCAACTATAACTAACAATTTAGGTGATATTCTTGGCAACTTAGTCCCTGGCTTTGGACCACCCAATCAAGCTGACCGATTTAATGCCCAAAGCCTACGCGGTCGTGAACCAGCAATTTTGATTGATGGTGTGCCTTTACAAGACCGAGTGAGTTTTAATATTCAACTCAGAAGCATCGATCCGGATGCGATTGAACGTGTAGAAATTGTTCGCGGTCCTTCAGCTACTTACGGTCAAGGAGCAGCAGGAGGCATTATTAACATCATCACCCGCCGACCAGATGATGAACCGTTAAGTTCTACGCTTTCACTTGGTACGTCGGCTGATTTGGGATTGCAGGGCGACAGTTTCGCTTACGACTTGGGATATACCTTGTCAATTAATGAAGGCAAGTTTGATTTGCTCGCGACTTTCTCTGGCAATGTAAATAATCAATTTTACGATGCCGAGGGCGATCGCATTGCTCCTAGTAATACAACACTAGACGATCGCAATAGCTTCAATGTTTTGGGTAAGTTAGGCGTGGATTTTACAGAAGATCAACGTCTGCAACTGACAGTAAATCACCTGAATGAGAATCGAGAGCTAGAATACATTTCTGATCCGGCAGTCGATGAGACACCAGAAACTGAAAAAGCCCGCGCTTTATTTATTGGAGAACAAGAATTTATTGGCTCTAACAACCCAGGACAACGAAATACTGTTGTTAACCTAAATTACAGTCATCGCAATCTGCTTGGCAGTCAATTTCAACTTCAAGCTTATTATCAAGAAATCGCTGGCTACAGTATCGCTTTTGATTTTCGCCCTGATGCGATTGAGCAAAATTTTCAGCGATCGCAAAAGTGGGGGGGACGGCTACAGTTCGACACGCCGATATCGGAAAATGCCAGCCTACTCTGGGGAGCTGACTACGTCAACGAAAATGATAACACCTTCGCCAGAGTTAGCTTCGATATCGATGATTACGTTAATAGCGGATTTAGGACACTACGTGCCATTGACGAGACTAATGATGTGCCCCCTTACGACTACAATAGTCTTGGTTTATTTGCTCAGTTGCAATGGGATCTTAGCCAACGCTGGAGCCTCAATGGAGGGGCAAGGTATGAAATCAGTAAATTCCTAGTAGATGACTACACTAGTGCTGATGGAGAACCAGTTGAAGGCGGAGAAGTTGAATTTGATGACCCTGTATTTAATATTGGAGCCATCTACAACGTCAGCGATGCGGTAAGTTTGTTTGCCAACTTTGCCCAAGGCTTCGCTGCTCCTGATATTTTCGATGCTTTAGAAACCACAGGACCACTTGTAGGTAGTTTTGAAGCAGGTGTTGAGGATATCAGAGCGCAGAAGTTTGATAGCTACGAGATTGGAGTGCGCGGTAACTGGGAGCAATTACAATTTTCTCTAGCCGCTTTCTATAACTACTCAGACTTAGCTGGATTTCTCACTGCTGCTCCCCGTGGGGGAGTGATTACTCGTGCTCCAATCCGCAACTATGGTGTTGAAGCCACACTTGATTGGCAACCTGTTGATAACTGGCAACTCGGCGGTATCTTCAGTTGGACAGAAGGTGAGTTCCAGGACGACGAGGAAGATGAGTTTTTACCTCGCTCTAGCTTCTTAGTGCAACCGCTGAAACTAGGAGCCTACGTTGACAATCAAACCACTCCTGGTTGGCGGAATCGGCTACAACTTTTGGTTGTTGGTAGTCGCGATCGGGCATTTGAAGAGGATGTTGATGCAGTACCGATAGCGAGTTATGTAACTTTGGATTACATTAGTAGCATCAACTTGGGTGCAGGGACACTAAACATTGGTATCGAGAACTTGTTGAATAACCAATATCAACCGGTTTTTCAGCAGCTTCTCAGTGGTTTTAATGATACTTCCAACATTGCTGCACCAGGTAGAAGGCTGAGTATTAGGTATTCCTTTACTTGGTAGAGGAGAAAAAGCGTACGACCGGCTAGCAGGGCTTTTACAATCAAAGTCTAATATTCATAATGGTATCACCGTTTAATTACATGAGGAAGCTCTCTGTTTTCAAACTTTTCCTACTCATGGTCTGCACAATTTTTTTGATTGCAGCTTGTAGTCGAAATTCCTTAAAACAAACAGTAAGCAACGGTGATAATACTACCTCTAACGCTCATCCTACTGCTGTCAAAGTCGTGAAGCACGCTTTTGGGGAAACGAAAGTGCCACTCAATCCCCAAAGAGTTGTTGTTCTTAATTACCCCGAATTAGATCATGCTTTAGGCTTAGGAGTTAAGCCTGTGGGAGGTCCCTCAGTTGAGGACGTGCCATTGCACTTGCGAGACAAACTCAAGGGAATTGAAAACATTGGTACGCCAGATGGTGTTTCTCTAGAGAAAATTCTGACCTTGAAGCCTGACTTAATTTTGAGTAACGAGCGCAGCGCTAAACCTATCTACCAAATGTTGTCGGGCATTGCTCCCACAGTGGTAGGCATTGCCAATAGTGGTGAGTGGAAACAGGATCTGAAGCTATTTGCCACAGCGCTGAATCAAACTGAGCAAGCCGAAAAATTCATGGAAAATTACTATGCTCGATTAAACGAATTACAAGCACAAATGGGCAAGAAACCGGAGCAAATTGAGGTTTCCGTTGTCCGTATTAGTCCAGAGAATATCACTCTCTATTTAGAAGATTCTTTCTGTGGAACCATCTTGCAGGATGCGGGACTGCAACGTCCTCCAGCACAGGATTTAGATACCTCTATACTGGCAAGAAAAGATAGGAGTGTAAGTGTATCAATCAGCAGTGAACTTCTACATCAGGCAGATGGCGATGTCATGTTTTTATGGGGTTGGTCAGATGATGCCGATTCTCGCCAAGCACTCCAGCAACTAAAGGCAAACCCACTCTGGTCCAAGTTGAACGTTGTCCAACAAAGTAAGGTTTATCAGGTTCCAGACTATTGGATTGGTAGTGGTCCATTGGCAGCAAATGCAGTCATTGAGGACTTGTTTAAATATTTAGTACTAAGCCACCGAAGTGACTAACTAGCCTGCGTACCTTTTTGATTGACTGGGTAGGGCAGTTGACCTCAAGCTTAAGCTGTGAGATGACTAATCCCCTATTGTCCGCAGCTGAAACGGCATATTGCTATTCCTGCAGAAGATCTAGTCTATTGATTGATAGTTCATAACTCCACGCGCTCATTTTTTCAAAAATCTGTAGTCTAAGTAACAAAAAAGTAATCGACATGAAATCTTTACAGTGAGACTAAGATCTTGTAAAGATACAAAACGCAATAAGTAAAGCTTTATATGATATAAAACTACAGTAACCCCATCAAAAAACCGGAGATTTAGATCTCAGTTTAAACGCTGAATTTAGCCTGATAGACATTAAGTAGAAACTTCCCAGATTATTGCATCAATACTATATATTTCCTCTAGAGGTTGCTCATCGTGGGTATCGTAGTTGAAAACGTATCAAAACAGTTTGGCAGTTTTAGAGCTGTCGATGATGTCAGCTTAGAAATCAAATCAGGTTCGTTGGTAGCATTGCTAGGACCATCAGGTTCAGGTAAGTCCACGTTATTACGGTTGATTGCAGGTTTAGAGTTACCCGATAGTGGTAAAATTTGGCTGACAGGCAAAGACGCCACCTATCAGAGTGTGCAAGAACGCAATATTGGATTTGTGTTTCAGCACTATGCACTCTTCAAGCACATGAGTGTGCGCCAAAACATTGCTTTTGCCTTAGAAATTCGGAAAACACCTAAAGCCAAAATTAAAGCACGAGTAGACGAATTACTTGAATTAGTGCAACTTAGTGCATTAGGAAACCGCTATCCGTCACAACTTTCGGGCGGTCAAAGACAAAGAGTTGCATTAGCACGGGCGTTAGCAGTACAACCACAAGTACTACTCCTTGATGAGCCATTTGGCGCACTTGATGCGAAAGTTCGGAAAGATTTGCGGGCTTGGTTGCGCAAACTCCATGATGAGGTTCACGTCACAACTGTATTTGTAACGCACGACCAAGAAGAAGCGATGGAAGTATCAGACGAAATCGTGGTCATGAATAAAGGTCGCGTAGAACAAATTGGTACGCCAGCACAAATATACGATCATCCTGCAACTGCGTTTGTGATGAGTTTCATTGGTCCTGTGAATGTGTTACCAAGTACCTCAAATATTTTCCAAGGTAATGGGTTTGAGTCTACGCATCCAGAGATGTTTTTACGTCCGCAGGATGTGATTGTACAACGCGAGAAAAATGGAACGACAGTATCAGCAAGAGTAAGTCGAATTATTCACCTCGGTTGGGAGATTCAAGCTGAATTAACGTTAGATGACGGACAGGTAGTGACAGCACACCTCAGCCGCGATCGCTTTGACGAACTACAACTCCAACCGCAAGAAAAAGTTTACGTTAAACCCAAAGATGCTAGGTCGTTTCCGCTATACTATTCAATTTAGTTACTAGCCGTTAGCTTATCCGCACGGGGAACCAAGTGACAGCTTGCGACTCATAGCTAATGGTTGCTCTAGGATAGTCGAACGTTATGAATTGGTTGGTATCTCGCAGACGCTTGTGGTCGTTGGGAAAATTTATCGGGTTGTCACTGTTATGCTGCATCTTGGTTGTCAGTTGTAACAATCCTCAGTCAGGAACAGGTTCTTCAACAGTCAGTACAACAAGCGCTGGCAATAGCGCCCGCTTAGTTGTCGGTACAACCCTCAGACCGCGCACTCTCGATCCCGCAGATAATTACGAACTGGCGGGTTCTAATATTATGACGAGTTTGAGCGATCGCCTATATACTTATGCGATTGGTACAGGCGAATTAGAACCTCAACTCGCAACAGCTTTACCGCAAGTTAGTGCGGATGGGCTAACATATACAATTCCTGTACGTCAAGGAGTTTTATTCCATGACGGGACTGCCTTTAATGCCGAAGCAATGGCATTTTCTCTCAATCGTTTTATTCAAAACGGTGGGAAACCAGCATCTTTGTTATCTGATGTCGTCGATTCGGTACAAGCGTCAGGAGAATACGAACTGACAATTCGACTCAAAAATGCCTTTGCCGCGTTTCCTTCCTTACTAGCTTTTTCGGGATTGTGTGCCGTATCGCCGCAAGCTTATGAAATTGGCACAGGAAAATTTAAACCACGAGAATTTGTGGGGACAGGTCCCTATCGCTTAGTGCAGTTCACGCCGAACTTGATTCGGATGGATGTATTTAATGAATACTGGGGTGAAAAACCAGCAAATCAAGGTATTGACTTCCAGATTTTGTCGAGTTCTGCCAACTTATTTAATTCTTTCCGTACAGGTCAAGTTGATATTGCGTATCAAACCTTCGATCCAGAACAAGTGCAGAGTTTGAAACAGCAAGCTGAGTCTCAAGGTTGGCAAGCCTTAGAAGAACAAAGCAACGTCGTCACCCATCTAGGACTTAATGCTAAACAGCAGCCATTAGATAACCCAGTCGTCAGACAAGCGATCGCCGCAATGATCGATCGCCCACTGATTACAAAGCGCGTTTATCAAGAGCAAGCTGAACCGCTATATAGCATGATTCCCAATACATTCGATAGCTACCAGCCAGTTTTTCAATCAACTTATGGTGACGGTAATGTTGACCAAGCCAAAGCACTATTAGCCCAAGCAGGATTTACAAGGGAAAACCCCTTATCTTTAGAGATTGCTTATCCGGCATACTCACTGACACGCGAACAAGTCGCAAGTACGTTACAAGAGTATGGTTCGCAAAGACTTGATGGTGTTGTGCAGATTCAAACGAAAGCAGAAGAAGGAGCAACATTTTTCGCGAATATCTCTAAAGGAATTTATCAAGCTGTTTTACTCGACTGGTATCCTGATTTCGGCGATGCTGATAACTATATTCACCCATTTTTAAGTTGCACTGAGGGAAGTGCGACAGCAGGTTGCGAACAAGGCGCAAGTCAAAGCCAAGGGTTGTTTTACTACAGCGATCGCATGAACCAACTGATCGACCAACAACGCCAAGAACAAAATCCCCAAACTCGCGAACAACTTTTTGTCCAAATTCAAGAATTAATCGCCCAAGATGTCCCCGCAATTCCCCTAGTTCAAAACAAAGATTATGCTTTCGGTCAACAAACCGTTCAAGGCTTACAAGTAGACCCAATCCTCAAACTCCCCTTATGGAATATCGCAAAAGGAACCAAGGGATAGTAATTAGTGGTTATCGCAAACGAACAACTCAATGATAGTCTTTTGGTCATTTGACCGCAGATGATATCAGCTTTCTTGTCAGAATCTTTCACCTCCCTCAAAAAGCTTATACCCTACAGTTAACTACCGATACTTGTATTACCCTAGCCCCTAACTCCTCGCTCCTCGCCCCTCATTATGTCTCGCATCAAAGCACTTCAGTATTACATTCTGGCGCGGTTACTCCTTGCACCACTCATGATCTGGACAATTGTGACAGTGGTGTTTTTTCTACTGCGAGTACTTCCCTGGCTACTTCAATCTACTATTGGCGATCCAGTAGATGCTGTGTTAGGAAGTCGCGCCCCAGAAAGTGTAAAAGAAGAATATCGCCAACGATTAGGATTAGCCGATCCATTATGGGTGCAGTATTTGCGTTATCTTGGCAGTTTACTTCGCTTTGACTTGGGTTCCTCACTCACGAGTCAAGGCGAAGCCGTTTGGGATACGATTGGACGACATTTTCCGGCGACAGCAGAACTTGCAGTGTGTAGCATGGCAATCGCCCTGTTGATTGGAATTACGGTGGGAATGTTGGCGGCGTCGCGTCCTAATTCTTGGCTTGATGTTGGTGGACGTTTGTTTGGAATTATTACCTACGCTTTACCCATGTTTTGGATGGGAATGCTGATGCAATTGCTGTTTGCAGTACAGCTAGGCTGGTTTCCAATTGGCGATCGCTTTCCCGCATCTTTATTTCCTCCTCCAGGTCCTACAGGTTTGTATACAATAGATAGTCTGCTTGCGGGAGATTTAAATGGTTTCTTCACGGCGATCTACTATCTTTTCTTGCCAAGTTTGACACTCGGTTTACTTTTAAGCGGAATTTTTGAGCGGATTGTGCGCGTTAATCTAAAGCAAACGCTGCGTTCTGATTATGTAGAAGCCGCACGCGCTAGAGGAATTCCTGAACGACGAATCTTGGTATCTCATGCGCTGAAAAATGCCATGATTCCAGTCATCACAATTTTAGGACTGACATTTGCGTCTTTACTTGGTGGGGCAATTTTGACTGAAGTTACATTTTCTTGGCCAGGACTTGCTAATCGACTATACGATGCTATTTCGTTGCGAGATTATCCCACAGTGCAAGGCATACTTGTCTTTTTTGCCGTGTTGGTGGTAATAGCGAGTATTGCGATCGACATTTTAAATGCTTACATTGATCCGCGAATTCGATATTAATTGTCCTGATTTAAAATCGTGGCACAGTGGATATAGATGTCTACTCCCACTTAAATTACAGCATCATGAATCGTTCAAAGTTGATTGCAATTATTACCGGTGCGATTTCCCTCATTCTGGCGATCGCCTATCTTGTCATTGTCCAAATCATAGATTTTCGCGGCGAAATGCTACCTGCACCTCAAAGTCAACTTGTACTACCTGTTGCTACGATCTCTAGTGTATTCAGTAGCTATTCATAAAGATGACTGATAAAGTGGTGAATGACTAGCAGCTTATCAAAGTTGATGGTAAAACATTATCCATGACTTAGTGTATTTCTGCTTCAAACCACTCAACTTAGTTCTAGCAGCCCTAGTTCATCCTGACTTAAACTGATTAATCGTTTACGATTGTGAACAATAATGCCTGATTGTGATTTTTGACAACTTTGTTCTCAACTAACTTGCAGCTACCAGCCAGTTTTACTTCCGATCAGAACTACCAATTTGAAATTCGTGCGGCGCAAATTGAAGATGTCCCAGGTTTGACTGAAATTCTTGCCGATAGTTTTCACTCGCAAGAAGGCTTACTGGGTTGGGCTTATCCTTTTTTAAAACTGGGAATTTATGAGGATTTGCGCAATCGCTTGCGAACAACGACACGACATCATATTTGCTTAATTGCTGCTGATTGTACTGCTAAATTAGCAATGAAGGGTTCTCAAAACAGCGATCGCTTAGCTGCAATTGTCGAGTTATCACTACGTTCTAAAAATCCTTTTACCAGCGATCGCTTTCTTTATGTCTCAAATTTAGCGGTTTGCCGTAGCTATCGTCGCCGTGGAGTCGCACAACATTTACTCTTAAAATGCGAGCAAATTGCTCTATTATGGGGCTTTCAAGATCTTTATCTTCACGTATTGGAAAATAACTATCAAGCGCATCAGTTGTATCGTAAGCTAGGGTACCAACGACATCAAGTTGACTTTAGCTGGGGCACTTGGCTACTAGGACGACCGCGTCAGATCTTGCTACACAAAAATCTAGAAGTTAAGTAAGTGGGGAAAGCAAACATAATTTAAAGGTTGGTAGCAATTCGCGTGCCCGCCTACATACAGCCTATTGCAAGTTTATGAGGTACAGTAAGAGGAGTACACAAATGAAGTCTAATGAAACCGTACTCGCTCGACTTGCGAGAAAAAATAGTTAAGGCATACACACAAGGTGACACCTCAATCAG
>NZ_JADEWN010000046.1 GCF_015207655.1 Gloeocapsopsis crepidinum LEGE 06123 | reverse complement strand
CCTCACTCCTAACCCCTCGCCCCTTCTCTGCGGTGGTTGATGATACACTGTCTGACCGTGCGAGCCAATGAGTTCTACTGAAGGATGATTAATTTGTAAATGTTGCGCAGCTTGAGCAAAAGCTAGGGCGATCGCATCATCTAATTCTGCCAATTGTGCCATCGAAAGCGCTTCTCCCGCACAAACTGCAAGTATTTTTTCTTTTAACTTTGCAGGATAAGGATAAGTATCTCCTGCTAAGAATTCTACTTGGATATCGGTATCTGTACCAGAAATATCAACTAAAGCAGCATCGATGCCATCAACCGAGGTACCGCTGATTAAGCCAATTACAAGCATTAATTTATCGACTCGACTGTAAAATTTATTCTACTGGAGCAACACTATTAAACTCAGCGTTCTTCTCCGAGCCAATAATATGAATATCAATATTTTTCAGCAACCGTACTAAGTGTTGTGTAAGAGAACCACGCAAAAGCATTTTCCAACGCGATCGCTGACTTTCGCCGATGACAATCTGAGTAATGCGGTATTGTTTAGCAACATTGGCGATCGCAGAAGAGATATTGTAGCTTGTGACTTGGATAAAAGTCCCGCCGAAGTCTTGACACAGATGCTTGCAAGTTTCGATGTGTAAGCTTTCCGCTTTGGTGAGAAAGCGATCGGGATGAGCAACAAAAACAGCGTATAAAGGAGCATTCATATAACCTGCAATCCGCGCCCCGCGACGCAGCAATTGTAATGAATTGGGATAAGTAGATACACAGACTAAAACACGCTCGTGGATGTTACAAGTTTGTCCTGCAAGTTGCTCATTTGAGAAATTAGCATTGAGTGCGATCGCATCTTCTTCGACATTATCAGCAACTTCGCGCAGTGCGAGTTCGCGTAAAGCAATTAAGTTGCGGCGTTGAAAAAAGTTAGCGAGTGCTTGATGAATTTTTTCGGGAGCGTAGATTTTACCTTCAAGTAAACGTTCTTCTAGTGTTTCAGGAGTCACATCAATGACAACTACCTCATCCGCTTCCTCAATCAAGCGATCGGGAACGCGTTCTCTGACGACTACACCTGTAATTCTTGCGACTAAGTCATTGAGACTTTCGATGTGCTGAATATTTACTGTTGAGTAGACGTCAATACCTGCGGCTAAAATAACTTCGACATCTTGATAGCGCTTTTCACGTTCAGAACCAGGGACATTAGTATGCGCTAATTCGTCGATGAGTATAAGTTGTGGTGATCGCGCTAAAATTGCCTCTGTGTCCATTTCCGTTAATGTCAACCCGCTCCGAACGATCTCCTGGCGCGGGATAAGTTCTAATCCATAAGCTTTTTGTGCCGTCTCCTTACGCCCGTGAGTTTCTAATAGCCCGATGACAACATCAACGCCTTCTTGTTTAAGTGCTTGGGCTTCTTCAAGCATTCGGTATGTTTTACCAACCCCTGGAGCCATCCCAATAAAAATTTTATGCTTACCCTTACGTGCTGAGCGAATGATCGAACTGCTAGTAGGAATTGGTTCGCTTGCTATTTCATTTTGAAACATTGTTACGAGGTTGTATGAAATGAGCTGTAGTGGTAATTGGCGTTGATCTGCAATCTAAAAGCCGAAATTAACTCAAACAAATTAGTACTACTCTAGCGGAGCTTGTAAAACGTCTAGCTCGCGATTTAAATTCAACACGTTTACTCCTGGTTCTCCAAAAATCCAAAGAAATCTGCCCTGTGTGTGTTTAGCAATTAAAGGAGTAATTTCATCAGGGGATAAATTACGCGCCTTTGCAACTTGCTCTAGCTGATTGAATGCAGCTTCTACTGTAATATGCGGATCTAAACCGGAACCCGAAGCATAAATAAGATCAGCAGTAGGTAGAATCCCGCGTTCTTCTAGCTGTGCAGCAGTTTCATTGATACGTGCGAGTAAATCAGGGTTACTCGGAGCAAAGTTACTCGCACCCGATACACCTGTCCTTTGTCCGATATTTTCTGGATCGCGTTCTTGTTGTGTAAAGCTGCTGTAGTTTACTGCACTAGGGCGACTATGAAAATAGCGATCTGACGTAAAGACTTGCCCAATCAATGCCGAACCAACATTTTGTCCTTCCAGGTTTTGAACGATGCTACCGTTAGCTTGAAACGGAAAAAAAACTTGACCAATAACAATCATGATGAGTGGATAAATCACTGCTGTCAGTAGCCACAGCACAAAAGTGATACGAATTGCTTTTATGATATCTCGCACTATAAACATAACTAATAGCGCTCCGGTCGAAAAACGACATCAAACAAATAAATTGTTAACCCCAAAGTAACCAATCCAAGTAAACCAATTGCCCAAGCCTGACGACGCTGCACCCCATCAACCGCCGCATAAACCGCTGGTGCGATCGCCAAGTTCAAACACAGTGCAATTAAAAGCTGTAGAGGCAATTTTTGTCTACGCCATTGCACCCAAATAAAAGAAACACCCTCCAATACATCCATCACCAAAAATCTCTTCATACACTAACCCCAACTCATTTACAGAATATTTCTCACAATTTCTTCTTCTTTGCGTCCTACTCTACGAGAAGCCGCCCTACGGGCGTCTATGCGTCTCTGTGGTTCGTTTAATATTGCTTCTACCCCAAACCTACCGCCGCAATAACCACATCAATCACCTTAATTGCAACAAACGGAGCAACAACACCACCCAAACCATAAAGCAGAATATTCCGCTGCAAAAGTTGATTCGCGTTTAACGGTCTAAACTTAACTCCTGTCAATGCCAAAGGAATTAGCGCTGGAATAATCAACGCGTTATAAATAAGTGCAGACAAAACCGCCGATTGAGTACTTGCCAAATTCATAATGTTAAGCCTCTCAATGCCAGCGGCTGTAAAAATGACCGGAATAATCGCAAAATACTTAGCGATATCATTCGCGATCGAAAATGTCGTCAACGCGCCGCGAGTAATCAGTAGTTGTTTGCCGATCGCAACAATATCAATCAACTTCGTTGGATCAGAGTCTAAATCAACCATATTCGCAGCTTCTTTTGCAGCTTGAGTACCCGAATTCATTGCCACACCGACATTTGCTTGTGCGAGTGCGGGAGCATCATTTGTCCCATCTCCTGTCATTGCAACTAATTTTCCGGCAGCTTGTTCGCGTTGAATGACTGCGATTTTATCTTCGGGAGTCGCTTCGGCAATAAAATCATCTACGCCTGCTTCTTGGGCAATCACTGCTGCAGTGATTTGGTTATCACCAGTCAGCATAATCGTCCGCACGCCCATACGTCGTAGCTGATCAAACCGTTCTTTAATGCCAGGTTTAATAATATCTTTGAGATAAATTACGCCATAAATATCGCCATTGAGTGCCACAGCCAACGGTGTACCACCCAAGCGGGAGACACGTTCGTAAGCAGCATCAAGATCTGTGGGAATTTGACCATTGCGCGAACGCACAAATCCCTTAATTGCTTCTACCGCACCTTTACGCACCTCCACTCCATGCGGTAAGTTCGTTCCGCTCATACGCGTCTTGGCAGAAAAGTCAACGGCTTCAGCTTTACTCCAATCAAACTCAAGCGCCGATCCTAGTTTGTTAGCTAAACGGACAATTGACTTGCCTTCAGGTGTTTGATCGAAGATGCTGGCTGCAAAAGCAACTTTAGCAACATCATCCTCTGAGTGTTCCTTGACTGGAATAAATTCTTCAGCTAAGCGGTTCCCTAAAGTGATTGTACCTGTTTTGTCCAAAACAAGCGTATTCACATCGCCGCATGCCTCTACTGCCCTGCCAGAGGTCGCAATGACGTTAAATTGAGCGACGCGATCCATGCCTGCAATGCCGATCGCACTCAGTAACCCGCCAATCGTGGTTGGAATCAGTGCGACTAGCAAAGCAATCAGAATTGCTACACTTACAGGACTTTGAACATAATTGGCGAGGAATGGTAGCGTTGCGATAACCAACAGAAACACCAGCGTGAGCACTGCAAGTAAGACGGTTAGCGCAATTTCGTTCGGAGTTTTACTACGTTCTGCACCTTCTACTAAAGAAATCATGCGATCAATAAAGCCTTTACCAGGATCGGCAGTAATTTGAATCGTGAGTTCGTCAGATATAATTCGCGTACCGCCTGTAACTGAACTTGCGACATCTGAACCTGGTTCTTTTAATACCGGTGCTGATTCTCCAGTAATTGCTGATTCATCTACAGAAGCAACTCCCGCAATCACTTCGCCATCTGCTGGAATGAGATCGCCGGCAATGACTTGAACGCGATCGCCTCGGCGTAAAGTGGTAGAAGAAACTTCTTGGATCGAACCATCGTTTAAAAGTTTTCGTGCTAGAGTGTCTGATTTTGTTGAACGTAACGCATCAGCTTGCGCTTTTCCACGTCCTTCGGCGACTGCTTCGGCAAAATTGGCGAACAAAACCGTCAAAAACAAAATAATTGTAATCAAGCCGTTGAACACCCGCAGATTCTCACCTGGTACTGTACCAAACAGCGCAGGATCAATTGTGAGCAATGCGGTAATAATCGTACCTACCCATACCAAAAACATCACCGGATTTTTTACCATTTGTCGCAGATTTAGTTTGGTAAATGCATCTCGGATAGCTCGTTGGTAAAGTCCTTTTCTGCTCACTTTTGGTGTATGCTTGCGCCCTTCTCGAGGACCAGTAGGACGGCGACGCGGGCTTATTGGTGAAGAAGTTGTAGAATCCATGATGAGGAGATGGAAGGTAATAGGTAATAGGTAATGGGTAATTATTAATTCCTCAGTAGTTGAAAGCCTTCGGCGATCGGTCCTAATGCTAGAACAGGGAAAAATGTCAGCACTCCTAAGATTAAGATGACTCCTGCTGTCACGCTGGTGAATAATAAAGTATCGGTACGCAGAGTTCCAGCGGTTTCAGGTACAGGTTGTTTATGCGCCATACTGTCAGCTAAAAGCAGTAAAGCAATGATGGGAATGTAGCGTCCTCCTAAAAGGCTAATACTGGTACTCAGATTCCACCAAAGTGTGGCATCTCCTAATCCTTCAAAACCAGAACCATTGTTTGCACTTGCAGACGTGTATTCGTAAACAACTTGCGATAATCCATGAAAGCCTGGGTTACTAATACCAGCTAATGTGTCAGGAAAAGATAAGGCGATCGCACTCGGAATTAAAACAAAAATCGGGTGAACGAGTAGTACAAGACTTGCTAAGACAATTTCTTTTTTCTCAATTTTACGACCTAAAAATTCTGGAGTACGTCCTACCATTAAGCCTGTGATAAATACTGTCAGAATTGAATAAATAAATAAATAAGCTGTACCTGTTCCTTGACCACCCCATATAATTTGTAAAAACATATTAAATAAGGTTGAAAATCCACCTGTAGGCATTAAAGAATCATGCATTCCATTCACTGCACCGCACATTGTTGCTGTTGTACTAACTGCCCATAATGCTGTTTGTGCCCAACCAAAACGTACTTCTTTGCCTTCTAAATTTGGCTGCTCTCCACCAAAAATTGTATTGTTGACGAAGAGATTACCTTGATATTCAGCAACTGCAGTTATACCTACTAAAACTATAAATATACTAAATACCATCCAAAATAGTAACCAAGCTTGTTTGGTATTGTTAGCAAATATCCCGTAGGTAAAAATCAATGACATAGGAATAGATAACATAGTAATAGTTGCTAGCAAATTAGTAAAAGTATTAGGATTTTCAAACGGGTGCGCAGAGTTAATACCAAAAAAACCACCACCATTTTCTCCTAACTGCTTAATAATTTCAAAATGTGCAACGGGACCTCTTGCAATTGTCTGTGTTGTACCTTCTAGCGTTGTTACTATTGCTGGAGAAGCTAAAGTTTCTGGTACACCAGCTAATAATAATAGTAAAGCTCCGCAAAACGATATTGGCAATAAAATTCGAGTAATAGATAAGGTTAAGTCAACGTAAAAATTACCTAGTAATCTACCAGTCAAACCTCGAATGAATGCAATACCTACAGCTAAACCAGTGGCAGCAGAAGTAAACATTAAAAAACATAGTGCTAGCATTTGACTAGCATAGCTGTATGTAGTCTCACCAGAATAATGTTGCTGGTTTGTGTTAGTAACAAAAGAAATAGCAGTATGCAATGCTAAGTCCCAACTAGGTGCATTTAGAATAGTAGGATTTAAAGGAAGAAGACCTTGTAGCATGAGTAGTGAAAAGACAAAAACACCCATAACTAAATTACTGATTAATATGGCTTGGATGTATTGCCTACCAGTCATATTGTCTTTATACCGTACTCCAGCAACCGCAAAAATAAATCGCTCTATAGGATTGATAGCTCGATTAAATAGCGTGCTTTTCTTAAGAAACACTCGTGCCATGTACTTACCAAAGACTGGCGCGATGACTGCTAGAATTATTAATGTTAAGGCAATTTGAAAAAATCCTTGTAGCATATATTATTAAATGTTATTAATGTACGCAAAAGATGTTTTTCTTTCAAAGGTTTACTGTCAAAATAGTTCAATTCAAACTTATGTCACACCAGCAGTTATTTTTTGAGAGTAACTTAAAAATCAAGGCTGAAGCAAAGCTATTTATAATGCCTTGAGTAATAAGTGCTTTTGCCTTTCATAAAAATTATCTGAATATTATCTGAAACTGACAACTAATTAAAGATATAAAATATTTGCTAAAAATAGCTATAGTTGAAACGCTATTTGATATATACACAGTAGTATAAAATTACTAGTCAGTTGATGAAGCGACTATATCTAGGGATATATTATTTGCCTAAAAGCTACGAGAACGCAGGACTTTAGTTAAAAGGTGAGCAGGTTTTAGTCATCTATAATGATTTATCTTAAAATTTAAAGTAGGGTATGCTAAAAACAGAATGTTGTTGCGATCGCTACAGCACCAGATAAACTCTTTTGACAGAAATTTACGCACAAGATCGCTGGGGTTGATTGTTTGTCTATTTTTAGTGGTCTTGATATTAGAGTTTACGACACCTGTAGAATATGTGTTTGGTTATCTCTACACGGGACCAATTTTATTAACTACTTCGCATCTAGGTAGAGCAGCAACAGTTTATGCAACTTTGCTATCAGTATTTTTAACAATCTTAAACTTGTGGTTTCCGGTAGAAGAGACAATCGAGCCTTCTATCGTGGCAAGTCGCTGCATTGCAGCAATGGCATTAATCGTAACGGGAATTTTGAGCGATCGCAATCGTTGTTATCAGCAAGCAATCGCCCAACAACAAGCAAAACTGCAAGCACAAGCACAGTTGATTCAAGTGAGAGAAGATTTTGCTTCTACCTTAACTCACGATCTGAAAACGCCGATGTTAGGTGCAATCGAAACGCTTAAAGCGTTTGAACAAGGAAAATTTGGTACAGTCACACCAACGCATCAAAAGGTGTTAGCAACAATGATTCGCAGTCATTTGTCTACATTACAGCTTGTGGAAACGTTGTTAGATGTGTATCGTAATGATATTGAAGGATTAAAACTACAACTAGTACCAGTAGATCTCGTCACTATCGCTGAAGAAACGATCGCAACACTCACAGATTTAGCCTTATCACGCCAAGTTTGTATTAATTTAAGCTTTGGAGAATCAGAATTTCGGCGATCGCTGTGGGTTAATGGCGATCCGCTGCAACTCCAAAGAGTCTTTGCCAATCTGATTACCAATGGAATTCATCATTCGCTACGTGGTGGTAAGGTTGAAGTTATATTGCAGTCGCAATCTGACTACCACATTGTTAAAGTGTTAGATAATGGCTTAGGAATTACACCGGAAGAACTACCACACTTATTTAAAAGATTTTACCAAGGACATGGCGATCGCCAAGTTAAAGGTTCTGGATTAGGACTCTACTTGACTCGCCAGATTATTGCGGCGCATGGCGGTACAATTTGGGCAGAGAATCGGAGTGTAGGAAATCCTATGCAAACATCTAGTGGCGGACTCTTTGCATTTCGATTACCAACCTTACCATTTCAACCGCTTGAGAAGGCGTGATATGTTACCTGCAAAGACATTGCGGATTCTACTTGTTGAAGATGATGAACTCTTTCGCCTTGGTTTGCAAGTCAAGTTGCAACAAGAATCAGACATAGAAATTGTCGCTGAGGCTGAAGATGGCGAGACGGCGATAGAGATAGTCAAGCATTCTCCACTTGATGTTGTGCTATTAGATATCGGATTACCAGGAATCGGAGGAACAGAAGCTTGTCGTCAAATCAAGCAGCTAAATCCTGATTTGCCCATCTTAGTGCTAACTTCGCATTCCCACGAGTCTTTGATCAAGCGGTTGATTGCAGTGGGGGCGCAGGGATACTGTTTAAAGGGAATCGCCGCAGAAAATTTGATTTTAGCACTGCGTTCAGTAGCCGCAGGTGCATCGTGGTGGGATCGGGCTGCAACAAGTGAGATCCGTGCTAAATTTGACAGCGCAGTCACTACAGATGTTACCAAAAATAGAGAAGAACTAAATCTACCTTTGACTCGACGCGAACAAGAAATTCTTGCTCTTATTGCTGCTGGTAAATCAAACCAAGAAATTGCTGCAGCACTTTATATCAGCACTGGTACAGTACGAGTACACGTTCATACAATTATTCAAAAATTAGGCGTACGAGATCGCACCCAAGCTGCTGTTTTAGCAATCCAAAAAGGTATTAAACCAAGAGCTTTATAGATCTGTTAAGTACCTTGACTCGCAAAAATATCTTATTTTTAGCTTAAGAATATTAGTGTTTCTACATTTAGAATGATGTAAAATTGGCAAGATAGTTTCCAAAATGAATTCTTAGACTATCATCAAAAATTTATAAAGTTAAGAGTCAATCTAGTCCTGGGAATTAAGAATGCTAGCTGAGCTGACTATCAATGATATCATTCGGAAACAACGTACATATTTTCATTCTAGTCATACAAAAGAAATTGCATTTCGGATTGAGCAATTAAACACTCTAAAAAGAGCAATTCAAGAAAATACGGCAAGTATTGTAGATGCTCTTCACAAAGACTTGCATAAACCAGAATTAGAAACATATGCTACAGAAATTAGTATTGTTAGAGAAGTTGATTACGCACTCAGGCATATTAGATCGTGGGTACGACCTCAAAAAGTTAAACTTTCATTAGAGCAGCTTCCTGGTAGTGGATACATTCGTCCCGAACCGTTAGGAGTTGTCTTAATTATTGGTCCGTGGAACTATCCATTTCAGTTATTAATTGCTCCTTTGATTGGCGCGATCGCTGCTGGAAACTGTTGTATCCTCAAACCTTCAGAAATTGCACCAAACACTTCAAAAGTCGTTTCGCAAATTATTCAAAAATATTTTGACCCTGCTTATATTGCAGTCATAGAAGGAGGTATTGATGTCAGCAAACAGCTACTTGCTGAGAAGTTCGATCATATCTTTTTTACTGGAGGCACAGCAGTTGGTAAAGTTGTGATGGCAGCAGCCGCAAAACATTTAACACCTGTAACTTTAGAATTAGGAGGTAAAAGTCCTTGTATTATAGATACTGATATCAATATTGAGCACACAGTAAATAGAGTTGCTTGGGGTAAATTCATTAATGCTGGGCAAACATGTATTGCACCTGACTATCTTTTAGTTAATAGCAAAGTAAAGTCACAAGTATTAAAAAGCTTACAAGAAGTTATTCGAAGCTTTTATGGAGAAAATCCTGAACAAAGTTCTGATTATGCCAGGATTATAAATCAAAAACAATTTACTCGTTTATCAAAGTTATTGCAAGATGGAGAGATTGTAACTGGAGGACAAATTAATCAAAGTACTCGTTACCTTGCACCAACAATTTTGGATAACGTTTCACTAGAAGCGCCAGTTATGCAAGAAGAGATCTTTGGTCCAATTTTGCCCATCATAGAATATAACGATTTAAGTGAAGCGATCGCAATCATCAACGAGAAACCTAAACCTTTGGCACTATATCTATTCTCTCGCGACAGGAAGATTCAACAACGAGTTTTACAAGAAACTTCCTCTGGTGGAGTGTGTATTAACGATACAGTTATGCAGGTTGCAGTTTCCTCCTTGCCTTTCGGTGGAGTTGGTGATAGTGGAGTTGGTAAGTATCATGGGAAGGCTAGTTTTGATACATTTTCACATCAGAAAAGTGTCTTAAAAAAACCTTTTCTTTTCGATTTAAAGTGGCGATACGCACCTTATGCAGGTAAATTAGACCTTATCAAACGATTAATTGGCTAGGCTGCGCTAATATGAGACGCGATCGCTCTGCTTGATTTATAAAACAAAAGCGATCGCTCGGTTTACAAGATTAATTATCCAAAAAAACTGCTGCTATAGCGTTCTTCTGCCCAGGGTTCACCGCGTCGATGATAACCATTTCTTTCCCAAAAGCCCGACTCTTCACGATCGAGAAATTCTAAACCATTAATCCACTTTGCGCTTTTCCAAGCATATAGATGAGGAACAACAAGTCGCAACGGACCACCGTGTTCAGCCGGTAGCGGTTCGCCAAACAGAGTGTGAGCGAAAAAATTTTCTTCGCGAACAAAGTCTTCTAAGGGAATATTTGTCGTATAACCCCCATAACAGTGTTCCATGACATGAATAGCTTTAGGATCTACTTCTATCAATTTCATGAAATCTGTTACTTTTACCCCAGTCCATTTCACATCAAGCTTAGACCAGCGTGTAACACAGTGAAAGTCCGCAGTGAATTCATTTTGGGGCAATGCTATAAAATCTGATAAAGTGAATGTTGCTGGCTTTGCCAAACCCCACACTCGAAACTGCCATTCTTCTACATCGATTTTTGGAGTTTGACCGTAGGTAAGTACTGGAAACCCTTTAGTTAAATACTGACCAGGAGGAACGCGATCGCTTTGTTCGCCTCCTGGTTTTTGAAAAAATTTTCCTAGCATTTGCTTGGGTAGATTACTTTGCTATGGGATATATCTAACTCCATTTTGAGATCAAACTCTTTGAGATTGCTAGGGAAAACCTCAAACTAGAGCTTGTCTTGTCTTAAGCTTGTCACCCCACAGATATTTATTCCTCTTCTTCAGCTTCTTCTTCCTTAGACGGATAGACAAAAGTAGAGCGCCCAGTCAAAATTGATTTACCCAAGGAAAGGGCTTTTTGCGCTTCCGCCGCTGCTTTACGTCTCCAAGTGGCTCTTCTTTGGTCGCGCTTTGATTTAGATGTTTTCTTCTTAGGAACCGCCATAACAAGCTACACTGCAATTATTGACAACCTTTCTATTCTAGAGCATCACTACCAATTCACCATAGTGAGCGTGCAACCCTGATGTGTAACCTGTCATTAACACAATTCGACTATTGCTTACTCGTATACTTGCTTCGTTCCCTTCACGTTTAAGAGGTAAAAGGGGTTCTATCCAAAATATTAGTCTTGATTATCTTCTGGAACTACATCACTAATATTAGGAATAGTATTTTCTGGCAAGGCTCCATCTGTTGGAACAGGAATTGAATTTATACTGTTTTGTTGCAGTGTAGGACTGGGAGACATGGAGCCGTTTTCAGGTACTGTTGTAGATACTGCTGGACTAGGAACAATACTATCACTAGGCAATGTACTATTTTCAGGAACAGAAGTTTCACCAGGTATGATTGTAGGTAACTCAGGAGTAGGTGTCTCTACAGGTACGACTGCTGGTGCTTCTGGTGTTTCACCATCAGGTATTTCCTCTGGTGCGCTCTCTGATTTGGCATCAGATTCTCGAATAAATCGATCAATTTGCTCCATCTCTGGTGTGATCTCAGGAGTTGCTTGAGAAGTTTGCGGCTGATCCGAGTTACTACTAGCAGTACCATCAAATCCCAATAGCATCTTTGCTGTTGAGAAGTACTTCATTTGATCTTTGGTTTCAGCTTTACTGTACTGCCATTGATTACGGCTAACTTCCAAAGATAAAACTGGAGCGATCGCCCCATAACTGTGGGCCACAATCATTACAGAAACTGCTGGTGCATGTTTGTCTTGGCTAAAACGCTGTTTTACCGCAGTTATAGCAACTGTTTCTGCTCGATTCATTAAACTTTCGTAGGTTTCCTGTGGTTGTCTGTTTACAGCAAGATTCATGCGAGCTGGTCTGGCTTGAGCTTGATCAGATTGTGGTGCATTCTGTGCTATTGCTGCACGAGTTACTAAAAAATCGCATCCTAGTCCCAATAACACAGTTAATAATGTTGTCTTACTTACATTCGCAGCGATCTTGCGATACTTTGTCCAGTTGTCACAGGTAAGTTGAGTTTTCTTTGAGGGCTGATGGTGAAACCACATCATAACCGCACTTCTCCTTAGTAAACACCTGACTAGACAAGCCTATGACTTAGCCTTGCCTTGAATGTTAAATTTTGTCGTCAAATATAACTGATTATTTCAGACTTTTGTTCTGTTTTTCCACAAATATCTATCTTATGTTAGATAAAACTTAGTTTGAATGCGGTAAAATTGTGTTCCGTTATAATTATGTAATCCTTCAACGGCGGTATTCATCGCCACAATCACCGATAAGTTGATACAGATTTCGTGACTGATTCAAAATTGTGTTGATTTGTTGATAATCTGCTGTATCTAACCCAAAGTTAAAAATTGCAGCATTATCTTCAATGTGTTGGGAAATACTAAGCCGCGTACCAATAATTACACCAGCTACGGCTGGTTGTTCTAAAACATAGCGAACTGCAATATTCGCAATACTGACACGATGTTTCTCTGCAATTAATTTCAACGCTTTTAGCAACTCCTGTAATAATTGCCATCCACCCCAAGCATCTATCATGTTCTTGTACTTCCGCAAACTAACAGTATTAAGTTCACTTCCTCGTGGTTCTGGCTTGCCTAAGTATTTCTCAGTTAAAAACCCACCACACAAAGAACCATAAGCGAATAGCTGTAGGTTATGCTGCTGGCAAAACGAACTCATGTGCACTTGAGGACGACGATCAACCAAAGAGTATTGCACTTGATTAGACTTAATATTGATACCGTTTTGCAGAATAATGTTTAGGTGCTCTGTATCAAAGTTAGTTAGACCTAAATGCTTAATTTTGCCCTCTTCTTTAAGCTCTGTCATGTATCTCAATGCTTCTAAATAGTTCGAGTCGCGATATTCCCACCAATGAAATTGAAGTAGATCGAGAGTTTCTGTATCCATCCGGCGGCGAGAAATGTCGATGTTATCTGCAACTATTTTTTTCGTCATTTTGCCAGGTCTTGGTACCCACTTAGTAAAGGCTTGTATTTCAGATAAGGCAGCTTGTCCGTACTGAGCTAATAGTTGTCGCCGAAATTCGCCAATAAAATCTTCTGCAGGACCATAATGATCGGCTAAATCCCATGTTGTGAAGCCTGCATCTTTGTAATCAAACATGTTCTGGATAGCCACTTTTGGCGTAATACGCCCATGCGCACCAGAAACTTGCCACATTCCATTCAAAATACGGCAAATATTTAGATCAGAAGTAAATTGCAACCTACTCGATACAGGTAAACTAGTCATTCTTAAGTATTCCTAAGCTATAAGGGCAGTATCCATCGTGCCATAATGTCCTGTTCCGATCGCATTGTCTTTGTCAAGAATTGCCCTTTGCTCGTAGAGTCAGTAGACAGTACAATAGGTTCAAACTGTAATAAAAAACTCACTGGAGGAAACCAACATACCCAGTGAGTCATACTCATAACTTAATTTTGGAAGTTAGATGGCTAAAGGTTATTCATAGTTCCACTATGCGATCTTAGTATTACAGCCATCAAATTGAATAACACAGCGACTAATCTGTATTTGCAACAATGCTGAACTTAGCAGTAGGACGTAATATCTTCACCACACTCGTCAGCTAAGTAACACAACGCACGAAAGCGTAAACCTACAACTTCTTCATAAAGTGGATTAAGCTTACACATCGGAGGAATATGAAGTGTGCGACCAAAAAGTTTTAAGTCACGCTCAAAAGGACATTGTGCAGGAATTAGTTTACACAAGCGATGAGCAAAAGTGCGATCGCAGATATTGATCTTATTGACCCGTTGGCGCAATGGTTGCAGCATATCAAACTTGGTTTTGTTCTCAGGCTGAGGTCGTAATTTGATATTTTTATCTGAAGCAATAGCTTGATCAATTCCCACCCAGCTAGTTAGTAAAATCTTTGTTGTATATTGCGATACATTCATCGTTCACTCCTCAAAAACAGCGAGGCAATTTGAACTCCCAAATTGGATCTACAAGGCGTTAATTAGCCATATCGGAATTATCCTGCTCTAAATTAAGATGCAGTCTTATTATTTATTGACGTAATTGGTTGAGAAACGTTTCTCTACAAGACTTAGATTAACTAGAAAATTTGCCGTAGGTAAGGCTACTAAGCTTATCTTGTTTATAACTTGCTTTACTTAAAAATTTAATGAAGCTAAGAGTTAAAGACAAGGATACATTGAGTCTATTTCTTAGCCGCTAACACCAATTATGAAATATCCATAGATAAAAAAGAGAGACTATAAAACTATAACGTACTCATGCTTAAGGAGTATTTTCCTTGAGCAGTGCGACTAACAACTGTTATTATCTTCATCAATTTGTTTCAAAACAGAATGAGAAACATTACTGAATTTTGTTCACCAGTAAACTCTAGTTTCAGTGAATTCACATAATCATAAGATTGCATATGTAGGTGCTAAACAAAAAGAAACTCACTGTTGTTGTGAGTTTCATCTTATTGTTAATTGTTAGAGCTTTCTATACGCAAACCTGCCTGTGTGGTTGTAGCTTAATCTCACTACGAAGCAACTTGGGCAGCAGTACGTCGCCGACGTCTACCGTCAGTAGCTTTCGCGGGTTCTTCTGGAGATTGTAATAGCAAAGTAACCGAGGGTTGACACTGAAGTTCGCGCCGAATTTCTCGGTAAAGTTCGCGTTCTAGTTGACCTTGAAGTCCAGCCCAATTTACTTCAGCTTGTTCTCCATTAGCAGATTGAGCAAAATCTGACCAACGATAGTGTAAGAAATCTTCAATTCGCTCCTCTACCCATTTTTGCAGTAGCGATCGCTCAATTGAGATAACAACACCTCTTACATGAACTTCTGGTCTGATCATCAACTTACCATTCCAATCTACTGCTGCTGCAACAGTAACAATGCCTTCTTCGGCAAGCTGCTGACGCTCTTTGAGAACTTTACCACTGACCATTCCTGAACCAGAAGTATCAACTAATTCAATTCCTGAAGGCACTTTGCCTGCAATCTGAATTGATTCCTTAGAGACTTCAACAACATCACCATTTTGGATAATGACCATATTTTCTGCAGGAATACCCATACTTTGCGCAGTTTCTGCGTGCTTTACTAGCATGCGATACTCACCATGCACTGGGAGGAAAAATTTGGGTTTTGTCAGCGCTAGCATTAACTTTTGGTCTTCCTGACAGCCGTGGCCAGAAACATGAATTCCTTTGTCCTTACCGTAAACGACTTTTGCTCCCTGCATCATTAGTCGATCAATGGTGTTAACAACAGCAATTGTATTTCCTGGAATTGGATTAGCTGAGAATACCACAGTATCTCCTTCGCGGATGCGCAGTTGAGAATGTTCGCCCCTGGAGATTCGAGTTAAAGCAGACATTGGTTCTCCTTGAGAACCAGTAGTTAAAATTAGTACCTTATCATCAGGTAGCGATCGCGCAACATGTAACGGTTGTAAAAGATCGTCTTCACACTTGATATAGCCTAGGTTGCGAGCGTGGGCAATAACATTAAGCATCGACCGTCCAACTACGGAAACAGAGCGACCGTGCTTCTTCGCCAGCTCTAAAATCATATTGATGCGATGTACTGAAGAGGCAAAGGTTGTTACTAGTAGTCGTCCAGAGGCTTGGCTAAAAGTGCGGTCTAAATTGGGGTAAACAGAGCGTTCTGAAGGTGTGTGTCCTGGGACTTCTGAGTTAGTGGAGTCACTAATTAAACAAAGAACTCCTTTTTCTCCATGTTCTGCAAGACGATGTAAATCAAAAAACTCACCATCTACCGGTGTATGGTCAACTTTGAAGTCTCCAGTATGAATAATGACACCTTCTGGAGTGTGAATTGCTATCGTGAAGCTATCAGCAATTGAGTGGGTGTTACGAATAAACTCGACTAAAAATGACGAGCCTAACCGCACAACATCGCGGGGACGAACACTTTTTAATTCGGTGCGATCGCGTACTCCTGCTTCTTCTAGCTTACCTTCTAGCATTGTCATCGCTAAGCGAGGACCATAAATGACTGGAATCTCAAATTGCTTCAAATGAAAAGCAATTCCTCCTATGTGATCTTCATGACCGTGGGTAACAATCATTCCCTTAATTTTATGGCGATTTTCACGCAAATATGTCATGTCTGGTAGAACAATATTTACGCCATGCATTTCATCGGTAGGAAATGCTAATCCTGCGTCTAATAAAATGATTTCGTCTTTATACTCAAAAACACATGTATTTTTGCCGATTTCATGTAGACCGCCAAGGGGAATAATTTTTACTGCTGATGTCGATTCGTTGTTTTTCATACTTTACTAGTTTTACGTGTGAGTTTTTTACAAACGAGCGATAAGATATCTACTGTTTAAGTTTTAATAAGATGTTTGAGAAATACAACAAACCTGTATTTCTCAAGTTCTGACAAAGCTTTCTTCAATTAAAATTTAATATTTAATTATACTTAATTTATCTTTCAAGAATTAGATTTCAAGCCTATTTCTATTAGTATTTTCTTTAGCTTTTGACTAACTTCATTTGCTTCTTCATGTAATGGCAGGCGTGTTGAGCCAACTTCCCAACCTTGAATTTTAAGTGCTGCTTTTACAGGAATTGGATTGGTTGTAACAAATAGAGCTTTGAATAATGGAAAAAGTTTCAAATGAATTTGAGTTGCTACTTGAATTTGTCCTGTCGTAAAAGCTTGAATCATTTTTTGGAGTTGTGTACCCACCAAATGACTAGCAACACTAACAACCCCACTCCCACCAACTGATAACAAGGGTAATGTTAAAGAGTCGTCACCTGAGTATAGTTTAAATTCGCTTGAAGTCAATCGGCGAATTTCACTAGCTTGGTCTAGATTACCACTTGATTCTTTGATCCCTACTATATTTTCGACTTCTGCCAAACGAGCCACCGTTTCTGGTTGTAAGTTTTGCCCAGTGCGTCCAGGCACGTTGTATAAAATAATCGGCAGTTCAGGACAAGCTTGAGCAATTGCCTTGAAGTGCTGATAAATACCAGCTTGTGGTGGTTTGTTGTAGTAAGGAACAATTTGTAAAGATCCATGTACTCCTATTTTAGCGGCTTTTTCTGTGGCTGCGATCGCTTCTTTAGTTGAGTTAGAGCCTGTCCCCGCCATAACCAAAGCTTTTCCTGCTACTGCTTTAAGGATGACTTGAAATAATTCATATTCTTCATCCCAAGAGAGAGTGGGTGATTCTCCAGTAGTACCACAGACGACGAGGGTATCTGTGCCGTTTTCCGTTAGATACACTGCCAATTGCTCTGCCACGGCATAATTTACGTTGCCATCTTCCTTGAATGGCGTAACCATAGCCGTCATAACGCGTCCAAAGTCTATCACCCTTTAACTCCTCATTGAGTAGCAGTCCATATCTTAGCAGTGTGTTAGCTATTAACTATGGTCACTGGTTGTTGGTTTCCAGAGGTTGGTTGTAGCCAATCGTTTTTAATCAATAGTTCGGCAATTTGTACCGCATTGAGTGCTGCACCTTTGCGGATCTGGTCTCCACAAATCCACAGCTCTAAACTATGAGAATGTGAAATATCTTGGCGGATGCGACCTACTAAAACTGGATCGCGCCCTGTCGCTTCAATTGGCATCGGAAAATAGTTTGCTTTCCAGTCTTCCACAATCTGCACGCCAGGAGCTTTGCTTAGAATTTCCTTTGCTTCCTGAACACTCATCGGTGTCTCAAACTCTAAGTTAATCGCTTCTGAGTGCGCGCGTAAGACGGGAACCCGAACACAGGTTGCCGTAACTCGAATATTTTGGTCGTCAAAGATCTTGCGAGTCTCGTTGACCATTTTCATTTCTTCCTCGCAGTATCCCAGTTCATTGATAGGAGAGTTATGAGGAAACAGGTTAAAAGCTAATGGGTAAGGTAAAACTTCTGCTGTTGGCGTTTCACCATTGAGTATTGCCTGAGCTTGAATTTTTACTTCCTCCATTGCTCTTGCTCCAGCCCCACTTGCTGATTGATATGTTGCAGCAACGATGCGCTGCACTCGTTTAACTTGATGTAACGGCCAAACAGCAACTGTCATCAAAATAGTTGTACAGTTAGGATTAGCAATAATACCTTGGTGGCTAGCAGCAGCTTGCGGATTTACTTCAGGAACTACCAGAGGGACGCGCGGCTCCATACGAAAAGCACTGGAATTGTCAATAACAACTGCACCAGATGCTACAGCTTTTGCCGCCCAAGCTTTTGAGGTAGAACCTCCAGCCGAAGCCAAAACAATATCTATATTATTAAATGAGCGATCGCTCACTGATTCTACTACAATGTTTTCTCCCTGAAACTGTAAACTTTTGCCTGCGCTACGAGACGATGCTAGTAGTTTCAAATCAGCTACTGGAAGATTTCTACTAGCCAACAGATCTAGTAATTCTGCACCGACAGCGCCTGTCGCACCTAAGATTGCAACACGATATGATTTTGTCAAACTTTCCTCCTTAAACAAAATTATTTAATTAACTTATCTTTTTATAAAAAAATAGATACTTTTTCTAATCTTAGATTTACCTACTTAGTTTCCTATCCATTCTGATGACAACTAATAACTTTTTTGACTAACAACAAGGTAATTTTTATCAATCAAACAATTCTTAATTTTCTTTAAATTTAGTATGCAAAATTAGATAGGATATTTTTTATTTTAAACTAATTTTAACAACTTAGATGGCGCATCTGCTATTGTGCCAGTTAACAAAAGTCATGGTTCTACTGCCAGATGAATTTAATTAAGACACGCGAAATTGAGTAACCAATGTATAGATACGTATGCACTTTAACCCTAAACGCCTCTTGAACTTATACTGTACATAATTGCTACTGACACCATCATAAGTAGCTGGAACCTTTCAGATGCTTTAATCTAAAATGTCATGCTTGGACAACGAATAGTGTTATTCATAAAGTGCCAACCAGAATATCACACTACAGAACCTAATCAAGACAAGTGAGTGAAGCACTTTTTTATTTAGACAAAAAGTAATGCGATCGCCCACAATTTATGTTCTGGCACTATCTGGCATAGACTAAGCTTAAAGATAGAATAGTTCAATGCTCAAGAGCAAATCCTAAGTAGCAATTAGTTCAGTCTTGCTTGAGTAGTCAAATTGTTCGGAAATACAAGCGCAACATGAAAGTCACCCAGGAAAAACTTCCCGCTAGTCAAATTGGTTTGGCTATAGAAATTTCAGCAGAAAAGTCTCAACAAACCTATGACCAGGTCATTCAAAAACTAACGCGCACAATGAATGTTCCTGGGTTTCGCAAGGGAAAAGTACCGCGCCAAATCTTACTTCAGCGATTAGGTTCGGTGCAAGTCAAGGCAGCTGCCTTAGAAGAACTTATTCAAACAGGAATCACTGAAGCAATTAAGCAAGAAGATATCCAAGCCATTGGTCAACCTCAGCTACGCTCTTCATTTGAAGAACTGATCGCGCAGTATGAACCTGGACAAGCCTTACAGTTTTCTGCAGCAGTTGACGTCCAACCAGAAGTAAATCTTACCCAATACACCGATTTGCATGTTAAAGCTGAGGAGGTTAAGTATAACCCTGAAAAAGTCGATAATTTACTGGCAGAGCAACGCAGTGAAATGGCAACTCTGATTCCAGTAGAAGGAAGAGCAGCACAACTTGGAGATGTTGCTATAGTTGACTTTAAAGGCTATCTAGCTCAAGAAGAGGAACAGGAGCCACAAGAAATTGCTGGTGCATCGGCTGATGATTTTCAACTAGAACTGCAACAAGAACGCTTTATTCCTGGCTTTATTGATGGCATTGTCGGGATGCAACCTGGAGAAACCAAAGAAGTTACAGCCCAGTTCCCTGAAGACTATCCTCAACAAGAAGTTGCAGGGCGTGCAGCTACTTTTACAATAACTTTGAAAGAGCTTAAAGAAAAAGAACTTCCAGAGCTTGATGATGATTTTGCTCAAGAAGTGAGCGAATTTCAAACTCTAGCAGAACTACGTAGTTCGTTAGAAGAGCGATTTAAAGCAGAGGCTGAGCGCCAAACTAAAGCAAACAAAGAGCAAGCACTGACAAATGAGCTGGTTAAGTATCTAGAGGTAGACTTGCCTGAAACGCTCATAGCACAAGAAGTCAACAATATGCTTACTCAAGCAGCAGTACAGTTGAGTCAACAAGGAATTGATGTCAAAAAACTGTTTACTCAAGAGAGTGTTGCCAAGCTAAGAGAAAATTCCCGTCCAGAAGCTATTGAGCGGCTTAGAAGCGCAATAGCACTTCAAGAAATAGCTCAACGCGAGTCAATCAAGGTAGAAAAATCAGAAGTAGAGGCAAAAGTGAAAGAACTTTTGTCAGAGTACTCAAACGATGACATTGACATAAACAGATTGCGAGAAGTTGTAGAAGAAGACTTACTCAAAGAAAAAATTATGAGTTGGTTGGAAGATCGTAGTACTATGGAGTTGTTGCCTGAAGGCTCATTGAGTGCTTCAGCAGATTCGCAACAAGAAGTAGAAGCTGCACTTTCTGACTCTGCTAGCGATGATTCTCCGCTATCTGAAGTTGAGACAACGGCATAATTACAGCATCTGCATAAATGTCTGCTCAAGCAGCAGCAATTAGCATCGGTAACGTTTAGGTAGAAAAACTGCTGGATGAAATTACCCTGTCTACAGCCGTAAAGATGCTATTGCTGCTATCTTAAAAATATAAAGATAAAAACAATGTACTCTACTTAAAGTAACATTGTTTTTTTAAGTTAAGAACATATCTCAAAGTTGATTCTTTGATAGATAAGGCATAATAGTTCACAGATAGTGTATCCAATAACATTAAATGCTCATAGCTTCAAATTGTTTAGATGCACCACACATTCAGTATCGTTCTGAGACACTGTGATATGCTCGTATCTCAAACTTCAAATCACCCGATTATTAGTTCACACTACTTAGAAATCAACTCGCTTGGTGCCAGTAACATTGTTCCTATGGTTGTAGAGCAATCGGGTATGGGTGAGCGGGCATTTGATATCTACTCGCGATTACTCAGAGAGCGTATTATCTTTTTGGGAACTCAGGTGGATGACACTGTAGCCGACTCGATTGTTGCACAGTTATTATTTCTAGATGCAGAAGATCCAGAAAAGGACATTCAGCTCTACATCAATTCGCCAGGGGGATCTGTAACAGCTGGCATGGCGATTTATGACACTATGCAGCAAATTCGCTGTGATGTTGCTACGATCTGCTTTGGATTAGCTGCCAGTATGGGTGCTTTTCTCTTGGCAGCAGGAGCGCATGGTAAACGGATGTCTTTACCAAACTCACGGATAATGATTCACCAACCACTTGGTGGTGCTCAAGGTCAAGCAGTCGATATTGAAATTCAAGCGAAAGAGATTTTATACCTTAAGCGGAAGCTCAATGAAATATTGGCGCATCATACAGGTAAACCACTAGAGCGTATTGAAGCTGATACTGAAAGAGACTTCTTTATGTCAGCTGAAGAAGCAAGCAACTATGGTTTAATCGACCAAGTTATTTCTAGACAAAATCTCCCCAAAGCCAACGAACCAGTAAGCACAGTAAATTAAGAGGCAGGTATGTCAAAGTACGACTCCCATCTAAAATGTTCATTCTGCGGTAAATCTCAAGAGCAGGTGCGCAAGCTAATTGCTGGACCGGGAGTCTACATTTGTGACGAGTGTGTTGACTTATGTAACGAAATATTAGATGAGGAATTACTCGATTCAAAAGAAACAGCGCCACAGCAGACAAATCGAGTTGAAACTCCACCAAAGCGGCGCAACCGTTCGAGTAATTTCTCGTTTAGTCAAATGCCTAAGCCGCGAGAAATTAAAAACCATCTTGACGATCATGTTATTGGTCAAGATGAGGCAAAAAAGGTTTTATCAGTTGCGGTATATAACCACTACAAGCGGTTAAGTGTTGTACAAGCCAAAAACAGTGGTAAGGCGTCAGAAGAGGCTGTAGAACTACAAAAGTCGAACATTCTCTTAATTGGTCCTACAGGTTGCGGCAAAACGCTTTTAGCACAAACTTTAGCAAAGATCTTAGACGTACCTTTTGCTGTTGCCGATGCAACAACGCTTACAGAAGCAGGCTATGTTGGGGAAGATGTTGAAAACATTCTGCTGCGGCTTTTGCAAGTGGCTGATTTGGATGTAGAAGAAGCACAGCGGGGAATTATTTATATTGATGAGATCGATAAAATTGCTCGCAAAAGTGAAAATCCCTCAATCACACGCGACGTTTCTGGTGAAGGCGTGCAGCAAGCATTGCTCAAAATGTTAGAAGGAACGCTAGCAAATGTACCGCCTCAGGGAGGGCGCAAACACCCTTATCAAGACTGCATTCAAATAGACACAAGTAACATTCTATTCATTTGTGGTGGTGCATTTGTCGGCTTAGAAAAAGTTGTAGAACAGCGTACTGGCAAAAAATCAATGGGCTTTATTCAGCCTGGAGAAAGCTCATCACGAGATCAGCGAACTGCCGATGTTTTAAGGCATTTAGAACCGGATGACCTAGTAAAGTTTGGCATGATTCCTGAGTTCATTGGCAGAGTACCTGTGGTAGCTGTGCTCGATCCGCTGGATGAGGAAGCTTTAATGGCAATTTTGACTCAGCCCCGCAGTGCGTTGGTGAAGCAATATCAAAAATTACTTAAGATGGACAACGTTCAACTTGAGTTCAAACCAGATGCACTGCGAGCGATCGCACAAGAAGCGTATCGTCGTAAAACTGGTGCAAGAGCACTACGCGGCATTGTGGAAGAATTGATGTTAGACGTTATGTATGAGCTGCCTTCACGCAAGGATCTTACTCGCTGCACCGTGACACCAGAAATGGTAGAAAAACGCTCGACAGCAGAACTATTAATGCATCCTTCATCACTTCCTAAGCCAGAATCAGCCTAGGCATCAGATTAGACATTTTGCAAAAGTTGCCAATCAGTCGTAGGTTAAAAGAAAAAGGTTAAAGGTGCAAGCTTAATTGCTATTATCTTTAGCTGAATTTCAACTTAGGAAATTATTTTTGCAAAAGTTTGGGGAAAATGCCTTACATTGGTATTCGTGGCGTTGAACATTACTACGAGTGGGTTCGGACACCAACAGAGTTACAAGCTAAACCTGTGATGGTATTTATCCACGGTTGGGCTGGCTCAGCGCGGTATTGGCAAAGTGTAGCCTATGCCCTTGCAGATAGCTTTGATTGTTTGCTTTACGATCTTCGAGGGTTTGGCAGATCTTTAGGTAAATCTCCGCTAACATCAACCAGTATGACAGTTGCTGACTCAGAATCTCAAGAAAAGTCAGCAGCAGTGAAAGAGTTAACTTACGAGTTAGAAGAATACGCAGAAGACTTAGCAGTCCTACTAGATTGCTTGCAAATTCAGCAGGTGTATCTTAATGCTCACTCAATGGGAGCATCTATTGCTACTTTATTTCTCAACCGCTACCCACAGCGGGTAAATCGAGCTATTCTTACTTGTAGCGGCATTTTTGAATATGACGAGAAAGCATTTACTGCTTTTCACAAGTTTGGTGGGTATGTTGTTAAATTTCGTCCAAAGTGGCTCAGTCAAATACCTTTAGTGGATCGGATGTTTATCGCTCGGTTTTTGCATCGTCCGATACCTGCGGCTGAACGCAAGGCTTTTTTACAAGATTTTCTCATTGCCGATTATCAAGCAGCCTTAGGCACAATTTTTACTTCAGTGAGCAAACAAGCAGCTGAAATGATGCCGCAAGAGTTTGCGCAAATTGCAGTACCAACTCTATTAGTAGCTGGAGAGTATGACAAAATTATTCCAGCAGAAATGGGACGCCAAGCCGCAGAATTAAACCCGTTGGTACAATATGTCATGATTCCTAAAACTGCTCATTTTCCTATGTTGGAAGATGCAGAAACTTATCTGCAAAAGGTTCGTACATTCTTGCAGATTGAGCAACCAATAAAAATAGCTGGCTGAAGGAACCTATGTGGCAACAGCTAACCTCCGCTGCGATCGGAACATTTTTGACTTTATTTCCCGTTACCAATCCAGTCGGTGCAATACCAATTTTTTATGGTTTGACAGCAGTGAATACGAAACTTTATCGTCTACATCAAGCACGTCAGACAGCAATTAATGTCGTTTTGATTTTGGGAGTTTTTTTGCTGGCAGGAAGAGAAATCCTGAGCTTTTTTGGCATTTCACTAGGAGTGTTGCGAATTGCAGGAGGGTTATTGATTGCCCATACAGCTTGGGAAATGGTTACAGCGCGTCAACGACTCACGCGCCCAGAAAGTGATGAAGCAGTAGATAAAGAAGATATTTCTTTTACACCGATGGCAATTCCTATGATTAGTGGACCTGGTGCGATTGGTGTCGTTATTGGTTTTGCAGCAAGTAACACCAGATGGGTTGATGATGCGGGTTGTTTACTTGGAATTGTCTTGCTTGGAGTGACGATATATCTATGCTTAGCTTTGGGAGAACCTTTAGTTGGCGTGTTGGGAAAAAATGGGCTGGGAGCCTTAAATCGAGTGCTAGGGTTTTTTATTTTGGCGATCGCTGTTCAGTTTGTTGCTGATGGTACGTTTTCTTTATTGAGAGAAGCAGCACCTAGTCTATTGCGCTAAAGCAACCTTGACTACATCTAGGTCTATCCTAAGCCAAGTTCTCTCTTTAAAAAATCAATCGATTTTTCACTAATATAATTCTCACTACAAATCAGCTGCGGAGGACGGATAATGTCTTCTCTAGCTGCCTGTACAGCTGCTTTAATAGCAGGAAAACTTGCTTGATCAAAACTAATGATAACCTGAGCACTTTTAACAATAGCGCTGAGTTTGTAATTATCTCCTAATTGTGCACTCATAACTAGCAGTTCATCACCTCTAAGACTGTAAGCAATCACTTCTGCTGCTCGAAGAATACCAGAACTGAGGCTAACCATACCTAGATTAGTGCCTTTAGGTAATTTTTTCAGTAATTGAATTTCTTTGGCATAGTCATAGATATCAATAGGGATAACACGAACAGATTTAGGAGTAGCGATCGCTTCAGCTCTGGCAATAAAGTACCGAGTTGTTACCACTGTTCCTGCAGGTGTTTGCTCTAGTACTTGTGCAAGTTCTTCTAATGGAACTAACTGTACAGGTCTTTTTAGAGATTGCTCTAATTCGTCAACCATCAACTTACCTGCACCAATATCATCTGCTGGTACTGTCACCAACACTCTGGCACTCGAACGCAATCGCCAATCTATTTCTGCTTGAAATAGTTCCCTTGCTTGATTTAACGAACAACCAATTTTAAGCAATTCATCGAGACTATTTTGGACAATTTTTTCTGCTTGAGGATACTTCTCCAAAATAGGAATTGGCGCTGGGTTCCGCATTGATGGTTGGGCACGGACGTAAATACCAGATCCAGCTCGACTTTCAACAAGTCCGTCGTCCTCTAGGTGGCGGTAGACTTTACTGATTGTGTTCCGGTGTAACCCTGTTTGCATCGCAAGAGCACGCGTACTGGGTAGCCGATGCCCTGGGGGAAATTGCCGAGAAGTAATCGCGTACCAAATTTGGTTGAGTAACTGAGTTGAAGCTGGAATTTCACTATCTGGTTGAATATGAAACTGAACCATTGTTCCTCCAAAAGACAATCCGTAGCGAGAATCAACGAATGCATTTAATACTCAAATGGTTTACTACAGATTGACTATGAAAAGACTAAAAGACAAAAAACAGATAATACCTGCAGCCAAGGGCAATGCATATTTGTTGTGTTAAGAGTTAACTGTGCTTAAAATCTTTACTGCATTCCTTGGGTTCTTAGCAAATCTGCATAAGTTCTCAACAATTAGCAAAATTTCTTTAGACTTTGAGCTTACTGCACCATTATTCAATATCTCGATAACATCAATTTATTAACACATTTATCTCAGCATCCCACGAGACAGCTAACATTCATCATAGCTATGGTAGAAATTCAGACTTCTCATGTAAAAATTCCTAACGTTGAGCTTCAAATCCCAGCTTATTTGGCAATGCCTGTTGGTGGAGGTTCTTACCCTGGAATTGTTGTGATTCAGGAAATCTTTGGTGTCAACGAACATATTCGGGATGTGACAGAAAGAATTGCCAAAGAAGGATATGTTGCGATCGCTCCCGCAATTTTTCACCGTGTTGTGCCTAATTTTGAAGTAGGATACTCGCCACAAGATCTTGAACTTGGCAGAAAATACAAACAACAAACCAAAGCTACTGAACTCTTGAGTGATATTCAAGCTGCAATTGACTATCTCAAAGACCAACCACAAGTGAG
This sequence comes from Gloeocapsopsis crepidinum LEGE 06123, assembly GCF_015207655.1. GTDB lineage: Bacteria > Cyanobacteriota > Cyanobacteriia > Cyanobacteriales > Chroococcidiopsidaceae > Gloeocapsopsis > Gloeocapsopsis crepidinum. The sequence continues at coordinate 22,701 of NZ_JADEWN010000046.1, read as the reverse complement.
AAAAAACGGCTTCGGATGTATTGGCTTTTGCTTCGGTGGTCATGTTGCTTACTTAGCTGCTACTCTCCAAGATATCCAAGCGACTGCATCTTTCTACGGAGCAGGAATTGTACATCAAACTCCTGGAGGTGGCTCTCCTACTATTAAGCGTACTCCTGAAATCAGCGGTACAATTTACGCTTTTTTTGGCACGGAAGATGCGAGTATTCCTGAAACAGATGTCAATCAAATTAAGGCAGAATTAAAAAAGTATCAAGTTTTGCATAAGATCTTTCGCTACGCGCAAGCCGATCATGGTTTTTTCTGCGATCGCCGTGCTAGCTACAATCCGGAAGCTGCTGCTGATGCGTGGGAACATGTCAAACAATTATTTCAGAACCATCTTAAGGAAGTTTAAAGCTGAAAGAACTATAATGGCTTGCTCCTCCAGATTTTGAGGACATACGATATATAAACGGCTTGTTTGTTTTTGTGAATTAGTACTATCTCATGACATCTGAATTTAAACCTTCTGCTACTAGTTCATCCTTTTCTATGGATGATTTTGCCAAAGCTTTGGATCAACAAGACTTTCAATTTCGCAAAGGACAAGTCGTGCGAGGAAAGGTATTTCAATATGAGAGTGATGGTGCTTATGTAGATATTGGCGGAAAATCGGCAGCTTTTATCCCCCTAACTGAAGTAGGCTTGCACTCAGTAACCGATCTGTCTACTGTTTTGCCTTTGCAGGAAGAACGAGAATTTCTGATTATCCGCGAACAAAATGCTGATGGGCAAGTTACCTTATCTCGCCGTCAACTGCAAATTAAACAACTATGGGAACAGTTGGGAGAAATGCAAGAAGACGGTAAAAGTTTAGAAGTGCGAGTGAGTGGAGTCAACAAAGGTGGTGTCATAGTAGATGTACATGGCTTGCGAGGGTTTATTCCGCGATCGCACTTACTCGAACGAGAAAACTTAGAAAATCTTGTGGGGCAAAATCTCACTGCAAGTTTGCTAGAGATCAATTCCAGTAGCAATAAGCTAGTTCTTTCGCAACGTTTGGCAACGCGATCGCAAGCAATCACTCAGTTTGAACTAGGTCAGCTAGTAACAGGCAAAATTACTGCTATCAAGCCGTTTGGGGTTTTTGTTGACTTAAACAATATCAATGGGTTGTTGCACATCAAGCAAATAAGCCAAAACTATATAGAATCTTTGCCCTTGCTGTTCCAAGTTGGTCAAGAGATTCATGCGATCGTTGTTGATGTAGATGAAACTCAAAGCCGAATCTCCCTATCTACAAAGGTTTTAGAAAATTATCCTGGCGAAATGCTGGAAAAAAGAGATGAAGTGATGGCAAGTGTAGAGGCTAGGGCAAACCGAGCTAGAAAAAAATTGCTCGAATAGTTTGTTTTTTATAAAGTCGTTGGTAAAATTGGGCGCAATTTTTGCCAAGATAAGATTGTTTGCCAGCAAATTGATTTGCAACAATGGGCATGACAGTAAAATCAACCGACAGCGCTGATAGTTTTCTAATTCTCATATTGCCAGTCGCGCTTGCGATTACTTTCCTCTTCTCCACCTGGCGATTGCTACTGGCAATTGCTGGTTTTATTTTGCTTTTGAATATTTTCCAACGCTATCGATGGCAAAAGTGGAGTAAAACTCTAAATCCTACTTTCCATAAGTTAATTCAAGAAAATCAAGGACGAATCACAACTCTTGATTTAGTAATGCGGGCAAACCTCCCCGCAGCAAAGGCAAAACGCTATCTTGACTACAAAGCAGCAGAATTTGGAGCACGGGTTCTTGAACCAGAAGATGGAAATAGTGGTTATTTCTTTATCACAGCTAAAACTCTGGGTAGTATTTTTGATGACAGCGAAATACCTGTAACCTTACCAGAACTAAAATCTGAGCAAAAAACTGTAGTTGAAGATTTGCCTAGAGCAACTGAAAACTTAAAGCAAAATCTACAAAACCATTCACAAGCACAAGCTGAACTGACAAGACTTGGTGAGGCAGATCCTAGCTTTGCCGCACCAACACATACTCAAGAGCACTTAGTGCCAGACTCACTTTTGCAATCTGAACTTGCCAAGCGATTAGCTGTCAACTCTAGTACAGTTTACAAGCATCGCTCAAATCCAGATTTCTCTGAATGGAGTCGTAGCCGCGATCCTGAAGGAATTGCTTGGCAATACTCTTCTGAAGATAAGCGGTTTTTTCCTGTAGCTATTGAATCGTAGCAGTTTAGTTGCTTTGTATCTCATCCAGTGCTAGATCATTTAACTTAATCTATGACCTACTCTCCATCATTAGCAACTGCCACTTCAGAGCCTCCTGCAAACTGGAATAGCGAGTTATTACAACAACTCTTAGATCGCCAGTCGCTATCTCGGGAACAAGCCGCGCAACTGATGCAAGGATGGCTAAATGAAACAATTCCACCTGTTCTATCAGGTGCAATCTTAGCCGCAATTCAAGTGAAAGGCGTATCGGCAGAAGAACTTGCAGGAATGGCTGAGGTTCTACTCGTTCAGTCTCAATGCCAAGAGCAAATTATTCACGATCAGCCAGTGATTGATACATGTGGCACTGGCGGTGATGGTGCTGCTACATTCAATATCTCAACTGCAGTTGCCTTTGTGGCAGCTGCTGCTGGAGTTCGTGTTGCGAAACACGGCAATCGTTCTGCTTCAAGTCGCGTTGGTTCTGCTGATGTTTTGGAAGCACTAGGTGTTGATTTAAACGCGTCAGCACAACAAGTTCAAGCTGCGCTTGAGGAAGTAGGAATTACATTTTTGTTTGCGCGTGGTTGGCATCCTGCCATGAAGGTTGTAGCGCCGCTGCGGCAAACGCTTAAAGTAAGAACTGTGTTTAATCTTTTGGGACCTTTGATTAATCCGTTGCGTCCTACAGGGCAAGTTATTGGAGTATTTGATGCCACAATTTTACAAACTGTTGCTCAGGCATTATGTCAATTGGGTACACAAAGAGCGATCGCACTTCATGGGCGTGAAAAGCTAGATGAAGCAGGCTTAGCTGATCTCACTGATTTGGCTATTCTGTCTCAAGGTCAAGTTCATTTGACAACTATTGATCCTCTACAATTTGGCTTAACTCCTGCTCCGACAACAGCACTTCGTGGAGGTGATGTGCAAGAAAACGCAGAAATTTTGCAGGCGGTTTTACAGGGTAGAGGAACAGTAGCTCAACAAGACGTAGTAGCCCTTAATGCTTCGTTAGCCTTACAAGTAGCAGGGCTTGTTCCTGCGGAAGATCTGGCAACTGGAATTACGTTGGCGAAGGATATTCTTCTGAGTGGGGCTGCTTGGACTAAGCTGGAGCAATTAGTCGAGTTTCTTCAACGAACATGAAACTCAACGACATTTTGCCTAATTGTTACATCGTAATGGCTAAAAAAGTTTTGCCCTAATAGTGGCAATGGTGCGATTAGTACTTGGGTATCTCCAAGAATAGCACCACTAACTTCAATTGAAGTAACGCGTCCTACGGGCAATCTGACAGCCTCTCCACTGGCAACTTGAACAATTTGGCTATCCACAGGTATCAACCCTAGTTGATCTGCCATCGCTGGGGTGATTGATGTTTGTGTTGCTCCTGTATCTACAATCATTTCAAATTGCTGTTGACCGTTGAACGTTACGTCAATAACTGGTATCCCACCATAACGACGTTTGATTCTAGCAGTAAATACCTCTGGGGTTTTTGACTGCGATCGCTGGCTGTCTGGACAAAGGTTGCTCAGGTTAACAACTGCGCCCGCTGCATTGATCATGTAGCAGTTTTCTGCTTTTTGAGTGTTAGCGTAGCTTACTGTAGGTACCGCTTTCGACAAAATGAGGTTGATTCCAGCAACAGTCACAATAATTTTGATCGAAATTAAAACGATTCGCTGCATTAGTTGTGCCTAAAACTAGCTTTAATTAATCAAGAAGTAAGTATTGTTTATATGATTTAGCTTTCGCTTTTTAGCTTCGCATAATAGTCGGCTAACGCAGGCGAAATTCAATGACATCACGCTTGAATGTAATGTCATAATTATTAAAGAAATCGTGTCCTAGTAGACCAGTTTCTAGTTGTGATGATGGTGCGATCGCTACCGGTAAATTGTTAACAACTACTCCTCCAACTTCTATAGAATCGACATATCCTATAAAAAAATCCACACCTCTATCACTGGCAGTATTTGCTTTTGCAGTTGTTACTGGCACTATTCCCAACTGAGTTGCAGTTTCTTGAGTGATCACCGTACTGCTTGCCCCTGTATCGACGATCATCTCAAACTGTTTTGTGCCATTAAAAGTAACATTTATTACTGGTGTACCGCTTTCTCGGCGTTGAACTGGAACTCGAACAATGGTTTGAGTCTGTTGTCCTGATGATGTATCTTCAATGACTTGAGACTCTTGAAGGCTCAAAGGTAAGCTTTCTAATTGAGGTACAGCAGTCAAGCTAATTTTTATCTGCTGCTGAGCATAATTAATGTTTCGTTGATATTCAGCAATTTTTTTTCGGGCGATCGCTCGATAACGACTGTCTACAGGTACTGCCTGCATTAAGGTTAGCGCTTCTTGCCATTTGCTCGCGACCAACTTCCAATCATCTGCTGATTGTGCAGATTGGCTGATGCTATATGCTGACGCTGCTTTGTCTAGTGCCAAATCAAATTGACTAGGTTGTAATTCTGGTGTAAACGGCAATGCCTTCTGAACGGTAGATGGGTTGACTGCCGCACTGGGCACAGGTGATATGGAAACTGTGGGCGTTCTATTTAATGAATTAATATTTGGTTTGCTGCTGCAAGCAATACCAGCGATCGCAAGTGTACTTGAAATAATTAATATTGCTGGAGTTGGATAAAATTTAAGCATAATTACGTACAATACAGCTTAACCAAAGTTACTTAAACTTTACTTATATTACCCATTTCAACTTAAATATAATAAGAATTACGCTCTGGCAAATAGCGCTGATGTCGCAATATTTATTTTTGCGATCGCCTAAAAGTACTTTCGTAAGTAAGTTGTATTTAAATAAAAGTAGAAAACTTAATTTGACTTTTCTAAAAATGTCGTTTTTAAGTACAAGTTCATACAAAAAGCAAATAGCTATTTTTTTACTATTTTTGGTGTTTCAAATTGACAATTTTTCTTTAAGTGTTGTGAGTATTTCTACTTAAAACTTTATCAAATTAGTTTTTGAAGAAAAACTGACTTTTTTGGTACGAAGTAGATTACAGCTATCTTCATTGTTCAGACAAAAAAAGACAACTGATCCAAAGGCTAGAGAAGCCACCCTTCAAAGAATCCTTTAGAATTGAAGAAGGAGAGTAAGTAGATATACTAAGGACTAATTGCTAGTATGGCTGGTGGCGAATCTCAAACCCCTGTTTCCTTATCTGAACGAGAATTACAAATTATCGATCTAGTAGCTGCTGGCTTAACAAACCAAGAGATAGCAGAAAAGTTAGATATTAGTAAGCGTACTGTTGACAATCACATTAGTAACATTCTGACTAAAACAGCGACGGAAAACCGTGTTGCCCTAGTAAGGTGGGCTTTGCAGTGGGGAAAAGTCTGCTTAAATGATGTAAATTGCTGTATTCTGCCGAATCATAGTGATGGCACAGTTTCTTAATCAAATTTTGTACAGTGAATATAGTATTTGTATCTTTCTCAATTTGGTAGGAAACCTAAATGAGCTAAAAAGCAACGCGCGTTAGATGTGAGCATAACTACACCGTAGTGCTGTTTTAACCAGCACGCAGCTAGAAACAAACTCCTATGGCAACTCTTTACTTAGCAGCTTTTGGAGAAATGCTGCCATGAATATCACTGATACAAAATCTTCTCAGGGTATTTTCAACTTTTGTGATTTTGATAGTCTAATCCAGCCTATACAAAACCAAGATACAGAAATTGTTAGACAGCTAGCTTTTATTCCAAGAATAAAAGATATTGTAATGCTGAGGCAGGTTCATGCCCTTGAACATGCAACTGTATGGGTACTAAGCGAACTACATAATACGAGTCAAAACTCAACTGAGAGTCAGTTGCTAGGAGGATTATCTACTGAGCAAGGATTTTATCTCTACGGTCATTTCAGTCAAGCCACTCTAAGTAGCGCGGTTGAAACAGCTTTGCAACGACTAGTAGGAGGAGAATGGAGTCTAGCCATACATCCGCGTTGTGGTACGAATCTTTCTGTGGGAATTTTACTAGCGGCAGGGCTAACTGTAGGATTTCATCTGCTTTTACCACGTGGACCAATTGAGCAACTTTTTGGTTTAGGATTAGCGGCAACTACAGCTGCTCATTTAGCACCAAATGTTGGAATATTAGCTCAACGTTACCTCACAACAGCAATTCCTTTTAACTTGGCAGTGGAGAACGTCAGGATAACGCGCGATGCTTGGGGTCAAACGGCACATTTTATTGCAGTACGCTGGATTGAGCCATCAGACAACTAAAAATCCATAACTTAACATTAATTAATGAGTAGATCGACTTATCACAAATTCATAAAACTTAAAGCTTGAAGAGTACAGTAAGTTGCTGCTGAGTAGTACGCTGAAAAATAGTTGATAGCCTCAGTCAGACAAATAACTTAATACTTGACTTTATTGCTGACAACAGGTTGTAGAGTGAAATCTATTAGCCGTATCAGTGGCATTGATAATTAAAAGGAAAAGTACAAATGGTTGAACGTGGTTCAAAAGTGCGAATCCTCCGCAAAGAGTCCTACTGGTTTCAAGATACAGGAGTTGTTGCCTCTGTTGACAAAAGTGGCATTCGCTACCCAGTGATTGTCCGCTTTGATAAAGTCAACTACGCAGGTGTAAACACCAATAACTTTTCTGAAACAGAACTAGTAGAGATTGAAAAACCTGTATCCAAAGCGAAAAAAGCCACTCCATCCGCTTCCGGTGGTAAACAAACTACCATCGATGAGCGCACTCGGACAACTGGTCAGGGAACTCCGCTAAAACCTGAAGGCAAGACGACAGCTGCACCAGAGTCTGGAGAAGGTAGTTCTACTGTAGTGGGTGATGCTAACCAAGGAACCGATTCTCGTTAAATTGTGCCGGAACTACCTGAAGTAGAAACTGTACGACAGGGTCTAAATCAACTGACCTTGAACAAAAAAATTATGGGTGGGGATGTGTTATTAGAGCGCACGATCGCCCACCCTATTTCTATAGCAGACTTTCTTACAGGTATTCAAGGAAGTGCGGTCGCTCATTGGCATCGTTATGGCAAGTACTTATTAGCTGAACTAACTCAAAATTCTACAGAAGCTGCAGCTGGCTGGTTGGGCGTACATTTGCGCATGACTGGTCAGTTGTTGTGGTTAAACCAAGACGAAGATTTACAAAAGCACACTCGCGTTAGACTTTTTTTTGCTCATGGGCTAGAGTTGCGCTTTGTTGACCAACGAACTTTTGGTCAAATGTGGTGGGTACCACCAGGAATTCCATCTGAAAGCGTTATGACAGGTCTAGCCAGACTAGGATTAGATCCGTTTGCTCCCCAATTCTCTGTCGAGTACTTAGCACAAAAATTCAAGAAATGCCACCGCGCAATCAAAACTGCTCTTCTAGACCAAGCACTTGTTGCTGGATTAGGTAATATCTACGCTGATGAAGCATTATTTCTCAGTAAACTGCAACCAACAACTCTTTGTACTGAGTTGAGTTTATCTCAGATAGAAATGCTGCACCATGCCATTATCCAAGTATTAAAAACAAGTCTCGCAGCAGGTGGGACGACCTTTAGTACCTTTTTGAATGTACAAGGTGTTAATGGTAAATACAGCGGTATTGCTTGGGTTTATAACCGTACCGGACAACCCTGTCGCATCTGCCAAACACCAATTCAACGGATTAGATTAGCAGGACGTTCTTCTCACTTTTGTCCTAACTGTCAGCAATAAATCATTCTTCAGTTCTGAGAGAAATGCTAGGACGTGTAGTAAGTTAATATTTTGCTATTAAAGTATAAAAAAATAGTTACTATTTGATGTATTTTAAGTAAAGCTTCTAAATGGCTAATCCACTGACATAATTCTGCTAGTTTCTAATCTCAAACATAATCCAAATTGGCCAAAAAGTCACTATTAGAGGACATTGCCAGCGCGGAGGTGAAAAGCGCCGATTACAGCTTTTTAATATAGCTAGCCAGCAAACAAATCCTGAAAAGAGATAGGCAGTAACCAGATAGAGCAAGAAAATAGTATTCATAAATACTTTTAAATAAGATAAGTACCAACAATTAGAGCATGCCTGATTTTGAGTAAAGAAACTAAGGTTTAATCAAACAGTAGTAATGAAAATTCAGTAAAGATTTTGCTACGTATTGTTAGATTACTACTGAGATTTGTAATTTCTCAATAAGGAAAAGTAGGGAAACTCGGTGAGGAGTTTTTCAGTAATACTTAAAAAGTAAGACCTTTATCCTTTAATCTTTGTAGGATTAGCTCTAAGCTTTTACGGCAAAGTACTAATACCAATAAAATACTGCTTATTTCAGTATATTGATAGAAAAAAAGCTGCTCTACCGTAGACGTACGTAAATTTTCAGTGAAATTAAGTATGTCTTTTTAAGAAGCAAAATACTTTTTGTACTTAGTTTATTTTTACAAGCGATCGTGCTTGCTCAACATTTTGTCGAACTTCTTGCGCTGCTAAGTGTAATGCAGCAATTTCTGTATCTGTTAGTTGTAGTTCTAATATCTTCTCGACACCACTAGCCCCAAGCAAGGTAGGCACGCCAATGAAGATGTCATGCAAGCCATATTCACCTTGCAGATAAGTTGCTACAGGCACTAAACGGAACTGATTAAGTAGAATAGCTTCAACCATTAAAAATGTAGACGCCGCAGGCGCAAAATAAGCACTACCTGTCTGCATCAACTCGACAATTTCTGCGCCTCCCTTCCGAGTTCTTTCTACTAAGCGCTCGATTGTTGTAGCATTGATCAACTCTGTAATTGGAACACCATTAACTGTAGAATAGCGTGGCAAAGGTACCATCAAATCGCCATGACTACCCAACACTATTGCTCGTACATCTGCAATACTGACGCCTAACTCCATCGCAACAAAAGCCTGGAAGCGCGCTGAGTCTAGAACTCCAGCCATACCTATTACTCGTTGGGCAGAAAGTTGAGTGGCTTGCCAAGCAAGATACGTCATCACATCTAAGGGATTAGTCACCACAATTAAGATTGCATTAGGAGAATGAGCGATCGCATTTGTTGCTGTCTCAACTACGATTTTGGCATTGGTTTTAAGCAACGCATCTCGGCTCATCCCTGGTTTACGTGGTTGCCCTGCTGTAATGACTACGATGTCTGAACCAGCACTATCAGCATAATTTGTTGTGCCAATAAACTGACGACTATGCTGCGATATTCCTTTTGCTTCCATCAAATCGAGCGCTAAACCTTGAGGTAAACCCTCTACTTCATCTAATAACACTACATCAGCAAGATTTTTCTCACCAATTTGTTGAGCTAAAGTGCTACCAACTTTACCGACGCCCACAATCGTAACGCGGGGAGAAGCATTTACTAAATGAGAGGAAGTAGAGGCGATAGGCATAGATGAAAATGCATTTACCGAAGATAAAGCGTCACTTACGTGTTATGTAGACTAATCTACAGTGTAACTGACCTGCTGTTAGCCAGTTAGTCTCATAAGACACTGTCACTGAGTGCTAATGACCATTATTGTAGAAGACAATTTCCCATTGCTTGCTACTAAGACACAAAATGAATCAATAACAATCGACAATTTACTTAAATGACTCTAGCTGATCTACCCGCAACCATATGTTTGGAGTAGGCACTTGTCCAAATACAACAAGTGCATAATCCCCTTTAATCTCCAAAACTTCCCCTTTAGTTTCAAAAATGTATGACGGAAAACGTGCGTCGCTAGCTTGAGCTTCTAAAGTGCTTTCTAGCTTTTCCCGAACGGCACGAACTAAGTCTCCCTTTTTAACAGCCATAGTTTTACTGTGTCACCTAAGCGTAATTCTTTCTATATTCTGCACGTTATTGGCTAATTTATAAACCGTGTTAATTCCGAGTACCTTTGCCAGGTATCAATTAATTTCTTAATCCCACGCACACTACTGCTATTATTCTTGAAAATTGACACCCATTTTTGTCCAATTTTGCTATATATCTTTAACTAAAATATTATAAAAGAATCTGAGAGTTTACCAATTTTTTACTTACCATCTCAGTGACTTAGCAGTATTGATCAACTAAGTGAGGTTAAAAAATCTAAGATTACCATATTTAATATCAGTACTAACACAGAATAAAAAGATGACAAGATAGGGCACAAATAAATTGAATAATAAGAATTTGTTTGATGGAAAATCAAATATCACGTTGAAAGTGCAGCAATGTATTAACGTATATAAAAATGCCTAGTCATGATAGCTACATATAATCTGTATTTGATTATTTCAATAGTGACTGTCATAACAATTGCTTCTACTGTGTTAGAAGAACCTTCAGAATTCTGGAGAACGCTTTATTTGCGTAGAGAAGTACTTATTGGTAGTGCGATCGCTTTAGAAACCAGTATGTACTTAATTTATTTGATAGGCTTGATAGCATACAATCAATCACAACAGATGCAAATTAACAGTTTGATTGTTGTCGTTATAATTCTCTTGATATCTTTTTTATTTAAGATATTAATTTTTGACAGTTTATATCATTATTTCTTGACCATTAATCCTCTTATAGAAAAGTTTTTTACAAGAGTAAGCTGCTTTGGAGTACCAATGTTATCACTGCCAATACTACAAATTGATTATTACTCGTTGTTGATAGCAACTTTGATTGGAGGTATGAGTTTTGGTTGCTTATTGAGATTATGGTATGAACATCATATTATCTCAAAAGTGGCATCTAACTGGTGGATTTTCTATGTTGCAACTGCGATCGCGATTAGTGTTGGAACCTACTATTATATGGAGAAATCTGCATTTTCTACACATACTGGGCAACAGTTAGCATTTGTAGTAAACAATTTCACTCACTTTTCACTACCAGAAGCTACTATCATTACAACTATAGTTATTCTATTTTTAGAATTTCAGGAAGTTTTCACTGCACAACGCTTGCGTACAGAAGTAGCGTTAGCAGAAAGTCAACGTCGATTAACAACTTTGATTGACTCACTACCAGGAATTGCATTTGTTTGTAGTAATGATCCTGGTTGGACAATGACCTACGTCAGCGAAGGTTGCTTAGAATTAACAGGTTATCGAAGTGATGAGCTGACAGGAACTACAGGATTGTATAACGCTATCACCCACCCAGAAGATTTATCTAGAGTTCTACAAAGCATTACGAAAGCCGTAGAAGTAAAACGACCGTATGTCATTGAGTACCGTATTTTCACAAAGTCAGGTGAGCTAAAGTGGTTATGGGAAAAGGGTAATGGAGTTTTTAATAGTAATGGAGAAATTCTTGGATTAGAGGGATTTATTACCGATATTTCTGAACTTAAGCGTTCGGAAGTTGCTCTCAAGGAAAGCGAACAAAGATACCGAGAATTATTTGAAAGTCACCCTTGTCCAATGTGGGTGTACGACCTTGAAACTCTTTCTTTTCTTGCTGTAAACAATGCTGCCATTCAGCATTATGGCTACAAACGTGATGAATTTTTATCGATGACGATTAAAGATCTTCGTCCGCCTGAAGATATAGCCCGTTTGATGCAGTAACTCAAATATTTGACGCCTGAGATGAGTTCTCATGGTGTTTGGAGACACTGTAAAAAAGATGGAGCTATCATTAACGTAGAAATTTCCTCCCACTCCCTAACTTTTATAGGAAAGCAGGCTGTCGTTGTTTCTGCTTACGATGTAACAAAACGAATACAAACTGAAGGAGCACTACGGCAAGCAGAAGAAAAGTATCGTAGTATTTTTGAAAATGCAAGTGAAGGGATTTTTCAAACTACACCCACAGGACAGTATCTCAGCGCAAATCCAGCATTAGCAAGAATTTATGGTTATGAGTCACCTGCAGAACTTATTGCAAATGTAACTGATATTGAATATCAACTTTATGTCGATCGTCATCGTCGTGCTGAGTTTGTTGATTTGATACAACAACACAATGCTGTATCTGGCTTTGAATCGCAAGTTTACTGCAAAGATGGTAGTACTATCTGGATCTCAGAAAATGCGCGAACTGTGCGTAACGTGCATGGCGAATTATTATGTTATGAAGGTACTGTAGAAAACATCACTGAGCGCAAACGAACTGAAGCAGCGCAAGCCCGCTTCACTGCAATTTTAGAAGCAACAACAGACTTTGTTGGAATTGCGGATAGTCAAGGAAAACCGTTGTATCTTAATCAAGCTGGTCGAAATATGCTAGGGTTAGATGCCCAACAAGACATTTCACAGCTTAGTGTTTTTCACTGTCACCCTAACTGGGTGAATAAAGTTTTTCTTAATGAAGTCGTACCTACTCTTCTTTCACATGGAGTTTGGAACGGAGAAATGGCACTACTCAACCGCAACAAAGAAGAAATTCCTGTTTCACAAGTCGTTGTTGCCAAAAGCTCAACTTCTGGGGAGCTTGATTTTGTTGCTACTATTGCTCGCGATATTACTGAACGTAAGCGTTTAGAAGCGCAACTTTCATACTTAGCTAACCACGATTCTTTAACTGGCTTGTTCAATCGCCGCTACTTTCAAGCTCAACTTGAGTATTATTTAGAGCTAGCACAGCGCGATCGCCATTGTGGCGCCTTAATCTTAATAGACATAGATGACTTTAAGGATATTAATGACACTTTTGGGCATAAGGCAGGAGATGATCTGCTTAGAAATCTTGCCACTTTACTACAAGAGCAAGTAGAAAATAAAGATATTTTGGCACGCTTGGGTGGAGATGAATTTGCCATACTTATCCCACAAACTTCTATGAGTCAAGTTCATTTAATTCAGCAAAAGATTTTAAATGCACTTGAAAATCATGTAGTTATTGCAAATGGTCAACCAGTAAGAGTAACAGCAAGCTTGGGTGCTACTCTGTTTCCAGAGCATGGAGTTGTTGCAGATGAACTCCTTGCTTATGCAGATCTTGCAATGTATAAATCAAAAGAACTTGGTAGCAATTGTTTTAGCTTTTACACTCCTGATCCTCATTGGCAAGCTCAAATCCAGTCGCGAAATTTCTGGAAAAATCAAATTCGCGAAGCACTTGAGCAAGACTTATTTGTTCTCTACTGTCAACCCATTTTAGATTTGCAAAGTAACAGTACTTCTTGCTACGAAGTTTTAATTCGGATGCTAGGTAAAGATGGAGAGGTTATTTGTCCTAATACATTTCTACCAATTGCTGAGAACTGTGGATTAATTTTTCATATTGATCGCTGGGTTGTTCGTCAAGCAATTCATTTAATTGCTAGTCATGCAAAAGTAGGTAATGATTTGAGATTAGAAGTTAACATTTCTGGCAAATCATTATCTGATAGCGAACTTTTGCCGATGATTCAAAGAGAGCTTGCCACAACAGGGGTAAATCCTGCATCTTTGATATTAGAGATTACCGAAACGGCTGCGATCGCTGATTTTTCTCAAGCCCGTAAATTTATTAATACGCTCAAGCAAATGGGTTGCCAATTTGCTATTGATGATTTTGGCATAGGTTACTCTTCGTTTTCGCAACTCAAACACTTACCAGTAGACTACCTCAAAATAGATGGTAGTTTTATTAAAAATCTCGCGAAAGATACTTTAGATCGTCACTTAGTTAAAGCAATTGTAGAAGTCGCCCGTGGGCTATCTATTTCTACAATTGCTGAGTTTGTAGCTAATTCAGAAACTATACAGCTATTACATCAATTAGGTATTGATTATGCTCAAGGCTATCATATTGGTTTACCAATACCAGTAACTGAATTATTTCATTGGAACAATACATATAATTGTTCTTCTCAAGTTTCTCAGTGGAATTTAAGTTGTACAAAGATACCTAAACATCTATACACATCTACTTTTCTATTGCAGTCTAAAGATTAATGCAGCGTTGTGACTAATAAATTTATTGATGCAGTGCTCTTACTGAATAGATTTTAAAGTTTTAAATTTAGACAAAAGTCTTTATAAGTCATTTATCAAAACATATTTGCTATTATATTAAGTCTTGTTAAGTTTGACGTTTTTGATAATAAACAGTAAAGTAGGATACAGAAAACAAAACGTTCATCTCTACTTTTTTACAAGATCTGCCTTAAGTTAGATGTTTTGTAGAGACGGAAGTAGGGATCACTCCCGAAGGAACGCGCCTTACATAATCAAAACCTAAACTCAAGTAATTTATAGAAAAGGCTAGGGAGATGAAATTTAAGTACAGAGGGATTAACTATGAATCATGTACACCTGCTACTGAGATGATAGAAGGTGAAGCGGGCGGACAATATCGAGGTGTAAGTTGGAAACATCACTACCCAAGACATATTCCTACACCTCAACCTGTAGTTGGACTAAAGTATCGCGGAGTTAGCTACTCCTCTGGACATCCAATAGATGTGGAAGCAAGTATCTTACGCCGACAGTACGAAGATAAAGCGGTAGCTAAGTCAATGCCACAGCAAGAATCAATAATGAGCAACCGCCAAAAAGCTTTAACGCAGTTAAATCACACTCACATTGCTAATATTCGTCAAAATTTGGAACATCGGTTGGAAGTAGCGCGGGCTAGAGGCGACCAAAAACTAGTTCAAATGCTAGAAATAGAAGCAAGTCAGCTTATTGCACGTAACTAGATTACTGAACAATCAGCTTTCTTGCTCAAAGCCTAGCTAGATCAACATTAGCTAGGTTTTAGTTTAATAACGAGTATAACTACGTGCTACGGTCAATGATAAATGCTTTAATTCCAGCTGCTGTTGCTCCATGATAGTCTTCATTCCAACTATCACCAATGTGCCAGGCTAGCTCAGGACTGCAGTTATGTTTCGCGAGTGCTGTCATAAAAATTTCCTGATCGGGCTTCGCTGCGCCTGCTTCAGTAGAAATAGTGATAGAAGTAAAGAACTTGTCTAAATCAAGCTCTGCTAGAACTAAGTAGAGTCGAGAATCAAAATTTGATATTATTCCTAGCTCAACTTCCATCTGTTGCCAACGCTCCAAGGCCGGAGCAACGTCAGGATACACATACCAAGGATCAGCAGTTGCAAAATACCGATACAATTCTGTGAAGAAAGCAGAGAAATCAGTAAATTGATTAAGAACGCCCACCTGCTGGAAAGTTTGCTGTGCAACTGATTTCCACCAATGAAACTCACACGCTGCGATCTCATCTGGTTCCATTTCTGGAAAGACTGGTGGTGGAGCCGCTTGGAAACTTTGTAGAAATGCTTGATTTAATGTTTTAGCTGAGATGTAGATTCCAAATTTTTGTGCTACCTCACTATAGGCTTGACCAACGCTACCTTTAACTCCGAAAAGCGTACCAACTGCATCAAGAAAAATGATCTTTGGTTTTTGCATCATCTGTTATTAGCTGCTAGCCTACGGCGATCGCGGAATCTAAGTAGAAATTGTTTGCCTCTAATCATACCCTGGTAATCGTTACTGTTAAAACTATTCAGCTAGTTCAGTAAACGGGCTAGTGATCCAATTAATCCCGACTTTGAGTTTGTGACCTAGTGTAGGCATACGATAAAGATACGCTAAGCGACGTGCTACATAAGCTAACGGACCATCAAGCTTAATTCCTAAACCTGTAAAAGTAGCGTTGTCTGTTCCCAACGTCATCATTTCACCTAAATGTTGATAGCGGAAGGGAAGTAAAGGACGTTCTGTTAATGAAGCCCAGACGTTCCAGCCTACGTAATCTGCTTGTTGAAATGCAGCTTGAGCAGTAGAGGGTATTTGTTGCCCTTCTGCGTCACGACAGTCAGCTAAATCCCCTAGAGCAAAAATTTCGGGATGGTCTACAACTTGTAAAGTGGATGTTGTTGTTAATTTACCGTGCTGTTGCTTGAGAGGAAGCGATCGCACAACAGGTGAAACCCGCGTTCCTACTGTCCAAATGACGATATCTACAGGAATTGTATCAACTTGATTTTTGTATTCGAGTGCGATCGCCTGTGGTTCAATTTCTTGGACTTTCGTTTCCAAATCAATCCAAATTCCCCGCGCATCCAAAGCTTTACTAGCAGCAATGCGATTGTGTTCTGGTGATGTCCGCAAGATCTGATCCGTCATTTCGACCAAACGAATGCGGGCGCGATTTTGCAAGCGATCTGCCAATTTACACGCCAACTCGACGCCACAGTAACCTCCTCCTACGATTGCTACGCGGATTTTGTCAACAGGGGACTCTTCAAGCAGTCGCAGTCGCGCTTCTAGGTGATACGCATCATCAATCGTTCGGAAAGGAAAAGCATATGATGTTGCTCCAGGAACCATATCGAGTGGAGTTTCGCCACCTAATGCAAGAACTAAGCGATCGTAAGGAATTTCTGAACCTTCTTGTAAATGAACTCGCTGTTCGTCAATATTAATACCTGTAACAGTTCCTTGATAAAAACGTATACCTGTGCCAGCGAATATTTCTGAGAATGGTGGTGCTATTTCCCAAGTTTGTAGTTCACCTGTCAGGAGTTCGTAAAGTAATGGTGAGAATAAAAAGCGATCGCTTTGATCGACAAGCACAATTTCTGGTTTTTGTGACTTCCACGGTAATTGTGACAATCTTAAGGCAGTATAAAGACCACCAAAACCACCACCGAGAATACAAATGCGTGCAGGTTGCTGGGTCATAATTCTAGTCAAGCATAAGCAGCAGAGCTTCTTTCAGGATAACAAGCTAATTACCAAGTCACGCGATCGCCTAACCTAGTTACTAAATTTGTACTGATTCCTGATATGCGTTCTAAATCTGCTAGAGATGTAAAAGGTTGTTCCTGACGTGCAGTGATAATTCTTTGTGCTAGTTTCTCACCAATGCCAGGTAATGCAGTGAGTTCTTCTAAGCTAGCTGTGTTGAGATTAACTTTGTCGGCTGTGTTCTTGTTGGCTGCATCAGCAGATTGAAATTGCGCACACTGTTGCTGTTGTTCCCTAATTTTCTTTTGAACACTGACTGGTACGCCTAGTTGTGCAGTTGCATACAGTCGCTCAAATTCCTGTACATAATGCGCTGCAACAGTTGAGTTTTGTAAGATTAATAATGTTTCATCGTTTTTTGCATTTGCTGCAGCTGACCAGTTATGCGAGCCTGTAATAACAATTCGTTTGTCTACAACAGCAAACTTGTGATGTAGGGAATCGCCTTGCGGTAATTGTGGTGTTCCAACAGTAGCGATCGTATTTTGCCAAGGACGATTATTTTTTTCATAATGACAATTATCACTTAACGCCACTCCCATCATGTCTAACGCTTCACTATAAGTGCGAAACGCAAAACTTCGCTCAATTAATGCTCGAATTTGGACATTTTGCTGATGCGAAGTCTCTAGAATATTTGCTAACCTTTGTTCTGAAAAGACAAACAAAGCTAAATCTACTGAACGAGTAGCTGTATTGAGAAATTGTCCGATTAGACCATTCGTGCTGTTTTGCCAAGAAACAGTAGGCGAAGTTGGAGAAAACTGTACTGAAATATGATTATTGCCAACTTGAACATATTGCGGCGATCGCAATGGCTTTTTTAAACCAAACTGGCTGTCAAGTTGACCACTTGGACCATCACCCCACATTAAATTAAATTCTTCAGTAAATAGCTTGGCTAACTCTGGGCTATCAATTTTTAAAAGATTATTGGCATTACCTATACTGCCAGGAGAACTAAAATCACCATGAATATCACTTGTCGTGAAGTTAGCAGATGTCACAATTACGGTTTGTTTGTCAACAACGACAAATTTGTGATGCATCAATCCACTACCTGCTGAACCATCCGCAGTATCATCAATCCAAGGAACTCGCGCTTGATTAAGGATGACTAAAGCATCACCTTGATTAATTTCCTCAGCAGTTATTTTGCCATCTTTATTGCGATCTACTAAAGCCCGAAATTCTAGATAGCGGCTGCGTTCGCGCTGTGTGAGTTTCTCAACTTCTGCAGCAGTAAGGCTACTCCACGGGCGACTATAGTTATTTTCTAAAATAACTCTAACTTGTACTCCAGCTTGATGACGTTCTACTAAGGCTTGAGCAATTTTCGGTAAACGTAACTCTTGAATTGCCACATCCACTGTAGCTTGGGCAGAAGCGATCGCCTCAACAATTTTTTGCTCTAAATTGTCACCCTGACGTTTTTGCTGGCGATAAGGTTCTTGATACTTTGCTGCTTCTATGTGATTAAAGTACGCTTCAACAAAAGGATCTTGTGGTAGAGGTTGCGGTTTTTGTTGTGATTGTACCGATTGACACGCAGTTAAACTTAAGGACAGTAAAACTAATAGGCGGCTGGCAGTGACAGATAATAGACGCACAGAATAATTTATGAATTGCTACTAAACCGAGTTTTCCCAGTAGTAATGTGCGATCGCACAGTCATTCAAGCGATATCCTGAAAGAAGTAACCCTAGCTAGCTGGTTGCTGAATGATTTAGAGCTTGACACCATGCAAATTTATTTAGACTACAGTGCGACAACACCGCCACGCCCTGAAGCGATCGCTGCAATGCAAGCAGTTTTAACACAATATTGGGGTAATCCCTCTAGCTTACATGAGTGGGGTGGACGTGCAGCCACAGTAGTGGAACAAGCGCGAATGCAGGTTGCTAGCTTAATTAATGCATCCGCCGAATCAATTGTTTTTACGTCTGGCGGTACTGAAGCAGATAACTTAGCAATTATGGGAGTTGCGCGTCAGTACTCACAACCACAACATATTATTATTTCTCAAGTAGAACATCCTGCGATCGCTGAGCCAGTCAAACTACTAGAACAATGGGGCTGGCAAGTCACTCGCTTACCAGTAGACGCGCAAGGAAGAGTAAGTCCATTAGAATTAAAAGCTGCATTACGCAGCAATACAGTCTTAGTTTCAATTATTTATGGACAAAGTGAAGTAGGAACATTACAGCCAATTGATTCTTTAAGTAGAATTACGCATATGCATGGTGCTTTATTTCATACTGATGCGGTGCAAGTTGCTGGAAGATTACCGATTAATGTACAACATCTCCCAATTGACTTACTTTCGGTTTCTAGTCACAAAATTTATGGTCCTCAAGGTGCTGGTGCACTCTATATACGTCCTGGAATTGAGCTAGTCCCTCTGCTTGGTGGTGGTGGACAAGAATCACGCCGACGTTCTGGCACAGAGGCTGTACCAATGATTGCAGGATTTGGTGTAGCGGCTGAATTGGCTGCACAAGACATGACTATAGAGACACCACGCTTGATTCAACTGCGCGATCGCCTTTTTAATTTACTCAGCGACACACCTTATTTAATTCCTACAGGCGATCCTACATCCCGCCTCCCACATCATGTGAGTTTTTGCCTCACACATACCAATAAAAACATTACTGGTAAAACCATTGTCCGCCAACTGAACTTAGCTGGAATTGCTATTAGTTCTGGTTCAGCTTGTCATAGCGGTAAGCTCTCTCCAAGTCCAATATTGTCTGCAATGGGCTATACTCACCAGCAAGCATTAGGTGCACTCCGTCTCACTTTAGGAAGAGACGTCACAACAGCAGATGTTGATTGGACAGCAACGGTACTCAAGCAGATTTTACACCGATTAATGCCTGAGTTAACTTGTGCGAGTTGCTGATAGCGGTTTCAACAATCTACATCCTTTCAACAACAGATATACCTAGTAAAGATAATCCGAGTTGCAGTGTTCTCGCGGTTAAGTCGCATAAGAGTAACCGAGATGTCCGTGTCGGTTCTTCTGCTTGTAAAACTGGACACTGATCGTAAAACTGATTGAACTTCTGACTGAGTTCAAATAAGTACTGACACAAGCGATTTGGCATCAAATCTTGCTCAACCCCACTGAGGATTTCACTTAGTTGCAATAGGTGTTTGGCTAGCGTAAATTCTGTTGGTTCATGTAAGAAAATTTGTGCTTCTGAACCTAGTTGTTCAAAGTCTATTTGTCCCTTACGACTAATGCCTTGAATTCGCACATACGCATACAGCATATAAGGTGCCGTGTTACCTTGCAGGGCAAGCATTTTGTCGTAACTAAAAATATAATTGCTTGTCCGGTTTTGACTTAAGTCAGCATATTTAACGGCACTGATACCAACGGCTTGGGAGACTTTAGCTTTGAATTCTTCTGTCTCACTTCGATCTTCTGCTTTTAACCGAGATTCTAGATCAGCACGCGATCGCGCGATCGCTTCATCAAGTAAATCTTTCAGTCGAACAGTCTCTCCAGAGCGTGTTTTGAGTTTCTTTCCATCTTCTCCCAAAACCAAACCAAAGGGAACGTGAACAATTTCTACATTACTAGGAATCCAACCCGCCCGTCGTGCTACTTGAAACACCTGTGCAAAGTGATTTGCTTGTCCCGCATCTGTGATATAAATTAACCGTTCTGCCTGATCTTGTTTAATTCGGTAACGGAGTGCAGCCAAGTCAGTTGTCGCATAGTTGTAACCACTGTCTGATTTCTGCACAATCAACGGCAGTGGATCTCCCTCTTTATTAGTAAAGCCTTCTAGAAAAACGCATTTTGCTCCTGCGTCCTCTACAAGTAAGCCCTGGCGGTCTAAATCTTCTACAACTGCTGCTAACAATGGATTGTAAAAAGATTCTCCCCGCTCTGTTAAATGAACATTAAGTAAGTCATAAATAACTTGAAACTCACGCCGTGACTGTTCGCACAATAATCGCCAAGCTTTTTGAGTATCTTCTACTCCTGCTTGCAGTTTTACAACTTCCTGTCGTGCTGTCTCTCTGAATGTCTCGTCTTCATCAAACCGTTGCTTGGCTTTGCGATAAAAAGCAACTAAATCTCCAAGTTCCAAAGCATTAGCTGTAGTCAATGCATCAGGGTAAGCTTCGCGCAAGTAAGCAATCAACATTCCGAACTGCGTACCCCAATCTCCAACGTGATTTAGCCGCAGAACATCATGACCGCGAAATTCTAAAATTCGTGCAAT
Source organism: Gloeocapsopsis crepidinum LEGE 06123 (assembly GCF_015207655.1). GTDB lineage: Bacteria > Cyanobacteriota > Cyanobacteriia > Cyanobacteriales > Chroococcidiopsidaceae > Gloeocapsopsis > Gloeocapsopsis crepidinum. The sequence goes on along the minus strand of NZ_JADEWN010000046.1, from coordinate 1,568 downwards.
ACAATCCCCAATAATTGTAGAACGCAGATGTCCTACATGCATTTCCTTCGCAATATTCGGGCTAGAGAAATCAACAACAACTTGCTTAGGAGTTTTCGCTAATGCAATACCTAATCTTGGATCTGTCTGGCTAGAACGCAGTTGTGTTTCTAAATATTCGGTCTTTAACAATAAATTGATAAACCCAGGACCCGCAATACTTGGTGGTTCACAAATGTCAGCTACATCCAGCTTGTCCGTAATTTGTTCAGCGATCGCTCGTGCTGGCTGTTTTAATTGCTTACTCAAAGATAAAGCTACATTAGATTGATAGTCACCAAATTTGGGATTACTCGCAGGTACAAGTATTGGATCTACTTCAGCATAATTGTTGCCAAAAGCAGCAACTAAAGCTTGTGTAAATCGATGTTTTAATTGATCCAGCGTCGCACTCATAAAGTTAAGGGTTAAGAAGAAGAAACATCACAGCAGTCAAGAAGTTCTATACTACAACCCTAGCTTTTAATTTTCATACTTAAATCAAGCCATGAAGATTGAGTCACAGGAGCACTTGTCGAAACATAATCAACTCCAGTAGATGCTACTTGATAAATTGTTTCTAATGTAATATTGCCCGAAGCTTCAACTTTAATGTGAGGATCGTATTGACGAATCAGTTTAACTGCCTGTTGCATCACTTCTACAGGCATATTGTCAAGCATGATAATGTCTGCTTGATGCTGTAAAGCCTCTTGTACTTGTTCAATCGTTTCTGTCTCAACTTCTATGGTTAAAGGGTAAGGAATTTGAGCGCGAATGCGGGCGATCGCGTTTTTGATTCCTCCAGCAGCAGCAATATGATTATCTTTGATCATGACTGCATCGTCTAAACCGATGCGATGATTTCTCGCTCCACCTACTTGAGTTGCATATTTTTCAAGTAACCTCAAGCCTGGTGTTGTTTTGCGGGTATCAACTAACTGCGTAGGCAGTTCTGCTAGCTGTTCTACATACTTTCGTGTCAAAGTGGCAATCCCACTCAAACGCATAGCTAAATTCAACGCTACTCGTTCTCCTGTAAGGATCGCATTTAGTGAACCTTCTATTTGTGCTATCACTTGTCCTGGTTGACACCATTGCCCTTCATTAGTAGTAGCGACGAAACTAGTTTTCTCACACAAAAGCTGAAATACTCTCGCTGCAAATGGTAGACCAGCAACGATTCCAGAAGCTTTTGCTACCCACTGTGCTGTTATCCAAGGATTTTCGGTTGTCAATAAACCTTGAGTTGTGCGATCGCCTCGTCCAATATCCTCTATTAACCAAGCGCTAAGCATTGGATCGAGAATTAAAAGAGGTGGTAACGCAAAATTTTTCACAGTTGATGGTTCCTTTTCTGCTTTTTCTTTAGCAATATAGCCTACAACTATTATCCGGTAAGCTTTTCAAGATTTTCCATTTTTTTCTCTCAAAAAGCTTGACAATTTCAATTGAGGTTAGATATATTAGTAAAGCGCCAGAAGGAAAGGCAAGCGCAAAGCGCCTCCGGAAGGGCAACTGAACCAAGAAAAGAATAATAGTTTGAAAGC
>NZ_JADEWN010000139.1 GCF_015207655.1 Gloeocapsopsis crepidinum LEGE 06123 | reverse complement strand
GCCAGCTTCTGCTTAACTTCTTCAACGCTCTGGTGGGCTACAACTCGACTGACTCTTGCCATAACAGTGCTCGTTTCTCGGTTAACTGCACCCTACCCTAATTGTTCTTTAGAACGCAAGTTCGTATCAGATTGAGGCACAAATGCCACGAATCGTCCCTCATTTGCCACATAAAGCGGATCAAAACCAAGACTTTCACACGCACCCTGTACATCTTCACGCACAGGTAGACAACTTTCATCAATGGCGATCGTCACACCAGCAGCCGTAGCAATTTCATTGAGGGCACTAGATAAACCTCCACGCGTGAATCTCGTAGACAATGAATTGTAATTTGTGCTTCAAGTAATTCCAAAACAAGACTAGCTAAGGGTGCAGAATCACTTTCAATTTGGCTTTCAAACTCTAAGCCTTCTCTGAGTGCCATAATTGCGATGCCATGACGACCAAGATCGCCATTGAGCAGCACGACATCTCCTGGTTGAATTGATATAGGAGCGATCGCCAGAGAATGCTCAATCATGCCAACACCGGTAGTGTTAATAAAAATACCATCTGCCTTGCCTTTATCCACGACTTTAGTGTCACCAGTAACAATTTGCACATTGGCTTCTCTAGCCGCCTGCTGCATTGAAAACACCACTCGCCACAGTGTTTCCATTGATAGTCCTTCTTCGAGAATGAACCCAACACTTAGATACAGCGGACGCGCACCACACATTGCCAAATCGTTAACTGTGCCATTAACGGCAAGTACACCAATATCCCCTTCTGGAAAGAACAAAGGTTGAACGACATAAGAATCAGTTGTAAACGCAACCCTGCCACTTTTGAGGTTAATTTCTGCGGCGTCATGTTTATTAGAGACAACTTGTGGAAATTGCTTGCTGCTGAAGGCAGGTAAAAACATCTTTTCAATGAGTTGATGCATCAACTTCCCACCCCCACCATGCGCTAGCAAGACGTTGGGATATTGTGCAATGGAAATTGGACAGGAGAGAGTGAATTCCATTTACTTACTACTCACTGCATAAGACAGCGTGTTCGGCTGCTGTCGATAACGATAATAGGCAGCACAAGCTCCTTCTGAAGAAACCATAGGCGCACCAAGGGGATGTTCTGGCGTACAGCGTTGACCAAAAGCTGGACATGCGTGAGGCTTCTTCACACCTTGCAAAACTAGCCCACTGATACATTCAGCCGATTCTGTCGTTGTGTGGTGAACAATATCAAAGCGCTGTTGAGCATCAAATGCTTCATATTTGCGGCGCAATGTCAAGCCACTCTGAGAAATTTCACCAATGCCACGCCACTTTTGTGGAATAATTTCAAAGACTTCACTGATTAGCTGTTGAGCAACTGTATTACCACTACGATCAACTGAACGGGTGTATTGATTTGCAACTTGACATTGCTTCTGTTCTAATTGCTGAATGCACATATAGACACCTTGCAGAATATCCCTCTTCTGTCACTTTCCGAAATCAACAAGTACTAGATAAACCCTTTCATCCAGAAGAATAAAAGAATTTGAATTGATTCATTGCACTAATTACAGCCTATTGCAAGTTTATGAGGTACAGTAAGAGGAGTACACAAATGAAGTCTAATGAAACCGTACTCGCTCGACTTGCGAGAAAAAATAGTTAAGGCATACACACAAGGTGACACCTCAATCAG
>NZ_JADEWN010000045.1 GCF_015207655.1 Gloeocapsopsis crepidinum LEGE 06123 | reverse complement strand
CTGGTGTCGGAGACTGAGCAAAGATTATGAGGTTTTACCTGCCACTTCTGAGGCGATGATTCAAGTTGCGATGATTCGTCTTATGTTGAGACGATTGGTATAGTCTTTGACTTTTCAGACATCCTCTAAGTACTCAGAAGTAACTTAGCAAACTTTATAACGCGTCCCTTTCTACACATAGTTTGTCATACTCCTAGCGACTGCATTAGATAAAGATTTACCTGTACCACCACGCCGCACTTTGATTAATTCGGCACAAATACTTACCGCAATTTCTTCGGGTGTCAAAGCACCGATATCTAACCCGATGGGTGCGTAGAGTGATGCTAAAACCTCTGGAGGATATCCTTCTTGTTGCAACTGCTGACACACTAGGCGTACGCGCTTGCGCGAACCAATCATTCCAATGTACTGAGCGGGTGTTTTCAGTAGAAACCGTAAAGCCTCCAAATCATGCTGAATTCCCCGCGTCACTAACGCGATATATTGTGAATTTAAAGCACATTTTAACGCTAATGTCAAGGGTTGAGCAATTACTGCAGTTGCTTGGGGAAATCTTTCCTGAGAAGCAAACTCGTGGCGATCGTCTACAACAGTTACCCGAAAACCAATCATCGCCGCCATCGCTGCCAAAGGGACAGCAACATGACCTGCCCCCACAATTAATAACGTTGGTAACGGCATCAAAATCTCTCTAAAAGCTGCTTCTCTGTGCCTCTGTGGTTTGTTATCTCCAATTTCCAAATAGGGCTGCGAGTCTCCTAAAAACGGCGTTACTAAAGTACCACACTTGCCACTTGACAAAATATCAATAATTTGCTCTAATAACTTGATTGCTTTATCTCCACTCCAACGTTCCAGCCAAACTTGCATTGCACCACCACAAACCCCCTGAGTTTCGCGCTGCAACGCCCCAGATAGATCGATTTCCACAAACTGCTTCTCACCAGTTGCCAAAACTTCCAAAGCTTGGCGAATGACTTTAGCTTCCCCAGCCCCACCGCCAATCGTTCCAATCGCGCGATCGCGACACACTAACATTTTTGCCCCCACCTCACGCGGAACTGAACCTGTAACATTCACAACCGTGGCAAGAACTGCCGAACCTTGTTGTAAGGTTTGCGCCATCTGTTGATAAAATTCAAGCATTTAAGGCTTGCCAAACTCGTTCGGGCGTCATCGGAATTTGTGTCAGTCGAACACCTGTTGCGTGGGCAACAGCATTGGCGATCGCGGCAGCAGTACAGTTCGTGCCAATTTCTCCAATACCCTTCGCACCAAAAGGACCATAAGGATCGGGCTGTTCGACTAAAATAATTTCCATCTGCGGCGTATCTTTGGCAGTAGGTAGGCGATATGTCCGCAATGCAGGATTCAAAATTCGTCCTGAATCATTAATGAGTAACTCCTCAGACAACGCATAGCCCAAGCCCATCACAATTCCTCCTGTTGCTTGTCCGTGACAGATTCTGGGATTGATTGCTGTACCAACATCAATGGCTTGCACGCAACGCAGAACATTGATTCTACCCGTTTCGGTGTCAACTTCGACTTCTGCACCTTGCACTGCAAAGGTTAAAGATGATTCGTTCGCGGCGTGTTCGACTTCGACAACAAAAGATTGCTGATTACGAGAGACAAGTTCTTGTAGTGTAATTTCTTGTTGGGCGGCGATCGCTTTATCTGGCGTAAGTGTAATGTTTTCTGGTTGAGTAGCGAGAACTTTAGCTGCAAATTCTAAGATCTGCGATCGCATGGCAACGGCGGCTTTATTGACGGCTTTACCCGATATATAAGTCGTTGCTGATGCATACGAACCTGCATCAAAAGGGGTATTGTGCGTATCACCCGCAATCAGTTCAATATCTGCAACCGTAACACCAAGTACGTGTGCGGCAATTTGTCGCAATGATGTATCAGCACCTGTACCAACGTCAATCGCCCCAGTTCTTAATTCGTATTTTCCGTCGCTTTTGAGCGATAACTTCACTCCTGCGCTATGAATTTTTGCTAAACCACTTCCTTGCATCGACACTGCAAATCCGACACCGCGCCGTAGATGTTTGTTGACAGTAGGTTTCGTTCCAGGAACATAATTGAATGCTTGCGTCACTTTGGCAAAACATTCGGGTACGCCATAACTACCAATCAAGTGAAAATGGTCATGCGCTCCTTCGCGTCCGAGGCGAATGATATCGTGAGGTTGAATAATATTTTTCTGACGCAGTTCTATCGGATCAATTCCCAGTTTCTCTGCAATTTCGTCCATTTGCGACTCAACGGCAAACGTTCCCTGTGTTGCACCATAGCCGCGAAAAGCACCAGCAGGCATTGTATTCGTGTAAACTGATAATCCTAGAAAACGCTGATGCGGACATCGATATAAACCTAGAGGATAGCAACCTGTCAAGAAGACAACTGTAGGTGCATGATTGCCATAAGCCCCTGTATTGGCGATCGCTTCCATTTCTTGCGCGACTAACGTACCATCAGCTTTGACTCCGGTTCTTACTCTCACCTGCATCGCATGGCGGCTATTGGTGGCTGTAAATTCCTCTTCGCGTGTAAATTCCCATTGCACAGGCTTTTTGGTGTGCAACGTTGCTAAAACACATAAATCTTCAGTGAGAATTTCTTGTTTATTACCGAATCCTCCGCCGATTTGAGTTTTGAAAACGCGAACTTTGTCTTTTGGTAAATCAAATAGCTGTGATAGAACTCTTTGCGTGTGAAATGGAACTTGCGTACTCGAACGCACTACCAAGGTTCCGTCTGCTTCTAACCAACTTGTGCTGATATGGGGTTCTAAATGAACGTGTTGAACGGCTGGTAAGTAGTAGGTATTTTCAACAATTAAATCAGCTTCAGCAAAGCCTTGTTCAATATCATGCGTTCCCAGTGTGACTTTAGCTGCAATGTTGCGTTGAGGATCGTAAATTTGCGATGACTCTGGTTCATCGTGGATGACAACTCCACAGTCATTGATTGCTTTGACAGGGTCAATAACATGAGGAAGAATTTCGTAATCAACTTCAATAAGTTGACTCGCTTGAATTGCGATCGCTACCGATTCTGCAACAACTGCCGCAACGCGATCGCCAATAAATCGGACTTTATTATCTAATAAATAATGATCGAGTGGATCGGGTACCGGATCGGCGTGTCCCGCCGTTGTATAAGGTTTACGCTGAACGTCTTCATAGGTAAAAACTGCATGAACGCCAGGAAGGGCTTTGGCTTTTTCGGTGTCAATTTTACGAATACGGGCGTGGGGATGGGGCGATCGCACCACTTTAATGTGTAGTAACCCAGGTGGCGACCAATCTGCTGTATAATTTGCTGTACCTCTAACAATTGCTGATCCATCTTGTTTGGGAACACTTTTGCCGACAGGATTTTGCATTAAGCAAGATTCTGATCGTTGTTCTTTAGCTGCGAGAATACTTTCCAGAATTGCCTCGTATCCTGTACAGCGACATAAATTACCGTCTAAAGCTTTGCGTAGTTCAGCTAGTGAGTTAAATTGCAATTTTGCTGCACTCATAATCATTCCTGGAGTGCAGAATCCACACTGAAAACCTTGTTTTTCGAGAAAAGCTTGCTGGATTGGTGCTAATTCATCTACTGCTAGTCCTTCAATGGTTGTGACGTCGTGTCCCTCTAGCTTCATGACTGGATAGATACAGCTATGAACAGGTTTGTCATCAACCCATACCGTACAACTTCCACAATCACCTGATTCACAAACACGGTGTACGCCAACCCACCCAAGATCGCGTAATAAAGTTAATAAGCTTGTCCCTGGAGAACAACTTTCAGTGTATGTTTTGCCATTAACTTGAAAAGTTAGTGGTTCTTGCATAAATCTAAAATTCCAAAAGCGATCGCTGCATCAAAACTTTGGTAATGTGTTGCCGATAAGCTGCACTTGCGGCATAGTCTTCGATAAAATCATTCAATGGTACTTGTGCGTTAAGGGCTTCCTCGATTTCATCTAATGTAGGAATATGGGAAAATTCCACAACACGCGGTGTCGGTACGCAAGCACCTAAACCAAATCTTACTTGTGATGTTTGCGGGTTACAAGCTGCAACTATTATCGATATTGCAATTCCTGCGGTTGCGATACAAACTCGTTGATAACTAATACGCCATGTTAGACTCTCTTGCGGAATTGAGATTCTGCGTAAAACTTCGCCTGGCTGTAAAACTGTTTGCTGTACCCCAATTTGAAAATCCCTAGCAGCAACAAAACGCGGCGCAGCTTGAGGATGCCAAATTTCATAGCTTGCGTCTAGTGCTACCATTGCAGGAGCAAACGTACTTGCTGGTATTGCTAAACAAATATTGCCTCCTACTGTTGCCATGTTGGTAACTTTAAAAGAAGCCAGTTCGTCAACTGCACGAAACAACGCTTTAACGCCTGTCCAATGTTCTGGAAAATTCCACTGACGCAACTTTGTCATTATGCAAGTTGCACCAATTACTAATCCTTCAGTGGTAACTTCAATTTCAGACCAATCGAATTTTTCTAAATCTACTAATACTTTTAAATCAGGTTGTGATTGACTAAATACCCATGTTCCACCAGCTAGCCAAGACCATCCTAGCGACCAGTTTTCAACTGTTTCTAAACTTTGAGGACGTAAGTAAGTTTGAATATTGTTTAAATCCATTTAATTACTTATCATCAATAACTTCCTGTAAGCGAAACAAAGCTATTTTTTCTATCTCTGCTAAAACTGTTTGTAGTTCTGTTTCTTTTGAATTTTCTAACCTTTGAGAAAAGCTTGCTAAAATGCTTTCTTTGGTGTGATTTTTGACAGCAATAATAAAAGGAAAGTTAAATTTTTTTTTATATGCTTGGTTAAGGTAGTTAAATTTATCGTACTCTTCTGGATTAAGTCGGTCTAAACCAACTCCAGCTTGCTCTTTAACAGAGGCTTCAGCCATTTTAGCTTTAGCACCTAAGTCAGGATGAGCGCAAATAAGGGCAAGTTTTTCAACGTCACTCGCCTCACAAACAACATCTACCATACTTTGATGCAGAGATAACACATCTGCAAACGGTTTTCTAGCCCACGCCTTCTGTGCTATCCAGGGAGAATCTTCAAATATCCACCCCAACACTGCTACAAAGTCATCCTGATTCATCTGATTTAACTCAGATAGTGAATGTTTCATTCACAACAACCCCGATACGTCTCAGCGATCTTTTGACATTCAAGGTTTGACTGTACAGCAAAAGCTGTGATTTATTTGGATAATTTTATACAGTTTGCTGACTCAAATTTCATGTTGGGTAATAGGTAACGGGCAATTGTTGATGAATATTTCTCGATTACCAACGATCAATTACTAGCCTTTATGCTACGTTGATTTCCACTCATTTACTAAAAAGTTAGTTTTTAAATATCACAGAAGTTGTGATTACTCAAGGAAGAATTGTTACTGCTGTTGATGACTACATAGCAGATAATTTTAATTCGAGATGGCAAGATAGAAGCGATCGCGTGTGAATTACAAGTACCATCTGCCCAAAAATATGATGCTACAGGATTACTAATTTTTCCTGGTGGTGTAGATGTTCGCACACATATAGAAGTACTATTGGGTGTTGCTGAAACTTGCGATACGTACGAAACTGGAACGCGATCGCGGTATTAGCGAAATTTGTGATGATTCCACACTCACATATTGACCTTATTTGAAGGTCGCTTTGTTACAGGTAAAGGGGAAAAAGTCTTTTAAGAGGAAAATTAATTGTTGATGGCGATCGAGGAAGAGGTCAATTTCAAATTAATAACTCATCAGGATCGATACCTTGAGAACGTAAGATTTCTGTTAGGCGTTCAGCACGTTGACGTTCAATTTCAGCACGCTCATCACCTGTTGCAATTAAATTACCATCGCGATCGCACCAACGCAACTATGTTTCTTGATTTCCTTCAAAGATTCCGTTCTATAAAGTCAATCCTAAACCTACTGGTTCCATCCAAGTCGTTTACTAACTCGGTGTCATTCGTACCTCTTAACTCGTGAACTCGTAATAAGCGATTGCCTAATTGCTGCAAAGGATCGTAAACAACGTAGTAAGCCACACCAATGCGGGCATAGTCTTTCATTTTACTCCCCAGTTCGTTGCCTACTGTGTTAGAGACAATTTCGATAACAACTTCCGGCGGTAGCTAAAAAAGGAACACCTGGTTTCCACGAACTATATAAACAACTCGTTAAAAGTCGTTGCTGTTTTTCTGCAAGCAGGTTGACAAGAGTATCGTCTTCTGTCACCAAATGGCTAATATCAGGTTCTTCCACCCACTCAACTTGTTCTGAGGAAAAGACATTCACTATTGATTGTGAAACAGTGAGTTACCAATCTTGTGCTTATTGCTATTTTAATTTGGATGTTGCGATCGTATTTAAAACAAACTTATGATTCAATATATTCTCGCACCCTCTTACGGAATGCTTTAATTGCCAGAGTTGTTCCTGTTGTCATTGCCATTTGTACAAATCGAGGAATTTCATCTTTAACTGGAAAATTTGAAAAAATGGAACTTGTCTCTGACTTGATGTAAACATCTCCTTGAAGTAAATTTATTTCTAAAACACCATCTTCATAACGCCAAATTTCTGGCACTTGTAATGCTTGATAGGCAGTTAGTTTAGTTTTAGAGGTAACATCAATTTCAAGTGCTAAATCAGGAGGAGGATCGACACTTAAATCGATCCGTTCTTTTCCTATCATTAACTTATAGTTTTGAATATAAAAACAATCATCTGGTTCTACCCCTGCAGCCATATCTTCACGCTTAAAGGTGGTTGATCCGAGAGGTTCCCAGTCTAAATCTAGTTCATCCAGTAAAATTTTTACTAAGTCCCCAATGATGACTTTAGCCTTTTCATGCTCTGGCAATGGAACCATTATTTCTAATAAGCCCTGAGTATATGCAACTCGACTGCCACGATGTTCTCCTAACTCAATAAGAATTGTTTCAAACTCTTGCCAACTAATATCCTCTAATATCACGCGATCGCCTGGCGGAACTCGAATTTGCTTGAGTTGCAGTGTCACCATATTGCTGTAGCTTTTAGATAGACGTATTTTAGCGAATTAATTGTAGTAACCTGCTTGCTATAAAGCTCCAAGAGGGAATTTATGACAATTACTGATGATTTGCGATCGCTTCCCTTACCTCCTGGAAGTTTTGGTTTACCCGTTATTGGTGAAACTTTCAGTTTTTTACGCAATCCAAATTTTGTACAACAGCGACAGCAACAATACGGACAAATTTACAAAACTCATGTGTTTGGCTGTCCCACCGTCGTCATAATTGGTGCTGAGGCGAATCGCTTTCTATTTAGTAATGAAAATCGCTACTTTGCTGATGGAGTTTCTCAGAGTGCGCCGCCACAGGCAAAATTATTAATGGGAACTGGCGCAATTATTATGCAAACAGGAGATAAACATCTCCAACAACGTAAACTTCTTGCTCAAGCTTTCCAGCCACGAGCTTTAGCAGGATATGTTGATATTATGACAGCAACTACATATAATTACATTGAAACTTGGGAGCGCACGGGAAACTTAAATTGGTATCTAGAAATTCGCAAATATACGCTAGATGTTGCTTGCAAGTTATTAGTAGGAATTGATGTAGATAATGATTTTGGTAAGCTTTATGAAACTTGGGGTAAAGGCTTACTTTCATTTCCTATTCCCTTACCTTGGACAAAATTTAGTAAAGCCCTCCGCAGTCGCAAATTATTACTAGCAAAAATTGAAGCTATTATTTTAGAACGTCAGCAAGAATCTACCACAAAACAAGATGTTTTAGGACTATTGTTGCAAGCACGAGACGAAAATGGAAATAGTTTCAACTTAGAGGAACTTAAAGAACAACTGCTGATATTACTATTTGCAGGTCATGATACTTTATCCTCATCTTTAACTGCACTATGTTTACTATTAGCTCAAAATCCGCAAGTGAAAGAGGCTGTGCGTGCAGAACAAATGCAATTAGGGTTAAACCAACCACTGACATTAGTGCTTAAGCAAATGACTTATTTAGAACAAGTCTTAAAAGAAGTACTCCGCCTTTATTCTCCAGCAAGTGGACCTAGAAAAGTTATTAAGTCATGTGAGTTTAATGGTTACTTGATTCCTCAAGGTTGGCAAGTTTTCTATCACCCTGCTGCAACACATCAAGATAGTAGCATTTACACTCAGCCAGAAGACTTTGATCCAGAACGCTTTGCACCCCCTAGATCTGAAGATAAGCAAAAATCAATGAGTTATATTCCTTTTGGTGGTGGAGTAAGAGAATGTCTTGGTAGAGAGTTTGCCAAGCTAGAAATGAAGCTATTTGCAGCCTTATTAGTTCGCGATTACGATTGGGAATTGCTTCCAGGACAAAATGTAGATATGGTAATGCTTCCTACACCGCATCCTCGTGATGGTTTAAAGGTCAAGTTTTGGCGTAGAGATTCAAGGTAAATAATATATTTAAAATGTTGGTTACTTTTCAATCAATAGCTGTAACTCATCAATTTATTAAGTATTGTGCGAAAAGCAATTTTGTTAATTCAAAGTAGCATAGCCTTTGTGTTGCTATTACTACTGACTTTGTTATTCATACAGCCAGCTTGGGCTTCTGTATGTCGCAACTATGACGATCGTCAAATTTGTATTATCAGTATAGAGCGGAGTGCCAAAAATTATTGGGAATATAGAGTAGCAATTAGCGTAGATGGTGTGACCAGACCAGTGGAGATCTATAATTGTCGCGATCGCCTCATACAACAAGGCAAAAAAGTTTTACCTTTTGGTGACAACGATCCTGGTGACTTGAGCTGTAGCTTACTCAAAAATCGTCGCTAAAAGTAAGTATTTGGCAGTTTATGCAAGTAAACCGTAGAGAAAACCCCTGACTAGCAGCTTTGGGCTTTAATTACTTTAGTAGGTATTGCAGGATAGAGCGCGTTTCCTGTTTTTTAACTTTTCTAAAAATTAAGAACTACAACAGCAATAAATAGTAAATAAATAATAGCTAACAAATACTTGGCGCGGTCGCCTATGCATGGTCAAATTAAGATCGTCCACATATAGCTATAACGTAGATACCATACTATGTATAAATCTACTATACGTACTTCTGCTTTTCTTACTACTTTAACTCTATTACTATCTGCTTGTGGTGGAGCTAATACAGGTACAAATACAACTAATACTGCAACAAATACAGCCTCCACATCTCCGAGTGCCATTCCTATTGGTGTTGCATTAGCACAAACTAGTAATGTTGCCTTACTTGGTCAAGAACAAGTTGCAGGGGCTAAAATTGCTGAAAAGTATTTTAATGAACAAGGTGGTATCGATGGTACGCCTATTAAGTTGGTATTTCAAGATACTGGTGGTGATGAAGCTGGAACGATCAACGCTTTCCAAACTTTGATTAATAACGATCGAGTTGTTGGTATTGTGGGACCTACTTTGTCACAACAAGCATTTAGTGCTGACCCAATTGCAGAAAGAGCTAAAGTTCCAGTTATAGGACCATCAAATACCGCTAAAGGGATTCCTCAAATTGGGGATTATGTAGCGCGAGTTTCTGCGCCAGTGACGGTTGTTGCACCAAATTCAGTTCAGGCGGCACTAAAGAGTAATCCTAACATTAAACGAGTTGCTGTTTTTTACGCACAAAATGATGCTTTTAGCAAGTCAGAAACAGAAGTTTTTCAACAAACAGTTAAAGAACAAGGACTTGAATTAGTCACTGTTCAAAAGTTTCAGACAACTGATACAGATTTTCAAACACAAGCAACTAATGCATTAAACCTAAAACCCGACTTAGTCATTATTTCTGGGCTAGCTGCAGATGGAGGAAACTTAGTCAAGCAGTTACGAGAATTAGGTTATCAAGGCTCAATTATTGGTGGTAACGGTTTAAATACATCAAATGTGTTTAGTGTGTGTCAAGAACATTGCAACGGTGTATTAATTGCTCAAGCTTATAGTCCTGAACATCCAGGTGAAATTAATGCGGCTTTTCGTAATGCTTATAGCAGTCAATACAAAAAAGAACCACCTCAGTTCAGCGCTCAAGCTTATACCGCTGTGCAAGTTTATGTAGAAGCACTCAAAGCTTTAGATAGTAAAACTGACATTAGTACCTTATCCTTACCACAACTAAGAACAGAACTCAACAAGCAAATATTAGCAGGAAGCTATCAAACGCCCTTGGGTGAAATTTCTTTTACCCCTGAAGGTGAGGTAGTACAAAAAGAATTTTATGTTGCTCAAATTAAGATGAATAACAATGGTAATAGCGGTCAATTTGCCTTTCTAAAATAATGATATAAAACTCATATTTGTTTAGCTTGGTGAATAAATTCACAGCTAAAAAAACTAAGTCCACGAAGTGGACTTATTCAATCAATTAGTCTCGTCGTGTGTGATGCTACCTGAACATCAGAAAATGCTTTGCACATCATACTAATCACAAAAAAACATAAAATAATCTATTAACTTGGTTATTCTTTACTAAGCGGCTTGAATTTTTTACTTTAGTTTCACTTAATATATAGCGCTCATGATAAGATAGAATTTGCATAGTTAATGTATGGAATAAAAAATTAAGCATAAGCAACACCTATTCAGTTATAGTAAGTTGCAATTCTTCTATTAAAAATTAGCAATGAATACCTCGAATTTAAAGTTTTAATTAGAAGATTAAGTACAAAAAATGAATATTACGCTGTTTTTACAACAAGTTCTCAACGGTTTATCAATTGGTAGCGCTTATGCCATTTTTGCTTTAGGATATACTCTCATATTTTCTATTTTAGGTATTATTAACTTCGCACACGGCGCAATTTTTACCTTAGGTGCATACTTTACTTATGCACTTATGGGTGGTGCGTTTGGATTTAATGGTTTGCTTGCTAATGCTGTATTGCCTCTGCAACTTCCTTTTGCTATAGCTTTGATTTTAGGAAGTACACTTGCAGGTTTAGTAGGAGTCGCAGTCGAACGTATTGCTTTTCGTCCGTTACGCCGTCGTGGTGCTGATCCACTATTAACGGTTGTTTCTAGTTTGGGTGTAGCAGTAGTGATTGTGAACGTTATTCAATACTTAGTTGGCGCAGAAAGTTACACTTTTCCTGCAGGTACGTATGGTAACTTACCTGCTGCAATCAACTTTGGAACAGCAGAACAGCCTGTGCCAATTCGTAGCGTACAGGTAGTCATTTTCTGTGTCTCTGTTGTCATTTTGGCAATTTTGACATTGTTTATCAATCGCACCAAATATGGCAAAGCAATGCAAGCAGTTGCAGAAGATCCAACAACTGCAAGTTTACTGGGAATTAACACCGATCGCTTTATTGTCCTCACCTTCTTTATCAGCAGTTTTCTAGCAGGTTTGGCAGGAACTTTGGTTGCATCAAGTGTCAGTATTGCAGGACCTTATTTTGGAATTGCTTTCGGTTTAAAAGGTTTGGCAGTGATTGTGCTTGGTGGGTTGGGGAGTATTCCTGGTGCAGTATTGGGTGGTTTATTGATTGGTTTAGTTGAAGCGTTTGTTCCTGCAGATTACTCTGCATATAAAGATGCTGTTGCTTTTGGTATCTTATTTATCATGCTATTAGTCCGACCCCAAGGATTATTAGGGCGACGGTTTGTGCAAAAAGTTTAGTGACTACAGAACAATTACTTATTATCATTTACCAAACAGTAAATACCCCTATAAGCTGATTGAGAGCTTAAGGCGATCGCATTAGACTTTCAAAACACATCCCTCAATCAAATTTGTAGCAATGGTAGAGATTTATATCCTAGACCTACTCGTGATCGGTCTACTCTTATTGTGCGTCACTCTAGGTTCAGGATGGATTTCCCGTCTACCAATTTCCTTTGCCTTGATTTATTTGGTAGTAGGTATCTTTCTAGGTCCTTATGCACTCAATATCGTTCAGCTACGCCCTGATGCACAGTTTTTAGAACGGCTAACCGAATTCGTTGTCATTGTCTCACTGTTTAGTTGTGGCTTGAAAATGAATCGTCCTCTCAATACAGGTGCTTGGCGTTCTACTATTCGCTTAATCGGCTTTTTAATGCCATTATCAATCTTTGCGATCGCCGCAGTCGCACATTGGTTTCTGCGCATGGAATGGGGACCCGCAATTTTACTAGGAGCAATTCTCGCACCTACTGACCCAGTACTCGCCTCAGAAGTTCAACTAACACATACTGAGGATCGCGATGAGTTACGGTTTGGTTTAACTTCAGAAGGTGGCTTAAATGATGCCTTAGCCTTTCCATTTGTGTATTTTGGCATTCATTGGTTTGAAGATGGTAACAACTGGCAAGAGTGGTTCCAGGAATGGGTTGCAGTTGATTTACTCTGGGCGGTAGCAATTGGTTTAGTCATGGGAATTGTGGTTTCCTGGGCGATCGTTGCAATCGACCAAAAAGTTCAGAAACATACTAAAGCTGATGATTTGATGGAGGATTTTGTTGCACTGAGCATAATCCTTCTCACTTACTCCTTGACTGAAGTTGTCAATGGGTATGGATTTCTCGCAGTCTTTGTTGCCGGAATAGTAGCCCAACGGCGCTATGAGAATGAGGATAAGCCTTTTTCCCAACGAGAATTTACTGAGCGTATCGAGAAACTACTCGAAATAGCAACAATCTTAATTTTAGGTTCAATGTTACGAGTAGCTGCAATTCAAGAACACGCGATCGCTGCTCTCATCGTTGGAGGTTCCCTACTATTTATTATTCGTCCTTTGGGAGCTTGGTTAAGTACGATTGGCGGTGGCTACCGTCAGGGAACTCGTTGGTTATTTGGATGGTTTGGCGTTCGTGGTATTGGTTCTATCTATTATCTGACCTATGCCTTTGGTCATGGATTACAAGGTGAATTGGGAGAGCAAATTGCTTGGATTACCTACATCACAATTGTGCTGTCTGTCATTTTGCATGGAATTAGTACCACACCATTGATGAGTATATATAACCGATACAAAAATCGTAGTAGAAAGATTAATGCCTCTACCTAATTCATTCAAGCCTCACACCTCGCTTATTTTGTATTAATGAATACTACCTCGCTTAACAATAGCTTGATCCTCTGGTAGAAGTGACTTTGAATTGAAGCAGTTAACTTTTATAAGAGTAACAGCTGTCAAAACAAGTAGTAATCAAACAAGGGGTGTGCATGCAAGTTGAAATAGCGATCGCGTTTTTGTCTATCAAAGTTGAGTAACTTTATTGCCTCTTGAAGCGTTACATCTAAACAAGCATTTGCTACAACTCATTTCTCATCTAGAAAAATACAAAAGATTCTGAGTCAGCAATACAAGAGCTAACTGATACTGGCTTTGAAATTTACTGTTGAAAAAACTATCACTCTAGGGGAAACTGACTGATGAAACGTTTTTATTTAAACCAACTCATTTTGGCAAGTGTCGCTTTTAGTTTAGCTATTCTGCCTGTAAGTGTTCCTGCGATCGCGCAAGCTACTGGTACTACTGGTACAGACACAGGCTTAGGTGGTACTACAGGCACTACTACTGCCCCTGGTACAACTCCAGGAGGGACAGCCCCAGGTACTACAACTACACCGGATAGTGACACAACGACAGGTGATACAATTCCTGGAGAACCCACCTACGGCGGGACAACAACTACTACAGAAACACAAACTGAAGGAATAACAGGTGGAGGTTCTTGGGGTTTACTCGGTTTACTTGGTTTACTTGGCTTAGCTAACTTATTTCGCAAACCAGCTGAACCAGTATATCGCGATCCCAATACAGTGAATACAGGTACAGGAACTACCAGATACTAAAATCAAAAGGGTGGGCATTTCAGCTCACCCTCACAAGAACCAATAGTTTTTAATTACACTGCTTCTGGGTTAAGCTGCATCATTTCCCAAGTGGTGTAAGTACCAACCGGACTCCAAAGCAGATATGGCAAAAGCAGCAAAGCTGCTACACCTGAAATATTCCAAACGATAAGTGTGAGGACTATCCCTAGAATGACTCCACTGCCCCCTAATATTGTCCCTACTTTGAGATTGCGCGATCGCAATGTAGCAGGAATGTAAGACACAGTTATGATTTCTAACACCAAATAAAGCCCCATCAACAGCCAAGTTGGCAATGTACCAGGCTCGTTTTCCCAAATATTAGCAGCAGATAGTGCTCCTCCTGTGAAAACAATTGTCCAAAAAACTGGAATTAAGGGTTCAAAAAATAACCACTTTGGTCTATTTAAATTTTTTGCCCATTGAGTATCTCGTGGTCTAAAAAAAAGACTCGCTAGGGCAACTAACAAAGTTATAATACCAATAATCATCCAAGGTTTAAGCATTTTCCTATCTAGGGTGGTAGCTAAATTGTTATAGTTGACCCATACATTAGATTTGGTTTTATCGTGTCAACTCAATTAGAAAAAATAATCATCCCTAGGTAAGAAAGAATGACTTTAATAATTGGAAAGATAATATTTTCTTGGTAGTTATTGCTAAATAATTCTGCTAGAACTAATCTCTAACTACCAATTGCCCAACTTTAAATAACT
The DNA here is from genome assembly GCF_015207655.1 of Gloeocapsopsis crepidinum LEGE 06123. Lineage (GTDB taxonomy): Bacteria > Cyanobacteriota > Cyanobacteriia > Cyanobacteriales > Chroococcidiopsidaceae > Gloeocapsopsis > Gloeocapsopsis crepidinum. The sequence continues at coordinate 34,976 of NZ_JADEWN010000045.1, read as the reverse complement.
TTGACTTCGGCTGATTGTACGAAGCCTTTTTTACTCGTTACCTTTTACTTTTTCTACTAATTCTTTTGCTTTTTCTACTAAACCTTGTTCTGACTTAGAAGTTGTCACATTTTTCACATTCATTTTTTCTCCAGGTTTTGTGAGTGTATTCGCATTGGGCGATTTTTGCTTGCTTTCCTCAAGTAATCCAGCACCTTCGCCAAATTCGTAGGCGCGTTCAATTTTTTCTTCTGGTGTCAATATTCTTTCTGATGGCGGTACTAATTTTTGTTCTGCATATGTAGCAGCGTAACTAGGTGCAGTAGTCAGTATTGCTAAAGATATAACAATTGCGATTAAAGCAGTGGTAAAAACTTTTTGTGCAGATACTTGCCATAAGTTGAGAATTCGGTGCATAAAGTTTTCCTCTGATTGTTTAACGTAAGTATATATTAATACCAACGTTAATTATAAGTAGATTTGCATCGTACTTTGATAAAATTATGGCTGCCTACTGTCTAGGGATAGATTAATTAGCTAAACTTGTGTTTTGTCCACTTGAAGTTTTATAACCATTGTTGATGTAATTTAAGATGACGCTGCTTTAAAGCTTGGTGGAATAAATCTGTTGATAAAGCTTGTTCTACGGTCCAAACTCCAGGTTTTTTTAGCTTTCTTTCTAGGAGAAATTGAGCTAAACTACCAGTTCCACAACCGGCAGCGATCGCTGTATTTTCATGCATTAAAGTCGAACAGTAGCTGGCTTGTTTTCCTTGTTTGATACCATTAACCTCAGAACGAATCACAACACCAATACCACTAAAACGGTTAGTGACATCTGTCATTGCATGACTGACATGAGCTAAAAATTCGATCGCATTGTGTTGTTGCATTAAAGGTTTGGGAAACCAATGCGCAGCAATCCAGGTAAGATGATTGTAAAAATCAGGTTTGGAACCAAATTTAGTCATGACAGTTTTAACAGTAGGAAAAGCTTCTGGTAGCGTAAAAGCCTCAGGCATATTAAACCAGTAGACGTGCGATCGCCTGTAAGGATCTGGAAACTCAATTGTTTCGCGATCGCTATACGGTTTCACTTCTTGCCACTTGCCATTAATCCAAGCATCAAAAGGCTTTTGTAATCCAAGAAAGGTAGTGCGCATAACTGTCACTCCAGCACCACCAGAACCTGACACGAGATAACTTAGATGAATGCGTTCGGCTTGGTCAAACTGCTCAACCCCTTCACGTACCATACTATTAGAAATTCCAGGAAAAATGCCTGTATTAACAATTGCCGTAATTCCTGCTTCCTCGGCTGCTGACTTGTAGGCTAAAACTTTCCGAGTAAAAGACGGATGATCGCTGACATCAAGATAATTGACACCTTGTTCGATACAAGACTTGAGAACACTAGCGTCGCGGTAATGAAAAGGTCCTGCACTGTGAATGACAAGATCAGCTGATGCGATCGCCTGATTTATTGCTTCAGTATCAGCCAAATCAAGAATTAAAATATCTACTTGTGAGCCAATACGCTGACTAACTGCTGTAGCCGCCGCTACATTTCTACTTGTAATCGTAATATTTGCTTGAGTATGAGTGGCAATATCTTGAGCAATACTACTGCCAATCCGCCCCCGACCTCCCAAAATTAGCACCCTAGCCGTCATTGGTTATGAGTTGGTCACATCATAGTAATTATTCCAACAAATTTGTAGTTTGTTTACCTCTGTATTAAGTATTAAATGAGGGGCGAGGAGTGAGGGAAAGAGTGATTAGTGCGCTTTGGCTAGTGAATAGTTTTGAATTAAAAGAGTTTTCTGAACTCAACATTCAACACTGATTACGAGTAACTCCTCTGCTTCCTCTGCCCCTCTTACACTAAAAATGCAGCATCAAGAATTTAGTTAGTCTTAAATACTGATTCGACAGTAGATTTGATTGAGTCTCGTGCATCTCTTAGTGTTTGTGCAAATGGTTGTTGTGTTTGCAGAAATATCCGCGCACAGTTGCGCCCTGGCATTCCGGAAATTGAACCACCAGGATGGGTTCCTGCACCAGTCAGGTATAAATTATCAATTGGCGTGCGGTAGTTAGCAATTTCTGGTAATGGGCGGAAAAATACCATTTGATCTAACGTCATATCAACGTGGTAATAGTTACCTTTATATGCACCGAGACGTTCGCTGAGTTCCGCAGGGCTTTCTACTTGGCGGGCAATAATGGCGTTTTTGACATTTGGTGCATAGTCTGCCAATTTATCAATGACGCGATCGGCAACTTTATTTTTCAGTTCATCTGTCCAACCTGTACCCTTTAACCCAGTTCCTTCTGCACCTGCAATTTGATATGGTGCAAAAAACTCAATCCATGCAGTATGCTTTCCAGGAGGTGCCATCGAAGGATCGCGCACTGTGGGAACAACAAGATACATCGATGGATCGTCATCAGGTATTTTACCTAACGTACATTCACTATGAGCTTTCTCCACATGACTGACCGAATCAGCAATTAGGACTGAACCGATAAGATATTCATCTTTGTGGTCAAATCGTTCAAAGCGTGGTGCTTCATTTAACGCTAAGTCAATTTTGAGGATAGTTTCATTGTTGTTGACAATCCGGCGTTCTAATCGTTCGCGTAAATGAGGATCGACTTGATCGATTTCATTATTATCTACGAGTTGCAAGAAGACTCGCTTCGCGTCAATATTAGAAATCACACCTTTGTTAGCACGGTATTCTCGACCACCGGCAACGCGAACGCCAACAGCTTTACCATCATCAATCAAAACTTTCTCAACTTGCTGATCGCACAGCACAACACCACCTTTACTTTTGATTAAGTTAAGTAAGGCTTGTACTAGTGCCCCAGTTCCACCACGCGGTCTTGCCATACCAGGATCGTGACGCATTGCCATCATAATTGCACCGACAGCGATCGTTTTTTGCGAAGGTGGCGCACCAAGTTCAGCAGCTAATCGAGAGAGTGGTGCTTTAAGAAATTCAGAATCGAACCACTCATTGAGGAGATCCTCAGCACTTGTTAGCATTGTGCGGATAAAGTCTAAAGTTTTAGACGGCGCACCAATCACCGAGAATAAGTCTCTAATTTTTTTAATATCGTAGTTGCCGAGAATATCAATAACAGATTTAGGTGGTGCGTTGAACATAGGGATCATTGCACCTAGCGCTCGTTGCCAGTAGTCTGTATACTCAGCATATTTTTTAGCATCACGCTCACTGTAACGCGCAATCTCTGCACAGGTTTTTTCGAGTGATTTGTGACCTAAAAAGTATTTGCCGTCTGGATGCGGACAGAAAACAACAGGATCGCACTCTAGGTACTCTAAGCCATACTTTTCTAGTTCAAGTTCCTCCACAACTGGTCCTAAGTGAATAAACTCGTGGTCAATCGCACACAAGTTGAACTTAAAACCAGGTGCTTCTTGCGGTAGCGATTCTTCAGTAGTCGCTGCACCACCTGGAATCGAACGTTTCTCTAGCAACAAAACGCTATAACCAGCTTTTAGCAAATACGCGGCGCATACTAGACCATTATGTCCAGCGCCAATAATGACAACATCATAAGCTTCCATGCACGAACTCCAGCGATCGGGTACCTTCCCGATATTAGAAATAAGTTAAATGATATAGAATCATTCGCGAGTTAGAGAGCTTATTCCTGTTGGCAGTTGAGTTAGCCAAAATCAGGAATACCATACTGGAAGCGAGAAACAGGGAATAAAGACCCTTCTTTACTTTGGTGAAACTTAATTTTAAATAAAGAATTCTATCTGTGGCTGAGGTGGAATGTAATCGCGTTGTTCTAGTTCAGCGAGAATCTTTGCTACGCTTTCTTCTAAAGATTCTTCGGAGGTATAGCAAGTAATATCTGGATTTTGAGGTGCTTCGTAAGGATCGTCAATGCCTGTGAAAGCTCTGATTTCGCCTGCACGTGCCATTGCATATAATCCTTTAACATCCCGTGCTTCGCACACCTCAAGCGGTGCATTCACAAACACTTCGATAAAGTTTGTTGTTGTTGTTCGCAGGTTTTCTCGTGTCTCTTGGTAAGGGCTGATAGCCGCTACTATTGTTGCGACTCCATTGCGACTGAGGAGATTAGCGACAAAACCGATGCGCCGAATATTAGTATTGCGATCCTCTCTGCTATAACTCAAACCTTTAGAAAGGTTGGTTCTGACAACATCACCATCAAGGACTTCTACTAAACAACTGCGTTCTTTCAGTTCTTGTGCGAGTTTCTTAGCAATCGAACTTTTACCTGAACCACTCAATCCTGTTAACCAGAGAACAAAGCCTTGATTAGTTGGGTACTTTCTCTCAGTAAGAATTTCTTCGTTGTCTACTGGTGCATCATCAACGACTTCGGAACGAATCCACTCTTGCATCTTACGCCCCACAGAAAACATTGCTAATAATTCTAATACAGGCGATTGCCACTGAAGACTTTGCGCAAAAACCATAGAAGACTCCTTTAATGGAGTTAGAACTTAGTTTTAGTGAAATTTAATCATATCTATAACTCAATAAAAACGCAATCTAATTTCAAAACAAATGAAGTACAAATTTATTTTGAGATTGATTTGTGTTTCATGTCAAAATAAAAAGGCCGCCTGTTTATATTTCCGCATGGCAACACAAGCAAGGCATTTAACAGAATCTGACACCGTAAAGGTGTTAACTCAAAGCAACTATCTGTTTCGAGACTTGGATGAAGCCTGGTTAACCAGCTATTTACCTGTTGAAGACGTACAGCAAGTTAAGTTATATGCTAGTCGTCCAATTTATACGGCTTTTCAGAAAGGAGAACCGCTAGATGTTTTGTATGCGATCGTGGGTGGTGGACCTGTAGTCATCCGCAGCACTCCTTTAGATCGAGTCATTAGTGTAAGTTATCCAGGCAGTTGCTTTGGTATGCAAAGTCTACCTTTTAGCTACGGATTGATAGGTAAAGCGTTTCCTAGCTTGGTAGAAGCTTATAAGACAACAGATGTTGTTAAAATTCCAGTAGAAGCGGTGCAAGCACTTTACGAAGATAGCGAAGTATTTCGCCAACGCTACGATCGCTTATTTGAACTACAACAAAAATTTCAGTACCATTTACTTAATTGCAGCACATATCCACCACAAGCAGTTGCAGCTTTATTACGAGCGCTGGTGTATCAAGAACGAGAACTGGGTAATCAACCATCTAATGGGACTTATGTGTTTGACTTGCCTATAGATGTGATTGCCCGCGCTAGTCAGCTTAACCATCGTACTGTCGAGCAGGTACTTAAGGGAATGCGGCAAGTTAAGTTACTTGCAGCTGCAAAGTCAAGCGATCCTTCAACTGATAGTGTAAAAGTAATTGATGCTGAAGGGTTGAAAGAAACCTACAGTGCAACTAGAGACAAAGTATATTGGTGGCCATTGCGTGATAAGTAAGTTGGTGGTTAACTGATCCAAGCAGAATCGGGATCGACAAGGCGATCTTTTAAAGTCTTCGATGAACACTTGTGGCTTGAGGTTGCGTGTTAATAACCATCAAATCATCGTGAAATTGATAATTGTGTTGCGTTAGAGTAATACCATGACGCAACTTAATGTTTCGCTGATAACCTTGTGCAAGTTGCGAGAGACATTCAATAATCCAATCACTTTCGTCTGTTGCCTCAGCACGGTATGCATGATGCCAATCTGTCCATAGTTGATCCCAACTTGCTTCTGAGAGTGCGATCGCCATTTTTAAGTGGCGTTATTAACAGGCTGCCACAGTTTATGCGTTAGCCTTATTGAGAATTTATCCTACTTATTTAGGAAGATTCTATCAATAGTGTACGGGCGATCGCTGGCAATATTATTATTCCATCGTTGGCAGTTCTCGGATAAAAGCTTGGGCTTGGAGTAAAATCCTGCCTTGCTGTACTACCATATTGCTAACACGCAATGCTATTGTGTCTAAATCGATGTAAGCTGAATTGACAAGTTCCTTGACTTTCTGCATCAAAGCAACTGTAAATTCTAAAGAGATACCATCGCCTTCAGTACAGGTAAATCCTTCTAGCATCACTGGTTCAGTTTGCGTACGTGGACGTACTGTCGCATGAAAAGCAAGTTGGCGGGTAGTATTTTGTTCATGCAACACAGCTTTGCCATTGAATACCATTTTGTTGCCACCTGGTAACGTCAGTTGCATTTGCTGCATCTGCAAGTTAACGTTTTCTCCATCCACATCTAAATCAAATTGCGCTTGATTAAGAACATAATCGCTATTTAGCGCGTGGTTGAGATCTTCTTGAATCATCACAAGTCGGGCATTAGCTTGTACCGGCTGCTTAAGTTCGACCTGCCCTAGTAAAGCACTAAAAGGATTGATGTCAATTTTATCAGTAGACAGTTCCATACGCTGAACGCGGATATCTTTCTGCAGTACCACGCCTTCACCTGCGATCGCAACTGAATCTACTTGCCCTTGGACAATCTTAAACAAATCAGTCTTAACATCAACCTCAATGACTTCTGCTTGCTCCAATTTACTAGAAAGCCCAATCTCAGCGGCTTTGCTAATTGCCTGTTCTTCAATTCTTGGTTCGTCGTCTAACATAATCGCGATTGTCTTGGGTGCTGCTTAATTTAGGACTTATGCGGTACATTAAACTGCTTAGCTTGTTTCTCAGCCTCACAGAACTAGAAAAGTAAGCCCTATAATAGTTACTTTATAAGCTGAACCAGGAACAAAAATCTATATTACGGAATAAAACTTTAGTAGAAAAAATCACAGTACTGGAACTTTAGCAAACTGCCTTTGGGCTGTAACTATCATCTTCATCCCACTAGCAGAAGGCACAATAGTAATACCACGACGTACTGGATGTGCTAGACGAGAATCCGCAAGAGTAAGTTCAAAGTTTGAGAGAATTGTCGCAAGTACAAGTTTCATTTCATACATTGAAAAAGCTACTCCTATACAGCCACGAATACCTCCCCCAAAAGGCAAATACTCATAAGGAGAGAATCGATGATTTAAAAATCTTTCTGGTAAAAATTTGTCGGGTTGTGAATAAGTTTCTCGGCGACGATGAGCTAAATAAATACAGGGCACGATAATTGTTCCAATACCAAAACTTTCCCCATTGATTTGTACTGTCTCTTTTACCATGCGCGGCGTACAAATTAAGCCTATAGGATAAATTCGCAAAGTTTCTTGACAAACTGCTGTTAAATAAGGAAGCGCTGTAATTTTTTCAGGATTTTCCAAAGAAGTTTGTGCTAATTCTGATGACAAGTTCGCTAGCACTTGTGGGGCAGAATGAGTCAAGTACAAAGCCCAAGATAAAGCGGCTGCTGTTGTTTCATATCCTAATAACAACAGTGAAACTAACTGATCGCGCAGTTCTACATCTGTCATCTGTTGCCCATCTTCATCTTGTGCCGACATGAGTAGTGAAAGAATATCAGTCCGAAATTGCTCTTGCCGCCGTTGGTAAATTTCGCTATAAATCAACTCATCAATTTCTTGTCTGCGACGTAAGAACTGTCCCCAAGGACTCCACGCACCCAAATCTTTTTGTAAAGGTGGAAAGAAAAATAAACTAGAGTACCAGGGTTTAGTCACATCATCTAATAAAGAACTGAGTAATTCTTTGATTTTGTTATAACGAGATCCAGGACTAATACCAAATACAACCTGTAAAATAATTTGCAAAGTAATATTTGACATTTCTTGTTGCAGTGAAATAACTTTCCCTGGAGTCCAATTTTGGATAACTTCTGTAGTAATTTGACAGATAATTTCTCCGTAAGTTTTCATGCGATCGCCATGAAACGCAGGCATCATTAATTGCTTCTGTCGTTGATGACTGCGACCTTCTTGTAAGATAATTGATTTATCACCCATCAACGGTTTAAAAACATGGGTAGCTTTTTTAAAATCAAACTTCTCACCTGGTAAAGTGAAAATTTCTTTAATTGCCTGTGGATCGCTGAAAAATACAACTGGAGGAGAATTTAAGCCAAGCACTCTGACAGTAAATGGATCTCCATATCGCTCTATACAATTTTCTAAAAACTTTGTTGGTTGAGAGATTAATTGCAAAGTTTGCCAAAGTGCAGGATTTTTGTTTTGAAAATTTACTTGCATTTCCACTTTAAGTTACTTTTATATTCATTCATTTTAGTAACTGATATTTGAAAATGCTATAGCGATTTTCACTCATTTTATAGTACTCTCTCGATTCCACTTTCTGTGTTACGCCAGTTGGAATCACCCGCAACGCACTGGCTCCTCTGTACCTAGTAAGGCTTGTAAAAAACAGCAGATGCAACTTACTGTAGCTATTTGTTATTCTCACGAATCCTGCTTGAAATTAGGAACCCAATTAGTAAAAATTGCCAAAGCAACAATAACCAAAGCTACCAATGCGCCGAAAGGTAATAAATTAGGAATATTATTAACAACTGCGCCAAGAAACAGAATAGATATTACAGCAACTACAGTCCCAATAAGTTTATCTTTAAGATCGTCAAGGTTACGAATTAATAACCAGCCTGGTAAGTTAAGCTAATTAATAAATAGTTCGTATAGACCAAGACTAATAACTAAAATAACAGTTACTAAAAGTACAATATCAGCATTTTCTAGAAAGCCAATAGCAGCATCAAAAAAACATCTTTAGATAAAGTACCAGTAAAACTTATTCTCAGCAGATTAACAACAGCAACACAGGTTTATATAATACTATAAATCATCAAGACTAAAGCTGCTATGACATTAGACAAAGCAGGCAAAATCATAATATATTTTGAGGAAGATAGCAGGCGACGCATCATAAATATTTATTTTTTTCTATGCAAACCACAGAAGTGTAACAATTTTGCCAGATTAGATTGCCATATTTGATTTTTGTGAGAAGTAGAAGTAATGATTTCGGAAAGAGGGAAACTGTAGAATCGTTAGATAAGGCACTTCAAGAGTAACAGTACTGTAATTACAGAGGAAATTGAGCATGACGGCATCGACCCAAGCGGCAAAGTTAGCAACTCCAGACTTCTGTCAAGGAATTCAATATTTTGGAGAAATGCTGCCAGAGTTTGAGAAGTATAGCAAAGAAGCTGCGATCGCCTCTGGTAGTACCTCAATTAGCGATCCTAAAGATCCGGCTGTCGTCTTCCAAACGCTACTAGCTGCTGATGCATTGCGCTACCTGACATTACAAGTTACTGCCAGCAAAGCTTCAGGTCATCCAGGCGGATTTGCTAGCCAAGTCGAAGCCTATGCCGCATTAGTCATGCTAGGGCATAAAAACATCGTTACTGAAGTAGGGCATCACGCACCAGGATTTTACAGTGCGATGTTTCTCGATCGTTCTCTAGAGGATATGGGAATTGAAACCGTACAGCAACTACGCGATCGCTTCCGCGAACATCACGGCTTACTCGGTCACTTATCCGGCTACATCCCAGGAATTCTCTCACCTGCGGGTCCTTTAGGGCAAGGGCAGCACTTTGCTATGTCAGCTGCCAGGTTAAACCCTGATAAACTGTTTCCTGTGACAATTGGTGATGGTGGTTTAGGCGAACCATACATTATGAGCAGTATGGCGCATTTTCACACCGCCTATCCAGGAATGACTAATTTTTTACCAGTGCTAGTGTGGAACGGCTTTAGCCAAGAGCATCATAGTATGGTTTCTACGCAATCAAATGAGCAAATGATGGCATATTGGCACGGTAACGGCTTTGAAGAAGTTGTCTTAGTCGATGCCAAAGATTTTGACGATCGAGATCAGCAGGGCAACTTTGTCGATAGTACGGCTTTTTCCTTCGAGCAACGCTTGGCATTTACAGAAGCTGTCTTAATCGCCGCTGATGAAGCGACAAAATCTGCGTTAAGTGGAACGCGCACAGTATTGATTATTAAACAATTAAAAGGCGCTGGAGTACACGCTAGAGGAGCAAAATCGCATAACCTCTATGCCATGCATACGCTAGATAATCCAGATATCGTGAATGCACTCAAAGCCCGTGCATTAGCCCCAGAAGCTTGGCAACTCGTTCGGACAAACTTTGAACGTGCAGGTGGTGGTCCAGCGAGTCGTGTTGCTGTAACAGAATCTGTCTTAGAATTACCAGAAATTAAGGATTTACCATTAGAAGAATACGCAGTAGGTGGCGATCCTAAAGTTGCAACAACAGCAATGGGACGACTGGTAGGTAAAGTTGGAGAGTGCGATCGCAGTTTCTTAGTCACAAATGCCGATGGAAACGAAGCCTCAGGAATTGCCAATATCAACCAAGCCCTCAAAATTATTCACCCAGTCGAAGATCCGCTGTATAACCAAAAACCTGGCGGACAAGTTTATGAACCACTCAGCGAAGATGCTTGTGCCGGTTTAGCCGCAGGTTCCGCCCTCATGGGCAGCCGGACTTTATGGTGTTCTTATGAATCATTTGCCATTAATGGTTTACCAATTTGGCAAACAGTCACGCAAGCAATGGCAGAATTACGCCGTCCTACTCCTTCTACTGTCACTTTATTCACTGCTGGGGCATTAGAACAAGGTCGTAACGGGTGGACGCACCAACGCCCAGAAGTTGAAGCATATTTTGCCGCCATGATGCGCAATGGCAACGTCTTTCCACTCTTTCCCCCAGATGCCAACTGCATTCAAGTTGCTTATGAGTGGGCGTTGACAACTAAGAATAAAGGTATTGTGATTACTGCTAGTAAGTCGCCACTACCAATTCGCACAACATTTGAACAAGATAGAAAAGCACTTGCAGATGGCGCAATTGTATTGCAAGAAGCCTCTGGCAATAAAACAGTTGTGTTTGCGGTTGTGGGTGACATGGTGTTGTTACCAGTACTAGAAGCTGCATCTGCACTAGCTGTTCAAGAAGTTGGCGTTCGGGTTGTCTCTGTTGTTAATCCTCGTCGCTTGTATCGTCCTACAGATGTAGCGTGGGATAGCTGTGCAGAACCTGATGGTGATTTCTTAGATGATGCGGAATTCGACCAGTTATTTGGTGGCGATGCTTTAATTGGAGTCACCGCTGGGGCGAGTGGTATGCTAGAACCAATCATGCTACGCAGTACCGCCAAACGCGACACCTTCGCTTGGAAACGAGGAGAAACAACCGCTAGCCCTGCACAATTAATGGCACTTAATGGGTTAACTGCTGAAAATCTCGTCAACCGTGCAATGGCACTAATTGACCAATAGGTGTTGATTCAGGTAGCGATCGCCAAAATCTAGGAAGCGATCGCTACAAAAAGCAGTGTAAAATCCGCTCTCTAGATTGACTGACAACTCTAATTTGCGATCGTTACGATCAGATAAGTTGGTCAATCACAGCAATAAGCTTCTTAATGACGATTTTAACTAAATCAGCAACACAAACCTCCTCTTCTCGTTTGTGGATGCCAGAACGCGTGTTATTTACACCTGCTGCACTCGATCAGCCGTGGGGACAAAAGATTCTATCACGCATTCAAGCACTTGATTTACCCATCGAAGAACTTTCTCAAAATCGCCTTTCAGGTTTACGTGGTGATTCTGAACGGGAGACGTATCAAATCGCTAAACGCACTCTTGCAGTTGTCACCGCGCCACCAAGTCATTTTAAGTTGAGTCCGATTCCTCCTTCCGCAGATTGGCAATTTCATCTTGCAGAAGGTTGTCCAGCGCACTGCCAATATTGTTATCTTGCAGGTAGTTTACAAGGTCCACCAGTTATTCGTGTCTTTGCTAATTTACCCCAAATTCTGGAAAATTTGGCAACCTATGAACGTCCTGACTCTGCAACGACATTTGAAGTCAGTTGCTATACTGATCCACTTGGTATTGAACATCTTACAGGTAGCTTAGCTGAGTGCATTCGTTACTTTGGTACTCGCAGCAATGCCCACCTGCGTTGGGTGTCTAAATTTGATGCTGTTGATGATTTACTCGACTTACCACACAATGGACACACTCGTTGCCGTGTCAGTATCAATGCTGCACCTGTTTCAGGGCGATTTGAAGGTGGTACTGCAGCAGTATCTTCTCGCTTACAAGCATTACGACGCTTAGCTTTGCCACGCAATCAAGGCGGTGGCGGTTATCCTGTGGGTATTGTCATTGCACCAATTATGTTAATTGATGATTGGGAATTGCACTACACGCGACTTTTTGATGAAATCAGTGCTACTTTAGATTTTAGTTGCGACTTGACCTTTGAGCTAATTTCTCATCGCTTCACGCCCAAGTCAAAAGAAGTATTGCAAACATGGTATCCGCACTCAAAACTTGACATGGAAGAAGACAACCGCAGCATCAAGCGTAATAAGTTTGGTGGAACAAAGTATGTCTATGATACCGACCACATGAAAGCGCTACGTCGCTTCTTTGAATGCGAGATTACCAGACGTTTTCCTGAAGCACGTATACTGTATTGGACGTAGAAGAGCAATTGGCTGTTAGCAATTAGCGATTAGCTCTAATTACTGATTGCTATAGCTATCCTAATCTCTTTCCTTTGTGTCCTTATAGTTGCTGTTACATCAATTGCCTCTAGGTTGCTTCATTCGGAGTTGATGGTTATGACTATCAAACATGAGACATAAACCAAAGTTAAAGAGTACAAGACTCAGTGTTCCAATCCAAAACCATCCTTCACCACTCATTTTGCGGCTTAAAGCCTCACCAAAGACACTCAAGCCAAAGCCAACACATAGTAAACCAGCAACTCCTTTAACGAACCACAACATTTTGTCTCGCTGCATTTTGTTAACCTCAATGAAAGACGCCTAGCGACTTTAGTCGCGGCTTAACAAACAAAGTCCACCTCCGTGGACTAATACAAGAATAAGGCTGAGAGAAACTTGTGAAGACAGGTTTTTGTGTTCATAGCTGCGGTTTCAACTGAATCAGCTTTCCCTACTCTTCTACTAACTGGCGAAAACGTCGATTGTTAGCAAGACTTTCAAAATCTGGATCAATGCTAGCTTCAGCGCGATACTTCGGATTTAATTCAATCGCCTTTTGTAAGTTCTCTAGTGCTAATTTGACGTCTCCTTGGAAAGTGTAGCAAATTGCTTTATTGTAGTAAGCATTAGGATAATCTGGCTGAATTTGTAAAGCTCGATCAAAGCTTTCAAGTGCTTCAGGATCTCGTTCTAGTTGAATGAGTAAATATCCTTTAGCGTTCCAAGCTTTATAGTAGTCAGGATTGAGTTCAATTGCTTTATCGTACGATGCGATCGCATCTTCTATTCTTTCAAGAACCTCTAATGCCATACCCCGATTCATCCAAGCTACAGCATCATCTGGTTTGACTTGTACTGCGCGATCAAACGATTGAAAAGCTTCTTCGTGGTTTTGTAATTTACCTAATGCTACGCCGCGATCTACCCACGCTAGATGGTGTTCCGGCTTAAGTTCAATGGCTTTATCATACGATGCGATCGCATCTTTATAACGTTTTAGTCTTCCTAATACAATACCGCGATTAAACCAAGCATCGCTATGATCTGGCTGAATTTGAATCACTTGGCTAAAAGCAGCAAATGCACCTTCATAGCGTTTTAGTTCTTTCAAGGCGAGTCCACGATGATACCAACTTGCTGCATCTTCTGGTTTGATTTCCAGTACTTTATCAAATGCAGCAATTGCTGACTCGTATTGCTGTAATTCCCACAGCGCCAAGCCCTGCTGATAGCAGACATCAGGGTTATTAGGTTGAATTTCGAGTGCCTGTTCGTAGGATGCGATCGCTTCTTGATAACGTCCTTCAGAAAATAACGCATTTCCCTGATTGATATAATCATCTGGACGCATAAATAACTGTGGATAGTTTGATTTCAACAGTTCTATTTGTTCGGATAAGGCTTGAATTTGCTGGGATACTTCAGAGAATGCCTCTTGAGCAATTGTTGCTGGCGTTATTTCTGCTATTTGCTTGAGAATTTGTTCTTTACGGGCTTGAGCATCTGATTTTACTTCAGCCAGTTCTGTTTCTAGTCTGTTTTCTAGTTTCTCTAGATTTTCCAGTGTTAATTCCTTACGATTTGTAATTTCTGACTGAAATGCTGCAAGTTGATTTGACCACTCGGATGCTAGTGTTTTCAGATTTTCAATTGTAGTGTCTTGTTGCGATTGAATTCCCGTTTGAGAATTGCTAAGTTGAATCGTAAATTCTGCTACTTGCGATCGCAAATTTTGAATTTCTTGTTCTAGTTGCGCTTGTGTTTGCGATTGAAACTCTTGAATCTGCGCGGTTACTTCTCTTTGAATCTGTTGTAAACTTTCTACTGTGACATCTTTTTGTTGTTGCAGTCTTGCTATAGCTTCAGTTTGAATTTTTGCAAGATGCGGTGTTAAATCAGTCTCTAGCTGTTGTAAGCTTTCTTGTAGGGTATTTTGTTGCTTTTGCACTTCAGCTTGCAATGCTGTAATTCGTTTTTCTAGCTCGGTTTTTATATCTTCTAGCTGATAGACAGCTTCACCCTTTTGTGTTTGTATTTCTGCTTGCAACTCAGAAACTTGTGCTACAAATTCAGTTTCTGTTTGTCTAATATTTTGGATGGCTGCATTTTTCTGATTTTGAACATCAGACTGTAGTTCTGTCAATTGTGGAGCTAGTTCTGAGACAAGTTGATTTAAATTTTTCAACAAGAAATCTCGCTGTTTTTGCGCTTGTTGTTGCAGTTGTGCCAGCTGAACCGCAAATTCTTTTCTAGATTGTTGTATATTTTGTAATATGGCTTCTTTTTCTGCTTGAATATCAGCTTGAATCTCTGTTGTGTCTGGGTTAAAGCCTAGTGCTAGCTGTTTCAAGTTATCTAGTGTTGTATTATACTCCTGCTGCGCTTGCTGTTGAATCTGTGCTAATTGTGCAGATAAGTCTATTTCTAATTGCCTAATATTTTGTAATACTGCTTCTTTTTGTGATTGAATATTAGCTTGAATTTCTGTTGCATCTGGGTCAAAGCCTAATGCTAGTTGTTTCAAGTTATCTAATGTGGCATCGTATTCTTGCTGCGCTTGCCGTTGAATCTGTACTAATTGTGCAGCTAATTCTATTTCTGATTGTCTAATGTTTTGTAATACTGCCTCTTTTTGCGCTTGAATATCAGCTTGAATTTCTGTTGCATCTGGGTCAAAGCCTAATGCTAGTTGTTTCAAGTTATCTAATGTGGCATCATATTCTTGTTGCGCTTGTCGTTGAATCTGTACTAATTGTGCAGCTAATTCTATTTCTGATTGTCTAATGTTTTGTAATACTGCCTCTTTTTGCGCTTGAATATCAGCTTGCATCTCTGATATTTGTGGGCTTAAAACTGTTAGTACTCGCTCAAATTCTTGTGAAACACTAATGCGTTGTGTTGTTAACTGTTGTTGAATTTGCTCGACTTGTTCCGCGAAATCACTTTCCGAGCGTTGTAAGTTTTGAATAATTCTATCCTTTTGTGCTTCAACTTCTGCGTATAGTGTAGAAAGTTGAGGAGTAAAGTCAGATGTCAGTTGTTCAATATTTTGTAAAATTGTATCGCTTTGCTGCTGAGCTTGTTGGTGAATTTGATTGATTTGGCTGGCTACTTCTGTTTGAAATTGTTCTAAGTTTTGCAGTACTGTATCTTTTCTTTCTTGAACTTCCGCTCGAATCTTTAAAAGATGTGGAGAAAATTCTTCTTTTAATTGTTCAAGGTTTTGTAAAACTAAAGCTTGCTGCTGTTTTGTTTGTTGTTTTAAGCCGACTATTTCATTTCCAAATTCACTTGCTAATTTCTTTAGCGATTGTTCTGAGTTTATGAATTGATTTTCAAGTTTTGTAACTACTTGTTGTTGTTGTGTTTGTGAGAGATGCGTTATCTGCGATAAGTTTTCGCGTTGCGCTGCAATTTCCTGTTGTAACTCTTCTGCTTCTTGGTTAATCTCGTCTAAGATTTCTTCAGCATCTTGCAAAATATTCTGAACTTTGCGATCGGCGTTAGCAATTTCATTTTGAATATCTTCAACTTCTTTAAGCCGCATCATCACAATATCAGCGACACCACGAATGACTGACTTACGTAAGAAAAATAGTGCTAGCAATGTCGCACCGAATAGTACAACTAAAGTTGCTAATAAGATATTAAACAACGTTATCGACTGCGTACCAAATGCTGTAGTAGGCGCTTGTGGCTGTACTTGGGCTAGTTGAGGCGATCGCTCTAAAGTATTTGCTTGCGCCAACCTTGATTCAGAAGCATTAGGTGTCACCTCGGCATGAGCAACAGCACCAACTGACAGTAACAGAGTAGACAGCAAAAAACCACTGCCGTGTGATAAAAAGCCTAGAATCTGTTTGTGCTTGCGCTTCATAGTTCCTTTTGCCTGCTGATCAGGAAAAGATATAGCGATATCCTTTCCAGGGTAATCAAAATTGACGTCTATTTTCGATCTTTACGCTCAATTGTCGATAAATCAACTGGTAACAGCAACATGGCATCACCAAACGAGTAAAAGCGATAACGATGTGCGATCGCTTCTTGGTACAACGCCAGCAGGCGCTGACGACCGATCAAGGCACTCACCAGCATCAGTAAACTCGATTTAGGCAAATGAAAGTTAGTAATCAATCCTTCAACAACACGCCATTGATAACCAGGATAAATAAATAAGTCTGTCTTGCCACAAAAAGGTTGTAATTGCCCACAAGAAACCGCAGCACCTTCTAACGAGCGTACCACAGTAGTTCCTACTGCAATAACTCTCCCTCCTTGAGCTTGCGTTTTATGAATCTGATCCACAGTATCTGCACTCACTTCTACCCATTCTCCGTGCATCTTGTGTGTTGTAATATCTTCGACTTCAACAGGGCGAAAGGTTCCCACACCAACGTGTAGGGTGACAAAAGCTGTATTAATTCCTTTGTCTTGTAGGCGTGTGAGTAAATCTGAAGTAAAGTGCAGCCCTGCTGTCGGAGCCGCTACAGCACCAGGTTGCTTGGCGTATACTGTTTGATATTGTTCGCCTGCTGCTTGAGAATCAGTAATATAAGGCGGCAAAGGTACTTGCCCATATTTATCTAATACTTGAATTAAAGACATTTCTTGAGGAACATCAAATTGCAGTAATCTTCCTCCAGTTGCTGCATCTGTTGCTAGTACGGTTGCCTTTAAAGGATAAGAGGCGTTTCCTTCAAATACTATTGTTGCCCCTGCTGGTAAACGTTTTCCTGGTTTTACTAAAGCTAGCCATTGATTGTGCTGGCGTTCTTCTAGCAGCAATACCTCAATAAATGCACCACTCAACTTTCGCCCATACAACCGTGCGGGTATGACTTTGGTATTGTTCATCACGAGTAAATCACCTGGTTGCAGTAGTTGAGGCAATTCAAAAAATCGATGATGGCTATGGTGCGTAGCAGCAACAACTAGTAATTGCGCACTATCTCTAGGGACTAGAGGATTTTGAGCAATTAACTCTTGGGGTAACTCATAATCGTATGCAGATAATAAGCGGTCTTGTGCTTGAGAAGATAACGGTCTACTATACATAGTCTTAAGTGTCAACATTGCAGCATTGCCATTTTTGAAGCAAAAATCCGTGTTATTACGGATTTCGCTACGTCATCGCATCTTTTATATTGTCCTTAAGTCATATTTTGTTGTTTTTAAACACCGTACTTATACAGATTTTTTGATAATTTATAACAATTCATACTTACATATTTAATTGGGTAAATCTACCCAGGTTAAATTGGGTGATTTTCCCCTATGAAAGGAGTGCAAACCTTCGGCACAATAGAAGTGTCGGATTGGTGCGTCTCCCAACCACGGAAATGGAATATCTTTACTACCTTGCAAATGCCAGCCTCACCTTGAGGATTGTTGAATATCTACACAAAGTACAGCATCTATCGGTCAGGTTTATAACTGTGATCCATCAGATTGATGGTTGGGTGGTAAAAGTTAAGATGAACTCGCCTTTAAATCCTCAAGATGATGGAGATTTTAGGGCATTTTTAAATGAATTGGGAATTCCCTACGAACCTCCCATGCGAGTAAATATGGCACTCTGGAGTTTAGAGGCTGGACAATCTCCTATTGATGTGATGCGTCGCTATCAAGTTGCGATCGTTTCTCATGGTAGCCCAGAGCGTGAAGAAATTGAAGCTTTTCGCCAACAGTTTGTGCGAGGCTTAGGCTACTGCCCAGAAACTCTGGCTTAGAGAGTGTTGAGTGTTGAGTTATAAGTTTTGAGTTGAGAAAATCTTTAGGATTCAAAACTTATAGGTTAAAATAATTGCCTCCGGCACCTTTCTTCGCTTTCCAAAACTTTTTCACTAGTCACTAACCACTAAATCTTATCCAAATGCAGCAGGAATGTATTCTTGTAGTAGCAATTGAAATCTAGCATTACCAACTTGTATTGCTTGCGACTTAAAAATCGCAGGCTTTTTTGTTTGTGGCGCATGAGTAGCAAAGCGTTGAGAATAGACTAAAGCGACATCAAAACGACATGGAAGATCGTTTAAGTGTGGGTATTGTGTCAAATAGAAATTAGCTGTGCGCCAAAGTTTAGCTTGCTTTTGTGGTGTTAAAGATAGCAATCCTCCTTGATCCCAATTGCCACTGCTGCGAGTTTTAACTTCAACGAAGGCTAGTAGTGATGTGCTAGTGTGGTGAGCAACAATATCAAGTTCTCCCCAACGACAGCGCCAGCGACAATGCAGAATTTGCCAACTTTGTGATTGTAACCATTGTGCAACGAGATCTTCTCCTAATACACCAATATCGGGATAATAGGAGGAAGGAGGGTTTGTCATAATGGTTCACAGGCAAGAGTGTTGGATGATTGAGAATATATTTAGGTTATGCCGCCAGATAGCGATCTTTGTATTAGTTGTCAGTGCGATCGCGTCTCCGCTTTATCTGAGTATTCCCCCAGCGTTAGCGTTAGATTACAACAAAGAAAATCTATTGAACTATGATTTTTCAGGGCGCGATTTAACAGACTCAAGTTTTAATCATGCTAATCTACGAAACAGCAATTTCAGTCACGCAAATTTAGCAGGAGTCAGTTTGTTTGCTGCTAATTTAGAATCAGCTAATTTAGAAGGCGCAAACTTGACAAATGCCACATTAGATTCAGCACGGTTGAGTAATGCCAATTTAAAAGATGCTGTATTAGAAGGTGCATTTGCCGCAAATGCCAAGTTTGATAAGGCAGTGATTGATGGGGCTGATTTTACTGACGTACTATTGCGTCGCGATGAACAAGATAAATTGTGTAAGGTCGCAAAAGGAACTAATCCTATGACAGGACGAGAAACACGGGAAACTTTGATGTGTTTTTAAGCAGTTGAGTAACTAGCCACTAGCCACTAGCTACTTAAATCGTAAATAATTCACTGGATTCGATTTGACTAAATCAAATCAGTCAGCGAAAATTGCCGTTGCCGATCTAATTCTTGTAAGCGTCGCTGTTCGGTATAAAGTAATTCATAATAAGACTGCGATCGCTCAAAATCAATTTGCGGATCAGTGTCTTGCCATAGTTCAAGATACAAGCGATAGCGCTTTTCACACATGACACGTTCCATACACGCAATTGCTGCTTGTACTCCCTGGCTAGCACGTAATAAATCGCGTTCGGTTTTCTCATCTAAGTAAAACAGGTGCGATACCGAAGTCATCTCGCAATCCAATTGCAAGTATCGAGTTTGCAAACGAGAAACCAAAGAATTAGCAAGATTGTCGTCAGCATCTGTTAATATTTGCTGCCACAAAAACCGATGGTGCGAGAGGCTAAATTGGACTCGTGTTTGTAAAGCTTCGGTAATTGCTTGACGATGTTCGGGACAATGTAAGTAGATGCGTAAGAGTAAGGCTTCGGCTTGTTCAAGGAGACTGCGATCGCTTGTCAGGGGAAATGCTGAAGATTTTTGCTGCTGTTGCTTTTTAAATGGTTGGGGCGTGCGGTTGTTGTGAACGGGTGCGACTTGTGATAGTAGACTTTCGGCTTGGATAGGTATTAGGCGGGTATCACCCAAACTGAGTAACTCGGCACAGCGAAAAATGTAATGATTTCTTGTATCGCTATTATCAATTAGCTTGAGTAATTTAACCATTTTTTGAGCAACTTGCTGAAATTGATCTGCTTGTTTCAAGTCACGGTTTGCCACGATTTGTTGAATTTGCCAGTCTAACCACAATGGGGCGTTTTGTAGCAGTTCGCGATAGTGTTCGGGCGTGTAAGTGTGTAAGTATTCATCAGCGTCTTTGCCTTCGGGTAAGTTGAGAATCCGCAAACTAACTTCACCACGATATGCAAGATTGGCAATTTCACCGATTGCCCTTTCTGCTGCTTGAGTTCCGGCGGCGTCAGCATCAAAGTTGAGAATGAGTTGTTTTGATTCGGTGTAGCGCAACAGTTGGCGAACTTGATCTAAACTCAAAGCAGTGCCCAGGGAAGCAACAACATTCGTGATTCCGGCGGCATGAAGTGCGATCGCATCAAAATAGCCTTCGACAACAACAGCTTGATCGAGGTGAGAAATTGTTGATTTTGCCTTATCTAGTGCAAACAGTATTTTCCCTTTATTGAATAATTGAGTGTCTGGTGAGTTAAGATACTTCGGTTGTTCTTCCCCTAATGTTCTTCCGCCAAAACCAATCACGCGCCCTTGGATATCGTGAATGGGAATCATTAAGCGATCGCGAAAGTAATCGTAATAACTATCTTTTGATTGTCGTTGACGAATTAATCCCGCTTGTTCGAGAAGTTGCACAGGGTAGTGCTTTTGTTCTACCAAATAGCGGTAAAGAGTTTCCCAACTTGTGGGTGCGTAACCTAAACCAAACTGCTGAATGGTTTCTAAATTTAGTTTCCGCGAGGATTGGAGATACTCTAATGCAATTTCTCCTTGTGGTTGGCGCAAAGTATGTTGATAGAATTGACAGGCGATCGCTAAAATCTCGTAGAGTTGTTCTCGTAGCGATAACTGACGCTGTAATTCTTGTCGTTGTGCAGGTTCTAGAGTTTGTACGGGTACCTGGTAGCGCCGCGCTAAATCTAAGACAACTTCACTAAATGAACTTTTCCCGACTTCCATCAAGAACTTGATAGCGTTTCCCCCAGCATTACAGCCAAAGCAGTAATATATTTGTTTACTAGGGCTAACACTAAAACTTGGAGTTTTCTCGTCGTGGAATGGACATAAACCAACATGATCTTTTCCCCGCTTGCGTAAAACAACGTGTTCTGATACCACATCGACGATATCAACTCGTTGCTTAACTTCCTCGATTGTGTCTGGGTGCAGGCGCGGGATTTGCATTGAATTAACTGGTGATTCAGTAGTGTTTGAGCGTGAGTGTTAGGCTGGTAACTGGTCATTGGTAAATATCTTTTTGTTTCTCATTACCGATTACCGATTACCCATTACCATTGCCCTAAATACTATTATCGAATCAAATAACTCAACCAGGTCAATTTATCTTTTTCTGCTTGCGGAATCAAAAGCCGCCATGTTTTACCTTCTTGCTGACGTTGCAAGTAGACATCAAAGGAATTGTGCTTTTGAGTGACTTTGCGCGGTAATTTGAGCGTTAAATCGTATGTACCACGAACATGAGAGACAGGTAAGCTTTGAATTTCTACTAGTTCGCGCTGTGTAACGGTGACGTGTTGAATTTCTATTCCTTGGAGATGTACGCCGAGTTGTTGACTTAATTGCTGTTGTGTTTGTTCTAGCTGAAGTGCGATCGCCTGTTGTACAAGTTTATTACTTGGTTCGACTTCACCACTACAAGCTGTGAGTAACACAAATAAAGCGATCGCCATCAACCAACGCACCATAACAATCTGCCTATCTTGAATTAACCTACAGTAGTCACACTCCCTACTGCCCCATCAGAGATTGTATCGGCTTTGTGGTAGTTTTTGATTCATTAGACTTCCTGCCTGAACGCGAAGGCGCATAAATTCGCTACTAAACAAACCATATTCACCTCCGTGGACTGACTGTAGAAGTTTTGTTTTAGTGTATGAAGGTACACTTTGCCTATGTAGCCCCAACTTCAGTCGGAGGACTCCGCAAGCATCTCTAAATGTGATTGTTCTAGAAATGCGACTTGCTGTTCCAACTTGTCGCAGCATTGACGTACTAAGCACAACCCATTTTCTTGCGAGATTTCTTCAGTAGTTGGGAAAAAGTCTTGCAAAATTTCGGCTTCAGTAGTCTGGTATTGCCCTAATGAAGATCTCAAAGTTTTTAGATAGTGCGATCCTTCACCACCTTCTTGCACAGCAAAATCAAGAATCGAATCTAAGTAGGCAACAACTTCAGCACTGTTAACACCCTCAGTAACAGCAGCATACAATAATTCCCCATCAAGATAGTGGAAATCTGGTACAGCAAGGATATTGCCATGTAATTCAAATGTACGAACTCCCTCAGTTGGTTTCACTGTCAATTGCTCAGTTCGCACGCGATGTGCTGCGTGATAGAGTATTGTTGCGATCGCTAAAATGACCTGAGGATAATTACTATCAGTACCGCGCATTTCTACTGTACCAATACTGTTGAGTCGCACGCGATTCCACGCTGCTTTAAGCAGGTTTCCCCCAGCTTCTTTAAACAAATGTCGTTCTACTCCTGCTTTATCCATCGCTGCTAACCAAGAGTAGTACCGCGCAAACTGTAACTCGACCAATTCTTCCGTGTCTGCTGCATAAGGCTGTAATCCACCCACCGATTGCAAATGGGTATACACTCCTTCCCAGCCAAAAACCTCACTACCGCGATAACGTACGGTATGCGCCGCAAATTTCATAACTCGTCCTTCGTAAAAAGGACACGCCCGCGATAATACAATCAGTGATGGATCTAAAGCTGTTGCTAAGTTATATATATTAAGTAGTTCAGTGCGTGCCTCTAGCGTAGAGTCGTAAGATACACCTACACGTCGATCGATAATTCCTTCAGGAAGATCTAAATGAATGTGCGTTCCCGTGCATCGTGCCGCGTGCATAAAGCGATCAAAGCCTATAGTGCGGACTTGAATGTGATACCACGGCTTGTTACGAATTGTCGGCATAACGTGCAATGGATAGGTAGATAAAGGATAGAGCCTAAGACTCATTTCCTTGGCTACCTTAAGTGCTACCTTAAGATTACTTAAATACTCTGTTGCTAGCTCTGTTACGCTATACGCAGGCGGTGTATTAATCTCCACCATACTTTTTACCCATTCAGGGGCAAAATGCTGCGGATTTCGTCCTTCTGATGTTGCTACTTCTTGACAACGCTGCAAGTACTCATCACCGCGCTGCGAAATAACACCTTGTTCATCTACTAAAAAAAACTCTTGTTCAAGCCCTATCCGCCGATCTTCTACACTCATGCTTTAAACCTCAAAGCAAGCAAATATAGAGGGTAGAAGGTATAACTTACTGTTGGTAGCCGAAGAGAAGCCAGTAACTAGTGGCTAGTGACTAGTTTTGAGTTTTGAGTTGAATCTTCTAGTTCAGAACTCCTTGTCTCTTTGTCTCTCGCTTCCTCAACCCTCTTTATTGTCTCCACGATTTCATCCACGTGGTGCTATTTTAATTTTACTCTTCAATCCTCGCACATCAATATTTTTACTCAAACTAATTGATACGCGTTACTGGTAACACCTGCATCAACTTGATTTAAAGCTTCAATGATACCTGGAACAGTCGATTGCAGTGCTTGACGAATTGCATCTAACTGCACGATGTCTACTTCATTCGTCCATTCATTCATAAAAAACTTCTTGACTTCAATTGATAAAACACATGCTGAGTCGGGAAAAGTTTGATGCACCCAACGAGGAAAGTAACCGCCAGAGAAGTTAATATTTTCGCGGACATCTAAATGTCTACCCAAAAAGTTGAATGCTTGTAAATCCTTGGTAAAACGGTTGATGACAGGTGCCCACCGTTGGCGATCGAGTGTTCCTGTCCCAATGTTAATTTCAGGATTGTATCGCGGATCGGCTGGTAATGAGTCAGGTCCAAAACGTAAGTGATTGTAGGTATGCAACTCAAATACAATAAAGCGACCGTGACGACGTTCAAGATCGCTCAAGACTCCTTCTAACGTTGCATAAAAGGCGTCATGTTCTGCCAAAGAACGCTCGATGATAGCACGGGGTGGTCTTTTTTTCCACACTTTTAATCCCCATGCATCTTCAGGCTTAATATAAACAGCTTGATCGCGGCGACGATTGAGGTCAAATTCAAAACGCGATCGCCGTGCAACAATTCTGGTATCGCCAATTGTTGTCCAGTGTGCAGTATAAGGATCTTCTTCTCGCCAGCGATCTGCTTCGGTGACGCTGAGTAGTGGGGCAACTTCTTCGCGGATATCATGACCATCATGTAGCGCAACAGCAACAATAGGTCCATCTCCTTTAGTTAATACCCAGCTACTTAACGTCATTTACTACCCCAATTTATAAATTATGTCTTCATCATCCGAAGCTTCATTTTCTCGCAAATCAAGGTAAATAAATGTAACTATAGTAACAAGGCGTGGCACACCATAAATAAAAACCCCCAGTGCGGACTAGGGATTTGGTTGCTGTTATAAATTTATTTGAGATCCCAAACACGTGCTTTGTAATCTGCATAGTAACAGCTAAACTTCCAGAAATTAACTAGCGGACGCAGCAATGGATGGAAAGATTTTTGCTTATTGCTAGCTTGATTGACCGAGATAGATTCTTGATTGCGATTAGAGAAAATCATTCTTATTCCTCCTAACTTAATAGTGAACTTTAGTTATTGGTAATATCGCTTTTCAATCCAAGTACGCATTTCAGATTCGGAATCGCGTTTTGTCTTGCGTCCTGTTATTGGATCGTAAGCATTCCACCATGTACGACCATTGCGATCTGAACTTTGCCAAACTTGTAGTTCATTCTTGGCGTTCAGATAGTTCACTACTTGTTGCCAAATGCTTTTTATGGGTGCAAAAACGTCAGTACGTTTTGCTTTTTTTGGTGGTTGATGATAGAGAAACTCTAATTTTTCTCGCTCAAAGGTACTAATCGAATACTTCATACCAAATCTTGATGACCTCACATCACATCGTTTACTTCTCTTAATAAATCCACTTTAACAATGTTCTTCTTGACAATCCAAGTAAACTATGCATGGAATGTATGAATAGAATTCATATGTCAAGGAATGCCACGATGAAGAAGCCTTGAGTTTTATCCGAAGGGTTTAACTAATTGCTTTGAAAGTGCTATGAGTGACATGACTAACAAAATCAAGATCTCGCAGTTGCGGGCATTAGTTGCAGTCGCAGAACATGAAAACTTCAGTACGGCTGCATTGCATTTGGAAATATCACAGTCTGCAGTGAGTCATGCGATCGCTGCTTTAGAGGAAGACTTAGGCGTTGTCTTACTTGCGCGTGGACGTCATGGTGCGCGTCCTACACCCGTAGGAAAACGAATTATTGCTCATGCCCAGCATGTACTACAGTTACTCGACACAATGGCTAAAGAAGCAAACCTCGAAAAAGGCTTAGATGGAGGACAAGTGCAAATTGCCTGTTTTCGTAGTGTGGCAACGCATATTCTACCGGCAGTGATTGCCCAGTTTCGCAGTGACTTTCCTAAAATTGCAGTCACAATTACAGAGCATTACGATTACATCAATGTAGAACAAGCTTTGCGTGAAGGTCATGCCGACCTGGGCTTCACTTATCTTCCTGCTAGTGATGAATTTGAAACTTGGGAGTTATTGCGCGATGATTACATTGTATTACTACCTCCAACTGCTTCAACCACTACTCAAAAACTCAACTGGAAGCAATTAGCTGCATATCCTTTAATTGTTCCATCGACAAATACTTGCTCAATTAGAATTCGCAATCATTTGAGATTCTCTGATTGTCCCTTGAATATTGCCTATGAAGTCAGGGAAGATTCAACAATTGTCAGCATGGTTGTTCAAGGCTTAGGTGCAGCCATTCTTCCCCGATTAGCTGCCGAACCAGTACCACTAGGGTTGCAAGCGTTTACTCTACCAATTCCTCTCGAAAGGATCATTGGAGTAGCTGTGTTAGCAGATGCACTACAAAGCCCTGCAGTTTTTGCCTTTTTAGATGTTCTCATGAAGTCAAAGCAATTTGTACTTAAAGCTGCAGTTTAAGACTTGCCCAAGTGGTTATGTGCCGAGCAATTTAAAAATGGTAGTTGTTTAAACAAAATTCGATTTGTAACATCAGGCGATCGCATTGTTGGGGTGGAGTTCCTTTATGAAAGCAAAAGGGATCTTCGGCAAAACCAAAACCTACATTTCCGCAGATTGTTAGGATATCTTTTTGTTGATAATATTGACTGATATCGCGATCGCTACGACCAATAAATAAAGTCAATTGATGAGTAATCTTTTTGTTTTTGTGACTTCCACGAACGCAAACATGAGGTCCACTACTAGAGTCTACATTAGTTAAGTAGAAAAAGAATTTTAGAGAACGATAGTCAATTGGATCGTAATGAAATAACTCTTGGGCAAAATTTAATCTTTCCTCAAAACTGGTATTTGTTGCAAAACTCCACCACAGCCGCGATCCTGTAAACACTGGTTTTGCATTTAAGTAAGTAGCTGCTATTGTGAGTAACTTAGGATCTTGAATAATTCTCTCGATTGCGCGGCAATTTTTCTCAGGATCTACATAGTCGCTAACGACAAGAGAACCATACTTTTCTTGCCAAACTTCTTTACTATTTGTATGAAACATAAGTTGTGGGTTGAGATTGGCATAACACTGCTCGCGCTCTGTAAATTCTAAAATCTCTTCTACAATTGCTTGCGGAAGTTGAATACCGAGATATAAGCCATCCTCTTGTAATACTTGAATGACATTTTCTACATCAAGATCTTCAAATATAGATACTTCTGAATATTGCTCAAGTTCTACTTTTGGATAAAAAATGTCGATTAGAGAACGAACTATCTGAAACCGCGAGAACAAAAACATCAAAAGCCACTTCGGATTTTGAACGGCATATTTATAGTAAGGTTTGACTTTAAGACTAATCCTTACCAACAGATGTCGCAGTCTACTACGACTGTACTCGAGTCTATTCTGTATCAGTAGCATATGTATAGAAAAAATACTTACGTAGTTTAGCCTAAGTAATTCTTCTTAAATTACAATACTTTCAGGTAAATCTTTGAATAAAATTGATAAATCAAGAGATTTTGTGAGCCAATCGTAAAAAAGATAAGAAAATCCTCATAATCCTTAAACTATAGTTATTTTTTAGAAAATTTGATTGAAGAAGGGTCAAGAATCAGAGATCAGGGAATTAGAGCAAAATTCCTGATACAACGCTCCAATGCTTCGTAGCAGATTTAAGTAGGTAGTAGAACAGCAAAAAAGTAAATAAACTGACCATCAATATTTGGTTGAAGCTAGACTTGAAAATCAGAATTATCAAGTATTCTAAGATATGCGCGATCGCTTTCATTGGGAGTTTTCAAAATTTGATTACCGACGCAACAGTAAGGTTGATTGGTCGTGGATTCTAGCGTTATTGTTAGCCGCAGTGCTAGTTTACAGCATCAATCTAGGAGGATTACCATTACGCGATTGGGATGAAGGTACTATCGCCCAAGTTGCCCGCGAAATTTGGCGATCGCCTGTCAATTCATGGCGTTGGCTGCATCCTACATTAGGAAACGCACCTTATCTCAATAAGCCGCCACTCATGCATTTATTAATAGCTGGGGCATACTCGCTTGGTGGAGTTAATGAATGGACATCACGTTTGCCAGGAGCGATGCTGAGTGCAGTTTCTGTACCTCTACTATATTGTGTCGGGCGGGAAATTTTTCCTAGGAGATCGCCTGCGATTTTTGCTGCGTTAGTTTACCTCACACTGCTACCGATGGTGCGTCATGGGCGATTAGCAATGTTGGATGGGGCAGTAGTGTGTTTTTTTCTGTTGATGATGTTGTGTGTACTGCGATCGCGTCGTAATTTGCGTTACTGCTTAGGTGTTGGTATTGGGTTTGCCTTAGTTTGTCTGACTAAAGGAATCATTGGATTATTGCTGCTGGCGATCGCACTGTTATTTTTGTTTTGGGATACGCCCCGCTTACTAACGAGTCCTTACCTGTGGGCAGGTGTTTTTGTTGGTGCTGCGCCTGTAGCTTGGTGGTACTTGGCTCAATGGTTGGAATACGGTAACACTTTCACCAATACAGCAATTATGGCTCAATCTTTGAGTCGTGTTTGGGCAAGTGTAGAAAATCACGCCGAACCACCTTGGTATTATTTATTAGAAATCTTAAAGTACAGCTTTCCTTGGCTGATATTTTTACCACAAGGTTTGCGTAAAGCATGGGAAAATCGCAACTGGAGCTGGGCAAAACTGATCCTTGTGTGGATTAGCTTTTATTTCGTAATAATTTCTGTGATGCAAACCAAGCTTCCTTGGTATGTTTTGCCGATATATCCAGCTATTTCTTTAGCAGTGGGAGCGCAGCTGGCTGATTACTGGTGTACATCTGATGCATCATATCCGCGCCCTGTCGTTGTCTGTTTGGGGCTACTTGCTGTAGGAGCCACTATTGGCAGCTTCTACTTTAGTCCTTGGAGTCCTGCGCAAGATGGCGCATTACAAATGATTTTAGCTGCAGTTGCAGGCACAATGATTTTGGCAAATATCTTAGCTAGACGAGGCGATCGCCAGTTTTTGATAATTTTAATTTGGGGAATGTATGTCTCGCTTGTACTATTTATGACTTCTTCCCACTGGGTTTGGGAACTTGCCGAAGCTTATTCTGTAAAACCTGTTGCTGCGATGATCCAAAAGACGACACCCACAGGACAGATTGTTTATACATCCTTTCCTTACGATCGTCCTTCGCTAAATTTTTATAGCGATCGCCAAATTGTTACTGCTACTCACAACCAGCTTCAGCAGCAATGGCAACAACATTCGCCATCCTATTTGCTCCTCGATACCCCAACACTTAAAAATCTCCAACTTCCTGCAGCACAGCAGTTAGGAAGCACTCAAGGTTTGACGCTACTGAGAAGGGGCGAGGAGCGAGGAGTGAGGGGCGAGTGAAAGAGTAATTAGTTTTGAATACGTGAGTTCTCAAAAGTTTTGAATTTTGAGTTTTGAGTTTTGAGTTGAATCTTCTAATTCAGAACTCAACACTCAACACTCATAACTCTCTTAAACTCAAAACTCCCCAGCTTTCTTATGATGACTCCTGTGGGGGATCGACAACAATTTCCTTTGATGGTTCTGAATTTGATTCCTGTCCTGATTTCAATGTTTCTAAGGTAACAACACTAATACCTAAAAGAATGGCACTACCAATTGCAGCGATCGCTGCGGTACGCTTAATGAAGCTAAAATCTCGTAGAATTCTTGCCCAAGGACGACTTTGACGACGAAGTAAATGAGTCATCTCAACTTGCTTAGAGCTATGCGGATCGCGTACATAGTGCCCGCTCCAACTCACTACCAATCGCTCTTGACAATGAGGACATGTAAATAGTCCATTACACTTTTTGATTTGTTTGAGATTGCCAGCACGTTGGCAAATTGGACAGGTTACGGAGTGGTGATCAAAGGTGTGAGTGTTCATAGCGCGTCGAATCAGTTCTTTTCTCGCTTTACAGCGGAGTGCCATCAGTCTGAGTTGTATTTTCTATACGCCCCAAATCTTAGTCTGCCCATTTTTGTGATAGATAGCCATACTCGCAGTACATATATTTATGAACATTTAAGAAGGGCTTGTAGCACAAACAGAGCAGAGAAACCTGGGGAAGACTAGAAGTTATAAGTGTTGAGTGTTGAGTCGTGAAGTGTTGAGTTAAGAAAATTCTTCAATTCAAAATTCAAAACTAGCCACTATCCACTAATCACTCATTTACGAGCTACTGCGCTCCTCTCTATCTCTAACTTGTCACAACGCTAGCGCATTGACCAATGCTGTAACTCATCTAAATGAGGTAGAAATGAACTTTTCTCAGTAATTACAATTATGAATCAAATCCTCTTGCACTCAGGCAAGACATACTTGTCGGCGAGCCAAAAGATCAATCAAAATGAAAAGTAAGCAATAAAAATTAAAGCTTTTATCACATTTCCTCACATTTTTCATGACTGCCCTTTCTCCCCAATCCCCAGAGGAGGCACCAAGTCTCCCTGTTGAATTACGGAAGGTGCCGATACAGCCTGCAGTATCAACACCTTCTACTGGCTTAACTCATTTACTGAACCGTTTTCAGCTATCCCCAGAAAGCGTTGTGCTCATGTTAGCTGTGCTGATCGGCGGGAGCACTGGTTTAGCTGTCGTTTTCTTTCACTTTTTAATCGAGCTAATCCACCATTTAATGCTAGAAGATTTGATGGGAATTATTTCTCGTTGGGGAGCTTGGACACTTGCGTGTGTCCCATTATTAGGTGGATTGGTTGTTGGTTTAATGCGCGGTGCTAAACAAGATTTTGGTCTAGGGCTTTCTTCTTTAATTGCCGCAACGCAAGGTAGTCATGCTCCTCATGTTACTTGTAAAGAATTACAACCAATTATTAAGATGTTTGCTGCTGCAGTTTCATTGGGCAGTGGGGCTTCATTGGGACCAGAGGGACCTAGCGTGGAGATTGGTGCTAATTTTAGTTTACGGCTGGGTCATACCCTACAGATGTCGCAAGAGCGACGTCGCTTGTTGTTAGGGGCTGGAGCAGCAGCAGGGTTAGCAGCAGGGTTTAACGCTCCGATCGCAGGTGTTTTTTTTGCGTTAGAAGTTGTTTTAGGAACTACATTCGCTACTTCTGCTGTGAGTGTTGTGCTGCTAGCAGCAGTCGTAGCAGCATTAATTGCTCAAATTGGCTTAGGAGGACAACCTGCTTTTACACTGCCAGTTTACGAAGTTCGCAGTCCGTTAGAATTTCCCTTATACGTTGGTTTGGGCTTAGGTGCTAGTCTTGTTTCAATAACTTACACCCAATCTCTACAGTTACTGCGAGCTTGCTTTCAAGGACAAGTTCCTGGTTTCGCTTGGTTGGCAAAAATTCCTTTAGCAATTCATCCTGTTATTGGCGGTGCTTGTGTTGGTTTAGTCGCACTACAGTATCCCCAAATCTTGGGTATCGGTTATGAAACTGTAGAAGCAATGTTGCAGGATGTGGAATTCTCTTTGCAATTGCTTGTGGTGTTATTGGTAGTAAAGTTAGTCGTAACTGCAATTAGTTTAGGGAGTGGTTTAGTCGGGGGTATATTCGCTCCAGCAATGTTTCTCGGCGCTTCATTAGGAGGAGCCTATGCCAAAATTTTGGCAATTGTCTTACCAGGGATGACTCCTTATATGGCAGCACCTCCAGCTTATGCAATGGTAGGTATGGCAGCAGTATTAGCAGCAAGTGCGCGAGCACCTTTGACGGCTATTCTATTGTTATTTGAACTGACACGAGATTATCGCATTGTTTTACCGTTGATGGCAGCGGTAGGTTTAAGTGTATGGCTTGTTGAGCGCATGAAGCCTAGTGCAACTTCTGACGCGCATCTACAACAGTTGAATTTGAGTGTGGAGACAGATCGCGAACAAGAAATTTTACAACAAATCTCTGTCGCCGAGGCGATGCATCAAACTCCGTTGATATTATCTGCAACACTGCCTATTTGGGAAGCAGGCTTGGCAATGACTCGCGATCGCCGCCGGAGTGCGTTGGTTATTGATGAAACTCAAAGATTGGTTGGTATCGTCACTTCAGAAGACATTTCCCGCGCAATTTCTCTCTGGGAACAGCACAGAATAAGTGTTAGTAACTCCAGTTTGGTACATCCATCTAATGAGCCGAATTTTTCTTTATCTCAACTCTTTGACATTTGTACAACTGAGCTACTTTACACTTACCCCGATGAACTTTTATCTGATGCTTTAGCCCGTATGGCAGCACGAGGTTTACATCAGTTACCTGTAGTTGAACGCAACAACCACGAGCATATTTTAGGTTTACTAGAACGAGAACAAATTGGATTAACTTGCAACTTAGAGTTGATGCGTCAAGCACTGCACCAAGTCTTGCCAGCATCACCACAATCTAAGGACTTATCCTTGGCTAGTTTGCAGCAATGAGTCTTGCCTAAATAAGGAAGTTCGAGTAGAGGGAGAATAATGGCAAATACCTCAATTCTCCTCTCAAAATCATATATAAAATTGCTTAGGATGCAACTTCGACTTCATCAAATTCGCCATCTTCGTCAAGTTGCTTTAAACGAATGTGCTTGCGACCTAGGGTAATTTCAAATTCATCTCCTGGTTTTAAACCCATTTGTTTTGTATAAGCAGAGCCTATTAGTAAGTTACCATTTGACTGCACGCTGATTCTATAGCTAGCACTCCGTCCGCCGCGTCCATTAGCATGTGCTGTACTGTCTAACTCAATGCCTTCTGCATCAATTAAGGCATTAAGAAATTTCATCATGTTAACACGCTCAATACCATTTTTAGTAACGGTATAATAGCCACAGGCTTTAGCCTTTTCTTCTTTACTTAGGTTTTCTAGCTCCTTGACTTTCTTCAGGAGTTCTTCACCAGTTAGTGGCTCGATTTTTTTCTTTTTACTCATCAACTTAGTACTAAAACGAATGAATGAAGTAAATAACTGAGTTTGATCTTAGCTTACTAACGCTTAATAGGAGTAACACTTAGATTTATATCAGCTCAATAAAATATCTTACACTGAATTTAATCAATATTTGCGCTTATGTAGTTACCTTACTGTTAAGTTAATCAGTTATAAACACTGTTGGTATTCATGATAACTATCTAAGTGTTGTTCATACCTTGATCCACTTAAGTTCTTGACGCTAACTGAAGCACACTAAAAAAGAATGAATACAGCAACTATCTCAAGTTACTGATAAGGTAAGGAGGCAATGCTAAGGTAGAAACTGAGTAGGCGAATAAGTTGGAGTATAACTTCTACTACATAGATACTTGTTAACCTGATAAGCTTCCTTAAAGTCAGAGAAAGACAACAATTCTGACATCTATCTGTCAATTTAATTAAATGTAAAATAGCTGTATCGACTATCGAGTGTAGGTGGGCAAGATAACTAATCCACACATCATATTTATTTTGGTTGTACTCAAAACTCTAGTAATCGAGTCTGGTATTCAAGAATAAGGAAATAAATTGAGCTTCCTTAGGATGACAAACTTATGAATTGGGATTGCACAAAAAGTGAAGAGCGTCGTCTTATTGAGTATTGCTCGTTCAACGAATGATATTTGAGTCTAGCAAATATTTTTTTGATAATTGAAAATCGTAAAAAATTTAACATGAGGTCTAACTTGACAGCATGAAGCTAACAACTCGCGGACATTACAGCGTTAAAGCATTACTTGATTTGAGTTTACAGCCCAAGAATAGACCTGTATCAGTAAAAGCGATCGCTCAACGCCAAGATATCCCCGCTCCTTACTTGGAAAAATTACTGATTGAAATGCGCCGTGCCGGAATAGTAGAATCAATTCGCGGTGTTCAGGGTGGATACAAATTAGCGCGATCGCCTGCGCAAATTTCTCTAGGACAAATACTAGAATCTGTTGGCGAAACAATTGAACCTTTACCTCGCCATAGTCCAGCGCCAACTCAAGCGGAAGATTGGGTAACTTTTACCTTGTGGCAGCGATTACACCAAAAACTCAAAGAAGCACTCTATACTATTACTCTTGCAGACCTTTACTATGATGCTCGCAGTTGGCAAGCAGCCCAAGGAGAAGCAACAAGCTTTGTTGTTTAGTGACTGATGACTCAGCTATTAGTAGATTAACTGGATTAAATAAACATTAAAGGTAGGGTAGGCATCTTGCTTGCCCATGCCCGAATGACTAGCAGTAAGTGACATTTCTTTGCACTGACTGACTTAAGATTAAATTTTGACTTACGATTATTACCTTGCTTTTGAGCCAATTTCTCATCAATATCAACTCAATTGTTGTTTTAGTTTTCGCTGCTTTTTTAGATTACCTGATTGCCGATCCTTGGGGTTTTCCTCATCCAGTGCGCGTTATGGGTTGGGCGATCGCCCGCTTTAATAAAATTGCTTGGAAATACTTTAATAGTCAATGGACACAACGCTTAGCTGGTATCATTTTAAGCATCGGATTAGTGGCTGGCAGTGGTTTAGTCGGATGGTTAATTGTACAAACTACTAAATTACTTCACCCTAGTCTTGGAATTGTTGTCGAAAGCATTCTCTTGGCAAGTTGTTTTGCTGCAAGAAGCCTCAGATTAGCTGCACAAGAAGTCTTACAGCCACTCAGCATTGGGAACATCACGCAAGCACGTTCTAGCCTTAGTAAATATGTTGGGAGAGATACAGCAAATCTTTCTGAGACTGAAATTTTGCGGGCAGTTTTAGAGACTGTCAGTGAAAATGCTACAGATGGCGTAATGGCACCTTTATTTTATGCGATCGCTGGTGCTTTCATACCATTTATTGGTAGTGTTCCGGTTGCTTTAGCTTACAAAGCGGCAAGTACTTTAGATTCAATGGTGGGCTATCGCGAAGCACCTTATACTTACTTAGGTTGGTTTAGCGCTCGCTGGGAAGATGCCTTAACGTGGCTACCGTGTCGTTTGACCGTGTTAACTTTAGCAATTTTATCAGGTAAGCCTCGCTATATTTGGCGCATTTGCTGTCGAGATGCGGTGCAAGATCCTAGTCCTAATTCAGGTTGGAGTGAATGCGCTTATGCGGCTGTACTTGGCGTACAAGTGGGAGGAACAAATTGGTATAGAGGAGTTGCCAAACACAAGCCTCTACTTGGAGATGACATTCATTCGGTTACTGCAGTCAAAGTTTATCAAGCATTGCAATTGACGCGATATTGCTTTTTGATCTGGCTGGGTGTTGCGATTCCCTTGCTTTTGTTGCACATTTAAACTTAAGTCTATTTAGAGCAATATTTCTAGCCACTAATCACTAATTACTCACC